>NZ_JBGUHR010000120.1:0-104908 GCF_045112255.1 Fibrobacter sp.
GAGGGCTTCAACACCACGGCTGAATTCAGAATGTTCCATGAAACGGCAGTGGCCAATTTCTTCGAGTTGGCGACGCATAGGGATAGAGTTGAAATAATTCATTTTTTTTGAACCTCTGTTAAGTAAAATGTTCCGCGGTAGAATATAGTAAATTCGGAATTAGGATTTCGGAATTAGGAAATAGAATCAAGAAAAAGAGCTTTTTTGACCAGAACAATGGAGGGAACGTCTTCAAGCTCAAGCAAAGTATATATAAAGCATTAAAGTCCTCATTATGATCCCATATGGATTACATTTAGTCCTTTACGCAACGTATTGAAAACCTTTCGAATTTGTATTCGACATCCAGAAACACTCTAACATCATTGGAATTAAGTTGCATACTGTACGAAAATCCGCTACCGGCTTCTGTAGAACTCCAGAAATACGCAGCACTCCCCTCACCGCCAAAAGAGCCTTCGCTAAAACTAATTCCAGCAGGCAATACAGAAAAACCATAAACATCAGTTCCATACCAACCCGTAGATGATTTGAGATCCCGACCAGGATAATCCCCCACAGCAGAGCACAAGGCGAACCATTCACCATAGCTAGGCAAATGCCAGCCGCTTGGACAAACGCCTCTCACCGGTTCTGCTGGAGTACATTTAATGCCATCGCCGCATCCTTTGCCATTTTTACCAAAAAGCCCAACACTGTCTATGGCTGCAGCCCAAGTATAAAGACGACCATATTTAACACAATTAGATGCAGTATCTTTGTAACAGTAGCTATCTGCTGATTCATAATCCAGATTTTCCGCCATCCACCACTGATCACCAATTTTTACAATCTTGTACGTTCGACCATCACGCTGATCAGTCAAAGAACCATATTCACAAGTGTCCGCACTATCTGTTTTGCAGGGCATCGCAGACATTACACTGCTAGACGTCGCATTTGAGCTAGAAGATTTTACCGAGCTCGACGAGCTACTATTTTCCGCGCTTACAGGTTCATCATCCAGACTAACGGATTTGTCGCCATTTTCACCACACGCCGCAAGGAACAACATCATCAAACAAGAAATTGCAATATTTTTTCTGCCCATAACAATATCAAAAAAACATAAAACCCTTTAATTAAATACACCCCACAAATATAAATCATTTCATCTAAAATAAAGAAAGAATGACAACAGAACATAGGAAATGCAGAAGAAGTTGATCGAAATCAACTTCTTTTTTTACATTTAAAAAGTAATTATCAACGCCCAAAGGTTTCACCATGCCCATCACAAACAAAGCTACAATCACGCAATGGAACGAAGAAAAAGGATTCGGTTTTGCCACCGCAAACGGAACAAAGTACTTTGTCCATATTTCAGCTTTAGGGCATCCCGCAAGACCGCCGAAAGTCGGTGATACCATCATCATTTGTAGCTTCGGCAAAACCGAGAAAGGCGCAAAAATCGAAAAGGGTTTTCTTGAAGGCGTCACCTCACGAGAAGAGCAAGCAGCATCCAACCCAACTCACAGAGAAAATCGTAAGGCGAAAAAATCCAAGATTGCAATAATAGCCGCAATATGCATCGCTTTGGCATTTGCATTCGACATATACGTCGTTTACACAACCCCCGATAATGCTCCCCGCAAGAAAAAAGTCTGCCTGCTCAAAGAAAATCCGGCCGAAAAGGAATACACATCAAGGCTCCACGTCGCAAAATACATTTGCGACAATGACCGTCTGCCATCCTATTACGTCACCAAGAGCGAGGGTATAAAGCTTTACGAACAAAAGACCGGCAAAACTTTTGTGAAATGGAATTTCAATCCGCATACGACACTCGGCGTAATGATCGGCGGAGACTACTTTGACAACCGCGAAGGAAGACTTCCAACGGCATATTACTACGAAGCCGATGTCGATTACTTTGGAGACAATCGCGGCACAAACCGCCTAGTTTACAGCAGCGGCTGTAACATTTATTACACCACCGACCACTACAAGACTTTCAGCAAAATTGTATTTGAAAAATCCAATCACAACGCTCATTAGCGTCAGCATTCGACAACCTTAGGCGACAAAATAAAGCATTTCGCAAACGGTTGTTTGCAAAATTTAGGGATTTCACCTTTTTCACATTTTTCGATTGTAGATTAAAACTCCAAGTTTTTTCTTGGTGTTTTTTCATTATAGAAGTAAAGAAATTTTCTTGACAGGAGAAAAGAATTTTCATATATTATGGATGTAATAACAAAACCCAAAATCCTAAAAGCCGTAAGGCTTATGCCACAAAAAGAGCAAGTTCTCTTCGCCAAATTGGTAAGAGACTTGCACGAGAAAGGGCCAGTCTTACCAAATTGGCCAAACTACAGAAAACTAGCGAACTCAAATACGCATCATTGTCACCTATCATACCACTGGGCGGCATGCTGGATTGAAACGATTAAAGGAATTGAACTGGAGGTTACCTATGTTGGAAGCCGTGAAAATGCGCCTTACTAGCAAGGCAAAAAACGGGACTGTTTTTACATTCGAAGGGAAAAACATCCCCGACTATCTCGTTATATTCTTAAAGTCAGCTTTTCCAAATGTAGAGGAAATCAAGTGCGATAACAACGAAGAATCCATAAACATTATGGACACCGACTGGTTCAAGGAAACGGAAGCCAGATCCACTCCTGCAGAAAGCTTGAAACTTTTGCGAACAACCTTCGGCTATACGCAGCAACAGCTGGCAGACAAAGCAGGTATTACCAAGCAACAAGTATCTGCGATGGAACGAGGCAAGGAACCCATCGGTCGCAAGATGGCTCACCGCCTCGCCGACGCACTCGGAACTAGCTACAAAAACCTGTTCTGGTAATTAAAATTCCGCAGAAAAAACTACTCCGCGAATCCCGGAGGCGGCAAGTGCATTCCGGCCATCAGGAGTTTGTTTTCGCGAGCGTATTGCATAATGCGTTTGCGGCTCTCGGCAGATTTTGCTTTGTCCATGTCGTAATTAGAATTGATTTCGGGATGGTCCTTTTGCAAAGCATAGCCATGCATCAAGTCACCAATCACGAGTAAGTTTGAAATTTGGAAGGCAGTATGTCCCGGCGTGTGGCCAACGGCATCCATTGCAAGCACTCCATGCGGGAGGCTGTCACCGAACGCAAACAAATGAAGGCTATCCTTGTAAAGAGCCATGATGTTCTTTTGCAAATCACTTTTTGGAATATCGTTCATCCAAGCATCATATTCCACCTTGCCGGCATAAACGGCTGCGTTCTTGAAAACCTTTTCCATTTTCCCGGCACTGCCATTTTTCACAAGTCCCGCAATGTGATCTGCGTGAAAATGCGTCAAGTAAACAAGCCCGATAGAATCCGGATTCACGTTCAATGCCGCAAGACGCTTTAAAAGCTGCCCGCCCCACGCGCCAAGACCTGTATCAAACAAAATATACTTGCCATCCGTTTTCACCAAGAAAGTGCTCACAGAAGCCGGAAGTCCCGCAAGCATACTCAAGCTTTCATAAAGAGTATCGCTCGCATCGCTGAACAGTTCGCGAGGCATAAACTTTTTACCCTCGTTATCCTGGATCCAAGTGACCGTAGCCCCGTTCGCGAGCGTCCGAGATTCCGTTCCCTCGACAGATGGCGTATTCGCCGTGACCTTATTTTCCGTAGAAATTTTTGATTCGTCGCAACCGACAAACGCAATAGCACACGCCACGATAAATGGAATAAATTTATTCATACTTTCTCCTTGAAATTCCAGCCACAATCATTGTGGTAAATCATTTGGCGGGTCATGCCACCGTCAATGCAAATGTTTTCGCCGGTAATAAAGCCAGCCTTATCGCTCGCGAGGTAAAGCACCATGTTCGCGATGTCAAGCGGATTGCCGACGCGGCCCGCAGGCTGTTGCGAAGCATCGGGGCCTTCATAAATTTTGAAATCCGTATCGATCCAGCCCGGTGAAATTGAATTCACGCGGACGCGGCCCGCAAAACTCATGGCAAGCGCATGAGTCAGGGCGGCAATTCCGCCCTTCGCCGCCGTATAGCTTTCCGTCTGCGGCTGACTCATACGGTCGCGAGACGACGAAATGTTTATAATGCTTGCGCCCTTTGCAAAATACGGCGAGAAAAGTTTTGCAAGGTAGAACGGAGCCGTCACGCCGACGGCTAGCGCATAGCTGAATTCTTCGTAACTACATTCGTCAACCCCCTTCATCAGCGGGAGCGCGTTATTCACTAGCACATCTACGTGCCCATATTTTTCGAGGACAAACTGCGCAAACTTTTCGAGGACGTCTTTTTTTGACAAGTCCCCGACAAAGCAAGGATTCTCACGAATGTCAATATACGCGACCTTCGCCCCCTCTTTCTCGAATTCACTCACGATGGAAGCACCTATCCCGTGCGCACCACCCGTCACTACGACCACTTTATTTTCAAAAGATTTCATAAGGGTAAATATATACTATATTCTTTCCACAAATGCTCCAGTTTTTCGATGTCACAAAGAAATCCCCGTATCTTCCGCAAGTTCGGGAGTTGTACGAATCGGCGTTCCCGGCAAACGAACGTATTCCGATAAAGCAATTGCTCGACGACAAAATCAAGCGGGAATTTTGGGCGTTTTTCGAAAAGAATGAAGGCGAGAACGCCGTGACCCCAAAGTTCTGCGGATTTTCGAATTCCATCACATACGGCGACATCACGAACATCGTCTATTTCGCAGTTGTGCCAGAACTGCGCTCTCGCGGGTACGGCTCACAAATTTTGCAGGCCATCCGCGAAAAGCATCCGGACTCACGCATAGTCGTCGATATCGAAGTTGAAGAAGATTCCAAAAACGCGGAGGAACTTGAGCGTAGGAACCGCCGCCGTGAATTTTACCAACGCAACGGTTTTGGCGCCTCCCCCGTCGATTATGTTTGGCAAGGCGAACACTACCGATTGCTCACAGCAGGCGGAACCGTCACCGACAAAGAATTCCGCGATTTCTGGAAAGAAATCCTCAAGGACATTCCCGGCGCGAAGTATCCTTAATCGATCAAGTCGTTTTGGAATCTCGACAGGTGTTCGAACGGCAATATTTGGCGTCCTCTGAAAAGTCCGCAGCCATCATTGATTAATTGATTGTTGATAGCCTTGAACATGTTCACATCCAATTTCGATAGCTCAAGTTCCTGCAATTTTGTCAGGCGCTCATAAGCATCATCAAAGTATACGCATTCGCCGCTTGGAATTTGATCGTGCTTAGAACGTCTTGTTTCTTGCGTTTTTTCATAGCCAAAATGGTTCGCATCACCGATTTCAGCAAAATCATCCATATCCTTTGTCCTAAGTTGCACTTCCGTATAGCAACGGGCTAGATTATCATACATCGTTATGTGCAACGACTGGTAACCGGAGCTTCGCGGAGTCGCCACCGAATCATGGTAATACGGCTGGACAGCATCTTTCAGCAAGTCGCAATGACCGCCATCCTTATGCCTTGAAATTTCTGGCGTAAATCCACGCTCTTCCAAAAATTCCGGCATCACATTCGCGATTTCGTAGAGGTATTTCCGTTCAACTTCAGCGCGATCTTCGCCCTTCTTGATGTGGCAAGCGGGCATCGAAATAACGATTCGATAAGCAATCAAATCACGAAAATTCAGTGTGCTTTTAATTTCTGCTTCAGACGGGAATGATCCATTTTTCTTGTAATAGTTGTAAACAAATTCAAGGATATACCCATTGAATTTTTCTTCAGCACGAATCAAGGACTTGATGCGTCCCTTGAACGTAAACGCCAAGAAAGGATATTCCCTCGTCATGTACTTGTAGAATTCTTTGATCCGTTGAGATTGCGAAGTCAAGAAGTCGTTGTGCTCCAAAAGTTCAATAATCTGGATCAGAAAATTCGAATGCGCAAGATCGATGCTATTATGCGTTTCCTTAGCACTGTTTCTGAGATCATTTGAATATTGGTGCAAAATTTTCAGCACCGTATTTCCAGAAAACAGATAGTCATTCAAAGAAATCATTTTACGCCTCCTGATGCAAGATTTCTTGCGCTTTTACATGTCAAAATATAACAAAAGCTCTTGCGAATCCGTACGAAATAAGGTAAATTAAAAAACAAATAATTTTTTCGCATTTCAAAATTTTACGTATGATGTAAAAGAGGTTTCATAAACTGTAACAAGTTTCAAAAACTTGAAAAAATTGAATACTAGGGATAAAATTTATGGAAAACAGAGAACTTAAAATACACGGCATTTACAAGCACTTCAAAAACCGCTACTACATTGTCGAAGGAATCGCAAAGCATTCCGAGACCGAAGAAGAATACGTCATCTACCGCGCTCTTTACGGCGACAACACTGTTTGGCTCCGCGAGAAGTCTATGTTTTTAAGCGAAGTCGATCACGAGAAATACCCAGACATCAAGCAAAAATATCGTTTTGAAGAAGTTGAATTAAGATAAAATTGATTATATTATACGTTATGAACAAGAAAACTCTTATAACTTCGCTTATTATTATCGTCGGGATTCTCATGATTACTTTCTTCGTGAGAGACTGGCTTGTATTTTACAACTGCGGCGCTGTCGAGCAGTGCCTCGTTGAAAGCAGTAATTATCAAAACATCGCGAAGTTCGCGGTTACTGCCATCATGACAATTGTCGTATTTTTCATTGGCGGGAATTGCCTGTGCAAGCGCGACCGTAACTTTTTGCAAGCAGGTTTCGCCATGGCTCTGTGTGCAGACTTTTGCTTAAAAATCATGCATAATTACGCGCACGTGTTAGAGCACCGTAGCGACTACACGTTACTTGGCATTTGCTTCTTTATGGTCGTGCAGGCGCTTTTCATTTACCGCCACACACGCACTAGCGATACAGACAAAAGCTCACCGTGGATTTTAATTATTCCGTTTACGGTCATGTTCATCACGAACGCGCTTCACCTATTCCGCATTTTCGACGGACCAACCGTTCCAATTATCGCCACTTACGCTTCATTCCTGTTCTGTTCGCTCGCCGTCGCCCTCCAAGTTCCAAAGAAGGGATACTTCCCTGCTAAAAACGCCAGGAACATCAAGCGCGGCATGATTCTATTCGTCTGCTGCGATGTGTGCGTAGGCATTTCACTTGCGACCGGCGAAGACCACAGCGTTCAAGAAATCGTGGCAACAGTCGCTAACAACTTTGTATGGTACTTCTACACGCCGGCCCTGATTTTGCTCGGGCTCAGCGGGTATAAGAGAAAAGAGTAAATTACTTGATCATTCGACCCTTGAAATCGTAGGCACGAGGCTCAAGCTTCGTGCCATTATTGTTAGGTACGCCCCCGTTACGATCGCCGAACTGCACGTAAAGCATCCCGTTCTTGCGGAAAACATTAGCACCGTAGGACGAAGCTGGAGTTCGCGAGACTTCACGCAAACCAATCGTCGAATCCTTCGACGGGATTTTTTCATTAAGCTTGAGCAAGCGCCACATCTGGTTCCATTCCCAGTCATCGGCCCAGCTCTGTACCACACGTTCGCCATCCGTCGTTGCACGGAGGTACATGTTGCTGTGTTGCATTTTCATGCGGACTACATTGCCTTCGTAACCCGATTGCTTTTCCATAGCCACTTTCTGGTGAGCGCCACCGTTCCACTTGTAAAGGCTCATCGTTATGCCAGCCTCAGTTGATTCATTCGGCGTATCGAGCGAGATATCGCCAAAGTTGATGCGGTAAGTCGTCGATGAAAGCGGTGTCATCGTTGCAATCGCATTATCGCCACTGCAATCACCCAGCGCAAGTTTGTCCTCGGCGGTCCTCGTCATGCATGTGCCAAAATTCATGGACATGATGCGCACGGTATCTGGCTTTGCGGGTTTCGCTTGCCATACACGCACCCAGTCCGCCTCAAAATACGCAGGCTTGTCCGAGGTGATTTCGATATCGTCGCCCGCCCAGCCGCCAATCGCCAAATTCACGATGATGTACTGCGCCGAAAGCTGCTTGATTTCGGTCGGGCGGTTGTAACTTGCAAACTTTTTGTCGTCAAAATAAAAACTAAGCGTCGATTCGTCCCATTCCACCGCATACGTGTGGAAGTCCGCCGAGCGGTCCACATTGTCGTCCTTATGACCGCCAAAAGAGGCTTCGTGATCCCACGCCGAACCATGACTGCTGTACCAACTCGGGTCGGTGTAATGCAGATAGTAATGGTGCTGCTTGCGCGATGCGGGGATTTCCAAAATGTCAATTTCTGGAGGCCAGCCGTCTTGCAAAGTCCAGAACGCAGGCCAAGTTCCCTTTTGCCACGGGGCCTTAAAACGCCCTTCGATATAGCCGTACTTGACCTCGAATTTACCCTTCGTGTCAATTGCACCCGAAGTGTAATCGACTGGAATTTCCTTATTGTTGAACTTCGCCTTGGAGCGGTCACCCGTAGCCTTGGGATGCTTTTTCTTTTCACCCTTGAGCTTGAGCGTACCATCGGATACAATCACATTTTCTTCGGCGCAATAAGCGCGGTGGTTGTGCGTCGGTCCCCAGTTATAAGTCGGGTTCCACTTCTTTTTATCCAAAGATGTGCCGTCAAAATTGTCTTCAAAAACGAGTTCCCAGCCGCTAAAATTAGACGGCGGGGCAGCAAACGCGATAGTTGCCAAAAATAAAAGAATAGATTGCTTCGCTACGCTCGCAATGACGTGTTTTTTCTTCATATCCAATTCCAATCCTCACCCACGGCTTTTGCAAAAAATTGCCACCACCAAAAAGCAAAACAAAAAAAAGGCCGCAGGCAATATAAATATACCTACGGCACTTCGATTAACCTAGTTAAAAGTTGTAAAAAAGCCTAGAATCTACAATTTTTGCATGTTACCGGGCGTTCATCACATGCTTACGCCATTTTCCGCTCTTCCAGCGACGCCAGAAAATTACCGGAGCCGTGCTATAAACAGCAACAACGGCAATCCAAGCGTAATGGGCCGGCAGATGGAAGACGTAAGCCACGATGTACAAGGCAATCGCCACAAACCAGTTCATAATTCCGCAAGCAAGCATCACCCAGACCGTATCGCCCGCACCGCGGAGAGCGCCCGCATAAATCACGAGCAGGACTTCGACAAAGATGTAGAACGTCGCAATCCGCAACATGAACATGCTCATCGGACGAGCCGCATTAAAAATCGCAAGCGCACTTTCTGTGGCCTCCACGACATCCGGCTTAAAAATGTCCGTCAGCACTCCCGGCAAGAAGATGAAGAAAACGCCCATCACCAAGGAATAGCCCCAGCCAAGCTTAAGCCCGGAATAAGTCGAGCGCGTCGCCGCAGCCCCATCTTTCGCGCCCACATAACGCCCCACCAAGCTCGTTGAAGCGACTTCCAGCCCCATCAGCGGCACATACGCCACCAAGTCCCAGTTGAACATGATCGATGAAGCCGTCGCCGACTCAGGTCCAAGCGCATGGAACATCAAAATCAACGACTGGAACGCCGCCATGTTCAGGAACATTTCGACACCAGACGGAATTCCCTTTTTCAGAAGTTCACGCGTCAACGGCCAGCTAAACGCAAACGCAAAACGCGTACGGAACCGGCGATGGCAACTTTTGCTAAAGAACTTCGCAAACAGAATCACCGTAGAAACTACATTGCCAATAAGCGTACCATAAGCAGCACCTGCGACCCCCATCGCAGGCACAGGGCCGCATCCGTAAATCAACACGAAATTGCATGCCACGTTCACAAGCATGCCGACAAACGCAGCCTTCATCACGACCTTGGTTTCGCCAATACCGCTAAAGAAGCACGGCGCCGCATTACGCAACAAGTTAATCACACCGCCGAACATCAAGATGTTAAAATAAGTCTTCTGGTATTCGAGCTGGTCCGCCGGCAAATGCTCCAGTCCAAAAGCAAAATGCCCCAGCGGAATCGTGAGGTACAAAAGCGGCACGGAAATCAGCGACAGGTACACCGACTGCATGAACACGCGAGCGCAATCCCAGCGTTTCTTGCCCCCCAGACGCTGCGCCACCATTGCCGTCGTATAGCTAATCGCGCCCGTAAAAAACATCGTGAGCGCAAGCTGCACCGCACCCGCCCCAAGCGCCGCATTCATTTCGGCAGGGCCAAGCTTCGAGAGGAACAAGCGGTCGATGAACGTCATGAACGTATCAAACGACATCGACAAAAGCATCGGGAGCGCCACCACGAGCACATCCTTCACATCCCCGTTCTTCTTGAATTTCGAAGGTTTATAGAACCTATTTAAAATAGCATCAACCATAGCTTGGCAAAGATAGAAAAATCAAAGACCTCGGCTAGCCGATTTTCATTTTCCTATTTCTTTTTTCAGCCTCAAAAGAACTTCTTTCTTATCCGAATCCGCGTTAAACCAAAGGCTGTCGATATACAAGCCATCCACAAAGCCCTTGGCAAGCGCCTCGTTGGCATGTTCCTGGGTATCCCACTTTTTCACCTGCAAAGTGATAGATTCCTTGGCAAGCGATGTCGAAGCTTTTTTTAACAACGCTTCATCATCTTCACGGACCACACCCACCGAAAACGTCAAAGACGTTTCCTCTTTTTTGATTGTTGCACGTTTGCGGGCGCAGCAATCAAATCGCGCCATAGCCAAGGAACTCAGTAAAATACAAAGTAATACAATCTTTTTCACATGAACCCCTAGAAGTCAAACATTGCTTCTACGCCAAATATAAAGGAAGGATCATTTTTATTTTCTTCAGACGGCCAATCATCGCCATACGGGATATCCACCAACACCATCGAGATAATATCGATTTTATAATCAGGAACATTGAAGTAGAATCGTCCACCAACGCGCGCAGAACCCAAATTATCCTTTTTATCCAAGCTGTTCGTGTGTAATTCCACAGGAAGACCAACGCTCCAATATTCATTCACAGCAACGCTCGGTTCCAGCGCAACAAAGAAGTATTCCGGTCGAGTCGTGATTTCTAAGCTTGTACGCACCGGGTCGTCAATAAACGCATAGAACAAGGAACCCACAATGCAGAATCTCGAAATATCTAATGACGGTTCTGCTAACAAGACATGGTTAGAAACAGCATCGTCACTCGCTAGGAACACCGAATGAAATCCGTACAATCCGTGAAAGGCAAAATATCCCAAAGATAGCGACACATCCAAGCCAGCATAAAGTTCATTGTAGTCCTTACGCTGATAACTTTTGTAATCAAAATAAGGACGGAAAACTTGATCTGCAATTTCTAGGTCGTATGCGGCATGAACTTCATACGTATAACCATCCTTGCAATCCATTCCCATGTACTCGCCAAACATAAAATGATAAAGACAACTTTGATCATTGCTTGCCGTACCAAAGCCAACATCAAATTGCAATCCATTCCACTGAAATTCTAAACCACGAATCGTCTTTTGCGAAATGCCGGCAGCGTCATCGCGCGGGTCCCCGAAATCATAATAGTTCTTGAAAATACCCTCAAAAAATTTCAGGTCACCAATGCGAAAGAACGTGCGTTCCGAACGAGCATATTGAATATACGCCCCATTAAAGACTACAGCAGGATTCACGGGATCCATCGACGAATCATCGCCCATATCCATCCCTTCCATGTCAGCCATTCCGTTCATCGCCATTCCCATCGCTTCGAGTTCAAGCCATGCAGACCAGCGATCGTTAAAACGGAGGTCAAAATTCAAATCCAACATTGATTCAAAACGGTGCGTAACCTTCGACTCATCCGTATTCCAGTCGGCATAAGCATGAACCATCACCATCCCAGAAAGGTCTAGCTTTGGGCGAATCTGAGAGAACGCAGTCCCGAGCAGCAGCAAAAGGCAAAAGACAATTCGTTTATTCATACTAAATTACTTTTGATCCTTGATAAAGCCGTCAATATAGCTCGTCACAGTTTCTACGTCGGCAGCAGAGCCCCAATGCGTGTTGTGGTCAGCACCTTCAACTTCGTGGAACACAACCTTTTTAGCTTTCGTGAGGCCATCCTGCAATGTTTTCTGAGACTTTTCGTTGAACAAAGCATCTTTAGAACCCCAAATGATTTGCACATTCGACGAAATCGAAGAAAGACGTTTTGCATTGTCAACCGCAACAAAGCTCTTGACAAGGAATTTCCAAGCATAATACGGAACTTGGTGCAAATGTTCCAAGAGAGCGGTCTGGAAATCCTTATCCAGATTCGTGCTATTGCCCCACTTTTCATAGAATGAATCAGGAAGCTTTTGCGTTGAATCGTAAGCGTAAACGCCATCAAATGATTTATCGTCCGTTCCGTTCAAGAGCCAATCAATCGTAGCGTTATTCTTTTCCACAGAAGCGGCCGAACCAATCAATGTGATGGAACCGATTTTATCCGCATACGAAATAGACAATTCCTGAGCCACAAACGAGCCAAAAGAATGCCCGACGACATGCGGTTTCTTCAGTTCAAGTTTATCAATAAAGGCCGCAATATCCTTTGCCAAATCCTTGATGGAATATGCAGATTCTTCAATAGGCTTGTCCGTCTTTCCGTTGCCACGCAATTCAGGAACATAAACGCGATAGCCCTTCTTGGCAAGCTGAGGAGCCACCTGCGACCAGGAAACACGCCCATCGGCAAGCCCATGAATCAAGACAACCGGAGTTCCCTTTTCGCCACCCGTGACCGTGTAAGACAAATGAATTCCTGTAGAAAGATGCGCCGCTTTTTCGGTCCAATCAACTTCCTGGTAATCCGAAAATCTCTTGGTCGTGAAGGTATTATTCTTGCCCATAAAATGGTGACCATTCACTTGAGCGACATCTTCAAAGGCATAGACATCCGTATTGCTGCTACCGACATGAACCACATCGGCACTTCCCGAAAAATCCACGCGGCCAGCGCGCTTGATCAGCAAATTTCCCGTAATCTTGACATTCTTCAGAACGGTTGCGCCCGGCGTTGAAGTGTTCACAGTCAACACGCCATCAATCGTCGTATCCTGCAAAAAGATGATGCCATCCTTAATATTTTCATCGCCAAGCGTCAAGCCGCTAGATGCCGATTTATGGTCACCAGATTCCGTTGCATGATGGGAATGTTCGTCTGTAGAACCAGAATGTTCTTCCGTAGAATGGTTTTCATGATCTTCGGAGGATGCGGCAACAGAATTTGAATCGTCATCAGAACATGCAGAAAGAGAAAGAACAGAAGCTAAAATAATAGTCGAAAGTTTCGTACGGTTTTTAAAGATATTCATTGAATCCTCCATTGTTGAGTTGTTTTTAGTACGCACAATGATAGATTCTGTAAAGACTTTTGTCCAATACTATTATTTCATTACTGATGATACAATTTTTTTATAACTAGAAAAGGCGCAGCATCTCGCCACGCCTTTAATTACAAATTAAATCATACAAACTATCGTTTCAGCTTTTTCAAATTTTCCAAGCGGTTGAGCGCTTCGTAAAGCGTTTCGTCTTTCTTCGCAAAATGCAAGCGAACAAGATGATCCACCGGTTCACGGAAGAAGCTGGAACCCGGAACGGCAGCAACGCCCACCTTCTGCGCCATATCAATGCAGAATTGTTCATCAGGCAACGTGCCAGCTGCGCATTTCACACCACTACAAGATTCGCGCACTCCGCTAACACTGCGGCAACCGTATCCGAATTCTGTAATATCGACGAGCACAAAGTAAGCCCCTTGCGGTTCGGTAAAATGCAACCCGAGATTGCGCAAGCCGCTCGTAAACACATCCTTCATGTGCGTGTAATGCGCCTGCAAGCCCGTATAATACGAGTCGTCAAAACGAAGCGCCGTCACAGCCGCTTCCATCAATGGAGCCGCAGCACCCACCGTCAAAAAGTCATGAACCTTCTTGATGCGTTCCATAACCGGTTCCGCCGCAAGCACATAGCCCAAGCGCCAACCCGTAATCGAGTAAGTCTTGCTCAAGCTGCTACATTCAATCGTGCGTTCGAACATTCCCGGGAGCGTCGCAATATAAGTATGACGATGCGGAGCGTAAACGATATGCTCGTAAACTTCGTCCGTAATCACATACAAATCGTACTTGATGGCGAGCGTTGCAATAATCGAAAGTTCTTCGTGCGAAAAGACCTTACCGCTCGGGTTCGCCGGATTGCAAAGCACAAGCGCCTTCACGCCCGGCTGCGCCATCGCACTTTCAAGCACATTCGCATCAAAGCTCAAGTCCACCGGCGAAAGCGGCACATAAACCGGAGTCGCCCCGCACAAAATCGTATCCGCAGAATAGTTCTCGTAGAACGGCGAGAATAGCACCACCTTATCGCCCGGATTGCAGACCGACATCATCGATGCCATCATCGCTTCGGTACTGCCGCAAGTAATCACAATCTCTTTTTGCGGATCGTAGCGCAGCCCGCTAAAATGGAACTGCTTATCGCTCAGCGCCTCGCGGAAATTCTGCGCGCCAAACGTAATCGCATACTGGTGCGGACCCGTCAAAGCCACCTCCGAAAGTCGCCTCGTGAGCAATTCCGGCGGGTCAAAATCAGGGAACCCCTGCGACAAGTTAATAGCCCCGCAAGCATTTGCGATGCGGGTCATTCGGCGGATAACGGAATCGGTAAAAGTTTCAGTGCGCTTACTTAACGGTTGCATGGCAGGCAAATTTAAAAATTTTTCTACTATTTATCCAATAGGAGAATTCTATGTTCAATCCCTTACAACCCATTGTTTCGGCGCTGAACACCGCCCTTTATGACTTCTACATTGTCCCGCTGTTTTTGATTGTAGCCGGGGTATTTCTTTCGGTTCGCTTGGGATTCCCGCAAGTCCGCTATCTGATTGAAACATTCCGCGTCACTCGCGAAAAGCCGTTGCACAAGCACGGGATTTCGTCCTTTGCGGCATTGATGGTCTCGACCGCCTCCCGCGTCGGCACAGGAAACATCGTCGGCGTTTCTTCGGCCATTTGCCTCGGAGGACCGGGAGCCATTTTTTGGATGTGGGTCATCGCCATCCTCGGTGCAGCATCCGCATTCGTAGAATCCACCCTCGCCCAAATTTACAAGCGACACGACGACGTCACAGGACACTCCTACGGCGGACCGTCCTATTACATCCAGACTGCGCTCGGCAAGCGCTGGCTCGGCGTTCTCTTCTCGGGATTCGTGCTCCTCACCTACATTGTGGGCTACAACCTGCTCGCCTCGTACAATATTCAAGACTCCCTCTCTGGATTCAAATTCTACGACAAATCATCGACACCATTCATCATCGGTTTTATTTTAGCCGCCCTCTTTGCTCTTTGCATCTGGGAAGGCGCGAAGAAAATTTCCACCATCACAAGTTACCTCGTCCCCTTCATGGGAACCATCTACGTCATCGTCGCCTTCGGCATCATTATATACAACATATCAAACGTTCCCGCCATGTTCAGCACGATCTTCAAGAACGCATTCTCGTTTGACGCAGGATTCGGCGGCTTCGCCGGAAGCTGCATCATGTACGGCATCAAGCGCGGCCTCTACTCCAACGAAGCCGGTATGGGTTCCGCCCCGAACGCAAGTGCAAGCGCAAGCGTCTCGCACCCCGTCAAGCAAGGCCTCGTACAATCGCTCTCCGTATTCATCGACACGCTCCTCATCTGCTCTGCCACAGCCCTCATGTGCCTCTCGACCAACATCGAGCCCAGCAAGGATGTTTCGGGAATCATTTACGTACAAAAGTCTCTCGCCTCCGTTCTCGGCAGCAACGGCGCCATTTTCATCACATTCTCCATGTGCCTTTTTGGCTACACCACGCTCATCGGCAACTACTACTACACCGAAGGCTGCCTCCGCTTCATCTTGAACAGGCGCCCCACAAAGAAAATCCGCAACGTATTCAAGACCATCGCGACCGCCATCGTCTTCTTAGGCGCCACCTCCAGCGCATCGTTCGCCTGGGACAGCGCAGACCTTTGCCAAGGCCTCATGGTCCTCGTGAACATTCCTGTCATCTTGATTCTCTCGCCAATCGCCATCAAAGCTCTCAAGAACTACACCGACCAAAAGAAGAAGGGCCTCGAACCCGTCTACATTGCAAAAGAATGCGGCGTCGAACAACCCACCGACTACTGGAATCCAGGCCAAAAGCTATAAAATTGCGATACAAGAAAAGCAGGTCGTTCACGCGGCCTGTTTTTTTGCTATTAGCGATTCTCGCCTTACAGGCTCCGCTCAGAATGACACGGCTACAAGCGTTTTTCACTCACATTTCTCTCGTCTTTCGTCTCTCGTCTCTCGTCTAATTACTATCTTTGACCCACTATGTTTTCACAGCTGACTGATTCTCTAGAAAATACCCTCAAGAACCTGCGTGGGCAGGGCAAACTTACCGAAGAAAATGTGGCGGAATCGCTGCGCGAAGTGCGTCGCGCGTTCCTCGCTGCCGACGTGAACTTCAACGTGACCCGCGACTTTGTGAAGTCCGTCAAGGAAAAGTCCATGGGCGCCGAGGTGCTCAATTCCGTGACCCCGGGTCAGCAGATTGTGAAGATTATCCACGACGAACTTGTGTCCGTCATGGGTGGCGAAACTAAGGAAATCAACCTTTCTGCACCATCTCCGGTGGGCATCATGATGGTTGGTCTGCAGGGTTCGGGTAAGACGACTTTCGCAGGCAAAATCGCTCTCTGGATGCGCAGCAAGAAGAAGCGCAAACCGCTCCTCGTTGCCGCTGACGTTTACCGTCCAGCCGCTATCAAGCAGTTGCAGGTGCTCGGCAAGTCCATCGGCGTTCCGGTTTATGACGAAGGTCAGGGCAATCCGGTCGAAATCATCAAGCACGGCTACCAGTACGCAAAGGACAACGGTTTTGACCTCGTGATTTACGATACGGCAGGCCGTTTGCAGATTGACGAAGAGTTGATGCAGGAACTTGAAAAGGCCCGCGACGCGGTTCATCCGGACGAAATTCTGTTCGTCGCCGACGCGATGATCGGTCAGGAAGCGGTGAATGTCGCCGAGACGTTCTGGAACCGCCTGAACTTCACGGGCGTCTGCCTCTCGAAGATGGATGGCGATACCCGCGGCGGTGCAGCCCTCAGCATCAAGAAGATGACGGGCGTACCTATATGCTTTATCGGCGTTGGCGAAAAGCTGAACGAAATCGACCTTTTCCACCCGGACCGCATGGCAAGCCGAATCCTCGGCATGGGTGACGTGGTCAGCCTCGTCGAAAAGGCCCAGCAGGTCATCGACGAAAAGGACGCCAAGGACCTCAAGAAAAAGATTCTCAACAACACGTTCGACTTGAACGACTTCTTGAAGCAACTCCGCACCATCAAGAAACTCGGCCGCATCAAGGACATTTTGAGCCTCATCCCGGGACTCAACAAGCTCCCGCTCGACCAGATTGACGAAAAGCAACTCGTCTATGTGGAAGCAGTGCTCAGCTCCATGACGCCGAAGGAACGCAAGAAACCGCAGATTATCGACGGTAGCCGCAAGGCCCGTATCGCAAAGGGTTCCGGCACGGACGCTGCCCGCGTGAACGCAGTCCTAAAGCAGTACGAAAGCATGAAGGAAATGTTCAAGAAGGTCGGCGATTTTGCCAAACGCCAAAACAACGGCGGTACGATCGGTTCGAACTACACCCCGCCTAAAGACAAAAACAAAAAGAAAAAGAGATAATTAAGCGCCCGCTACCAAGCGGGCATTTTTCTTTTAAATTGCCATTTTTAGACGAATTTCGACATTTTTTGCTAATTATGTGCCACTCATAAAATTAATTTATAAGAAAAGGACGGATTTTTTTTTCATTGCCGTCCTTTACACACAAAAGCAAGTTTGCTATATTTGGCATCAAAAGAACTAAAACCCCGAAATTTCGGGAAAAACCCCATAAAGAGGTATAAAATGGCAACTGTTATCCGTCTCGCCCGCTTCGGCAAGCGTCACAACCCGATCTACCGCATCGTCGTCATCGACAACCGCAAGGCTCGCGACGATAGCTTTATCGAACAGGTCGGTTTCTTCAACCCGAACCTCAAGCAGCCGGAAATCCGCTTCGAACAGGAAAAGGTCCTCAAGTGGCTCTCCGTCGGTGCACAGCCGTCTGACACGGTCAAGTCTCTCCTCAAGAAGACTGGCATTTCTGACTTGTTCCACGACCTCAAGGCCAACCGCTCCATCGAAGGCAAGGCTCCGGTCGCTCGCGAAATCAAGTCCAAGCAGCGCAAGTTGAGCCCGAAGGCTCAGGCTCGCCTCGAAGCCGAAAAGGCTGCCAAGGAAGCTGCTGAAGCTCCGGCCGCTGAAGAAGCACAGGCTTAATTACGCCTTTAATAAAGAGTCTCGTGCCACACGCACGGGACTTTTTTCTTTAGCAAAGCACAAACAACACTCGTCTCTAGTCTCTCGTCTTTCGTCTAAGAATGCCCAATTCCGAAGAATTCATCACCGTCTGCCAGCTCATGCGTGCGCATGGCGTCAAAGGCTACATCAAAGCGATGCCCCTGACCCACGACCTGACTCGCTGCAAGAGCCTCAAAGACGTGCGCGTTCAAAAGAGGAATGGCGAAGTTCTGGAACTCACCCTCGAAGATGCCAAGCAGGCAAACAACCTCTGGCTCTTGAAATTCAAGGGTTTCGACACTCCAGAAGCACTGTCCCCGCTCGTCAATGGCGACGTCATGATTCCCGAATCCGAACGTCTCCCGCTCCCCGAAGGCGAATACTATCTTGACGACCTGGAAGGCTTCCGCGTCCACACCGAAGACGGCCGCGACGTCGGCGAAGTCATCGAAGTGCAAGAACTGATGACGGTCGATGCGTTCCTCATCAAGTTCGACCTTGCCGTGCAATCCGAATTCAGCAGCAAGTCCATCCTCGCCCCTTGGATTGACGATTGCGTCAAGGAAATCAACGACGAAGAAAAGTTCATTGTTTGTGATAGCGACTATTTAAAATCCGTTTGCCCGGAGGAACGATGAAGATCGACTGCATCACCATCTTCCCCGAAATGTTCGCGCCGATGAAAAGTTCAATCATGGGCCGCGCACAGGCAAAAGGCTTGTTTGAGTTCAATACAGTCTATCTGCGAGACTTCGCCATCAACGCCTACGGGCAGGTGGACGACGTTCCGTACGGTGGCGAACCGGGCATGGTACTCCGTCCCGAACCGCTTGCGAAGGCCATTCGCAGCACGGGAGTCAAGGAAGATGGCGGAAAGGTCATCTACCTCACGGCAGATGGCGTCCCCTTCACACACAAGATTGCCAAAGAACTCTCTCAAGAAAACCACCTTGTTCTTGTCTGCGGACACTACAAGGGAATCGATGACCGCATCCGCCAGACCGAGGTCGACATGGAAATTTCCATCGGAGACTTTGTCGTAAGCGGAGGCGAACTTCCGGCGATGCTCGTCACGGACGCCGTAGTGCGACTGCTGGACGGCGCTCTGGGCCACAAGGAATCCGGCGAAACGGACTCCTTCGCGCAAGGTGTTTTGGGCTGGCCCGTCTACACCCGCCCCGAAGAATTCGAAGGAAAAAAGGTGCCTGAGGTGCTACTTTCCGGTCATCACAAGAACATTTCAGAGTGGAGACGTCAAGAATCGTTAAAAAGAACGCAAGAAAGACGCCCCGACATCTTTAAAAATCTTGAAATAAATACTACATTTGGCGACAAATAATAACGAGGTACACATTATGTCCCTGAACATTGAAGCAATCCAAAACGAAAATTTGAAGACCGACCTTCCGGAATTCCGTGCTGGCGATACCGTTACCGTTAACGTCAAGGTTATCGAAGGTACCAAGGAACGTATCCAGCCGTTCAAGGGCGTCGTTATTCAGCAGAAGAACTCTGGCATCGGCAAGTCCATCACGGTCCGCAAGATGTCCGGTGCAGTCGCTGTCGAACGTATCTTCCCGGTCAACTCCCCGCGCATCGACTCCATCGTTGTCGAACGCTCCGGTAAGGTTCACCAGGCTCGCATTTACTACATGCGCGACCTCCGCGGTAAGGCTGCACGTATCGAAGAACGCCAGGCTTAATTAGCCGGACTTCGAAGGCGGTTATTTCCCGATGATTACGGGGAATTCGCAACCAAGACTTATCCCGCCCACGCGACTCTGCGTGAAGGCGGGTTTTGTTGTATCCTCACCTCAGGACGAAGACAAGAAAATCATCCTTTTGAACGAAGGTGAGCTTGTCGCCCTCGACCCCAAAGCGAACAACAAGGTCGTTTTCAAGATCCATCCCGGTAATCTCGTGGGCGTAGGCGCCCTGCTTGAACGCGAACCCGTACGCTACATTTTCCAGGCGACCACCGATTCCACCATCACCATCATCAATGACGAGTGCATGGAATCCGAGCTAAAAGCGCTCCCCGTCTGGCTTTTGGCGGCCATCAAGGCAATTTCGGCCAAGACGCGCCGCATCAACGAATCCATCCGCGCCGCAAAGACGGAAAATCCGCTCGAAAGCCTCGCCTCTTTCTGCAAATTCTACAGCAAAGACGAAATTTTGCAAAAGCAGTTGCTGTTGCAGGAATTCTCGTGGCTTACCAAGACGCCGCTCCCAGCCGCAAACGAAGCGCTAAAGACGCTTATCCGTCGCAAGATGCTCATCCCGCAAGCGAACGGTTTGACGCTTACCGTCCCTGACCCGCGCCTTCTCGAAATTTTCGCGGATTACCTCAAGACACAAGAACTTGAACTTCCATGGCTCCCGTTCAAGCTCACGCTCCAGCAAAAGAGAAACCTCGTCTGGCTATCGACTCTCGAACCCAATACGACCATGGACGGTTCTGCATGGATAAATTTGTTCAAAACGCACAACCTTGAAGTTAGCGTTGCAGACTGGCTCCAGATGCAGCAATTTGAATGGTTCATCGAAAAAGAGAACCATCTTTTCGCGCTTAATATAGATAAAGTAAATTACTATTTATTGACATTGCAATACGAGCCAAATCTCAAGGGGACGGTAAAATGATATTGAGAGAAGGCGAAAATCTTTGCTTGCAAGGGGACCTCACCCATTCATTTTACATCGTCAAAAGCGGTGCGCTTACCGCGACTTCAAAGGATGAGCAAAACGGCACGCAGGTCCTGAATTTCGGCCCCGGTTCCACGTTTGGCGAACTCAGCCTCATCGCTGGCGAGCCCATGGAATACACGGTCCACGCCGAAGAAGACTGTGAAATCGAGGTCATCCCGCAAAGCGCCCTGCACGACGCAATGGCCAAGCAACCGATTTGGCTCAAGTCCATTCTCGCGTTCCTCACACAGCGCAACCACATCGCGCAAGAGAACAAGCGCAAGAGCGACTTGATTACAACTTTCCCGTCGCTGTTGTTCGTGCTTTCGAGAGTGCCCGCAAAAGATATTAGTTTAGTCGCACTACAAGACGAAATTGCACAATTTTCAAAGCTTTCCGCATTTGGTACATATAAACTATTAATTATTTTACAGGACTTTAAGCTTGTCCGTTTGCAATCGGAATCCGTATCTGTCGAGAACAAGCCGCTAATCAAGATTCTCTACGAGACGCTCCGCCATCGCGCCATTTACAAGAGTACATCGCCGAACATCCTTTCGCTTACCGACCAGGCAATCCTCACTGCATTCGTGAAAGCCGCCTGCGACAAAGGCGAGCTCCAGTCCGACGGTCTTGTCGCCGTAAACACAAGCGATTTGATTGAGCAGACCAAGCGCACCATGCACGGGATGAGCCTCACCCCGCGCAACCTCGAAACGCTTTTGCAAAAGCAGCTTCTCAAAGAACTCTCCCAAAATAAATATTGCGCCAACTTCGATAAGCTCCTAAACCTGCTCGAACTCAACCGTATTTATCCATTGCTCGATAAAAAATTAATTACTGGTCAATAGCCATTGGTCATTAGTCAATAGACTGTAGGAAGTAGTTAGACGAAAGAACGGCGGTTCCCGCCTACAGACGAAAGATGTTTTTAAGAGACATTTCTCTCGTCTCTCGTCTTTACACAAGTGCTAAATGCTAGGCTCAATCATGTCAAAAAACAAGTTTTTTGTCGCGATATTCGCCTTACGCATTTATCGTCTCTCGTCTAAATTTCTATTTTTGTGTAGCAATAAAACATTCACCCCTACAAGGTTCAATATGAAACTCTCTGCACTTCTCGTGACTCTTTCCTCCATCGCCGCTTTCGCTCAGGACGCAGCACAGCCGGAACAGCCGGGCGCTCTCGCCAGCTTCCTCCCGCTCATCCTCCTCTTTGTGGTGATGTGGCTCTTCTTCATCCGCCCGAAGCAGAAGGAAATGAAGCAGATGGACGAAATGCGCAAGCAGCTCAAGAAGGGCGACAAGGTCATGACCGCCGCAGGCATCATCGGCACCATCGCTAGCATGGAAGAAAACATCATCACGCTCCGCACTGGCACCTCCACCATCGAATTCGAAAAGGCTGCCATCCTCCGCGTCATCAACAACGACACTTCCGCTAAGGTCGAAGAAAAGAAGTAATCATGGCCATTCTCCCCATCAGAATTTACGGTGACCCGGTGCTTCGCAAAAAGTGCGAACCCATCACCGAAATCACGCCGGAACTCCGCCAGCTCGCCAAAGACATGCTCGAAACCATGTACGATGCTCCGGGCTGCGGCCTTGCCGCTCCGCAGATTGGCAAGAACATCCGTCTCGTGGTCATTGACACCGCCATTCCAGACGAAGAGGAACCGCGTCCGTACATCATGTTCAACCCCGAATGGGAAGCTGAACCGGATGCCAAGAACGTCGATTACGACGAAGGCTGCCTCTCCCTCCCGGAAATCTTCTGCAACGTTGTCCGTCCGGACCGCGTGACAGTTCGTTTCTTTGACATCAATGGCGAAGCCCAGGAAATTCATAACTGCGAAGGTCTGTTCGCCCGCTGCATCCAGCACGAATGCGACCACCTCAACGGCGACCTCTTTGTCGATAAGATCTCGACGTCAGACCGCACGATGAATCAGTCCAAGCTCCGCAAGATGGCAAAAGAAACCCAGGCGAAGCTCAAAAAGAAATAAGGTCCATGGGCCTGCTCCGGATATTTTCAGCAGTTGCTTTGACGACACTCTCTTTGGCGACCTCATCTCTTGCGGCCGGCAATTCTGAGTATAGCCCGATCGAAGCAAACAGCGTATCCGAGCAGACCATTGTTCCTCAAAAAATCGCCAAAGAGCTCAACCGCCCTATTCAGGTGGGAGTCTTTGTAGGTGCGCCAAATATCTTCGTCCGTCAAAAGAACGAAGAACTGCACATCACCGCCTCTAAAGGCAAACTCAAAATCAAGACAAAATCAAAACGCCAGCAAACCGCAGACCGACGCGTCTTCAAGGCCACGGGTTCCTCCGCTAGCGATTGCACCGCCATCGCAACAGACAAAGCAGGTCTCAACAAAGCTTGCTACAATGGTGAATTTATCGTCTCCGCCAATGGCAACAAGCTAAACGCCATTAACGTCATCGACATCGAAGATTACTTGCGTGGTGTTGTTCCTTACGAAATCGGCAAACTCGACGAATCCAAGTTCGAAGCGCTCAAGGCTCAAGCCGTTGCCGCTCGCACCTACGCGTACAAGCACTTTGGAAGCCGCGTTGCACAAGGCTTTGACGTTTACGCCGACACACGCGACCAAGTCTACAAAGGCCTCCACAGCGCCACAGAACTTACAGACAAAGCCGTCCGCGAAACCGAAGGCGTCGTGATGACGTACAACGGAGAATTCATCACCGCCTATTACCATTCCACTTGCGGTGGCGAAACTGAAGGCGTTGCCACCTGGGGCCGCCCGGACCATCCCTATCTCAAGAACAAGCCCGACCTCCGCCCCGACGGAACGCCGTGGTGCCGCGAATCCAACTACTCAGAATGGACTCGTGAATTTACCGAAGACGAGCTTCGCGATTTATTCCAGATAAACGCAAAAGAAGCGAAAGCAAACGTCCCGAGTTTTTCGAGCATCAAGTCGATGCACATTCAAGACACGCTCAAGAGCGGTCGCATCCACACGCTCGTCATCGAAACGAACAACGGCTCGTTCACTGCAAAAGCAGACAAAATCCGCTGGCTATTCAAGCGCGGCGGCACCATTCTCCCCTCCAGCTTTTTCCGCATCCATAAAAACGGTAATGACTGGATTCTCAAGGGCAAAGGATTTGGACATGGCGTTGGGCTTTGCCAAATGGGCGCTCGCGCCCGCGCACAGGCTGGCCAAAGTTACATCCAGATTTTAACGCACTATTACCCCGGCATCACGCTGGAAAAATTCAAGAGATGATAGTCGTTTTAAGCCAGGGCTGTGCCGCAAATTTCGGTGACGGCGAAAAGATCGCGCGCATTCTCTCCCAGAAATCCGAAGTCACGTTCGAGTTCCCGGAAGCAAAAGCGGCGCTCACCATGAATGCCGCGCATTCCATAAATGCCGAGAATCCAGAAAATGCCGCGAGCACTTCATCCAAGAAGCCCGCGAATCTTGATAATTCCGCGAATCTCGCCGCCACACACGTTGAAAAGCCCGAAGCTTTCTATTTGAACGTTTGCACGGTCAAGGGCAATGCAGGCGCCATGAAGCTTCTGCGCAAAGCAGCCAGCACCTACCCTGGCGTTCCCATATACATCACGGGTTGCGCTCCCAAGGATTTCCGAGAAGAAGCCCTCCGCGCCGTGCCGCATGTACAATTCACAAGCCTGAAAGAACTCGAAGCCTCGGCTACATTAACTCGCAACGTCCTTCGCGAATCGCCGTTCGTCGGCATCGTGAACATCGAAGAAGGTTGCCTCGACGCCTGCGCCTTTTGCAGCACGCACCTCGTCAAAGGCCGCCTCCATAGCTTTGCGCCCCAAACCATCGTGGATCAAGTCCAGGCGCTCGTCGATGACGGCTGCCTTGAAATTCAGCTCACCGGCCAAGACTGCGCCTGCTACGGCTTTGACATCAACACAAATCTCGCCGAACTCACGCAAAGAATCTTAACGCACGTGAACGGCAATTACCGCATCCGCCTCGGCATGGGCAATCCGCGCCATGTCCTTGGCTATCAAGAAGCGCTCCTGGACTGCTTCACAGATGATCGCATTTACAAGTTCATCCACATTCCCGTCCAGAGCGGCAGCGAAAACGTGCTCAAGGCAATGAACCGCCGCCACACCGCACGAGACTACGCCACCCTCGCACACGCCTTTACCGAGCGATTCAACAAGTTCACACTCAGCACCGACCTTATCGTCGGCTATCCCGTTGAAACCGCCGCTGATTTCAACGACACATTAAAGCTTTTGAAAGAAACTCGCCCGACCGTCTGCAACATTACACGTTTTGTTGCGCGCCCAGGCACAGTCGCCGCGCGTCTCGAAGCATCCAGTCAAGCAGTTCCCGACGCCGTCAAGCACGAGCGTTCCGCGATTCTCGCCGAAGCGTTCCAGCAAATCGCCCTCGAAAACAACCGCGAATGGATTGGCGACGAATGCACCGTCATCACAGAAAAGCAAGGCTACCGCGCCGGAACCACCATTGCCCGCAATGCAGCTTACCGCCCCGTGGCCCTCCAAGGCACATTCCCTGCGGGTCAAACGCTCCGCGTCCGCATTACCGATGCAGAACCCTTCGCATTGATCGCAAAGCCTCTCTAATCAATCCATCACGATCCCCGCGAGCAATCCCAACAACAATTCTCGCGTTTTTTCTAATAACCAAAGACCAATGACTATTGAAAAAAAACACCCCGTGGCGTTCACCACAGGGTATTTTAAACTTTCAACGAACTAATATTACTTTTTCGGAGTTCTGCGATAACCGCGTCTAATCGTTTCCGTAGTACGCATGAACGGCATGGTCATATCAGTAAGCTTATTACCATAGCTCTTATAGCAATATTCAAACTGATCCATCACGACGGTCATCTGATAAATATACGGACCCGTAGCAAGCAAGCGACCCTTTTCAGTTACCGGATACATCTTGATTGTTGCAAGCATTGCACCCGTAGCAGACGTAGGATCGGAACCATACATCTGGTTCGTGCAGCCAATTGCCGGAACAGTATCAATCTTATCATAAGCAGAAGATTTACCAGCCAAAGCCTTCTTGAAATCATCTGGTGTTACGCGCTTATTGTACTGATTCACAAAGTGGCCCAGGTGGTCAAACACACGGATATTCACATGGAACGGCTGAGTCGTCGGGAAAGACCACTGGGTGCAAGATTCATTGCTCTTTTTACCCGGAATCGTCGAAGCATCATTGCTATAGCAAAGTGTCGAATTGGTTCCCTGTCCAGCACCGTACACAACAGAAGTTCCCGGAGCATAAGCCGTATTTCCCTGACGGGGTGAACCAGTAAGCTTATCCGCATTATCCTTAGCCCACTTAATCGGGTCAACACCAGCAACAGCGGGGATCGGGGTCAACACGAGGTCAGCCGTCATATCAGTCGGAAGCTTTCCGTCTTCACTCCTATCGGCCAAATCCGAAAGCGTCTGAGCTTCATTTGAAAAGTCTGGACGGTCATAAGCAGGATCATCCGGAATCACGGCCACAATAGCCTGAGCGGTATAAGAAATCTGGCCCCACTTTTCACGTTCATCATATCCTTCAACATGCTTGCCAGACACAGATGCAATATAATATGTAGTCTTGTGAGACCACTGCATCAGCTGATCCCATACATATTTAGGATAGCCGCTATTGCCGTCGTCTTCAAGGCCCTGGCTCCACGGCACATTGAATGCAATTCGGTCGCCACCCAGGAGACCACCAGGCACTTCCACCACATTTCCATTCGCATCCAAACCCATCACCTTACCTTCAAACTGATACATTTGACCATCGGCCCCCTTATCAGTCGGTCCTGTTAAGGAAGTCACATAGAAACCGTAAACCATAGTGACTACGGAATCAGTTCCAGCAAGGGTTTTTAACGGTTTTCCATCAGGACCAAGAACAGTCACATCACGCATAACAACCATCGGAGGTATGGCGTCTTTATTTGCCAAGATCATATTTAAGCTGGAATCCGCAAGGGGTACGTTCATGTACATGCTGTTATGAGAAACACCCTTATCGTCCACCTTCACAACGACATTATTCACTGTAGGCTGACCATAGCGAGACGGAGCAAGTTCTGCAAGAGACGTACGGATGTAAATGTTAGAGCCATCAGACTGACGGTCTGCATAGAAGAAATGCAAATGATGCCAAGTATCATCGGCCCAACCCGTAGCGTCAGACGCCCCCGTGCAGTTAGAATAAGTCGAAAGAGGTTCACCCGTATGGCAACCATGATTATTTGCAGCCAATGTGAAAATATTAACCTTGCCAGGAGCAGAGAGGTGGGTACCGCCCAAGTCCACAACAAGTACGCCATCCACAAAGATCCACATATCATCGTCACCAGCAAATTCGAACACTTCAGGATCAAGCTGTCCGGCTGCGTTTAACTGGTTTGAATTCTTGTACTTGAAGCTTGCGTAACCCATCATGGTAAAAGCGTAATTGCGAAGATGCTGCATACCGAGCTTACCATTTCTTGCCGCAGCAACATAAGCAGCGCTGTGTCCAGCACCATCGGCATTTATAGAACGCGGGCCACCCAAAAGCAACCAGTCTTTACAGAGCTGGGCTGTATTTTGGCCCATGTAGTCGTACTGCTTATCGGCCCATTCATAAGCATATGGAGGACAGAAAATAGAGAGAGTCTGTGCGCCAAACTGTTCGCATACTTTATTGGGCTGAATTTTTGCATTACAAGACTTATCACCGACTCTTTCTCTTGAAACAGGATCAATACTATCAAGCGGAGAATAACCACCATTGTTATAGTTATAGTCGTAGATGTAGTACTTGGAACCTTGAGGATCCTTACCAATATCCATGGTCGCATAAACAGTCTTATTTATAGTCGGAACATCAGTAAACCACTGATCAAAGAACTGGTTATCGCAGGCTTCCGTCTGTTTCTTGATATGCACATCATAGAGCATATCAATTTTGTCACTTCCAGGCGCCATGGTAAACTCCAAATAAGGATATACCATACCAGGCGTGTAGATCACCGGGTTTGCCCAGTTTGTGCCGCCATTCGGACACTTGTAACCACTTACACCAGGTTGTGCATTTTTGTAACCACGCAGTGTATTACCGTTATTTTTATCAGAACACTCGCCGTATTCCAAGGTCTGATTCGTAACAGAAGTTCCCTGCAAATACCCTGGCAAAGACATATTTGGAGTCATCGGAAGACCATCCGTACCAATCTTTGCGCCATACCCCATGTTAATCGTATTCATGTTACCACAGGTTTTGTGATATTGATCGGCCTTCATGTACCAGTCATCATCGTAGCCAAAGAACTTCATGGCTGCGTTACCCACCTGGTAGTTATAAATTTGATCCAAATGCTGAACAGATTCTTCGGAGAAGTTTTCGAAGTCAGGATGATTCGGTTGAAAATCACGAATAATAATATCCAGCGTACGGACATCCTGAGCGTTTTGAGCAAAAGCTACAGAGCAGCCAAACAATGCGCTAAGGGTAATCCATTTATTTAATTTCATAATATTCCAATCTCCACCTAATAATAGGTTACAACAATTCCACCTAAATATAAACCAATTCAAAAGGAATGAGGTCGCGTAATAATGCAAAATATATGTAAAAACATAAAATCTTGAGATTTTTTGACACCTCCTGTATAATATCTAGATGTTCATTCTTTTTTCGAGACTGATTCTGGCTGGATTATCTATTTTTTCGCCCATGAATTGGTCCATTGTATTTTTTGTCATCATGATGCTCTTGCTGTTACGCATTTTGCGGCTCAGAATCCGCGCAAACAGCTCCAGATCCGAATCATTCAAACGACTTCCCCCCAAAGATCAGCTTGCAGTACTCAAAGAATGCCTCCTGAACAATCCATCCGAGGCAAATCTCAGAAATCTCGCTGATTTTGCAGAAAAAAATTCGTTAAATATCGATGTAGAAAGCTATCGGCCGTTCCTCAAGTCGCAGTTGGAAATATTTGGCCGCAAGGATGCGATCGCAGAAGACAACGAGTTATACATCGCAGAAACGGCATGGATAGACAAGATTACGCCTCTCGAATTTAAAGAAGCAGAAGCGTTCAAGCAAGAAAACGAAAAATCAAAGTATATCGAACGCTCGCTCGAAGGAATCGCCCGCCTGTACTCCGACGAAGCAATACTAGGCGAACTCGCAAAACTCGCCCCAGATTATCCACACGCCACAGAACTTGCCGAAAGCTATAAGCAGCTCATGCAGACCCGCGATGAAAGCCTCGCCGACGACAAGTCCCTCGAAGCCCTTCGCAAGCTAAAAGACGCCTGGGAAGAAGACCTACTGAACGTTCGGGTATAATTACTTTTCAAGAAAGTCCAATGCCTCGCCGGCAAGTTCCACGCAGCGGTTGCACGGAATAATCTTGTTCGGGCGAATTTCCTGGCACCTGATAAAACCCTGAGCGCCGCGCTTAAAGAATTCCTGGATTGATTCGGCATGGTCCGGCTGCATCATCTTGGCAGCATAGAGCGCACCGCACAAGCCGTCAGGAGCCTTGCCACCGCCAAAAGCACGGAACATCTCGGCAGCCTTCACCGCTTCTTCTTCAGACTTGCCCGTTGCTCGTGCATAGCCATAAGCCACAGCCATGGCACAGTTACCGCGCTTATCCGCATGGAATTTCTTTGAAATTTCGGCAATCGACATAAAAGCTCCTTTTCACATAGTTATCCGGACGATTGTCACCCCGGACTTGTTCTAGGGCGGCATCACCTTTTCCTATAAAAATATATATTCGTACTATGCCAAACGAAAACAACGACATCAAGAATCTCGACCTAGACCAGCTCATCGGCAACATGAGTTCCATCAACAGCGAAGACTACTGGTTCACCAAAGTCTCAAAAATCGAGGAACACGACGAAACCGCCGAGCCAAAGCAAGGCGATCAAAGCTAGAACGAAAACGCCAAAACAGCGCCGTAGCGCCCATCCAGAGGATTCAGCAAGGGAGCGAATCCTACTTGCAAACTGACGAATTCAGCGTCATTCAGTTTTCGTTGCTCTAAAAATTCCTCTTTTTTTCGATTGTAATTATAGAAATCCCGCTGACGCCTGATTTTCGCGATGCTGAAACCGCCATAAGTAATCCAAGAAGGCAAGAATAAAATCACAGCGGTAATCGCAGCAGCATCCAAAACAACATACCCCCCTCGGCATCCTTCAGGTCCATAACAATCTGCAGCTCCTCTAGCGGCAAACACCAAAATCGGGGTGGCAATAGACAATCCAACACTCGTCCAATAAAACACATCGGACATAGACTCGTTAGCACGAAACCTTTGGTAATTATAATTGGCTAAACTGTCATAATACGCCGCTGAATCAACAGGCGTAACAGTAGCCAGTTCATCCGCCAAACTCGGCATAATCAACAACGCAATACACAACAAAATAATTTTCATGCGAGTTAATATAAAAAACTCCGCAAACTATGTTGCAGAGTCTTTAAAATCCAATTTTTTGCGCAAGCGCAAAATTCTAGGCTCGGAAATGCGAACGCATGCGTTCGCGCTTCACTCGCCTCATAATCAGTTACTTATCAGTCAAGACAGCGACGCCCGGAAGCACCTTGCCTTCGAGGAGTTCGAGGGAAGCGCCACCACCCGTAGAGGTGTGGGTCACCTTCTTGTCAGCGCCGTACTTCTTGGCAGCCGTAGCGGTATCGCCACCACCGATCACGGTGATTGCGCCAGCAGCGGTAGCTTCGACGATAGCGTCAGCCATAGCCTTGGTAGCCTTTTCGAAGGCTTCGAATTCGAATACGCCTGCAGGACCGTTCCAAACGATGGTCTTTGCGGACTTGATAGCGTTCACGAAGAGCTTGGTGGATTCAGCGCCCACATCGAGGCCCATCCAGCCAGCCGGAATGCCTTCGGCGTCAGAAACAGCCTTCGTGGCAGCGTCGGCAGCGAACTTGTCTGCAGCGATGTAGTCGACCGGGAGGATGATTTCCTTGCCAGCAGCCTTAGCCTTGGCCATCAGATCCGGAACGAGCTTGGCACCTTCTTCGTCAAACAAAGAAGAACCGATTTCGATGTTGTTGAGGACCTTCTTGAAGGTGAAAGCCATGCCACCGCCGATGATGATCTTGTCGGCCTTGTCGAGGAGGTTGTTGATGAGCTGGATCTTGTCAGCAACCTTTGCACCGCCGAGGATGGCGAGGAACGGACGCGGAGGATTGTTGAGGACCTGGTCGAATGCCTTGAGTTCCTTGTTCATGAGGAAACCAGCGGCACGCTGCGGAAGTTCGACACCCGTCATGGAAGAGTGGTCGCGGTGTGCGGTACCGAAAGCGTCGTTCACGTAGACGTCAGCGAGCTTGGTGAGGCTTGCGCGGAAGGCCTTCACGGCTTCCTTGTCGGCCTTTTCCTTAGTTTCGGTGCCATCGGCGTTCTTGATCTTGCGCTTGCCTTCTTCTTCGATGTGGAAGCGGAGGTTTTCGAGGAGGATGATTTCACCCGGCTTGATAGCAGCGCAGGCAGCTTCAACTTCCGGACCAACGCAGTCAGCGAGGAACTTCACCGGCTTCTTGATGAGTTCTTCGAGCTTCTTGGCAACCGGAGCGAGCGTGTACTTCATGTTCTTTTCGCCATTCGGACGGCCGAGGTGGGAAGCGAGCACGACGGCTGCACCCTTGTCGAGAGCGTACTGGATGGTCGGGAGAGCGGCTTCGATACGCTTGGTGTTGGTGATTTCGCCAGTCACCTTGTCCTGCGGAACGTTGAAGTCAACACGGATGAACACGCGCTTGCCGGCGAGTTCGAGATCTTCGATAGAAAGCTTTGCCATTATAGCACCTTCTTTTTTAGGGTTAAAATTTTACGCGCTTAAATATAGTAAATCCAAACGACCGTTATTAGTCGTTAGCTATTGGTCATTAGAAAAAAACGGAACTTCGTAACCAGATTTTTACAAGCGAGACGGTATTTCATATTATAACTTGACATTTTCATCACACAAATAATTTATTCGCCTAAATCGCGATTCTAGTCGTGAAAAAAAATTATATAATTCACTATTGGTGTTTTTTTTATATATTTTTCCAAAAAAATTGGATTATTCGGAGTAGATACGATGAAGCGTTCTTTCTTATTGGCCCTCTGCCTTTCCGCTGCAGCAGCATTCGCTGGAGTTTATGATATTGCTGATTTCACGGCTAAAGATGCCGTCTCGTCTGACAACCAGGTTTTCGCCTCTTACGGCGAACTGAGCACAGCTTCTGTTGACGAAGCTGCATCTGTTCCTTCTGGAAAAATCGTCCTCCGTCAGAAGTTTGCTCAGGAATCTGGCCTTAACGCCTATCAGCTTTACATCGGCCAAGTCGGTGACATTTCTTCCATGACAGCATTGAGCGTACCCTCGGGCACCTCCTACAGCGATGTCGTCAAAGCTAAGCTTTATGAACGTCGCGGCATGAAGCCGGGTGACGATGCCGAAAAGGTATACTTCGACGGCAAGTTCGTCTATATCCCAGGTGCAACATCCGCTGTCGCATTTATAAATGGAACTCAGATCGACCTTAAAAACGAAGCCCCCGCCGCAACAAGCACCGCACCGAAGCAAGAATGCGACGAATTTGATGTTTCCTGTGATGAAGACATCATCGCAGCAAAGAACGGCAGCAGCTACGACGTTTCTGGCGACCTGAACAACACAAATTCCCGTGCCGACGCCCGCGATTATTCAGCCTCTGCCGCAGCACAGGACGTTAAGGATCGTTTCGGTATTGCAGACGAAGTTCGCTTCTGGAGCGCAGTCGCCCTCTCCGCAGTTGCAGCAGGCAGCGCCGTTCTTGGCGTACTCCAGCAAATGAAGTCCAGCGAAGCTAACGACGCATACAAGGATCTTGAAAAGGTCGCCAATGTTGCCGAAGAAAAGATCTCCATAGCATGCAGCAAGATCAAGGGTGTTACAAACCAAGAAGCCTGCGTAGACTACTATAAGAAAACAACTGATCCGACAGCATTCGCCGCAGCCAACTGGACTTATGCAGATCTCAAGAACAGAATGAAAGTCAACAAGGATACAAAAGATTCTTACGCAATGGGCCGCAACATCTGGTTCGGCGTATCGGCAATCTCCTTGACCACAGCTATCGTTTTGTTCGCATGGTAATGGAACAAGGGCGAATCCGGCTCAAAGACGTTCAATTTGATTGCATCGTTGGTGTTCTCCCCTACGAACGCGTAAACGAACAACCAATCATCTTGAACCTCACTCTTTGGTTGGACTTCGCAAAAGCTGCAGAAACAGAAGATTTAAACGAATCTATCGACTATGCAAAGCTGGCGGAAGAACTAAAAGGGTTCATCCGCCTTTCTTGTTTCAAGCTTGTCGAGACGCTAGCCGTAAAAACCGCAGAATACGTTCTAGAGCATTATTCAAAAGCCACAGCCGTCGAAGTCTCCGTTGCAAAGCCTAAAGCCGTTCCTGGCTGTCTAGGCGCCGAAGCAAGCATTAAATTAATTAGGAGTTAGGACTTCGGAATTAAGAATTGAAGTTACGATCCTCTAAAGGCTCGATATCGCAAGGCTTCGGAGAGGTCCATGATGTCTACAGCAGAGGTGCCACGCAAATCGGCAATCGTTCGCGCAACTTTTAACAACCTAAAGTAACCGCGCGCACTCAAGTCCATCTTGGCCGCAGCATTTACAGCAAAATGTTCTACGGCAGGAGTCATCTCTGCAAATTTTCTTGCATACTCCGACGACATTTCAGCATTGGATTTAAAAGGTAAATTGCGGAAGCGTTCACGCTGAACAGCCCGCGCCTTACACACGCGTCTGCGAATATCAGCAGACGACTCCCCTCGTCCTTTTAAAACAAACATCGCAGCATCAACAGGAGGGACGCTCACCTGTATATCGATACGGTCCAATAGCGGTCCCGATATTTTTTCACGGTAGCGTTTACGAGCCTCAGGCAGGCAAGTACACTCGCGCTTCGGGTCCATAGAATAGCCGCACGGACACGGATTCATCGCAGCTCCCATCATAAATCTCGCAGGCCATATAACAGTTCCACTCGCACGGCTAACCGAGATTTCACCTTCTTCCATAGGCTCGCGCAAAGCTTCCAAAACGCTCCGGTTAAACTCAGGCAGTTCATCCAGAAACAAAACTCCATTATGAGCCAAGCTGGCCTCCCCTGGCAAAAGCCGGGTTCCGCCGCCCACAAGCGACACCATCGATGCCGAATGATGCGGTGAACGAAACGGGCGCGTAAGCACGGGTTTGAACGCATCAGAATCGCCTGCTCGGAGTGCACAAGAATGAATACGCGTCGTTTCCAAAATTTCCTGTTCAGTCATCTCCGGGAGGATTCCCGGCAAGCATTTCGCACAAAGTGTCTTACCAGCACCGGGCGATCCCACCAACAAGAAATTATGCGCTCCCGCCGCAGCAATTTCAAGAGCACGCTTTACGCCATCCATTCCCACTACATTCTTGAAATCGGGAATTTCATTACTAACACTTACATGACACGAAGAGATGCCTTTTGCAATTTTTACATCCTGACTAGAATTACGTTCTAGGATTTCAACGCACTCCCCTAAAGAACTTGCACAAACATAACGAAGACCTTCCACTAACGAGGCTTCTTGAACATTCCCATGCGGGATCACAAGAATACAGTCATGTTCTGTAGACAAATTCATTGCAATGGATAACACACCACGGACAGGCTTCAACAAACCATCCAATGAAAGTTCGCCCACAAAGACATAGCGATCCAGCTGAGGGACTTCAATCTCCCCAGTCGAAACAAGCAAGCCAATCGCAAGCGGAAGGTCTAAAGCACTCCCCTCCTTTCGCAAATCCGCAGGCGACAAGTTCACCGTTGTACGAAAACCAGTCACCACTTTCCCGATAGAGCGTATCGCAGAAACAACACGTTCTCGAGATTCCCTTACCGCATTGTCCGGGAGTCCGACAAGAGTAAACCCAGGCAGTCCTTGAGCGGCATCGACTTCCACACTGACAGGAACAGCCTTTATTCCAAACAAGCAATAAGAACGGATTCTGCGAAACAATTTACACCTACCTTATGCTACTGCGGCCTGATACTTTTCAAGCACACAGCTTTCAATATGTTCTCTCAGCTGGCGAGTTATAGGCAAGCAAACGGTGCGATAATCCTCCCCTTTATAGAAAGTATCAATCGGATACCCCACAAACATTCCGTTTTCGCCATCCATCACGCGAAGCCCGCGAATCTGAATCTGGTCATTCAGCACAATCGTAGCAACGCCCTTCATGTGCCCAAGATTTGCGCCTTCCTTAAACGGATAAACCTGCACGTTAGTCACAGCAAGGCAATCAAATGCCGGGGACATAGCAGGGATATTCGATGTTTTCTTTTCTGTCTTTTCAGCCATATCGGCCTCCTATTTTTAAGGTTCGCCGCTATCGGTACATTCATACCTTTGCGGAATCGCACCCAATATTGCAAAAGCCATGCCAAAAGCTACATATGGCGTTTTTAATTCAATTTCAGCGTTTTCAATAGAATAAAAAGTGATTAAACACTGTTTAAACAATGTTTAATCACCATTTGTTTTTGCTAACTTGTTTTCATGCTTTTAAAACCGAATATGAAATGGACTGCAAATCAGGGAATTATCCACCCGATGGTTACCGCTGATTTTTCATGGACTCCCCGCATAATCACAGTTAAATTCACCGTCGAAGAACCCGTAGACTGCTACCGCGCCGCCGTTCAAGAAGACAACGGTCGAAGCTGGGAAGATTCCTGCGTGGAAATTTTCTTGCAGAACCCGGCAAACCCGGCTGAATATTTCAATTTCGAAACGACAAGCCGAGGCTTTGTGCTTGCCGCCCGAGGTACTGGCCGTGAGAACAGACAAACGCTTTCGCTCGATACTATCGCAAAGATCAAGCGTTCAGGAACCACGCCAAGCATCCAGGACGACAGCGTCTACTGGACTATGACTGTTGAAATTCCAGCCGAGATTTTCGGAATTAAAGCATTTGAAGCTCCACTCTGTGGAAACCTCTACAAATGCGCCGATAAAGCAAACACGCCCCATTACCTCAGCGCATTTCCCATAGAAACAGAAAAACCGGACTTTCATCGTCCGGAATTCTTCAACATTCTAGAGTAGGCTACATCATTCTGAGTTTCATTTCGAAAACAGGACGGTCCGTTTCATCGAGAATGCGCATGTAAGTTGCGCCATTATGATCCGCACGGAACACCTTTAAAACCTGGCCTTCCTTAGATTCGCCCAGATAATGGACTTCAAGTTCCGAAGGAATGCAAAGTTCCAAGTCAGACGCGCTAAAGACGTTCAACGCGAGCTTTACATATTCGATATTGTTCATGTGGTGCGACATATCGATATGTTGCGGCAAGACCTTCTGCTGATAAACTTCCTGATATTCTTCAGGCTTCACATTAAAGCGATCGAAATCATCCGTCATGAACGCTTCCGGAAAACCTTCTGTCGGAAAATCTACCGCAGAAAGGCGCATCGGACGATGACGATCAAAGCTCAAGCAGCATATTTCCTGTTTTGCAAAAATAATCGGTTCACCGTCAATCGTCGTAATCGCCGTATTTTCGTTCAAGCGGATAAGCTGATTATCTGCCGGGAAGGATGTCGTGACAACTTTATCTTTCCAGTACGGACGTTTCAAGAATTTGAATTTGGCCTTATAAACAACCCAAAAGCCACCCTTTTCCTTGACCACGAAATTGTCCATTTTCATGGATCCAAAATTTTCCGTAATATTGTCCTGGACCATGAGCACTGTCTGCGCAAGACCCATCTTTCCTGACACGTCAATATAAGCCGAAGTAATCGTTCTCGGCTTCTGGAATACAAGCGGATTTTTCGCCAAAGTGTAAATATCAATCATGCTTTGAATATAAAATTTTTTATCATTAGGAGGCATGTCAACTGTTATTATTTTCAACAAGCCCTATGGCGTATTAAGCCAATTCACCCCAGAATCAGGACATTTAGCCCTAAATTCATTCGGGTTCCCGCCAGACATCTATGCGGCAGGCAGGCTCGATCACGACAGTGAAGGTGCGTTACTCCTAACCGACAACGGAAAGCTCATCAAAAAGCTTCTAGACCCCAAATACGAACATCCGCGAACCTACCTCGCACAAGTTGACGGACAAATTACCAAGGAAGCCATCCTAAAACTTTCTAAAGGCGTGGACATCAAAGGATACCACACTAAGCCCTGCAAGGCAGAAATCGCCGAAGAACCCAACTGGCTCTGGCCCCGCAACCCGCCAGTGCGCTACCGCGCCAATATTCCCACCAGCTGGGTAAAACTCACGCTTATCGAAGGCAAGAACCGTCAAGTGCGCCACATGACCGCAGCCGTTGGCTTCCCGACCCTCCGCCTTGTCCGCGTGCAAATCGGAAACATTCCGCTAGGGAACTTAAAGCCCGGCGAATGGCGCATAGTCACAGACAAAGTTATTTAACCATTTTAAACAAACAAAAACACCCCGACGGATTTTTCCATCGGGGCATTTTTAGCATTTAGGCTTCACAGGAACTAGATACCAGCGAGATCGAAGCCAAGGACAATTTTACCTTTATTTTCTGAACTATCCAAAGTGTAATCGGCATAAACAAGAATGCGGAAAATAAGATAGTTTGCATTTGACGTAAACGATTTACGTTCATATGAATTATATCCATCAGTTGATGAGGCTTTTAAATTAGAAAGATTATTCACATTCGAAGTATTGCTTTCATACACATAAAGGTCAATATCCTGAGGAACTCTACCAGCATCAACAAGATCAAAGCCATGGCTCAACCAAGCAATCGCTGCGGTAAAATTACTCTTATCTGTAGGACGCTTGACACTGAAGCGAATTTCTTTCTTTCCATCGTCTGTATAATGCGTGTACAGCTTACTGATTTCGCCCACCCAATAGCGGGATTCATGGAAAACTTCATTGTGATTTTGGTCCGTAAGCATGCTATAATAAGAAGGCATCTTTGTCGTTACCGGAGTTTCATTCGGATATGGAGTGTTTATGGAGACATCCCCAGAAGTAAGCATCAAGGCCTTCACCATTTCCGGGTGCCAGCGATAGTACGGATTTGCCGACAAAAGGTTCGCGATCTGCCCTGCCGTATATGCAGCAGCCATTTCGGAACCGTCGTAATACGGTTTATAGGTATAGGCAATTCCAGTAGATCTGTTCGTATAGACTCGTTTCTGTTCTTGAGGATAGTTGCTATTAGATTGATGATCAAAATAGTAATGAGAAAAATTGTAGATTTCAGGCTTACGGGGACCAATCCTCAAATTATTTCCATCATTGCATTGTCCTAAACCTAGAGTACAATAATAGGAGTGAGTCGAGTTATAACTCGTGATTTTTCGAGTCTCAGCATCGACTGCACCCACCGTAATGGCATTGGCTGCATGAGCTTCCAGCCCAAGATGCCCTGAATTATTTCTCACTGTAAAATTTCCGGCAGGAACAATTTCAACATAACGCCTATTATATACTCCATTATCAACAACCATCGATTCAAACGAATATTGCTTCGCGATCTGGTTATCGACATTTCCATATTGGCGATTATGAATTCCCATATAAATCAACGGACTGCGATGATTCGGATTTAACGGATGGTCTTCCGGCATTACAGGGAACTCGCTACCGACAAAAATCACAGAATTCTTCGCCGTCGTCTTTATAACATCATACGTTCTTGATGACAGCATTTCTGTTTCAGGCGTAGGTTCGAACAATTCTCCAGCCCCAAGCTTAAGATACGGAACAGACTTATTCGGATCCAATTTGACCGGAAGGGCGTCTATGGACATATAAATACCCACATCGTCCCATTCTTCTGGATTCGGCGTATACGACGGATTGTCATACCACCAAATCGAATACCTCTTGGCGTAGTTTTCAATAGCGGAAAACGGCATATAGTTAATCATCTCGGTATTGCCATACTGAGAATAGCTGTAAGGAGATGGCTGCGAATTGTTATTGAAGGTATAATTCGTTGTCGAAAGGGAATATTCACTTGATGGAACATTCGTTCTTACACCGTATTGCAGGTTAACCGGATTCTTGCGTTCCATCGGGACTGGGAAAAAGACCTGATTGGATTGCTTCATGTACCCAGACTCCCCTCCCAAAGTGCTATACCAGCCTTCAAGAGGAGCACCTTGCTGGAAGTACCGTTTCATATAGTAAGGGTAAGTGCTATTTTGATGTTCCAACCCTCTATTATTGAAAATACCCATTATGGCATCCGCGTTATTCTGAAAACCTGGACCCGCGTTTTTCGCCAAGGACTTCACTTCCAGTGAAGATCCGACCTGCTGTTTTTCCTTTTTCATCTTGGAGTAGTCTATATTCTTATAGACCATCGGGGAATTCATCTTGCTCCCCTTGCGACCAAGAAGGTCATAATTTACAGTAGATGCAGCACCGGCATAGGCACAACCTAGAGCCACAATGAAAGCCATTTTTTTATTCATTTACACCCTCTCTCTTTATTATTTTATAGGTATTTATAAAATAATAAAATAGTTCCCATATATAACAACATATAAAATTATTTACAATAAGTTAAACCCCGCCAACAATAAGCTAGCGAGGCATTACAAACCAGACTGTAGAATTTTTATGAACTTGAATTAGCGAGACATCATGTCAAAGCCTAAGACAACCTGTCCATGATTTTCACTATTCACATCATCAGAATACAAGGTAATAACAAACACAATATAGTTTGCACTTGTCGAGAAGGAAACCTTTTCAAAAGCATCAATGGAACTTAAAGAAGAATCCAGGAAGGTTCCAAGATCATTAAGATCGCCTGAATTATTTGCATAAGCCCTAAGGTCAAAATCCTGAGGAATCTTAGCAAGATTTGCAATATCGTCACCACTACTCAACCAGGAAATAGCAGCCACAAAATTATTCGATTCAAAATCAGAAGTTTTAACCTTAAATCTGATTTCCTTTCTGCCATAAGGATCCTCATGAGTTTTCATCTTATTGATATCGCCAACCCAGAAACGGGATTCATGTTTATACGGATAAGCATGGTTTACATCTGTATAGGAACGAGGCGGCAACAAAGTTGCATAGGTCGGAACGCCCGTCACACTTGCCGACGTCAGCAATGTGGCCTTAACAACTTCAGGATGCCTGCGGTAGAAAGCATTTGTAGCCAGAAGGTCCGAAACCATACCTGCCGTATATGCGGCAGAAATCGACGTACCATCGTAATAAGGATCATATGTCGAAACGGCACCCCAAGACGCCGTATACCTTCGGCCTTTATCCGAATTATCGCCACCTTCATTAAAATAGAAATGAGTATAATTGCTGATTTCCGGCTTTGTAGTTCCAGTATTGTAAGAACTGTTCGAATTGCAGTTTCCGATTCCGCTAGTGCAATATCTGGGTCGAACATTAGGTGTATATGCAGTAGCATTACCGCTTGTAGGATCAACAGCGCCAACGGTAATAGCATTTACAGCGTGGGCGATATTTGCAAAGTTTCTGTTGGATCCGCTTCCTTCACCCGCAGCAACAATTTCTACAGTACGATTGGTATAGATGTAGTTATCGAGCGTACGCGCTTCATCCGAGTAATACAATCCAGAAGGCATAAATCCGCCCGCCATGGGCTTACGGGCACGAAGGCCCATATAAATGTTATCCTTTTGAATATTGCTCGGATAACTCGGATATTCCGCAGAACCCACATAAATATCGGATTTCTTTGAAGAATTCTTTAATATTTTAATTGTTTTCGAAGCTTCAATTTCATTTGTTGGAACTTGCCAATAACTGACCGGAGAAACTTCTACATATTTAACCTGATCATTTTGAGCCATCTTGACCGGCATTGCATTTAAAGGCACATAGATGCCAACATTTGTCCAGTCATTTTTCCATTCGACCGCCCAAGTATACGGCTGGCTAGTATAAGCAGCATTACCGTAATTAGCGGAATTCTGTGCACCATACCAAACCGATATATACTGTCTATCAGAATAAGAACTTCCGTCTCTAACATCTTTGAAATTCTTGTACTGAATTTGACTTCCATCTCCATAGGGAGATGTCTGTACAGGATTATTGAAATTGAAAGAATTATTATACGAGAAACTATACCCTTGATTATTGGCACGAGAAAAATTGTTTTCCGTATAGAAGTTTGGATTTATATAATCATCAGGAACGGGGATGTATTTAAAAAACTCATTCGACTGATATATATAGCCAATATCATTATACGGGCCATAAGCATAAAACAAGCTTCCTCGATGAGAAGAAAGCGTCGTATAATAGTAAGAATGCGAAGTAAAATTATAGAAGCATCGATAGTTCGTATTACTATAGTTCGTATAGCAGTCGTCCGCTCCGGTCCAGCCTCGGTTAAAGAAGCGGCCTTCCGCAGAATACGCTCTATTTACAAGACCTGATGCCTTTTTTGCCAAAACATTAGCATCCAGAGAAGAACCAATGTTCTGTTGTTCTTGTTTTTTCATTTTGCTGTAATCTATATTTCTATAGACCATCGGGGAATTCATTTTACTTCCCTTACGCCCCAAAAGGTCGTAATTCACCGTAGCTGCACCAGCGCCAATGCAACCGGCAGCAACTAATAAAGCAATTTCCTTTTTCATATTTCACTCCTTCACAAATATGTACTTTAAATATAAGATATTCAAATCAAAATCAATATTTTATACTCATTTTTTACAAAAAAGTAATTCAAACAAAGGCGCATTATTTCACATAAATTACACAAAATAACATTTTTCGCACAAAAAGCAAGAAAAACCAACAAGGCACAAACAAGCCATATCAAAATCAAAAATTTACATATCAGACATAGTTTTTGCATACAAAAAGGCTCGTCCGCATATGCCGACGAGTCTTTCTCAAGCATTTCCTATTCAGCAGTCACTATTTAGCGGCTACATCAAAACCCAAGACCATCTGTCCATTATTTTCAGAATCTTCGAGATCACGATAAAGAAGAATACGGAACACCAGGTAATTAGCATTCGATGTAAACGAGATTTTTTCGTAAGCGTCAATGCCACTAATAGATGATGCATGGGAGTTATAGACATCTATATTATCCACATTGCCGTCATTACTTTCATACACATACAAATCAAAATCCTGAGGAACCCTGCCAAGATTTGCAATATCATTACCACTGCTCAGCCATGCAATTGCAGCCTTAAAATTCGTCTTGCCAGCTGGGCGTTTGACTTTAAAGCGAATTTCTTTTCTTTCGCTATAAGGTTCAACATGCGTTTTCAGCCGCTGCGTTTCGCCAACCCAATAACGAGATTCATGGAAGTAGGAATTGTGATTTTTATCGAAAACCAAGCTACGGTAAGACGGAATTTCCGATGTTACCGGATTGTATTCAGGATAAGGAGGAGACACAGAGACATCCCCCGAAGTCAGCAACAAAGCCTTTACGACTTCCGGGTGCCAGCGATAGAACGGATTGACCGACAGAAGTTCAGCAACCATACTTGCCGTATAAGCAGCCGACATTTCATTGCCATCATAGAAAGGATCATAGCTGTACTGCACTCCAGAAGACAAATCCGTATACTCTCTCCATTCATCCAAGAAATAGAAGTGAGAATAGTTGTATATTTCCGGTTTTCTGGACCCTTCATTGGTATTAGAAAGTCCATCGCACCCGCCAATACCAAAAGTGCAATATTTCGACTTTGTCGAGTTATAGCTCGTAATCTCTCCACTATAAGCATCTACTGCACCAACAGTAATGGCATTTGCAGCATGCGCTTCAGCAGCCAGATGTCCCGTATTAAGACGAACCATATAGTCCCCTGCAGCGACGATTTCGGTCGTTCTATTATTATATATGTAATTATCAAGGTCCCTAGCCGCAGTAGAATATTTCATTGCATCTTCATTATCATAGAAAACATCGCCCCGATTATGAAGTCCTACATAAATTTGAGGCCCCCTGGCATCAGAAGACGGATCCGAAGGCCGATTCTTGCCTGCATAAACCACAGAAAAATTCGTAGCATCCTTAATAATTCTATAGGACCTTGCTGACAACATTTCATTTACGGGATCCGGAGAAAACTGTTCATTCGGATTGATCAGGACATAGCGATCATACTGTTGATGGCGCAAGCTAACCGGTTCAGCATCAACAACCATATAAACACCAACATCGCCCCAATCCGCATCTGGATACAGACGGCTATCATCATACCATGAGATATCGCTCCTTTTAGACTTAGTCATTTCGACAGTTCCAAAAGGTTCGTAACGAATTTGCTGATAATATGCATATGGCGAAGACTGGACCGGATTAGAAATTCCAGAAGCAGGTGGCAACCACGTCATATTGTAACCATGCCCATAAACATTGGAAATTCCAGCATATTTATACGCAGGCGGATAGTTCGACTTAAGAGAGAAACTCTTAAAAACAGCATTTGACTGGTCCATATAGCCACCATTTCCGGCTAATTTATTATACCAGCCATCCTCATATGAACCATTCGCTTTCCACCACTTCAAATAATAAGGATACGGATTCTGGGAACTCGCCATATAATAATCCAGCCCCTTATTATTATAAACACCCGCAATAGAACGATAATTCGAATTCAGCCCCGTTCCAAGCCTTTTTAGCGTTTTATTTTCCAGAGAAGAACCAACATTCTGCTGTTCTTTTTTCTTCATTTTGCTGTAGTCTATATTCTTATAGACCATCGGGGAATTCATTTTACTTCCCTTACGACCCAAAAGGTCGTAATTCACCGTAGCCGCACTAGCGCCAATGCAACTGGCAGCAACTAATAAAGCAATTTCTTTTTTCATATTTTACTCCTTCACAAACATGTACTTTAAATATAAGACATTCAAAATAAAATCAATATTTTATACATATTTTTTACAAAAAAGTAATTCAAACAAAGACAATTAATTTCACATAAATTACGCAAAATATTTTTTTTTCACACAAAAAGCCAAAAAAAACAACAAGGTGCAAACGCACCATTTCAAAAACAAAAATTTACAATTTTAGAATAGCTATTCAAAAAAAAAAATTTCAAATACAAAATAGAAGCAGGCTTCGAAGGAAGTCTGCTTTTCAATAACGGTTACATTACTACTTTTTCGATTTTCCGCCTGATTGACGTTCTCGTTTTTCGTGATTATAGATAAATGGTTGCGCCAGCGCTTTAACAAAGGGTTCCGCATTCTTCACATTTTTTGTCAAATAGCAATCCTCATCTCCATTTCGGCACTTATCCCATTCTATTCCTGCTTTTATTTTATCATAATCAAAATTTTCACCGAAGCACCCATTTCCCAAGTCCATGCATTGGGGTAATTTCGCAGACATATAAAATGCGGAATCAGGGATAGGCAAACCTGTAATGGAATCTGGATTTAGAACCCAAATTTTTTCATTGTTTTGAAATTTCGCAGTATCAGATACAAGCTGAGCTACCGCTACTGAACTGCAGCACATCAAAAACAGTATCGAGATACGCAAAAACCTAAACATACTTTTAATATATACAAATTCGGCTAACGTGTCATTTGGATACCCCAAATAGCACATTTCACTCAACCAAGCTCATTCAAGCAGGTTTCGAAAGACGTCTACTTTTTATTCGTATAAAATTTATTATTATTCCTGCACAATCTAAAAAGGTGATTCAATGAAAAAGATTTTGTCTATTTCACTCATTTTCGCGGTACTTGTACTTTCTGGTTGCGCCATTCTGACGGGTACAAGGATGCGTCCCATCGTTCTTGGGCAAATGCTCATCTACGTCCGTGTATCAACAGCAAACGCATTCATTGCAACAGAAATGCCCGAGAAACTCGAAATTGATACCCCATTCAACGTCAACCTTCCATTCAGTTACAAAAACGCAGTTCATGACACTACTAAGGGAATCGCCTCCGTTACGTTAAATAATGAAGATTTAGAAATGGGTTTCATACTCGCTTCATACAGCAAAGCTGCTCAAAATAATCCAGAAGTTTTCCAGAACGATATAAGCGATTCGTTAAAGACGACCAGAATTTTCACAGCCTACGATGGATTTTTCAAAGATTGCACAAAAGAAAACCTTGTTGATACAGACTACAATTCCGAGAAAAAGTATACACACAGATGCTACAAAATAACACATGACGACGGAACGCCAGAGGACATCTGCCTCGCATCAAGATTAACCCCAAAAGGAAACATCGTTCTCGTCTTCATGCGTAGTTTAACGTTTGGCACAAATGTTAGGACAGAACTTTTTGATGCCATTGAAAGCATAGAGTTCAAGGACTAGAAACGCCTCAAATTTGCACATACAAAACGCCCCGCAAGCACAAACCTGCGGGGTATTTCTATTAGATCCTTCGACTTCGCCCAAAGGGCTTCGCTCAGGATGACACTCTGGGCGACTAAATCAGGCCTTCAAAGAAGTTGTTGCCCTTGTCATCCACGAGGATGAATGCCGGGAAGTCCTTGATGGTGATCTTGCGGATGGCTTCCATGCCAAGTTCCGGGAAGGCCACGATATCGTTGGACAGAATGTTCTGTTCAGCGAGGATGGCTGCCGGACCGCCGATAGAGCCGAGGAAGAATCCACCGTACTTCTTGCAGGCGTCGGTGACATCCTGAGAGCGGTTGCCCTTCGCGACCATGATCATCGAAGCGCCCTTGCTCTGGAAGCGCATCACGTACGGGTCCATGCGGTTAGCCGTCGTCGGGCCAAAGCTACCCGTCGGCATGCCAGCCGGAGTCTTGGCCGGGCCGGCGTAGTAAATCGGGTGATCAGACACAACCTTGAGCACGGTCTTTTCTTCGTCCGTGAGTTCTTCGCCGCGTTCCTGCTTGTCGAAGATTTCGGCGATTTTGGCGTGCGCCATGTCGCGGGCGACAATCATCGTGCCCTTGAGGCTGAGACGCGTCTTCACCGGATACTTGGTGAGGTCGGCAAGCACTTCCTTCATCGGACGGTCGAGATCGATTTCCACTGCCGGAGCGAGGTTAACGGCGTTGCCAGCCGGGATGTAGTTTTCCGGATGATGTTCCATCTTTTCGAGCCAGAGGCCGTTTTCGTCAATCTTTGCCTTGATGTTACGGTCAGCGGAGCAGCTCACGCCGATAGAAACCGGGCAGCTTGCAGCATGACGCGGAGCGCGGATCACGCGGACGTCGTGCACCAGGTACTTGCCGCCGAACTGGGCGCCAATGCCCGTCTTCTGGCAAATGTGCAAAACCTTTTCTTCCATTTCGAGGTCGCGGAAAATACGGCCGCCTTCGGAACCGCTGGTCGGAATATCGTCGAGGTAGCCGCAGCTAGCGAGCTTCACCATGTGCGTGTTCATTTCGGCAGAGGTACCGCCAATCACGATGGCGAGGTGGTACGGGGGGCAAGCGGCTGTACCGAGTGTCTTCACCTTTTCGGCGAGGAACTTTTCCAAGGACTTCGGGTTGAGGAGCGCCTTGGTCATCGGCCAGTAGTAAGTCTTGTTGGCAGAACCACCGCCCTTAGCAACGAACAAGAACTTCATTTCGGCACCTTCTTCGGCGTGGATGTCGATCTGAGCCGGGAGGTTGCAACCCGTGTTCTTTTCTTCGTACATGGAGAGCGGAGCAATCTGGCTGTAGCGGAGGTTCTTGGTGGTGTAGGCGTTGTAGACACCTTCCGAAATCGCTTCGGCATCGTCGAAACCCGTCCAGACCTGCTGGCCCTTGTGGGCAACGCAAATAGCCGTACCGGTATCCTGGCAGAACGGGAGGATGCCCTTGGCAGCAACGCAAGCGTTCTTGAGCATGGTGAGAGCGACAAACTTGTCGTTATCCGAAGCTTCCGGATCCTGGAGAATCTTGGCGACCTTGGCCGTGTGGGCCGGACGGAGGCAGAATTCAACTTCTTCGAAAGCAGCCTGGGCGATCTTCGTCAAAGCTTCCTTGGAAACCTTGAGGATTTTCTTGCCTTCGAATTCGACGACAGAAACGCCATCTTTACCGAGATTTACGTATTCGGTAGTATCTTCACCGTGCTGGACGGTAGCTTCGTATTTAAATGCCATAGTAGTTTGGGCGCCAGAGGCGCAGTTGATAGTTAAAGGACAGGTCCACAGTCATTGGTCAATAGTCATTAGTTTTATTTAGGCGCCAAAGGCGCAATTATATCTAATAACCAATGACCAACTACTAAAAACCATATTTCGTTACTTTCGGCTGTAAAAATAATTCTTTCCACCGAAAAAGCCACCCGATTTCGTTCCACTTATCCCCCAGAACCGACCGTTCATCCCCCTTTTTCACAATTTTTTTGTACTTTTTTGCTTTTCTTATGACCAAAATCACATAATAAGTATTATTTTTGATAACAAAAACAAAATAACTTCATTTTCTAAGAGGATTGAATGATGAAAAAGATTTTGCTTGCCACGATGATTTCGGCAGCCATGGTATTTGCTGCTCCTACAGCAAAGAAGGTTAGCAAGGCAGCAACAGCCAAAAAGGCTGTCGCCGCTAAGGTAGAAAAAGCAGCCGAAGCTCCGGCAGCAGTAGAAGCAAAGGCCGCAGAAGCCACGGCCGCTGCACAGACGCAGGCTGCAGAAGCAACTACAGCCGTTCAGGCTCAGGCTACTGAAGCTACAGCCGCAGCAGCACAGGCCACCGAAAATGCTGCAGCAACAGCTCAGGCTCAGGCAACCGCAGCCACCCAGACCGCCGAAAGCGCCGCTAGCGCAGCACAGGCTCAGGCAACAGACGCTGCCGCAGCCGCTCAGGCACAAGCAGCCGATGCAACTCAGGCCGCAGCAGCAACCGCCGACTCCGCACAGGCTGTCGTAGACACCGCTAAGGCCCAGGCCGCTGAAGCTACAGAAGTTCTCGAAGCTAAGGCAGAAGAAGCTCCGGTCGACTCCGCCGCTCTCGCTAAGGCAGAAGAAGAAAAGAAGGCCGCCGAAGCAGAAGCTCAGGCAAAGGCCGAAGAAGAACAGAAAGTCGCACAGGAAACAAGCGGCACTGCAAAGTCTGCCGTCATGGACAATCCGTGGGAATTCATCGCTGTTTCCGCAGCATTCATCGCTTCTGTTCTCGTGATCATCTTCACTGGGGACTAATAAGCGCCATTCAACGCTTTTCCAAGAATTTGGAGACCGCCCGCAAGGACGGTCTTTTTTTATAAGAACGAGGAACAACCTGAGAACAGATAGAGAATAAAAAATTAAATTTCTCTAACGATTCTTTTGTAAATAATTTATTTTCACTTTCAAGAGGATTGTTTGGGGGCAGAATTCATTTTGCCCGTTTTTTGTTTTATGCCAAAGGAGACAAAATGAGTCTAAAAAAATATCTGCTGGCTTTGTGCGCTACAGTAGGCTTAACCGTAGCACAGCAGAATCTTCCCACACCATACGATTTAATCAGGCCGGTTTGGCCGTTGACCTGGGACAGCACCATATTCAAGACTAACTTTACTCCAGGCCCAAAACGTGTTTCTTTACCAAGCAAAAACACTCCGGAATACTACGCCCCAAACGAAATCATTACTCCGGATACATTGAACCAAGCGTACATCGACGCTATGGTCATCCAGATATCCCCCATACGCGTAAACCAGGCCGGTTACCGTCCACAGGACGTAAAAAAGCCTGTGCTATACGTCGGTTCTGCGACAAACTTCGATGTTGTCAATGCTAAAGGCGAAGTCGTTGGCAAAGGAAGCTTCACAGAAACGCTCAAGAGTTCTGTTTCGTCATCCTTAACAATCAAGGCGTCGAACAACGCCCAAATAGAATACGGTGGCGATAACCGCTACACGGCAAAAAAGGCGGGACCTACAGGAGCTTTAAAGAGAGGCTATCTCCCCGACGGCCTCCCCGAAAACGAAAGACTCCGTATCAAAGTCGGAAACGATTACTCCTCTACATTTATCATCAGCGACAGGGTTTACTCCATGCTTCGCGATGCCGTAATCAAGTTCTACGGAGTCAACCGTAGCGGCAATTCCGAATCATGGTTCCACAAACCTAGCCACCTGAAAGACGGCTCCCTCGCAAACGTCGATATGACCGGCGGCTGGTACGACTGCGGAGACCATCTTAAAGAAGGCCAGACAATCGCCTACAGCCTTGCACAACTTGCCATGACCGCAGCTGCCTACGAGGACCGCGACCAGGACAACTACGCCTTCAACCAAGGCGAAGCCCAGAACACAGACAACATCCCAGATATTATCAGAGAAGCCAAGTTCGGTGCTGAATATGTCATTAAAGCATACGATGCCGCGAAGGGCGTAGTCTCTGCAATGCCAGTTTCCGTTGGAGATTTCGGAAAAGACCATGGATGGTGGAGTTCTCCAGAACACCAGGACAACACACTCCATGATAGAGGCGGCCCGACATCTCGTATTTTGAGAAGCGATGACAAGCCAGCAAGCGATGCAGAACTCGGAAGTACCGCCTCCGGAAACTTCGCCGCAGGCATGGCTATAGTTTCCAAGATTTGGAATAAATTCGATACCACATTTGCCCAAAAAAGCTTGACTGTTGCAAAGGCCCTTTACGAATACGGCAAGGCCAAGAAAAAACTCACAAACACGCCCGCTTATAGCGGTGGCTCCACCTATCACGATGAAATGGGATTTGCCGCAGTATGCCTTTTCTACGCCACAGCCGATAAAACGTACCTGAACGACGCCGTCGAAGAAAAGTCTCTGGCAGGCGGCCAGACCAAGAAGGATTTCGCAAACAGCGACAAAAAAGGGGCAGGCATGTTCAATGGCGGATGGTTCGCGCACAAGGAAGCCTCTTACCTGAAGTCCAATGCGGCCTCCGACTGGGCAAGCGTGTTCACAAGCGGCCTTTACGCCTTTTACAAATTGATCTTGGAAACACAGGAAAAGGCTAACGCTTATGGCCTTTCGAACGAGCAGAGAATGATTTACATCGAGGACGTCGCCTTTACCATGGCGGCAAACCTCGCAGGCGTCATGACGGGCGGCACAGAGAGAATCGAACTTCCCGCTGGTCAAGCTGGCTGGGTCGGCACTACAATTTCATACGACCCGATATGGGGATTGACAAACGCCGTCAAATCCGACTGGTGGACCAAATACGAAGCAGCCAACATCTTTGAACTTTTGGCCTATTACGACGTGACAAAGGACTTGGAAAACGTCACGATGCCACAAACAGGAACTATCCAGAACTGGAAATCGGACAAAATCCTTGAACTTGCCCTTTCGCACATGAACTACTACCTCGGCATGAACCCGTGGGATGTATCCTTGATTTATGGCGTCGGCGACAAGAACCACGCCCACCCGCACCATCGCGGTTCAAACCCCGAAGGTAAAAACGTCGCGGGAGTAACCACCTCGTACAAATACCGTCCGCCAGTTGGAGGTCTTGGCCCTGCTTATGCGCCAACCGGAGACGATGACCTTACGGTCCATTTTGACGATTACAAGCTCACAGAAAACACGTGTATTGACGCCGTATCCAACTTCTTGCCGGCAGCGGTCCTTCTTGCAAAGTCTGAGGATTTGAACAGGGCACCTGCAATATCCGTTGAAATCCGCCATGTGGACGTGGATTCCGCCATTATCTTTGTAAAACTGGACTTGGGCAGCTACGCCTATATCACTTACGACACTACGGAAACCTTAAAGAATCCGATAACAGCAAGTTCCGAAACCGCAACCAACCAGCACCAAATCGTGCTGCGCGATCTCAAGCCCGGAACAACTTACTACTTCTACGCCATGGCAAAGAATCCGCGAAGCGGAAATACTTCGAAAAAATGGCTAGTCGATAGCACTTCGACTCCGTTCACGTTTACAACGAAGAACATGAATGAACCCGCAAACATTCAAAATGTTGCCGTTTGCAATGTCACCGCCGACTCCGCCGAAATCATGTGGTACACGCCCAATGGCGAATATGACTCGAAGGTTTACTGGGACACGGTTCCTCATTCGAGCTTAAATGAATACGCATTCAACACTGGAGATGGAAACGCAGACGTTTCGGGCATCCCGACGCAGTTCCACTATGTGAAAATTGGCGGACTCAAGGAAAGGACAACCTACTACTACGCCGTAGAAAGCAATGGCGTTTATACAAACGTCAACGAAAAGAACGAGCCGTTAAAGTTTAAAACGCCCGTAATGCAATACAACTTTGAAGTCCGAATGTCCCAATATGTCTGGGACCCGATGCCAGCCCTCGAAATCAATATTATCAACAACGAAGAACGCCCGTTCGACAGCCTGACATTACGCCTCTACATGCGCGCCACAGACGAAATCTATTACGACGTCGGCATCAGACGCGATATCTGCCAAGCCTACAACGAAGCAGCCTTCAACGACACGTGCTCCGTAGAGACTCAAAAAGAACTGGATGGACTGTTCCGCCAGACATTCCCCCAAAAAATTGAAGATACCTACGATCCGACTGACGGCACATGGCAATGGTACTTCCCCATTCCGCTCGGTTCGACGATCATCAAGTCTGCAAGTAGATTAAGAATAGACGTCATGTTCGACAGACGAAGCGAATGGGAACCGCACCTGGACTTGATGAACGACACGCCCAAAAAGAAATTCTACTGCAACGACGGAACCTCGTGGACATCCCAAGCAAAAGACAGGCTGTCACAAAATCCTGGTGACTGGAGCTGGATGCCGCACTCGAAGAAAAACGGCGATTACGCAGACTTTGAAGGCATCCCCTGCCTTCCCAAGAACTTTGGCGACGATGACCTAGCCCCCATCAACCCTTACGTGTCCATTTACCGCAAGGATGAATTCGTGTGGGGATACAGCCCGTCCAAAAAAGAAATGGAAACAAAGAAAGCGAAATACGAATTGACCGTATCCTTGGATCCTCCTTTCAATGTTTCGAATGGAACCCATATCGATATAGACCAAAGTAACAGCACCGTTCATGTCAAAGGTAAAGCCCATATAACGGAAAATGGCTACATCACCAAGATTTGGGCAAATGGTGTCAAGATCAGCGGTAAAGCATTCGTTGACCAGCAAAGCCTTGACAAGTGGCTTTTAGACGAATCCGGTACAAATATTATCGCAAAGTACGACATTCCGACCGACATGTGGGATCTCGACATCCCCGTCAAGATGGGAATCGGTTCGAACAAGGTTGATGTAACGATATTTGCCGGCCCGGACCCCACTTGCGACGCCTGCACAGAAAATGGCGGATGCGCTTTTGAGAACAGAACCTATTACATCAACTTCTCCAAAGGAGACGCCACAGCATCCCAGCTTGTCATCAAGGATGCACAAGGAAACGCCATCGTAAGCCCCGCTAATCCGGAAGGTACGACATTCTACATCGACCTGTTGGATAAGGACAAGATCAAGAGCAAGGCAAATTCTGTTGATGTCTTGATTATCAACAACAAGAAAAACGATCAGCTCAAGGTCACCTTGAATGCAGACCCGAATAACCCCGGTCACTTTGTCGGCGGCCCGATTAAAGCCATCAATCATTCCAAGGAAACCAGGAACCAGACTTCTGAAATTTCGTTCTTCGCAGGCGATACAATCCAAGTGGTTTACACCGACCCCGACGACGAAGACGATGTTTCAAAGCAGACATTCTTTGCAGAATCCAAGATTCCGTCGCCACAAAAAGTCCTTGCCGAAGACACCGACTGCGACAATAAGGCAGACCAGCTAAAGATTACATTCTCAAATAAATTTACTGAAGAATATACGCTAGAAAGTATCAGCTACTTTATCGATGGCATGGCCGATTCTGCCAAAGTTAAGCTTGTCGCCACACAATACGCAAACCAGAACGAGATCATCATCCCGATTGACACAAGCCTTGTTCCTAAAAATCCAAGCCCGTCCGGAAAGATCACAGTCTACATTACCGATCACGGTACAGCAAATGCTGAAACTGCAAAAATTGCGGACGGCATTTTCCCGACTCTCGAAAGCGTTTCAATTCTCGAGAAATCGGACGACGACAATAGCGGTCTCGACACAATCATGATTGCTTTCTCGGAGCCGGTGATCCTTTCATCCGAAAGCGAATGGCCGCTTACCATCGCTGGCGCTACAGGAATTCCGACCGTTATCGGGAAAGGGACTACCACCAATAACGGCAAGAGCTGGACATTTACGATCAGTGGTAATACAGACAATTCGCTCATTTGGGTAGGCGCCACGGCAAGTGCAAGAGCGACAGGCGGATTCTCGATTACCGACCAGAGCTTCAACCCGATAAGCATCAGCTGTAAGCCATCCGTACCTGTAACGCTTATCTCGCGCCCTGTTCCAATCTATCATGCAGATATGATTGACTTGCAAGGCGATGGCATCCCCGATGTTGTCTTTATGATGTTCGAGAAAAAGCTTAAACCCAAAGATGTATTCGACAGCATTGTTGTAAACTGGGGCAATCCTGGCATTACCCACAGCTTCATTACCACAGCCGATACAACCGGCGGCGTTATCAAGCCGAAGGAATCTTACTGGACCATCCGCGACTCCGTCTCGGCACCGTTCAAGGTCATGATCGATTCTATCCATTCGAAGGATTCCGTCAACACGTATAGCATAGTCGAAATCAACATTCCGGCAACACACGCCTATCCGTACGGTTCTACAAGCGGCGAAAAAGACGGAAACGGAATAGTTTCCCCGATGAAGGGTGTCGCAAACGGATTCTTCGAATCAGACTACACGTTGTACGACAAATGTGCTCCCGTCATTGCGTCAGCACGTATGCTCAAGAATGGAATGCTCACCATCAACATGTCCGAAAACCTCAACATGACCGAAACGGGCAAGTACATCCAGCGAGAACGTGATGAATACATCCCGTCCGAAAAGCCTCAAGGCACGGGCAAAACGCAGATCTTTACCTATAACGAAAAGGACAATGTTTTCTACGCCAGCGATCGAGTCCGCCTTGTTCCAGATATTCTCGGTGCAGCTTACATCGACAAGAACAACAATGCTCCGACGGTCGCAAACCCCTATGTACGTATCACAGGTGACGACAACATCCGCTTTGAGGTAACACTCACGAAGCCTGTTGCAACACCGAAGGCTGGAGCATACACAGGCCGTCCAGAAAGCACCATGAAAGAGGCGTTCGTTACATCCGCAATTATCAACGGCAAGCGCAACTTCATCAGCGCAGACGGAACGCTCCTCGGTCAAGTGGATTCCGCCGCATACGTCAGCTCGGGTCCGAATTTCGAAATCGAGGTTACGATGCCATCTGTAGGCTTCTTGACCCACGACGGCCAGTCGATGTATGATTTCCACCTGAAGGTTGTCACAGACCTCTACGATAACCTGGGGCAGTATGTGAACACCTACAAGCTTGACATTCCGAGAGAGAACTTTGCAACGGTTAGAAACCTGGTCAACAACGGCGTTCTCAAGCTGAACGTGGAATGGGCAGCAAAGGACAACGAAGCGCCGGTAGCCAAGAAAGGCAACAAGATTGGAACCGGAGCCTATATCGCAAAGTTTGACTTTATGGCCGAACCGTTCTGCGCCGCCACATTTGACTCAAGTAGCAACGACTACAAGGCATCTTGCTCCACAATCGGAGAAAAGATGGGAAAAGCGACGGACAGCAAGACAAAGACCCTCGGGTTTAAGAGAAAGAAATAAGAACGATGAAGCCGCCAGGATTTAACCATTCTGGCGGCTCTTTTTATTTCGTTTGTAAATTTACATTTACAGAAATTCCTGTAAATGCTTATTGTTCGTATCATTTTACTACAAATATCCATAAAAATTGTCCGTATAATACGCAATTGAAAAATTATTGAATTTCAGAGTAAAATTTGAGAACAAAAAAGGAATATATCACAAAACATTTTTACATAAATAATCTATTTTATCTTTTGAGAGATTATAACTAGAGGGCAAGACTTGTTTTGCCCGCTTTTTTGCTTATGAAAAGGAGACAAAGTGAGTATTAAGAAGTATCTGCTAGCATTGTGCGCAGCGACCTCCATGGCAGCAGCGCAACAGGCACAAACCACTCCTTACGAACTGATTCGCCCTGTATTCCCTTTAACTTGGGACTCCACTGTATTCAAGGACTTTGACACAACAGTTGCCATAATACACCAGATATTACCCAAAAAGCTGACCCCGCCAGAATACGAACCGAATGCAATCGTTCCCGATTCCCTAAATCAGGCGTATTTCGACGCAATGAATGTCCGCATTTCGCCAATCCGAGTGAACCAGGCCGGTTACTTGGAAAGCGATCCTGAACGCCAATTTTATTACGTGGGCGACAAGACCACATTTGAAGTCGTCGATATCAACGGCAAATCTTTTAGCCCAGCCATCACTGGAACACTAAGAACATCAGGTAGTAAAACCTCCTCGGAATGGACAATTCTTGCCGGTACAAACGCAACGACAGGTGACCAACAGCGCTATAAGGTTACTACACACGGTCCTTCCGGCACAATCATGATCGGCAATATTCCTCAAAATGTCCCCGTCGAGACGCGTTTACGTATCAAGGTCGGTGACGATATTTCGAGTACCTTCATTATTTCCGAAAACGTGTATTCCATGGTGAAGGATGCAGCCCTCAAGTTCTACGGTATTAACCGCAGCGGCCACTCCGAAACCTGGTTCCGTAACCGTCCGGCAAGCCATACCAAAGATGGTGGCGGCCCAGTGACAGAAGGCCCCCTTGACGTAAGAGGCCCTTATAACGCAGCCCTTGCAGGGACCCTTGAAGGTGGTTACTACGACTGCGGAGACCACCTGAAGGAATCGCACACTCAGATGTACGCTTTCATGGTCATGGCATTAATGGCAGCCGCTAACGACTCCACAGACACAGACCATTACGCATTCAACCAGAATGAAACGATCAATACAGACGGTGTCCCGGACATGCTCCGCGAAGCTAAGCACGGTGCCGACTTTGTGCTCCGTTCTTTTGTCAGAGCCAAAGGTGTCATCGACGACATGGCGCTTTCGATCGGATCAAGCGGCTCAGACCATGGCTGGTGGGGCCTCCCACAGAACCAGGATCTCTTACCTATAGGAAACTCGAACGCCGCCAAAGACCGCGGCGGTCCCCAAGCTAGACCCGTCCGTTTAGGCGAAGTTGGCGCAAACGTCGGTGGCGAAACGGCCGCAGGCCTTGCAATCCTTAGCAGAAAGTTCAAAGGCAAGGAGTTCGGAGGTCAATACGATGCCTTCGCCGACAGTTGCCTTATGGTCGCCAAAAAAATGTACGATTTCGCTAAAGCATTGGCCCAAGGGAAATCCACCTACGATGGAGGGAAAACCATTGTACACCACAAAGATTCAACAGGTGTACCCAACCCGATCGCAAAACAGTCTCCAGCTTATCACGGAAACGATGAATTTATCGATGAAATGGCTTTAGCCTCTGTCGCCCTCCTGTATGCAACCGGCGAAAAAACTTATGCCGACGACATGATCCGCAACAAGAACATGTACTCAAAGCAAGTCATTTCCGCAAATGGAGGTCCAGGCTTTTTCGAAGGTGGATGGTTCGTATCTCCGGACCAGGCATTCCTCAAAAACACAAAGAACACAAGCTGGGCAGCAACCTATTCATACGCCCTTTACGCATTGTACAAGCTCATCCTCGCTGATAAAAACGAAGCCTTGACAAGATACGGTCTTACGGAATCTGAATGGCTCAACGCCATCGAAGACTGCGTTGCCAACATGATCGCAAACCTCGGCGACATGCGCTATGATGAAGGTGTCAGCGCAACATTTGATTTCCCGAACGTACCAAATATCTGGAAACAAAGTTCCGTTACCTATGATAAAATTTGGTACACGATGCATACCGACCAGGAATGGATTTACAACCGCTACCGCGCTGGCGACATCTTTGAAGTTCTCGCCTATGCCGATGTTGCAGCGGATATCGAAAAGAAAGGTATAAGCCTCCCTACGATGGGAACTCCCAACTGGAAAGCCGCAGAAGCAAAGCAGTTCGGCATCAACCAGTTGAACTACTTACTAGGCATAAACCCTTGGGATATATCCTTTATCATGGGCGTCGGCGACAAGAATGACGCACATCCGCATCACCGCGCAGCAAACCCCGAAGGCAAGAATGTTCCCGGTGCCGACTACAAGTATTACGTCCCTGTCGGAGCCCTTTACGGCGCAGTTCCTCCGAACAAAAAGATGAACCAGCCGGAGAAGCTCTCCTGGGAAAACTATGAAATGTCAGAAATCTGCATCGACGCTTCGGCAACGCTTGTAAGCACGGTTAGCCTCGCCTCCAGGAAAATTGACAAGAGCGTAGCCCCAGACATCAATGTTGAAATCCGTCACGTAAGCATGGACTCCGCCATTGTAACAGTCAAACTGACCCAGCGCGGTACAGCCACAATCTCTTACGGTACAGCAGAAGGAAGCTATGACAAGACCGTATCCAGCCAAAATTCTGCCGTCAAGCACGACATTGTCCTCAAGGACCTAAAGGCGGGCACAACTTACTACTTCTATGTCACTGGAGCAAACGCCTACAACCCCGCAAATACAAAGACCAAATATCTCGTAGACAGTACGCAGACTCCGTTTACGTTTACCACGCTTTCCTTTATCGAAGAAGCCCGTATCGCAAACGTCACCGTCTGTAACGTCACCGCTGATTCCGCTGAAATCATGTGGTACACGCCGAACGGCGAATACGAATCTAAAGTTTACTGGGATACCATTCCGCACTCCACGGCGGCTGAATTTGCTTTCAACACAGGTTCTGGCAATGCCGATATCTCCGGTGTGCCGACACAATTCCACTACGTAAAGATTGGCGGTCTCAAGGAGCAGACGACTTACTACTACATGGTCGAAAGCAACGGCATCGTGACCAACTTGAATGACGAAGGCAATTTGCTCAAGTTCAAGACCCCGGTAACCTGGTACGACTTTAGCGTTCGCGGCTATCAGTACATCGTTGACAACATGGACTTCCTGAACTTGAACGTCATCAACAACGAAGCAAGAGAATTTGACAGTTTGACACTGCGCCTATACTTCACCGCATTGCCAGAAGAAGTTGATAAATGCGCAACTTTGATAGATTCCGACATTTGCTTTGCATACGACGAAGCTGGATACAGCGTTCCGTGCGAAAACGACCGTGAACTCCGTGACCTGTTACGCGCCGCATTGCCCATCCGACTGGACGACACTTACGATCCGGCTACGGGTAAGTATTCCTACTACTTCCCCGCCCCGCTTGGATCCTCCGTCATCAAGTCACAATCTCGTCTCCGTGTAGACTTCGGCTTCTCTTCTGGTCTTTCAAACGATGGATACAAGACTTGCGAAACATTGCGCATCGCCGGCAAAAAGCGCTTTAGCAAGAACTCCGGCGACTGGTCTTGGCGTCCACATTCCTACCTGGAAGACGGTGCAGACTACGACGGCATGCCTGTCGAAGACAAGGACTACGGCGACAAGGCCCCCGATGTTCCAGAAGATCCATACATTACCGTTTATCGCAAGGACCAGTTCATCTGGGGCTTTAGCCCGTCCAAGAAGGAAATGGAAACAAAGAGAGCAAACTACAGAATTGACGTTGCTTTAGACCATCCGTTCGATGTTTCCAACGGTTCCCATATCGATCTTGACCAAGCAAGCAGCACCGTTCATGTCACGGGTAAAGCCCACATAACCGATGGCGGCTACGTGACAAAAGTTTGGGCCAACGGCGTCAAAGTGAGCGGCAAAGTCTTTGCTAAGGGTACAGAACGATGGATTTTGAACGAAGCTGGTACCGACAGAATTGCCATGTACGACCTCGCCACAGACATGTGGGACCTTGATATTCCTGTAAAAATGGGTATCGGAAGTAACAAAATTGACATCACCATCTTTGCCGGCCCAGATCCAACATGCGAAGAATGTACCGAAAACGGTGGTTGCGCATTCCTGAATAGAACTTACTACGTAAACTTCTCTAAGGGCGACGCAACAGCTTCGACACTTATCATCAAGGATCCTCAGGGCAACCCGATCGCAAGCCCGGCAGATCCAGAAGGCACGACATTCTATATCGACTTGATGGACAAGGACAAGATCAAGAGCAAGGCAACCTCTGTTGAAATCCAGGTCATCAACAAGAAAAAGAACGATGTCCTGAAAGTTGTTTTGAAGGCTGATGCCAACAATCCGGGACACTTTGTCGGTGGACCGATCAAAGCCGTCAACCATTCTAAGGAAACAAGAGACCAGGCTTCCGAAATTTCGTTCTTCGCAGGCGATACAATCCAGGTCATCTACACCGACCCGGACGATGAAGACGATGTTTCCCAACAGACGTTCTTTGCCGAGACAAAGGTGCCCACACCGCAAACGGTTCTCGCCATCGATTCTGACTGCGACAATAAGGCAGATCAGCTGAAGATCGTGCTTACGAACAAGCTCGTCGAAGACTACACGCTTGACAGCATCAGGTACTTTATCGAAGGAATGTCCGATACGGTCAAGGTTTCGCTCGATGCCAAAAAGTTTGTAGACTTGAACGAGATCATCATAGCCATTGACACGGCTTTGATTCCGGTAAACGCAAGCCCCTCTGGAAAGATCACAACATATATTGCTGATCACGGTACTGCCAATGCAGAAACCGCAAGAATCGCAGACGGCATCCTCCCCACGCTCACAAGCGTTTCCATTCTCGAGAAATCCGATGACGACACAAGCGGACTTGACACAATCTTGATCGCATTCTCTGAACCGGTTATTTTCTCGTCCGAGACCGAATGGCCGCTCACGGTGGCAGGTGCACCTGGCATGCCGACTGTCGTTGGAAAGGCAACAACGACAAACAACGGCAAGAGCTGGCAATTGGTTATTAGCGGCAATGCCGACCAATCCCTCGTTCCAATAGGCGGTAAAGCATCGCCAAGGACGACAGGCGGATTTGTAATCACCGACCAGAACTTCAACCAGATTGATCCGTTTGGCTGCAAGCCGTCCGTACCGATAACGCTCATTTCCCGTCCGGTACCGATTTACCATGCAGACATGATCGACCTGGAAGGCGATGGCATTCCAGACATCGTCTACATGATGTTCGAACGAAAGCTCAAGACGAAGGATGTATTCGACAGCATCGTAACCGTTTGGGGCGATCCGGGTATCACGCGCACGTTCATTACAACGGCTGATACAACCGGCGGCGTCATCAAGCCGAAGGAATCCTACTGGACCATCCGCGACTCTGTCTCGGCTCCATTCACCGTAATTCTGCCTGATTCTACGACTAAGGATTCCGTTAATACATATAGCATTATCGAAATCACAATCCCGCAGGACAAGGCTTATCCTTACGGTACAACAAATGGCGACAAGGACGGCAACGGTACAGTATCTCCGCTCAAGGGTGCCGCAAGCGGATTCTTTGAGACAGACTACACGTTGTACGACAAATGCGCTCCAGTCATCTCCTCAGCACGCCTTGTCAAGGGAATGCTGACCGTCAACATGTCTGAGCCGCTCACCATCATTGAAACGGGTGCAGCAGGCAAATACATCCAGCGTGAACGCGATGGCTACATTCCACCTGATAAACCGCAAGGCACAGGTAAGTCGTCGGTGTTCATCTACAACGAAAAAGACCATGTCGTACATGTCGGCGACAGGATCCGCCTCGTTCCTGACATTCTTGGATCCAGCTATACAGACAAGAACAACATTGCCCCAACGAATTCGAACCCCTACATCCGTATCACGGGTGATGACAACATCCGCTTTAAGGTGACGCTGTCAAAGCCTGTTACCACACCGAAGGCTGGCGCCTACGCAAGCCGCCCCGAAACCCTCAAGGATGATGCATTCGTTGTATCTACCACCACCAACGGCAAGTACAACTTCATCAGCCGCGACGGTTCGCTCATCGGTCAGGTTGATTCTGCCGCATACGTCGGTTCCGGTCCGAATTTCGAAATTGAAGTGACAATGCCTTCGGCTGGATTCACAACTCGTGACGGCAAGCCCATGTACGATTTCAGCCTCAAGATTGTTGCAGATCTCTACGACAACCTCGGCCAGTACATCAACACGTACACGCTCGATGTCCCGAAGGAAAATTCGCCCTCGTTGCGCAACCTCGTCAATAACGGCATTCTCAAGCTGAATTTGGAATGGGCTGCTAAGGACAATGAAGCACCTGTTTCCAAGAAGGGCAACAAGATTGGAACAGGCGCCTACATTGCGAAATTTGACTTTAAGGCACAGACTTACTGCGCTACAACATTCGATGAATCGAGTAACGACTACAAGGCATCCTGTAAGACTGTAGGAGACAAAGTCGAAAAGGCAAACGACAACAAGACCAAGACTCTTGGCTTCAAGAGAAAGAAGTAATTTTTAAACAGGCCACCTGGATTTGGCGATCCAGGCGGCTTCATTATTTTTTGAACAAAAGATGGAAGTATGAAAAAACTACTCAGCGCAATAACCTTATTAGCATTGCTTAGCATCGATCATGCTACAGCACAGCTTCCAAACATCGACAGAACATGCACAAACTGCGACCGTCGATATCTGGACTCCCTGAATGTCTATGACAGGCGCCCCATCCGCGTCAACCAGGCAGGCTTTAGGCCGCAGGACAATAAATACGCCTACGTTGCCGACACCAAGGAAACGACATTTAAGGTGATCGACGCTAATACGGGTAAGGAAGTTCCCGGTGGTGGAAACCTGGAGAAACTTGGAACATATCCCAAGCCATCCATTTGGGTTCGTGGCGCCTTCAAATCGATCGGCGCTTCGCTCTACCAGTTCGGCGATACGACAACAACCGGAACTGAGACGCTTTACAAAGCCGACTTTACGCCGCTTTCGACAACAGGCGAGTACTTCCTTGTTGTTGGAAAAGACACCTCGGCCACATTCCATGTTCATCCTTCTATCTATAACGCCATTCTTGAAAACGCGCTCAAGTTCTTTGGCGTCCAGCGCTGCGGTAATACAAATTCCCAGCTCCACGGCCCCTGCCACCTGAAAGACGGTTCCGAAATCGGTCACGACTTGACAGGCGGCTGGCATGACTGCGGAGACCATTTCAAGGTTTCAGAAACGCTGAGCTATGCAGCCTACGCTCTTGCAACGACATACCTCGTTTACAAGGACAAGGCTGAAGACCGCTACGGAAAATCCTACAATGACACAACCATTGTTGACGGCTATCCTGATATTCTCTATGAAGCAAAAATCGGTGCCGACTATATCTACAAGCTTTATTTAGCGTCTAAGGCAGACGGACTTATCGATCAGGGCGACATGTACCATTCCATCGCCGTCGGAGATCCCGACCACCAGTTCTGGGATGTTCCTGAAAAACAAGATGCACAGCCGCAGTCTAAAGGCGGCCCTGACCGTCACGTCGCAAAGGGTATCGGAACGGCATCCGGCATGTACGCCGCCGCTCTCGCCTATTTTGCAGTAGGTTGGAGCGTCTATGAACCAGAGTATGCAAAGAAGCTCCTGGATGCAGCCGAAGACATCTATAAAAAAGTGATGAGACCCGTATCTCCCTATAAAAAAGGCACCTACAAGACGACCGATGAACTTGGCGGATTCTATCCGGGTGGCTCTAGCGAAACGAACATGATCGACGACGCAGCAGCAGCAGCACTTGCTCTTTGGTATGCCACAAAAGATACCATGTACCAGTACGACCTGTACAAGAACATGGATATCAATGACAACAGCACAAACTACATGTACAACAACGAACCGAATGATGCAGGTCCATATTTTAAGGCCGGTTATCTCGGTCTCAGAAGCGGCTTTTATCCAGGCGGATGGATGACCGACTTTGAAAACGTCCATTCCTATGTGCTTTTCTCATTTGCAAAGCTCATCTTGAAGGATGCAGAAATTGCAAAGTCCTACGGCATCAACGAACTTGAACGCGATACCCTCTTGCAGCGTACGACAAATGCCCTCCGCCGCCTTACGGACGACGGTTCTGAAGGTTCCAAGAATATCTACACGAACCGCTTCGGAAGCGTAACGGCCGTTCCGCCTTACAACCTTGTATGGACCTCCAGTGACTGGGGCTTTAACCGCTACAATCTTGGAGCCGCAAACGCCATTTTCATGCTCTCGGAAATTCTTCCTCCGGGTCCAGAAAAAGAAGCTTACAAGAACCTCGCCCTTGACAACATTTACTATAACCTTGGCGCAAATCCGTGGGATATATCCTTCTTGATGGGCGCTGGCGACAAGAATCCGAACCACCCCCATAACCGCGCCGCAAACCCGGACGGCTACAACGCCGGTGGTATGCCATACAAGTATAAATGCCCGAAGGGTGCCCTTATGGGTGGACGCGCTCCGGACAAGCCGCTACTTGAAGACTGGGAAGACTATACCGCTACAGAAACATGCATTGACTTCTCTGTCCAGCTTTTGATGCCTGCACAAAGCCTTGCAGAAACGCTCCCGCCTGACAACGAAGGGCCGCTCTTCAGCAATATCATGGGCATTCCGACATCGGATACCACTGCAATTATCACCTGGGAAACAAACGAAGTCGCTCTCGTCACGGTATTCTACGACATTACCACTAGCGCAACAAACGTAAAGTCCGTTCAGCAAAAGACGGCCTCCAAGGGCGGAAGCATAACGCTTACCGGCCTTACTCCGGGACAGACTTACTACTTCTTCCTCGAAGGAATCGATACCAAGCAAAACATCACCACCGATGACAACCATGGAAACTGGTACCAGTTCACCATGACTACGACAGAAACGAAAATATCTGGCGTCACAATTTGCCAAGTCGATCACCGCAGTGCAAAGATTTACTGGTGGAGTTCTAACCGCATGAACGGCATCGTAAAGTTCGGCAAGGCTAAAGGCCACTACACCGAAACAGCCACTGCAAAAGACGGCGCCGTGCTCTTCCATGAAACAGAACTCACAAATCTCGAACCGGGAACAACCTATTACTTCAAAGCTTATTCCGGAACGGCAGAATCCGAAGAATACTCTTTCACGACGGATGCATACGCCACCTACGCCGACCTCGATATTTACGTCAAGCCAAGCGCATTCCAGGACGAAAACAAATGCAATACCACAAACGGCTGGCAGAACTGTAGTATTTTCTTTATTGAAATTGACAACAACGATACGACCGCCTTTGAAGACTTTGAACTTCGCTTTTATCTGGGCGCAAACGACAAGCTCGAAATACCGGTCAGCTACAACAGCATGAGCTATGACGGTACCGGCACATATTCAGGTAATCCTCAAATAGACTTCGGCCCCAACACCGCCGATGCTACAGGCGCCTATTACATGCCCATCAAAGTCAACGGCAAGCTTGCCGTTTCCGGTAGAATTATTATCCATGTGAAATGGCTCAATGCAACATATAGTGCCTTCAATAACGGCTGGTCGCTTATAGCCCACAAGGACGAAAACGCCCCAGAAGTATTTGACGGCATAGACCTAGAAATGGCACCGTATTTCAAAGGCCGCGAATCAGAACAACTAGAAATAAATGACCGCGGTGATACGGTCATAGCCTTTACACGTGACCCCTACATTCCGGTTTATTACCACGGCAAGCACATTTACGGCTACGGTCCCGACTACACCCCAGAAGACGGACCTCAGATTATCCGCAAAGTCGATATTTCGTTCACAAGCCCGTTCGTCTCCCCGATCCATTCTGTCGAAAAGATCGATGCACAGACGTTATACGAAGCAACAAGTACCGTTAAGCCGACAGGTCTCCTCGACGCCGTAGAAATGAATGGCAACCCCTATCCGTTCAAAAAGGCCATCGAACAACGAGCCGATTCAATCCTTTTTGGCGTAGATACGACACTCGCCTACGGCAACAACTATATGGAATGGGTCAGCTGGCACAACAGAAATGCAAACCAAAAGACCAAGAATCCTTACGACTGCGCCTGCGCAATCGCCCGTACAAATGTCGAAATCGACAGCATTACCAAGCCTCTTGAAAAGCGCTATCTCGTGTTCGACAAGAGCAAAATTACGGGATACAAGGACAAGTTCGTCGAAGTGCAGATTTCGCTCCTTGACAGCAATCTGGACGTTCTCAAGGACGAAAAGAATTTGAATGTTGAACTCGTCAGCGACGATGCCAATGTTCTCTTCTACACCGATCCGACGGCAACGATCCCGGTCAACACCGTTACACTTTACGATGGCGTAGCGACAATTTACGTAAGCTCCCATATTGCCGTGACAACAAAGATCTATGCAAAACACGACAATACAAAGGATTACTCTTACTCGCCAGCAATCGCAGAACTGGTCATCGAGGATTTGCCGCCATGGCCGATTATCGACGTCGCCAAGATTGTTGACTTGAACTGCGACAACATTCCTGATGCAATGGACATTACCCTTTCTTCGGAATATGGCGAAAACCAGAAGTTCATAAGCATTTCGTTTGTCTACGAAGGAACGTCATACACCACGAATAAGGTCAAATCGTTGAACGGCAAGTCTCTCGTTGTCGAATTCGACGATATCAAGGACATTGTTACGAACGCTACTGGAAAAATCACGCTTTCAAGCGACGTTCAGGGTCAGGTAAAGACAGTCGAAGATTCCTATTATGACGGCATGCCGCCGGCACTGCTATCTGCAACGGTCCTTGAACGCCTAGATACAGCAACTACAGATCACCTCTACTTGCAGTTCAGTGAACCGATTTCTGCTCCAGGCACAAGCTTCCCGCTCATTCTTTATGCTAAGGATGGCGTCACCCAGGCTACAACGCCTACGGTTCTTTCGGCAAAGCTTTACAACGAATCGAAGAACATCTGGGACTTTGAAATCGCCTTCGACGCAGGAAACGGCTCTCTTGTCACAGCGGGCATGTGGGGACAGCTCAACCCAGCAGGCACGATTACGGACTTGAACGGAAACGGAGTCGCAGGTCTCTGCACTCCAGAAAAGATCGAAATACTGCTCAAGGTCTTGCCGATCCCAATGACCTATGCGGTCATTACAGACAAGCACCAAAACGGTTACGCAAGCCATGTCGATGTGACATTTGCAAAGCCACTCGATGCCACACACACGCCAGAGACTTTGGAAATAATCTTCGGTACGGCAAAGCCTGAAACGCTCACCGTCGAAAAGAGCAGTTTCGTCTTTAATGGCGAAAATCTCTCTATCGACCTTGAAAAGCCATTCAAGTATGGCAATACCGCAGGTAATTACGAAGGAACCGTTCCTGGCGGAAAGAGCCTTGTAAACGCAGGACTTGTCACGCAGTTCCTCGGTAAAGGAGCCGCTCTCGAAACAAATTCCGTACTCGCCGAAGACAAGGTGGGTCCAGTCTTTGTGACAGCAAAGATCAACCAAACATCTTCAGCTGACGTATTGACAATCACCGCAAGTGAACCGCTGGTTGTCGCGGATACGGCTCAGCAATACTTTAGACACAAGCGAGGCGAAAAGCAGTCCAATGCCACCAAAGGCAGCTTCTCTTCTTGGAACATCACTCAAAACAACAACGTTCTCACATTCATTTACATGGATGACCTTTCCGGAACGGTCATGGAAGGCGACTTTGTAAGAATGGGTTCGATGATGACAAGCACATTCAAGGATGCTAACGGCAACTATCCTGAATTTGAAGTGCCATGGGTTCTGGTCAACGGAAACGGCGTTCCGAGAATCAAGTTCGACGTGAAGCTCCGCGAAACAATCAACAACTTGAATTCGCTGAACCGTACCAAGGTAGAAGCCAACGAAGCGATGCGTTTCTATATCAAGAATGCGGCAACTGACAAGTTTGACATGATCCAGAAGGGACAAGTGACACAAACGGGTATTGATTCTGCCGACATCGGCGGAGCCATATTTGATGTGAAACTCACAGTTCCCCGTGGTGTATCTATCGGCGACGATTGCGCTTGGGAAAATCTCCTTGTCAAGTTCAATATTCCGATATACTCGAATCTCGGTAACTATGTCAACCGATTCAAGCAATCGTTCAACGTCAATCCGAAGCAGTACCTCGATGCAAACAACCAGGTGATATTTGCTATCGAATGGGCAAATAAGGCACCGTCCGGCATCCGCACCCATGAAGACAGAGCCGTCGGAACAGGCGCTTACATTTACAAGGCTGAAATTGAAGCGAAGTTCTCCCCCAACTTGAGCAACTCTGAAATCAAGAACAATCAGAAGCTTATCCAGAACTTCTCTACAAAGACATCCTTCGAACAGAAAAAGACATTCGGAATCAAGAGAACAAAGTAAAACAGCTTAAGCCACTGGGAAAATATGCAAGAAAGTCTTTTTTCAAGCTCTCCTTACGTTATAGCGTTATCTGTTGTCGCGCTAATCATCGTATGCTATTTTCCCATAATGCTTGGGCAGAAGACGTCAGTCAAGCAGCTCCCGCGCCCCATACACCAGCTGGTGATTATCAGCATATTCTGGCAAGCGAGCAACTTGATTGGCGATATCTTCTTTAGCGGCGAAAACTTTATTGCAGGAACTAAACCTTTTACAGCAAGGCAGCTCATATTCGGAGCAGCAGCTCTTGGCTGGATTCAACTGGGGAATGCAGTACACCACACTGCAGAAGTTAGCCTCAAGGTAAAGCGGAAGAATGGCTGGAAACTCCTGAATATTTTCGGAGGTCTCGCCGTTATTGTTTCAACCTACATTTTCATTAGAGATCCAAACTTTATCCCGAGCCTAAACATTTTTGGATATAGACCATTCGCCGAAAGGCCGATGTTCTATTATTTCAGTTTTCTATTCTGCATATTTGTCGTACCCAACATTGTTGTCACTGGTTATATCATTCTTCGCAATATAGTGCAATCTAGTGATACGACTCTCCCCCACCAGGTCAGTATCTACATGTTGATCAGCTTCATGTTTTTTATAATGCTGGCGGCACTGTTTGACTTTATAATTCCTATTTCTACAAATTTTACCGATTACGATCAAATACTGAAATGGACCCAGTTCATCTCGGTATTTTTAGCAATACTTTCAGGCCAATACTTCACTTCGGTTTCGTTCAAGAATAAAAGCGCATCCTGGTTTCTGGACAAGTTAAGAGACAGAATGGTCGATGGGCTTTTATACTACAACTACAAAGGCGAAATCCAGCTTGCAAATCCGGCTGCATTAAGCATTCTGCGCACAACGCAAGAAGCTTTACACAATAAAAAAATGACCTCGATTTTCCCGCAGATTACCGATCCGTCAAGGGAATCGACCTACAATAAAATAAGAGTCAAAATCGACAACGAAGACCACATTTTCAACGTCTCGATTTTTGAAATTCGTCAATCACTCACAACCAACTACAATGTTGCATTCTTTAGCGATGTTTCAAACACCCTGCATTACCAACAAATTATAAAGATTCGCGACGAACAGTTCAAGGAATACCAGCTTGACCAGATCCGCTACCAGGAACGCCTGAACATCTGGAAAAAGAAAGTCGATGAAAGCAAGTACTTCTTGGATACGCTTATCAGTACACTTCCGTTCCGCTTCTGGTCCAAGAACGAACAGGGCGTGTTCATGACACAGAACCAGACAGACATCAAAAGTCGCGGAAATATGCTACAGACATCCGAGCCAGATAACAAGATTCTGCCTCAGGAACTCCTGGCCCGTAATGAAGGCGAACCGCAAAGCTTCATTTCTTACGAACAGATTAAGAAAACAATCAACGACAAAAACGAAGAAGAAGACGATATCGAAATTTTGAATCAGGACGACTACAACATGGCCGTCCGCAAAGGAATTGCGAAGGATATCATGATTTTCAACAACATGTTCATCCCGATTATGGCCCCGCGCAAGCCGTACAAAATCATCGGTATCAAGATCGATATTACCAAGGAAATGCGTCTCGAAAAAGAACGAGACATGCTGCAAGAACAAAAGCACATTCATTCAAGGCTCGAAGAACTGGGCACCATCTGCGGTGGTTTTGCCCACGACTACAACAACATTCTCGGTTCACAAATTGGGTTCTGCGATCTCGCGCTCGAAGTCCTCGATAAAGACAACCAGGCTTACATGTTCATTCAGGAAGCGCGTAAGGCCGCCACCCGCGGCAAGGAATCTCTCGAAGAACTCCTGAACACAATTCGCGGAAAGACTTCTGAAAAGGACAAGCTTACCGAATTTGCCCCATACATGATTATCGACGATGTGGTGAAGAAGCTCTGGATTACGCTCCCGCCAAACGTAAAGGTCAAGGCGGACAACCTCGACAAGAACATTCGCATTGTCGGAAACGTATCGGCACTCGACCGCATTATCAGCAACCTTGCAAACAACGCCATCTTCGCCATGAAGGAAAACGGCGGCACACTCACGATCGCACTCAAGCGCGAAGTGCTCACAGAACCGCTCATTACGCCATACGCCCCGCAAATCGATGCAGGCACATATGCCAAAATCACAGTCGAGGATACAGGCACCGGTATGGATACGGCGACCCTCGAACGCATCTTTTCACCGTTCTTTACGACCAAGGCACCGGGTGAAGGACTCGGTTTGGGCTTGTCGTCAGCATTAAGACTGCTAAAAGAAGGCAATGCGGGCTATACAGTTCAAACAACCTTGGGCGAAGGAACTATTTTTAATCTATATTGGTCTATAAGAAACGAGAAAATGGAGGCTTAATGTCTACAATACTCATCATTGACGATGACGCTCAGCTCAACCTCATGTTGAAGTCTGCTTTGGAATTGAAAGGTTACACTGTCGATACTGCTAGCAACGGTAAGAAAGCAAAGTCCCTTTATCAGAAGAATACCTACGATGTGATTATCACCGACATCATTATGCCGGAAGGTGATGGATTTGAAGTTGTCCTTGATCTTCGTCGCATGGGCATGAGCGACCGCACAATCGCCATTAGCGGTGGTGGCCGTACTTCTGCAGAAGACTACCTTGCAACAGCGCAGCACTTCGATGTTGCCGCAATTTTCAGCAAGCCGCTGGATCTCCAGCTGCTTCGCAACAAAGTTGACGAGATTATCAAAGCACATTCGTAATAGCGCATAAATGATGAATATCCTGATCGCTGATTTTGATCGGAAATTTGTCGAGGAGCTACAGCGGAACTGGTCTATCGCCGGAACGAACCTCCTGGTCTGCTCCGACGAAAAAACTTTGATGCCGCTAATAAAAAAGACGTCGATAGACCTTGCGTTTATCGAGGTTCCTTTTTTAATGCTCGACAATATGGATTTGATCAGCTATTTGAAGGAACGCCAGCCTGGTGTCGAAATTTTCGTACTGTGTGATGACCGCAACTGGCAGGGAGCCGCTAGCGCCATTACACGTGGTGCAAGCAGTTTCTTGAAAAAGCCGGTCACGCTTTCGCTCCTTGAGAGCACGGCAAGCAAGATCCAGGCTCAACAGCAAAACAAGTCCAACACGCAGCTCATGGAATCCCAGGTGTTGGACAGCCTTCTCGGCGACACGCCCGAGATGCGCAAGATTTTAAAGACCGTTTATAAGGTCGCACCGACCAACAGTACCCTGCTTATAACCGGCGAGTCTGGTTCGGGCAAGGAATTTTTGGCAAACGTCGTCCACCGCTACAGCAAGCGCGCGAACGAACCGTTTGTGCCAGTCAACTGCGGAGCCATTCCCGAGAACCTTGTAGAAAGCGAACTCTTCGGTAGCAAGAAGGGATCGTACACAGGTTCTACAGCCGACAAGAAAGGTCTGTTCGAATCCGCCAATGGCGGTACGCTGTTCCTCGATGAAGTCGGTGAACTCTCACTCGCAACGCAAGTGAAGCTTTTACGTTTTCTACAAAGCCACGAGATTCGTCGCGTGGGTGAAACGGAAGCACGTTACCTCGACATTCGCATTATTGCAGCTACCAACCGCGATTTGCAACAGGCGATGCACGAAGGTCGATTCCGTGAGGACCTTTACTACCGTTTAAACACGTTCCACTTGCAGCTCCCGCCGCTCCGCGACAGGAAGCCCGTCATCCCGAACTTAATTCGTTACTTTATCTTAAAGAACAAGGAGGCGCAAGGCAAGGAAATCCATGACCTTGAACCGGCGGCTCTTTATGCTTTGACAAAGTACCCCTACCCCGGCAACATCCGCGAACTTGAAAACATCATGGAGCATGCGATCGTGCTTTCTGAAGGTGGAATCATCAAGCTCGAAGACTTGCCGGAATACGTGCAGATCGAAGCCCGCGAAAAGACGGTTGCGATTCCGCATATCAAGGATGCTGTGGGCAATAAAGATAGTGCCAGCGAGCATGCTTACGATAAAACCGCTCGCGACATTGTCGAGGAAGTCGAGGAAGAGGAAAAGTCTGCCGAGAATCCGCTCAGAAAACCGATTCACTTTGAACCGATTTCGGGCAAGACGGATAGCGCAGGGCTTCTGACGCACAACCCGACAAAGTTCATCACGCATAATCCGACGCCCGAAGAAGAAGAAATTCTTTCGCTCGACGAGATGGAACGCAGGCACATTCTGCATGCCTTAAGCATTTGCAAAGGCAACAAGACTGAAGTCTGTAAGAAGCTCGGCATTAGCCGTGCGACACTCTGGCGCAAGCTCAAAGAGCTTAAAATTGAAATGGACGGCGGCGAGGACTAAGGCAATTAGGAGTTAGGAAATAGGAATTAGGAATTATATTTTATTGTAAATCCTAATTTCGAAATCCGAATTAAGAATTAATATCTTATTTTTCAGATCTACACTTCTACGAGAGTCGCGACTAAGCAAGAATCTTTTGTAGAACCGCTACCGACAAAGTCTACGTCTTGGGATTTTTTCCAAGACGTTTTTGCTTTCGGGTGCACGGAAGAAACTGCGGCGAGGACATCGCGGGCAAAAGCGGACAAGTTAAACTCACTGTAGTTGGAACTCACCATGAAAAATCCGCCGGGATTTAAAAGCGTCGCGCAGTCGGCAACGAGCGGCATCAGGTGTTCACGCACGTTAAAGTTAAAGCCCTTGAAACGCGCAAAGCTCGGCGGGTCAAGCACGATACCGTCAAAGCGGAGTCCCTTCTTTTGTGCCCAATGCACATATTCGATAGCATTACCGCGGAAGAATTCTCCTGGGCGCAAATCGAGGCCGTTTAAAGCATAATTTTCACGACCCTTGTCGAGAATCTTGCCGCTGATATCGGCGTTTGTCGCGACAGCAGCACCGCCTAGACGGGCATGCACAGAAAAACTGCACGTATAGCTGAACAAGTTCAAAAAGCGAAGGCCGGGTTGCGCGGGATTCTCGAGATTCGCCGATGATGTGGTTTCGAGATGCGCGGAATTTTCAAGATGCGCGGAGGATGCGCCGGACATGGCGCGGAAGCGTTCTTCGACTTCAAGGCGCACGTGACGCATGTCGAGGAAAAGCCCCGGATTGATCGTATCGAGCAAGTCCACATGAAAATTGGCATTGCCTTCGCGAACGGTACCCACGGCATCTTCTCGCAAACCAACCACAACATCCATCGGAGCGTTTTCAAGCGAACGCCCAGAACTTGAAAGGCGTTCCTTTGTCACAACACAAACAGGATTGAAAAGAGCGACCAAAGCCTCGACAATTTCAGTCTTGCTCGTCAAAAGCTCCGGTCCAAAAAACTGCATCTGGTATCGATCGCCGAACTTGTCAATCGTAAGTCCCGGGAAACCATCGGCAGCGCCATTCACAATGCGCAAAGCATCCGTAACATCAAATAACGGAGCGCGCTTTTCAAGCGCAATCGCTAACTTGTTTTTTAAATCAAAAGCCATTCGCGAAAATTAATCCTAGATCCTTCGACTTCGCAACTTCGTTGCGAAGCCTGCCCTGAGCTAGTCGAAAGGCTCAGGATGACACAGCAAAAATAGAAAATTCAGACAACTCCGAATTCCTAATTCCGAAATCCTAATTTACTTATCCAGAGTCTTGATCTGATCCACGAACTCGCCCACTTCCTTGAATTCACGGTAGATGGAAGCGAATCGCACATACGCCACAGCGTCTAGCTTTTTGAGTTCCTGCATCACGAGGTTGCCTATCTGATCGTAGCTCACTTCAAAGCCTTCCGACATCTGCAACGAATTTTCCACGCGCGTCACAAGCTGTTCGATATCGTCCATGGACACCGGGCGCTTTTTGCAGGAGTTCATGATGCCTCGTTGCAATTTTTCGCGCTGGAACGGCTCACGTTCGCCGCTGCGCTTGATAACGGTCAGCGGCTGGACTTCGATATATTCACGGGTCGTAAAGCGACGGCCACAAGCGCAACATTCACGACGACGACGAATCGACGAGCCACTCACGCGGCTATCGACAACCTTGTCGTTATCATTCTTGCAAAACGGGCAAATCATGCCTTGAATATAACACTTTTTGAAGAGAATGTGCGCAAAATCACAATAAAATTACATTGTTTTAGTAGGATGTTTGAAGTTAACCAAAAAAGGAGATCCCCGCACGAAGGCGGGGATGACAAAAAACAGAAATGGGGATGACAAAAGAAAAGGGGCCGCGAGGCCCCGATTTTTAAGCGTTAGCTTTCTTGAAGTCTTCGACGTTCTTGGCGTATTCAGCGAGGTATTCCTTAGCGGCTGCGGCAACAGCTTCCGGAACATAGCCGAATTCCTTTTCGAGGACGCCTGCCGGAGCAGAAGCACCGAAGCGTTCGAGACCGGAGACCTTACCGAAGCCACCCACAACCTGAGCAAACAGGAGCGGAAGACCGCTGGACTTTGCAAACACCGGAGTCCACGGAGCAATGACGCTGTCGCGGTAGGCTTTCGGCTGCTTGAGGAAGAGGGCCGGGCTGATCATAGAAACCACGCGCACGGACTTGCCTTCGTCGCGGAGGAGTTCAGCAGCCTGGTGTTCGAGGAGAACGTCACTGCCGTTTGCAACCAAAGTAAGATCCGGCTTCTTGCCTGCGGCGGTGTTGTCGCTAACAATGTAAGCGCCCTTGCGGCAAGCCTTGGCAGCTTCGTAGCGGTTGTCACCCGGGAGCGTGTTCACGACCTGGCGAGTGAGGATGAGAGCCGTCGGGCTGTCGTTGTTTTCAAAAGCCATTTCCCATGCGGCGAGAGTTTCATAAGCGTCTGCCGGACGGAGCACGAGCATTTCGGCCTTGCCGCTAGCCTTCGTGAGGCTTTCGAGCAAGCGGATCTGCGTTTCGTGTTCGATCGGCTGGTGCGTCGGGCCATCTTCACCCACGCGGAAGCTGTCGTGCGTAAACACGTACTTGACCGGGAGGCCCATGAGAGCAGCCATACGGATTGCCGGCTTCATGAAGTCACTGAAGACAAAGAACGTTGCGCAAATCGGATAGAGACCGCCGTGGAGAGCGATACCGTTTGCAATAGCGCCCATCGTGAGTTCTGCAACGCCAACCTGGACAAATGCACCCTTGAAGTCGTTAGCGCGGAAAATGCCCGTCTTGTCGAGGAATGCCTGCGTGTTGTCAGAGTTCGAAAGGTCAGCAGAGCTGCAGATGATGTTGTGATAGTTTTCGGCAAGGTAGCCAAGAACCGTACCGCTCGTGACGCGAGTGGCAACACCTTCCTTGATGTTGAGCTTGGAGAGGTCTATCTTCAAGCCCTTGCCAGAAAGCCATTCATTGAGGGTAGCAGACTTTTCAGCGTTTTCCTTGTCCCAAGCAGCCTTGGCCTTCTTCCATTCGGCGACCTGCTTGCGAAGTTCATTTGCGCGGGCTTCAAAAGCAGCCTTCACGTCGTCAAAGACCTGGAACGGATCGTCCGGATTGCCACCGAGATTCTTGACCGTAGCAGAGGTAGAAGCGCCTGCGGCATTGAGCGGCTGACCGTGCGTAGAGACAGCGCCTTCGTAGCTCTTGCCGTCTTCGGCGATAGCGCCCTTGGCCATCGTGGTGTGACCGTAGACGAGCACCGGCTTTTCAGTTTCGGCCCAAGCGGCCTTGAAAGCCTTGCGGAGTTCTGCAATGTTGGAACCGTCGCATTCGATGACGCGGAAGCCCCAGGATTCGTACTGCTTCACGAAGTCGTGGTCCATCACGTCTTCGGTCTTGCAGCTGAGCTGGACCTGGTTTGCGTCGTAGAAGAAAATGAGGTTCGAGAGCTTGAGGTGACCTGCAATGCGGCCCACGCCGTATGCGATTTCTTCTTCGAGACCGCCGTCAGAAACGAGGCAGACGGTCTTGTGTTCGAGGATAGAGCCAAAGCGTTCGACCATGAAGCGTTCGGCAATAGCACCACCGAGAGCAATGCCATGACCGATACCGAGCGGGCCCGAGGAGTTTTCAATGCCGAGAGCGACATCGACTTCCGGATGGCCCGGAGTGCGGCTGCCAAGCTGACGGAAGTTCTTCACATCTTCGAGCGTGAGGCGGTTCGTAAGGACGAGTTCGGAGTAGAGGAGCGGGCTCATGTGGCCCGGGTCCATGAAGAAGCGGTCGCGAGCCATCCAGTTGGCGTCGTCCGGATCATAGCGCAAGAACTCGGCAAACAAAAGCGTGATGGCGTCTGCGGCGCCCATGGCTCCACCCGGATGTCCGGACTTGGCCTTCTGCACCATCGCGGCAGAAAGGATACGGACGTTGTCAGCTGCTTTTGTAACTAATGAATCTTGCACGGTCTAACCCCTTTAGAGTTTTGTTTTTACGCGGCAAATTTAGTTTTTTCTTGCGAAACTCTCAAGGTATATTGTCAAATGAAAAGCCCAAAGCAATAAAAAGTTATATTTCAGCAACAACTTAAAATAAGCCCAAACGCCCCAAAAGAAGCAATTCCTGGAGCGATTTTACGTGTTTTCGAGAAGGATTAAAATGAACTACAAAGACGCTATCTTGAAACTCTTCAAGAACTTAGCTCACCCCGCCGGCATTTTCGGCACCCTCATTGCCATAGCCATTCCGTTCCTAATTTACCTCGCCCCGAACATTAATCGCAGGGAAACCATCCGGCAAATGGATTTGAACCTTCCCCTGCCGCTTTTTGCGATACAGTTCATCGCAGGCATCGTCCTGTTCTGCATGTTGAGCAAGGATTTCAGGGAATGGATCAAGGGAATCCTCCCCGCAAAGTCCATAAGTATCATGACGCTCGTGTTCGCCGTTGCAGTTTCAATTTTTGCAGGCACACAAATAGAAGCCCGCCACCGTGTCCAGAGCGACGAAAGCGTATTCATGTCCGTTGCCCAGAACATGTACTACAATAACGAATCCGGCACCTGCAACCAGGGCGAATTCGAGAACGGCGCCCTAACATGTAAATCCACCTCCAACAGTTTCAAGACGAAAGGTCTGTCGTTCCTTTACCGCATTGGCATGCCACTGTTCGGTAGCGACCTTCGCTGGATTTTCAAAGCTGAACTTTTGATGTTGCCGCTTGCGTTCCTGCTCATGTTCCTTGCGATTGTCGCCTGGACCAGGCAACCGCTCCTTGCATTCCTCGCATCACTCCTCATGGCACTCCAGCCGACCGTACTATTCCAGTTCCGCGCGATGTCCGTTGAACCGCTCTATATTTTCCTCTCCGCGCTGTCGCTCCTTGTTTTTAAATGGGCATACGACAGAAACACCGTCTGGCACTGGACACTTCTCGCGCTCATCCTCGCCTTCTTCGCCCAGACACGCCAGGAAACAATCTTCTGCATCTTTGCATTCATCCTTTTTGCACTCCCGAAACTTCTCGACCAGAAAGACGAAAAAGCCCCTATCTTCTTCGTGACACTTTCGCTTTTCTCGGTGCCAGCGCTTCTCACCATCAGCTACTTCCAGGGATTTGGATTCCAGGGAGGCGAGTTCAACGCCCATGGGCACTTCTTTGAAGACCTCGCCAAGAACTGGGAAGTAATGACAAAGCCACTCAAGAGCAACGGAGAACTCGAAAACCCGTTCCTCAGCTACTTCAACTACCTGTTTGCGATTGGCGGCATTTACCTCGTCTTCCGCGCTATCAGCGATGCCAGAAGGAACAACTTCACATACCTCAAGATTCTCGGATTTTTACTCCTGTACCATCTGCAAACATTTGTGATTCTGGAAAATGTCTCCGGCGATTTCAGCATTGAAATCAACCAGCGCTATAGTCTCGTGATGTTGCCTTCCATGGCTTTTGTAGCAGCCCTCCCGGTAACACACATGATCCAGTACTTCGCCACACCGAGCGGAAGCCGCGAACAGAACGGCAAGGGTGCCGTTCTCGGCATTCTCATTGCCGCATTGATATTCAGCGGCTGGACATACCACTACAAAAACGACTTTAACAAAAACATCATGTACAACCGCAACCACTTGACCATTGAGGAATACGAAATTCTCGGATGGCTCAAGGAACAGCCTAAAGCCGACAGGTTCTTTATTTACGGTCGTCCATGGCACTTTGTGGGTTACGGCATGTCATCCATCCATTATGACAACGCGCGCAAGATGTCCAACCACGAAATGAACGAACTCATCGACAAGTACAAAGGCGAAGTCTATTACATCCGTGGACTGGACTGCTGGGATAGCCACACCTACCACAGGAAAGCCGTGGAACACCGCATCGCCACGACCTGCGATATCTTTGAACGAGAAATGGATTTGACAGGCGTCAAGAACATCCTGATTACAAACAACTACTGGGTCCAAATCGCAAAGTTCAACGGACGTAAAAATTACAACCCAGAAAAAATCATTTCCACCAGCGAACTAGAAGTCGTGCCGGAAGATTCCACTAATAGCAAAGCGAAGTCATTAAGAATAAACTACAACTTGAATGAGAAAGGAGCTGTAGCAGCCAACTGGTCCTTGTCACTAACAGTGAATGACGAACCTGCTACCGCAACGCAATACCAAGCTGGCGAATACAGCAAGGATATTGAGATCGAAAGATTGCAGCCAGGTTATAACCAAATCCGCTTTACAGTACAGGACGCAGCAACCAAAAGCAAGCTTGCCGATATCTCAAAATTTTTCTTTTACGATGTCAATGGCGTCATTGCGCTTTCCGATTACCCCATTAAAAGCCACACTCAGGAATGGGGAAAGATGCACAAGAACGAAAGCATCGAAGGAAACAAGTTTAACGTAAACGGACAGCGTTATATTTATGGCATCGGCGTCCACGCCTCCTCTACAACAGTTTTTGATATCGAGAAAAGTTTTTCGACGCTCAAATTTTCTACAGGACTTGACGACGAATCCCTTTGCAGCGAAGGCGTTGCTGTAGAAGTTCTCGGTGACGGAAAGTCGCTTGCAAAGACTCCTTTCTTTAGGAACGGCGAATTGCACAAAGTCGAAGCAAACATCGCAGGCGTACAAACGCTTACCATCAGGACATTCCCCAAAGATGGCATCAACTGTAGCCACGTCGATATCATCAACCCGGTACTTATACCATAGTCATCAGTCAATAGTCACAAGTCATTAGTTTTTACGTATGGCGGCAAAGCCGCGATTGTTTAGCTAATGACTAATGACCAACTACTAACAACTTTATCATAAAATTGCTATAATTGCATTATGCTTTTATCCGTAATTATACCTGTTTTTAATGAAGAAGAGATCGTTGCCGAAACTTACCGCGTCTTGGAGGAAGAGCTTAAGGATATCGAGCACGAACTCATTTTCGTAAACGACGGTTCCAAGGACCGCACCCGAGAAATCGTGGAAGGACTCCTCCCCGGGAACCCGAACAACAAGATCATCAACTTTAGCCGTAACTTCGGTCACCAGGCCGCATTCAGTGCAGGCCTCGACCACGCCCAGGGCGCCGCAGTCGTCATCATCGACGGCGACTTGCAGGACCCGCCGAGTCTCATCCACGAGATGCTCGAAAAATGGCGCGAAGGCTACCAGGTCGTTTACGCCCAGCGCAACAAGCGCAAAGGCGAGACTCTCTTCAAGCGCTTTACGGCATTCTGCTTCTACCGCATCATCGGCAAGCTCACGAGCATCGACATTCCGCCTGATACAGGCGACTTCAGGCTCATGGACCGCTGCGTGGTGGACCAGCTCAAGAACCTCCCGGAACGCAGCCGCTTCTTGCGCGGACTCGTGTGCTGGGTCGGCTTCAAGAAGATTGGCGTCAAGTACGACCGCGCCGAACGCACCGCAGGCACTTCGAAGTATCCGCTCAAGAAGATGTTGCGTCTCGCGTTCGACGGCATCACGGGCTTCAGCTCGGCTCCGCTCAAAATCAGCTTCTACATGGGCTTCATCGCAACAATCGTTGGCTTTGCGCTCCTCGTCTGGTCGATTCTCGAAAAGTTCCTCTCCCCTGCAACAACGGTTCCGGGCTGGGCATCGCTCATGACCGCCATCGTGTTCTTCGCAGGTGTGCAGCTTTTGACCATCGGCATTCTCGGTGAATACATCGGCCGAATCTACGACGAAGTCAAGCAGCGCCCGCTGTACATCGAAGACAAGAAATAGACGAAAGAACGCCCGCTATAGCGGGCTACAGACGACAGACGAGAGGATTGTTAGTCTTTGGTTATTAGTTATATTTGGCGCATATAGAGCCTAGTTAAAGCTAATGACTATTGACTAACAACTATCGACCATTGACTAAAAAAATGAAAAACAAGCTTTTCGTTATGAGTGCCGCCAGTGGCGCGGGCAAGACCACCCTCAAGGATCTTGTCATCAAGGATTTCCCGGACATCAAGTATTCCATCTCCGCGACAACGCGCAAGCCGCGCGAAGGTGAAATTGACGGCGTCCACTACTTCTTCAAGACCAAGGAAGAATTCGAGCAGATGATCAAAGACGACGCATTGGTCGAATACAACCTGGTCCACGGCAACTACTACGGAACGCCCAAGAGCTTTGTCGAGAAGACTCTCGCTGAAGGGAACCGCGTACTGTTTGACCTTGACGTTTTCGGCAAGGTGAACTTCGACAAGGTCTACCCTGACGCAACCGGCATCTTCATTTTGCCACCAAGCGAAGAAGAACTCGAACGCCGTCTCCGCGGCCGTGGCACTGATAGCGAAGATGTCATCCAGCTCCGTCTTGCAAACGCCAAGAAGGAAATCGAATTTGCAAAGACCAAAGGCAAGTACGAATACACCATCGTGAACGACGACTTGCAAAAGGCTGCTGACGAACTCCGCGCCATCTTGAGCCAGAAGTAAATTGATTGCTGGTCATTAGTCATTGGCCATGATCCTACATCGAATTCGCATTTGATAAAATTCCCGCCTCAAACGTTCAACGAGAGGCGGGAATTTTTGTGTGAGGTGTTATGTGTGAATTCTTACGACAATGGAATTTTCAAAAAAGCTCGGATCCGCTCCCAAGCGCCACAGCTTAGACCCGTACGCAAACACGTTCGGACGAGCCTTGCGCAAAATTGCAGCCCCCGTCGCGCGCAGATACCCAGCCTTGCTCTTGGACGACAGACCTTTAAGCTTTGCCCCCAAGTCATCAATGCTCACGCTAATCGCGTTGTGGTCATGCGGATTGTACGGTTCCGCCTGCACCTTGGTCGCAAGCGATGCGAAGAACTCCTGACTTTTGGAGCCAACCGCAGCATCATCAAAGAAACGAAATGCCGTCGCCGCCTTTACAACGGATTCATACTTTTCGATACCAGCAATCCAGGGGTGGTTCGTTGCGCCCACAAGCCCGATCGTAAAGTCAAACGATTCCTTTTCGCGGAAATAGCGGATGAACATTTCTTCAGGAGATTCCTTTTCGGGATTCGGCTTGAGAGCATCCTTTGCAGCCTCTAGGAGAATCGCAGAAACATCCGTTTCGCCCGTTGCAATCGGAACATTAGCCTTGTAAATCTGCGTAAAGTTCGAATCGCCACGGAACCCGCCATAGACATATGCAAACAAAGCTTCCGCCGCCACAGGCTTTATGAGGTGAAGCACTAGCGGTAAAAAGCTCGAAAACACTGTCACACGGCGGCGTAAAAGTTCGGCGACAAGCAAGCCATCACGTTCATCGACAGCAAGCAACAGCGCGCCTACATGCAGCAAGAACGAATACTGCCCGACATCCAGATTCTTGACATCGCTAGGCAAATAGACATTGATCGTCGCTTGCAGATCTTTGGGCAGGAACATGTACCAAGAAGGCGTGAAATAAGCACTCCCGTCAACGCACTGCATCTGCGAAAGATCCTCATCCTTTGCCGATGCGCCATCAACAAAATCAAGAATCCCGGTCGCGCTTCGCGAGAACCCGTAAACCGTTATGTTCCGGGACGTTTCAATCTTCACGTAAAACATTTCATTTGCCATTGCAGGCCTCCTTTCTGAAGGTTACAATGTAAACTTAGATTTTAACAGTGTCATATAATGACATTTCAAAATTTTGCAAAAATTTTTTCGCTGGGGAAACAGAACAAAATCCATATTGCGCATATTTCTTGGGATAGTAAATAATTTATCTTACCATATTTTCTCATTATCGCTTTTTATATATTTTTGACATCATTTGAACAGGATTTCACTCATTTCCAATGAAAATCTACTACCACCTTCCCGGATTATTTGAATTTTACGACTTGTACAAGGCGTTCTTGCCGCTTTGGCGCGAGCACCGGGAATATTTTTACAACTGGTGCGAAATCGGTTCCATATACGGTGCGCCGAGCGATTGCATCTGGGGTGGAGGCCGCGTAGGCTTTGGCGATGCTGAGCCGCGAAAAGTTGCGGAACTCATGCGCGAATACAGGATTTCAGCACGGCTCACTTTCAGCAATTCATTGATTCGCGAAGAACACCTCGCTGACACCCGATGCAACAAGTTGTGCAAAATGTTTGAAAGCGGCGCAGTTTCCAATGCAAACAAAAATCGCGCTTTTCAAGACGATGGCGAAATGCGCGAAGTTCAAAACGGAATCATTGTTCATTCCGATTTGTTGTTGAATTACATCAAGTCAAAGTACCCCAGTTATTACTTTGTATCATCGACCACAAAAGTCATTACCGATTTTGAACCGTTCAAAGCGGAGCTTGACCGCGAAGAATTTCGCTATGTCGTTCCCGATTTTAGGCTCAACAAGCAATTCGATAAGCTGAATGCGCTCACGGACGCGCAAAAGCAAAAAGTCGAATTCCTTTGCAATGAATGTTGTTGGTTCGGCTGTTACGACCGCAAAAAATGCTACGAGAACGTGAGCCAGAAAAACCTCGGCGAAAACAGCGAAGACCATGTCTGCGTCTCGCCCACAGCCCAAAGAGGCTATCGCTTCTCCGATGCCATGAAGAATCCCGGCTTCATCGGAATCGAGGACATTCAAAACATCTACGCCCCCGCAGGATTCCAGCACTTTAAAATCGAAGGCCGCAGTCTCGGCAGCGCCCTCATTCTGGAATTTTTGCTTTACTACATGACAAAGCCCGAACACCAACTCAAAGTTCGCGAAGAAATTTATCTGGACAGTACGCTGGATTTATTTTAAAAAAGGAATGAATTTATGGAACCGACAGACGCATTATTCATGATAATTGTAAATATTGTACTTTTTATCATTTTTGCAATAATTCCTTTACTATTAGGCATTTTCGCCAACATTTCGACCAAGCATCCCAGGGCAATGTTCATTGCAGGGAAAACCGTATCGATTTTACTCACAATTTTCATTGTCATCTCACTTTCGATATCCGTAATATTTGCAATCAACGAGCAGGATTCCACACAGCGACCCTATATTTTTGCATGGTGTATTTGCTGGCTACTCATAGCTATTTTTCCTTTATCAACATTTTACCTCACTATAAGCAAAAAAACAAAAAAGCAAAAGACCTGTTATCTCACCATTTCATTTATTACGTTTTTCCTAATTCTGTCAGGATCTGAATTTCTATACAATCGAGCGTTTGGATACGTTTTTCAAACGGAACGGTTTGAACTATCCATAAACGATTTTTACTCGAAACATCCTGAAGCTGATAAAAACAGCGACATCAATATATTCGCATCTATACAAACCGGAGCAGATGAGTTCACAGCAAATATATCCGTATATAAAGATTCTATAACTCTAAAAACAACGGAACTCCGTTATATAAGCAATGAAAAATCGCAAACAGATTCTTGTTATCGCAACGACTTGCCACGTGACTTAGTTCAAGACATCATTGAAGAAATCACCTATTATCAACCGGAGATTGAATACTCTTGGGTAGGAGACCTATGTTTTCATCCATTCGTATTTATTGAACTTGCCAATAATAAAAACGCAACAACGATAATATTGAAACTTCCAGACATTGATGAATATCATCCCAACGCCCAGCGTTTAGCAAAGAAAATCACGAGTCTTGTTAACGATTCAAAAATCGACCCGACCAAAGGTTGCAGTAACTAACGGTTATTTGTATGCTCAGAAATATTTTATTCTTTTCTATATCCATTCTGCTGTCATCGTGCTTTTATCCTGTTTTGGAAGGAATGCACTCGTATTATGAAGATGCTGAACAAATGCTTGTTTATGGAATTCTTGATGGTCCTCTTAAGTTTACTGAAAAATATGTGCTGGAATACACTATCAATGGAAAGGAACAAAAGGATATTTCCTATAGTCAAAATGATTCAAATTATAAACAAACTTGGAGTGGAAATTTGAAATTTTATGCTGCAAAATACTGCAATGTTTTTTTGCAGGGGGGGGGATATTTTTCCGTGCCGGCGTCGTTTAAGAGATGTTGCTGATATGGAAATCTATATAAAACGTAAATCGGGAGGTGGGCGACAATTGCTTGCCAAAAAGACCGTTGACATAAGGGATTTCCATCGCTCGGTTTTGCTGACACAGGTACATTTCGGTTCCGATAAAGAACTATATAAAACTAGAAGTAGGTTAAACTTTGAATGGGACAGAGCAGAACCCATTGTACTCGACGGAACAAACGATACGATTTATCACTATACGGTATGGTATTGGGATAAAAATAAAGAAAAAGAATGGAATTCCAATAAAGATGAGCTTCTCATTGAAATTCCACAATCTTATAAGAGTTTGCTTTGAGCGGGGTTAAAATAAAGAAGCCCAGCCGAGCCGGGCGAAAAAACAATCAAAAACATTCTAGACATCAGCGTTGAGCGCGGCGCTTTTTGATTTCGTCCAAAGAAATTCGAGAAATGGCAGAAATATCTTCATCTGTCAATTTTGGGTTAGCAAACATAGCATCAATCATTTCATATCGAGTTTCAATCTTGGCTCCAGCCAAACGGCATTCAATTTCTTCTTTCGCAATCATTTCTCGCTCCAATTCAGTCAGGGTTGTTTTGTCCAAGTTTTCGATTTTGATGCGTTTTAAAGCTTCATTGACAATTCCGTTTCCAAAGTCAGGGAGCGGGTCGCCCTCATGTGCATGTTTGAGCACATAAAGCCAAGCATCAACAGGGTCTTTTACCTCATCTGCGGTCTTATTGAACTTCGGCAGACATACAATAATATACTTATTTTTAGGGAAAACAGTCTCAACAGTTCCTCTATTCAGCATTTCCTTGCTATAAATAGCCCATTCATCGATGTAATTTCCCATGCGATGTGGCAATTCAAAATTACAAATCCAAATGGAAATTGTTTCGGGGATTTCATAACGCCGATACTCCTTCTCTTCTTTTGTGAGCGTTTTGAATTCTTCTGATTTTTCCATTTCATGCTTGCCTTTAATAACTAGGAACGCCTTATACAGTATAGTGCGGTCTATAAAGAAACTATGGTCAGCCTTCTGCATTTCAATATTAAGAAAGCGTTTGGATCCCGTAGTTGCGAAAGCATCCAAGATGACCTTCCGCTCTTCGGGAACCATAAACCGGATAGCCTCATCGAACGAGTATTTCAAATCCTTGATTTGATCATCGCCCTTTAAGTGCAAAATTCCGTCAACAAAGTCCTTGATGGCATCCTTGCTTGCAAATAGGTTTTTGAATCCAATGTCGGTTCTCGGGTCGATGTATGTTTTGCCTTTCAATTTTTCAGGAATAGATTGGTTCATAAATGTCCCTCCGTTAAGTTTGGAGGTGTTAATCTACAACAGAAAATTTTCAAAAAGCAAAACATTGTAAATTTTGCAAACAACCGTTTGCAAAATCGTTTATTTTGTCAACTATTGAACAAGCACTTTTTCAATGGGGTTAAAGCACAATCACGTTTAATTTCTATTTTATCCGCCATGACACTTCTTTTAGGCATACTTTTCTTGGCTCTTTTCATAAGCGCGATTGTCCGCGGCAAGTTTACGTACGGTCAAGCCGATTATGATTTTCATGAACACCCGATACAATTCGTAATCGTGCTCATCTTTATTCTCGGTGTTTCCGCGCTCTGTTTTTACCGATTTATCGTAGAATTATAAGCAAGACTTTTTCAAGAGTTTATTATATTAAGCTTCTGTTGAAAAGCAAACGGAGCAAAGAGGTTCTTTATGAGCGAAGAAAAGGTTACTAGCGAATGCAACGCAGAAGACGTTAAAGCCATTACAAAAAAATGCGCCGAAACATGGATGAAGCGCATCCGCAATTTTGCGGGTTTCCTGGGAATGATTCTCCCGTGGATAGCACTCACCGGCGCTGCAATCGTGGCCAAAGCACAGCCAAACATCATCGCCGACGATTTCTGGGAAACGCTCTCCATTTCAGCGACCTATTACCTGACGCCATCTCTGACCGGAATCCTTACAACAGCGGCAATCGTCCTGATTTGCTATAAAGGCTATGACTGGCGCGACGATCTTGTGTCCACGCTGTCCGGCATTTTTGGACTGATGATTGTCATATTCCCATGCAAATGTTCAATTGCCCCAGGCACTGTCGGATTTTTCCAACTGCCGGTGGAGATTTCAGACAAGATTCACTGTACAGCAGCAGTTCTATTTTTCCTGCTATTAGCCATAAACAGCTTGTTCCTGTTCACACTCGGCGAAAGCAATACCAAGCAGAAAAGGATAAGGAACATCATTTATAAAGTCTGCGGAATCGGAATGTTCTCCACGCTGATTTTATTGATCCTCCCCATCACCTTCTCTGCAAAAATATTCATAGTCGAAGCCATTGCGCTCACGTTCTTTGGCGTGAGCTGGCTCGTGAAAGGTCAATTTTTTGGTCTGCTTGCAGACAACTAAATTCTAGAAAGCAAAAGCGAGGCCAATTCCGCCCTGCGGAATCACGCCAAACTTTACCTGCAAGCTAGTCTGGGAATCAAGAGCCTTGTTGTAGATTTCCACAGCAGAATCAAAATAATTCCCAGAAACATAGCCAAGCAAGAATGCAAGGCCACAAGCGCCCACACCGCCAAGTGTAAGCGGCATGCCAAGATCGCTATCGCCCTTGATCCAGGCTACAACGCCATAGCCAACAGCAGCACCACCCGCAGTGGCAATAACAAGAGCCGGATAGTAGAAAATCTTCGACGTGCTCAGATCACTTGCAGCTTCCGAGTTCGTTTTCAAGGCCGCTTCGACAGCATCCTGCGTCACCATGTTTTCACCGATGAACCACTTCTTTTCTACTTGAGAAATTTTTCCAGCATTGGATTTCGGTGCAGAAGAAGTTTCGCTATATTCACTTGTCGAACCATTAGACGAGTAGCTGTCCCAGGACTGGGCAAAAGATGCACCCACAAGCATCAATAGGGAAACAAGAACGGCGTAAATAGACGTGCGCATTTTTTCTCCTGACTAGAAAGCAAAACCTAAATAGACATCCATTGCTATACCAAAGGAATTTTGGACAAAATCGTCAACATCCACATCATCAGACGAAGCAGACGCAGAGGCAAAACCAAAGCCAGCATCAAAGCCAAACACAAAGTGTCCATTTACATATTTATGACCTGCAACTACTGCCGCGCCAAAATTACTAGCAGTTGCACTAACGCGAGAATTGGAAATATCATAAGAGCCAAAAAATACTTCTGGTTCCACATACCATCCCTTATGGCCTTTACCGCTTACATAGAAACGGAAACCTTCTTCAATGCCAAAACCAGAAGCAGTAACACCGTTATTAGTGCCATTCAAATAAGCAGGACGGGTTATCAAGGAAAAGAGGGAACCAAAGCCGGCTTCAAAGTTTAAGTAAAAGGTAAATACACCTTGCGCACCATTGATTATTGTGCTCATCGGGTGGAACACAAGGGCAAACTTTTTATCTTCATATTGAGTTTGGTTAACTACAGATTGATTTTCTGCAGAAGCTTTATTCTGTTCAAGAACGCCTGCAGCAGCATCGGCATCTTCAGAAGAGCCATAACCATAGGGATTACCTGCAAAAGCCATACTTGCAAGCATTACGGAAAACACAAAAATCTTTTTAAGCATTCCAGCTCCATTTTTTAAGTTTTTCGTAAATTTACAAAATTCGCTTTTCAGAGTCAACTTTTTATGTAAAAATATTTTACCAAGATAATTCGCTATTTATTCAAATTCAACTTTAATTTCTACGCCAGGAACCCATGCCTTGGGCGCATTCATAATCGGAGCCAGAACTTTACGCACAACCGCAAGATTTTGCGTTTTAATATAGAGCTTTACCCAGAACACGTTTTGCACTTTCGGCACAAACGCATCGACAGGCCCAAGCACCGTCATCGAAGATTCTTTGCGCAAAATACTTTCTAAACGATCGACCGTATCGCGAAGCAAGTTTTCATCTTTCGATCCGCAACTGATTTCAACAAGCTTGCAGAACGGCGGATAAAAAGCCATTTGCCGATTTGAAAATTCCATATTGGCAAATCCATTAAAATCATGGCGAATGGCATACTGCATCACGGGTTCTGTCGGATTGAGAGTCTGGATAAACACGCGGCCTCCGCCATCGGCGCGCCCCGCGCGGCCCGCCGTCTGGCTCAACAGCTGATACAAGCGTTCCGTCGAACGAAAATCAGGGATTCCAAGGCCCGAATCAGCACCGACAATTCCCACAAGTTTTACGCCTGGGAAATCATGGCCCTTCGCAACCATCTGCGTTCCAAGCAAAATGTTGTATTCGCGATTCCGAAACGATGTCAATATTTTTTCGACAGCGCCGACATTCTGCGTTGTATCGCGATCCATGCGAATCACCTTTGCATTGGCAATCCATTCCTGAATTTCTTCTTCAAGCTTTTCAATGGCGCCCCCCACAAACTCATAAGTTTCCGAACCACATGTCGGGCACGGCGTATCAACATGATACAGCGCCGCACAGTAATGGCACATCAGCGCATTGTACTGCTTATGATAAACTAATGGTATATGACAATGTTTGCAATAAAGAGTTTCACCGCATTTAGAACAAACTCTAATTTTAGAATAACCTCGACGATTCATGAGGATAATCGCCTGGTCGCCGCCCGTGATGCAATCCGAAAGCGCTTCGCGCAACGTAGGCGACAAAAGCATTCCCTTCTGCTGGCGGACCTTGCCCATGTCAATCACGTTCACTTCAGGGAGCGGTGCCGCCGTGGCTCGATTCTTGAGCGTCAAAAGCTTGATGTTCCCTGTCTTTGCATTGCGATACGTTTCAAGGCAAGGTGTTGCAGAACCAAGCACCACAAGCGCCCCGTACTTCTGAGCCAAATGGAAAGCCAGATCGCGAGTATGATAGCGCGGCGCAGGGTCTTGCTGCTTAAACGAAGAATCATGCTCTTCGTCCAAGATAACGACATCAAAATCAAACGGCGAAAGAATCGCACTGCGTGTTCCAAGCACAACCTTAGCCGAACCGTCGAGTACGGACAAGTAACCAGCGCGCTTTTGCGGAGCCGAGAGTGCCGAATGCAACACAACCACAGGAACTTTCAAATAGTCTTCAAAACGAGACGCCGTCTGCGGAGTAAGCCCAATTTCAGGCACGAGAATGAGTACACGCTTATTGCGCTTAAGCGCTTCGCGTACCAATTCCTGATAAACTCTCGTCTTGCCACTGCCGGTCACACCATGCAAAAGCGATCCGCGAAAACCTTCCTTATCCAAATCATCCACAAGACTGGCAAGTGCAGTCTCCTGTTCCGCTGTCAAGGGGGGCAAGTTCGAACAGACGACCATTTCAGGTCCAACCGATGGAGCCTCACCCCGAGGTTCAGCATTTTTTTCGGCAAGCAAGGCATCAAGATACTTATCAAAATCTGCCGGCCAAAATACATTCAATGCGCGCATGGGCGTTGTTATATAATACTTAGCGACCCATTCCAGCGATTCCATATAACGTCCGGAAAAGACGTATCCAGACTCATGCGGGCATGCATACCGAACATCAAAAGCAGGCTTTTCGTCATGAACGCGGCTGACCAAGGCAAGAGCAGGCTTACGTCGAGCCAGCTGCACCCAGACAACGCTCCCCCGCTGAATATTTACGCCTTCAGGCACCCCGTAAGTAAAAACAGATGGGGACAAGGGAATATAGACTTCGCAAAAACGAGAGAGAAGCGCCGAATTGCAGCGTTCCTTAACCATCTCTGGAGCCGTTGTCTTGGGTATTCTTTTAGCCACGGGGCAAAGATAGTATTGTTACAAGCTTAAATGGGCATAAATTCGCACTGTTTTTCCTGACCGTAATATTTTTTTAGTTAGATTATGCTATATGGAGCTGAGGAAGCCCCACCTACCTATTGGAGATATTATGAGCATTTTTGACGCATTTAAACCGAAATGGCAAAATTCCAACCCAGCAAAGCGCATCGAAGCCATTGCCGACTTGGATGAACTCACTTGTCAAGATATTATTGAACGAGTTGCCCTTTCCGATGATAATGTCGAAGTGCGAATGGCTGCAGTTAAGAAACTTGCAATTATTAAGACACTTCAGGAAATTTCTACGAAAGACAATGACTCCGGCGTACGCCGTTTGGCCGAAACAAGAGCCTTCGAAGAAATCGTCAAAAAATTGAAGAGCTTTAACGAATCTGCACTGAACAGCGAAGTTCTTGGCTATATCGATGCCATCAAGGATACTCGTTATACCGAAGACGTCCTCAAGGCTACAGACAACGTAATTTTAAAGAAAGAACTTGTCAAGCAGTGCTGCAAGCAGTCCTTGCTCGCCCAGATTGCAACACGCGATTCCAGCGAAGAAATTGCACTCGACGCCGCAGACCGCGTCACGTCGGAATCCCTGCAAGCAGATCTCATCAAGAATTCCAAGCACACCTCCGTCCGCAAGAAGATTTCAGACAAAGTTCGTGCAAAGAAAGATGCTGAAGACAACGGCAAAAAGGCAGCCGAACTCTTGCAGAGCAAGCGCGAAGCCCTCATCAAGCAGGCTCACTTCCTCGCCGCCCAGAAGGACGCTTTTGCCACCAAGCCGCAGTTTGACGACCTGATGAACGAAGCAAGCGCACTCGGCATGGGCGAATCTGCTGCAACGCTCAATGAAATTTACGAAAGCTTCAACAAGTTCTACGACGAAGCAAACGCCGCAAAGAAGGCCGCCGAAAATGCCGAAGCCGAAAAGCAGGCAAAGATTGCGCGCCTCACGGAATCGCTCACAGAACTTGAAGGATTGCTCGAAGCCGGCACGACCGAAGAAAACGCTGACCGCGTAAATACAATCATCCAGGAATGGAACGAAGGCAAGTCCGTCATGGATGCCGCCTTGATCAAGCGCTTCAACAACGCCTACTTCAAGTCCCAGGAAGCAAAGAAGATTGAAATTCCGTCCGCAGAATCTGAAAACGCAAGCGAAGAAGAAATTGCAATCCGCAAGAGCCTTCTCGAACGTCTCCAGGCTCTTTCCGAAACGGAAATCGATGAAAACACGGGCAAGCATCTGCATGCCATCGTCCGCGAATGGGAAAAGCTCGCCCTCCTCGAAGGCGACGATCCGATCCTCCAGGCTTACAATGCACTCCGCACCAAGCTGAATGAACTCATCAGCGCATTCAACGAAAAAGCCCAGAAGGTCATCGAAGAAAACTCCAAGAAGCTCCGCGGTCTCATCGAACGCATCCAGAACATCGACGAGAACCAGGAGTTCCGCGAAATCCACAAGATTCTCCGCGACACTTATCAGGAATGGAAGGAAATCGTCGGCGAACAGAAGTTCAAGTACCACGATCTCTGGCAGGAATACAAGATTGCCACCTCCCGTTTCCAGGAAATGCAGCAGTGGGAAAACTGGCACAACGAAAAGGACCGCGACACCATCATCGAAGAAATGGACGCGCTCTCCAAGGAAACTCCGAGCCAGGCCGTGCTTGCCAAGTTCCGCGAACTCTGCGGCAAGTGGCGTGAAATCGGCCCGATTTCTGCAGCCAAGTTCCAGGACTACCGCGACCGCTTCCAGGCTCTCGTAGACAAGGTCAAGGAAAACTGCGCTCCGTTCATCGAAGAACAGAACGCCGAACGCCAGAAGAACCTCGTTGACAAGGAAGCCCTCTGCCAGAAGGTCGAAGAACTCGTTGCAAACGCCGAAATTTTCTGGAAGGACAAGTTCAAGGCCGTGCAGGAAATCCAGGAAAACTGGAAGAATATCGGCATGGTCCCGAAGGAAGCATTTGCCGCTTTGAACAAGCGCTTCAAGGACGCCGTGAACGCCTTCTATGCCCAGCACAAAGAAAACGTGAAGCACGAAGACGAAAGCCGCGAAGCCAACTACGAAAAGAAGGTCGCCCTCTGCATCGAAGCCGAAGCCATCAAGGATTCGACCGATTGGAATGCCACCTCCACGAAGCTCAAGCAGTTGCAGGACGCCTGGAAGGCTACAGGCCCAGTGCCGAAGAGCAAGTCCGACGAAATCTGGACTCGCTTCCGCACCGCTTGCGATTCCTTCTTCGAAAAGAAGCGCAGCCACTTTGAAGAAATGGATGCCGTAAAGCAGAAGAACCTCGAACAGAAGCAGGCTCTCTGCGAAAAGCTCGAAGCTCTCGACATTGCCAATATCACTCCGGAAGTCATCGAAGCTTACAAGGCCATCGATGCTGAATGGAAAACGATTGGCATGGTCCCGAAGGACGCTGTCGAATCCATCAACGAACGCTTCAACGCAATCGTGAATAAGATTGTCGCCAAGATGGCTGAATCTGACCCGGAACTCCAGGCCAAGATTGAAGACATCAAGAAGAAAAAGCAGGAAATGATCGAAAAGGTCCGCCAGTTTGCCGAAAGCGCAGGCTCCAACCAGCTCGCCGATGCCGTTCGTGACATCCAGAAGGAATGGGTCACGCTTGGTTCTTGCGGTAACGACGATGACGAACTCCGCAAGGCATTCCGCGATGTCTGCGATGACTTCTTCACCCGCCGTCGTGACCAGCTCGACATTCAGGAACAAGCTCGCCAGAACAACCTCCAGAAGAAGATTCTCCTCTGCGAACAGGCTGAAGACTTGCTCACCGACTTGAACGATCAGACGGTCGTTGCCTCGATGAACAAGGTCAAGCATTTCCGCCGCTTGTGGAAGGAAGTCGGTGCCGTTCCTCGTGAACACTCCGAAAAGATCTGGAAGCGCTTCAATTCTGCTTGCGACCAGGTGTTTGCCTTCGGCCGCAAGGACGAAAAGAAGGAAGAAGCTCCGGCAGCCGCAACGACCGAAGCTTAAGCGAAAAACATTTAAGCAAAAAAGAGGATGGCAGAAAAGCCATCCTTTTTCTATTTTTGGGTCATGAAATTCCCGCCATGGACAAGTGTCAGCGAAGCAGCCCGCCTCCTCAAGGAAGGCGAAGTCGTCGCCATCCCGACAGAAACGGTTTACGGGCTCGCCGGTAACGCATTCGAACCCAAAGCTCTCGCCAAGATTTTCGCCGCCAAGGAACGCCCGACGTTCGACCCGCTGATTGTCCATATCGCAGACATCGCACAGCTCACCGACATTGCCAAGGACATCCCCGATAGCGCTTACAAGCTCGCTGAAGCCTATTGGCCGGGCCCGATGACCATCATCCTTCCCAAGAAGGATTGCATTCCCGACCTTTGCACAAGCGCCCTCCCCTCCGTGGCCGTGCGCTTCCCGAGCCATCCAATTGCACAGGCGATTATCAAGGAATCAGGACTCCCGCTCGCCGCCCCGAGTGCAAACCTCTTTAAGCACGTGAGTCCGACAACGGCAGAACATGTCGCCGCCCAGCTCGCCGACCGCATTGCCGGCATTGTCGATGGTGGCCCCTGCTCCGTTGGCGTTGAAAGTTCCATCATCTCGCTCGTCGGTGAACCGACCGTGATGCGTCCAGGCGCCATCACGCCCGAGATGTTCAAGGCCATCCTCGGTGAAGTCAAAATCAAGGAATCTACATCCAAGCCGGGCCAGCCGATGCTAGCCCCCGGCCAGTGCGATACGCATTACCGCCCGCAAGTTCCGCTTTACTACGGCGAAATTCCAGCAGGCTACACGCTCCCTGAGCATACCGTACGCATTGCGTTTGGCACTCAAGCAGGCCCTATTCCGGCGACCGTAAACTTGTCTGCTACAGGCGACATGGTCGAAGCCACATCAAAACTTTACGCCTTTATGCACGACCTTGACGATCCCAAGTTCGATTTGATTCTCGTGGACCCTATCCCGAACACAGGCGTTGGCATGGCGCTCAACGACCGCTTAAAACGCGCAAGTATAAAGTCATTATCGTAAATACGAGATTATAGTTACTAGAGATTGTTAAAAAAGTCATTCTCGACTGAGCGTAGCGAAGGAGGGAATCCATACATTACTTTTTTTATTGTATGGATCCTCCGTTCTGTCTGTAGCCAGGCAGAACGGAGGATGACTAACAAAAACACAGAGTTCTTAACTCAAATCGGGAACAGCGGATAATTTTCCTTGGTATAAGTACGCGTGAATGCGTTGAAATGCCACCATTCGCTCGGGAGCATCACCCAGCCCGCACGTTTCATGATATTGCGGAGCAAGTTGCGGTTATCAATTTGCTGTTGCGTGAGGCGCCCGCTCTGTAAAGCTTCGGCCTCGCCCACAGCACCTGCACAACGTTCAAACGAATCAAAATCCGTACCCATGTCAAGCAAATTGCCAGTGCTATCGGCAATTCCTAAATCAAGCGCAAGCCCGTAATTATGAAGCCCGCCAGTCTTGCCCGATGAAACGAAATGACTGTAGGGCGTCCCAGCAACAGATTGCTTTAGAACCGATTGCGCGTACATCGGGCGCGCTGCATCAAAAATCACAAGCGAATATCCCGGTAATTCCTTGGCGAGAATCGAAAGCGCACGTTTCAGCTTCGCCAAACCATCCTTATGGATAAAAGCGCGCTGGATCCCACAATACATATCATGACCGGTCACATTGTTAAACGAGGCATAACGCAAATCTATGCGCAGCCCGCGCATGTGCGTAATTTCAACTAAATTAGAATCGTGACTGGCATAATCCACCCATTGCTTAGCCGAAGTGCAATAACGCAAAGGCTTAGCAGGCTTCGGCGGTACAAACAAGCTATCCGTCACGTGAGCAAACGAAAAAATAGCGAAAAATGCAATTACCCAAAGAATAGACTTCATTCCTCGCAATGACATTTTTTCTCTAGTCTCTCGTCTTTCGTCTCTCGTCTAATTAAATTCCCAATTGCACTTCTACGCCAAACTGAAAAAAGAGTCCCATGCCCTTTGCGATAAACGGCACAAGGTCATAGCCATTCGCAGTATTCTTGTCCTTATCGCGAGCGACCCAAGAGCGTTCACGACCATTTTCAGAACCAAGGAACTTGAGCGCAGCCACATCGAGCTTCGAGAAGATGTTGTCAAGTTCCAAATAGAATCTTGCATTTCTAAAGAATCCCTTCGTCTTCGTCAAATCGAGATTCACGCGCACGTCGGTTCTGTACAAATCCGTAAACTTGTTATAGTCCTTGAGTTCTCGGGTTCCGCTCTTGCCATCCGATGCCGGTTTAATGGCATAGTAATAAAGAGGTCTATGCCATGCCGCATGGTGCGTCAAAATAACCGACACGATGGAATCCTTTCGCGGATAATACCTAAAGTGCGAAACTACATCCAGACGGGAGTTGGCTTCCCACGGCAAGGACTTGCCTCCCTTCAGTTCATATTCACCATAAACAGAGCTTGCATTCATTGCCATCGAGAAGTGGTGCGAAGTTTTCCATTCGAACGAACCCGAAGCGCCGGTAACCCAGGCAAAATCAATCGGAGTCACATCTTTATAATTTGCAAAAGCTTTCGGCAACGGCAACAAAGGATCAAAGTAGAAACGTCCAAAGCCCGCGAACTGGGCGACCAGATATTTTGAACGGTAGCCCAAGCCCAACTTGAGCGACGTACCGGATTCCAGGCGCCCCGTCAAATCACCGTCATCAAAATAATGTTTCCAGTCTGCACGATAAGCGGCATTACCAAAGAGTCTCCAGTAAGCGGTATCCGTCCTGGACAAATTGCGTTCCATATCAAACGAAGCCGTCGGAAGCGCCCTATGGTCAGCAGCGTCGGCAACAGCACCCACAGAAATCATGTGTTCTGAATAATCATTTTTCCAGTCAAGCGTTACAGCACCCGACAAGACACCTGTCTGGTAGTCACTACTTTCTTCGCCACCAGGAACCGGATAGCTACGTTCAACCAAGTGATGTTCATAAAGAACAGCACCACGCAAATCAGCACCGAAAATATCTGCATTAAAATTCTTGTCAGCACCGGCACTCAGTGTTGTATGAGTCTGGCTGTAACCATCAATAAACGATCTTGCCGTCGGGTCCGAAATCTTGCCCGTACGGAATCCCGTCGTATCGCGCAGCGTGTCGCTTAGACTTTCACGGACAAGTCCCGCATGGAAACTCGTTCCGAACTTCGATGCATACTCAGCACCGATAACCAAATAACTTTGACTACCTTCAATAATATCAATTGAATTGACAGCGCCATAAGTAGACGATGTATCCTGACTCACCTTGTATTCATCAGAACTGTACAAAGTACGCAAAGCCCATGTCGCATTTCCCAAGGAATCAGAACCGTTCAACTGCGCATAAATGTCAAACGCCGAAAGGTCAAACGGGTCCGAAGACTTCACCTTGCAGTCGCCAGAGCAGTCGTCGTTACGCTTGCGGAATTCCGTAAAGAATTTTTCACCCAAATTTTTGAGCATATCACCATCCAGGCGACGGAATGCAAAGCGGAAACTATCCCAGATAAAGAATGGAGCATCAAGGACAACTTCCTGAAGCGTAAGCCCTGCAGAGCCTCTTAAGCCCCATTCGCCTTTAGTCTGCTCAGGAATGTACTGGATCGAAGTTGCAAGTCCTTGCCCAAGCGGTCCCTGACCGTAATGGTCGTGGACTTCAATGCCACTCAACGTATGCGGATTCACGATGGACAAGTTACCCGGAAAACCGACGTCCAAGTGACGCATATTCGGAATGCGGAGGCGGCCCAAATGGTATGCCACATCGCTTGCGCGCGATCCATCATAATAAAGGGCACTGCTAAAATCCTTCTGGCCCGAAACCCCAGGCATCTGGCTCAAATGCTCCGTCAAGTCAAATCGCATGCCGGCAGCATCTTCAAGTTTTTCGAGCTTCACAGTGCGTTCGACTTCCCATTTGATAGGTTCGCCATCACCGATAATCGTGCTTGCGCCGAGGTTTGTAACATTCGTGCTAAGCGTAATGACCATGTCCAGAAGATCTGCAAAATTTTGCAGTTCCACAAAGACGCTATCGTAGCCTTCCTTTTTAAACACGAGCGTCGCATTTTTAGAATCAACCGTCAGCTCGAAACGACCTCGGGAATCAGTCTCCCCGATGCGCTTGCCGGACTGATACGAGACAGCGACATCCTTGATAGGCAAGTCCGATTCAGCCTCAAGAACGACACCAATAACCGTTGTTGGCGAAGCAGCAAGGACCCCAACCACAACAAATAGGACAAAACTGAAAATTAGGCGAAAATTCATGCTTTCAAAATAGATAATTTATGCAAGAAAATTTTTAGCCACGTCGCAACATCTTATATTATACGCATGCTTAAAGTTTATTTAATCCAGCTGGACAGTGCCAAAGGCGATAAAACCGAGAATATCGCAAGAGCAAAGAGAATTATTCTCGAAAAAAAGCCTACAGAAGGAAGCCTTGTGCTCCTCCCCGAAATGTTTGCCACGGGCTACGTACCGGCCAATCTAAGCGAAGCTGCCGAAGACTTCAGCACTTGCAAATCCGGCGAAACCGCACACATGCTTTCCGAAGTCGCGACCGCAACAGGCTGCACCATCATGGGTGCTGGCATTTCAAGAGCGCGTGAAGCAAACAGCTGCGATCAATTTTTAAACCACGTCAGCATATACAATCCGCGCTCAGCCCAGGAATTTTGCGGATACGATAAAATGAATTTATTCTTCCCAGAAAAGGATTCGTTCCGACCAGGGGTTGAGGTTAATTTATTTAAACTACAAGATTGGACGGTAGCATCGTTTATCTGTTACGATTTGCGCTTCCCGGAAATTTTCCGCAAGGCAACACAAAAAGGAGCAAACCTCATCACGATCCAGGCGGCATGGCCCGCCAAAAGGCGCACCCACTGGGAAACGCTCCTCAAGGCACGAGCCATCGAAAATCAGGTCTATATCGCCGCCGTCAATGCCGTAAGTGAATCCCCAGACACCCAGGTTCCACTCGCCGGCACGTCTCTCATCATTTCGCCCAACGGCGACATCCTGGCCGAAGGCCCTGCCCAAAGCGAAGCCGTCATTTCTGCCGAACTGGACCTCGAGGCCGAGCGCCACTACCGCAAGTCATTCCCCGTTCTCGACGGAATTGTTCCACCGGAATTTTTATAGGCCCAGTTCCAAAAATCGGCCTTGGACAATCTGTCAATTCTAATTCATTGACCATCAATGTGTTACAGAACACATTTTTTATATATTTGCCAAAAATTTTTCTTTCCAATATTGACATTTTTGCCACAGAAAAATTATTTTTATATTACATTCTGTAAAATAAGAGGCTCTATATGGCAACAACAAGCAAGATTGATGAAGCAAAGGAACTTATCAAAGCAGGTCTCAAGCGCGAACTGATCTTAAAGATGACCTCCATTTCCGAATACGAGTACAGCCTGATCCAACGCGAACTCGCTACAGCATAAGTTCTATTTTGCAGCTCATTTTAGACATTCCCGCCCAGAAAGCAACAGACGGCATATCCAGGAAAGCCGCCGTTATTGCCTGTTACAAAGACGGGAGCCTCTTGCTCGATGCGAGGGACAACCTCAAACCCGCAAGATTCACGATGCACCCCACCGACAAATTTCCGTGGAGTACATTCATCGAAAAACTGCTTGCCGCATGGCAACTCTGCGACTACAGTGATGTTCCAGAAGCATTCAAGCCCATCAAGCAAATTCCGCCCTTCGTCGTCGAAGGCCTTCCACGCGAACCCGTCCCGCAGCAGCTGAAAGTTTTAGCCTCACTGCGCTCCCAGGGATATTTCGCACCTCTCACAAATCCAGGTAAATAGCTGATAAAACGAAAAAGAAAGTGCCCTCTCCTAATCCCGCTCGAATCTAGTCATGAACTAGTCGAAACATAATCGAAGACACTTTCTTTATTTTTCCAAGGAGAATCCACCCTTCCATCTCCTATGGTTTATATTATATATTATTTGATCGAGAAAAATTGTTATTAAAAAAATATTTTCATCTCAGAAATTATATATTCGAAACATGAACCTCATAAAATATTTTAGCAAACAACGCTGGTTCATGGGGAAAAACAGAAACGTAACCCGTGTGGATCAGCTCGATTCCACAGAGGCCGGAGGCACTCGCATCAGGCTTGCAAAAGTCTCGTTTGCCGATGGCGAAAGCGATATTTACGCAATCATCGATGACGAGAACGCGGTCGGAAAAATTCTCGAAGACGCATTCCTCGACGGCGCGCAGCAATCCATATTTTCAGGCGACAAAGGATTCTTTTCGTTTCGGCTTACAAGACCGATTTCTAGGGGCGCCCTGACAAGCATTAAGCCCATTTCTAAAGAGCAAAGCAACTCCGCATTTTGCGCTCCAGGGAAGTTTTTCTTCAAGCTTTACCGCAGGCTAGAACCAGGCATCCACCCCGAAGCCGAAATTCTGGAAGCCATGAATAAAGCCGACAGCAGCCGCGTCCCGAGGCTCTATGCCGTGTGCAACTACAAGACGAAAGGCGGCGAAATCTACACGTGGGGAATCCTCGAAGAGCATTTCCCGAATGCACTTGACGCCTGGAGCGAGTTCTGCAGCAACATGAACAGCACGGACGCCTTCCAGCTCGGGATGTCTACCGCCCAGATGCACGAAAGCCTGAAGCATTTAAGCGGCCCCAAGTACAGCGGCATCGATCCGCCATTTGACCGATTGCAACAATTGCTTCAAAACACAACGGACACTGAATATGCCCCGCAACTGCGCGAGAAGCTCCCGGAACTGCGCATCCGCTATAGCGACCTACTCCGCGAGACTTTCAGCGACAAGACCATCAAAAAGCAACGCATCCACGGGGATTACCACCTGGGGCAAGTGCTGATTACGCAAAGTGCAAACGGCACCAAGCATTTCGAGATTATAGACTTTGAAGGCGAACCCACGCGCAGCCTCGACTACAGGCGAACCATCCGCTCCCCCGCTGTCGATATCGCCGGGATGCTGCGCAGCTTCGCCTACGCAGGCGCCGTCGCCAAGACCGACCCAACCGAAGCGCAAAAAGCATTTGTCACAGGATACTCCAAGGTCTCCGGGATTTCCACCGAAGAAATCGAGAAGGAATCCAAGCCCTACATTTTGGCAAAAGCCATCTACGAAGCGTGTTACGAGCTGGAATTTAGGCCCGATTGGTTCTGGATCCCCTCCAAAGCGTTGCTTGAGTTATAAGAAAAGCAAATAGAAACGCGCCACGACTGCATATTTTCTATATTTGGGCGCATCATGGCACCAGAAGAAATCGAACTTATTCTCCGCAAGGAAGCGCAAGAACTCGTCAATACCGAGCCGCTTTCGAAATTAATGCTCGAAGAGCAAGTCCTCAACCGCAAGAACTTTGCGGATATGCTTGGTGTAACCCTCGCCTGTCAGCTCGCCGGTGAAGTCATCGACCGCACGGAACTCGAGAAGATGTTCAGTGCCATGTACGAAAAATACCCCAATCTGCTCATTTGCGCGACAAAGGACTTGCGCGCAACGGTCCTCCGCGACCCGGCTTGCACCAGCCATCTGGAACCACTCCTCCTGTTCAAGGGATTCCAAGGATTGCAGGCTTACCGCGTAGCCCACGTTCTGTGGGAAGAGCACAGGCATTTCCCGGCAAAGATGCTCCAGAATATCATCAGCCGCAAGTTCGGTATGGACATCCACCCGGCAGCAAAGATCGGCCACGGACTTTTGATTGACCATGCCACAAACATCGTGATTGGTGAAACTGCAACCGTCGGGAACAACGTGAGCTTCTTGCATGGCGTGACCTTGGGCGGTACAGGCAATGAAATTGGCGACCGTCACCCGAAAGTCGGTAACGGCGTTATGCTCGGCGCCCACGCACAGCTGCTTGGCAACATTCACATTGGCGATGGAGCAAAGATCGGGGCCGGCGCAGTGGTGCTTCACGACGTTCCGGCACACACGACGTATGCAGGCGTTCCGGCCGTTCAGGTAGGCCACCCGCACGACGAAATGCCGAGCTTCAACATGCAGCAGGACTTCACGCGCGACGTTTAAACGAAAGTAGTGCGAATTATACAAGCACACTCGTCATCCTGACGCCAAAGGCGAAGGGATTCGATAAAGTTTGAAGGAGCAAGAATCGCACAAACGCACTCGTCATCCTGAACGAAAGTGAAGGATCCAGTAAAGTTTGAAGGAGCTGAAAAATGAACAGAGCTGCGAAAATAAAATTCATCGGCGATAAGCTGGACGAGCTGTACCCAAATCCGCCCATTCCGCTAGATTTCACAAGCCCTTTCACGCTCCTTGTAGCAGTCGTTCTGAGCGCCCAGTGCACAGACATCCGCGTGAACCAGGTAACCGCCGTCCTCTTCAAAGAAGCAGACACCCCTGCCAAGATGATCAAGCTCGGTGTAGACCGCATTGCCGAAATCATCAAACCTTGCGGTTTCTTTAACACCAAAAGCGTAAACATATTCAAGCTCTCGCAAGCGCTCGTCGAGAAGTTCAAAGGCGAAGTTCCGCACACGTTCGAAGAACTCGAAAGCCTCCCCGGAGTCGGCCACAAGACGGCAAGCGTCATCATGAGCCACATTTTCAAGCTCCCGGCATTTCCGGTCGATACGCACATTCACCGTCTCGCCGAACGCTGGGGCTTAAGCGACGGTTCGAGCGTCGAAAAAACCGAAGAAGATTTAAAAAAAGCTTTTCCCGAAAGCGAATGGGAAAAGCGTCACTTGCAAATCATTTATTTTGGGCGCAATTACTGCAAGGCGCGTGGGCACAAAGACGAAGAATGCCCGATTTGCAGCACAATAAGACGAAAGACGAGAGACTAGAGACGAAAGAATAGATTCAGCGTCTTTGACCTTACCTTCTACGCGATGGTGGCGCAGGAGGGTTATGTGAGCCGTGATGGCGTTCTGAACGACGAGAATTCCAGCGGTTATCCTCTTCATCATTCGAACTAGAAGCCTGCGGCGGTGGCGGAGGTGGCGCCGGGCGCTTGTAATTCGGCGGAGGAGGCGGAGCCGGACGACTATTGTTTGACGGCTGTACCAATGGTGTTTCCTGACGTTTGTTCAACGTGCGCGACGGAGCCGGCGCAGGAGCGGAGGGTCGCCTTTCCCACGAAGAATGCGGGCGCGGAGGCGGCGGATTGTTGAAACGCCCACGCGGAGGAGGATTGTCCAAACGAGGCCTCGGCGCAGGTCTATCATAGCGCGGCCTTGCGCGATGACGCGGAGGCGGTGCGTAACGGTGCGGATGACGGTAATGCGGTCGGCGGTGCACCCAGTCATAATAGAACGGATCCCAGCCCCAATAAATGAGTCCCGCACCCGTCCATGCGCCACCGACATAACGGATTCGAGCATTATCACTCGATACGACATAATAAACAACACGCGGGTCATATTCGGGAACGTACACATATTCTTCGCGAACAGGCTGAATGGATACGTTATCATCAACCGTCACCGCAACCTTGTCATCGCTCTGTAAATAACCATTCTTGTGAGCGACCTTGCGCATTCTCTGCACAGCATCCATCACATCGGCTTTTTGCATTTCAACAGCTTCGCCAAGCTGTTTTGTCCATGTCGCATATTTCGACATTTTACGGAGCACATCCGGGAACGGAATGAGCGCAATCACCGATTCATCATATTCCAATTCGGCACGTTCAATGGCATAAGCCAAATCGTCGCCCTTCAAATGACGATTGGCATTTGCAAAAGCACTTGCTCTCGGAATGTCATCGACATGCACGGAAGCACCCAAGACATGAACCAGGAGCGGGTCCGGATAAAGTGCAATCGTCGAAACGAGCGTATCCAGTTCCGAAGGCGTATAGCGCGCCTGGGCATTTGCCAATCCGGCCCAAAGAAACACCAATGGCAGAACATATTTTAGCGTCTTTTTAAACATAGGAACCTCCTTATCCTTAAAATACATCTTATTAGATGCTGCCGACCACCCCTTGGTTTCATGATTATCCAAAAACTACATTCGATTAGCCCAAATCAAGTAATCCTTGAGGTCCTCGATTTGCTTTTTATCCAACTGGAAAGACGCAGTCGGATAATCCAGAAGGAGAATTTCATAGAATACGAATTCGCTCAATTTATCCGCATTGAGAGCTTTATCAAGCCGGCGAAGCACTTCAACAGATTCCTTAAGGGATTTATTTTCCATAAAAGGCAACAAGCCCATCAGGCATTCACGGTACATGGTTTGCGGCATCAGCACTTTTTTCGCCTTTTCTTTATAATAGGGTTCATACAGCCATGCCGCCTGAACAAACGCATAATACGTCCAAATGGAATCGGACTGCATATTCACATTCCCAGTCGCAGAGTCCCGATCAATGCGCATCTGCGGGTTAAAAGTCCAGTTCTTGATATTCAATCCATTTAATCCGTAAATTTCCTTGCGCAACGCTTCCAGTCGCGGGTTATTACGGTTCAAGACTTTCGCGATTGAAATTTCTTCAAGAGCTTTTTCCTTTTGGCCCTTAACTTTATAGACATCGGCAAGCAGCCAGTGTGCAAGAAAATCCACATAGTTTGCTTCAATCGCCTTTTTATACCAAAGTTCAGCCTTGTCCCAATTTCGTTCGATACCGTAAGTCTGTCCAATATAAGTTATCGCGCTATACAGTTTCGGGTCTTCTTGCAAGGCTAGCGTGTAGGCGTCACGAGCCTTTGCATACTGATGCGAACCAAAATAATTTTCAGCCTTATCAAGCAACTTTTTAGCCTCGCCCGTAGCCTTAATCGCCTTAACATCATAGCTATCGCCCTTTTTCTCGCGATAGACCGGGAAGTTGATCAACCGGCTTCGATCTGGCAGCGGAAACGATTTATCCACAATTTTCAGCGAATAAAGAGTCTTGGATTCATTCACAAGATCCATAGCCTTTTTTAGCGGATTCTCAACTTCGGCAAAAGAAAGCGAAACAAACACACAAAGCAACACCAGGATTTTATTTCTCATAAACCCATTCCTTCTTAGTTTAGTCTACAAAATAAAATACAAAATATTCATCATAAAACAAAAGACCCCGGCTGTTGTACCGGGGCAACTAAAACCATCAATTCGGATTTTACTTTGTCGGGTTGAAGGAATCCTTCAGGCCCACAGTTCTGTTGAACACGAGGTGACCCGGCTTACTGTCTTCGCTATCGAGGCAGAAGTAGCCCTGACGCATGAACTGGAAGCGGTCTTCGAGCTTCGCGTCGGCGAGAGCGGGTTCCACCTTGGCCTGCTTAATGACCATGGAATTCGGGTTCAGGTAATCGTGCCAGTCTTCGCCTTCCGGGACCTGAGCCGGATCTTCGAGCGTGAACAAGTTATCAATGAGGCGCACTTCGGCATCCACAGCGTGTGCGGCAGAGACCCAGTGGATCGTGCCCTTGACCTTGCGGCCATCCGGAGATTCACCACCCTTGCTGAGCGGGTCATAGACGCAATGAATCACCTTGACCTTGCCGTCAGCATCCTTTTCGACGCTCTTGCAAGTAACAAAGTAAGCACCCTTGAGGCGGACTTCGCCTTCCGGCTTCAAGCGGAAGTACTTCTTCGGCGGTTCTTCCATGAAGTCGTCAGCTTCGATGTAGAGTTCACCGCTGAACGGAACCTTGCGCGTACCAGCGTTCGGGTCGTTCGGGTTGTTCTCGACTTCGATCATTTCGACCTTGCCCGCTTCCCAGTTGTCAATCACGAGCTTGACCGGATCAATCACGGCCATCACGCGGTTAGCGGTCTGGTTCAATTCTTCGCGGATGCAGAAGTAAAGGAGGTTCACGTCGACCATGGAGTCGGCCTTGGAAACACCGATGCGGCTGCAGAACTCGCGGATGGAGCTCGGGGTAAAGCCACGGCGGCGGAAACCGCAAACGGTCGGCATACGCGGGTCATTCCAGCCAAGCACAGCCTTTGTCTGCACAAGTTCGAGGAGCTTGCGCTTGCTCATCATCGTGTACGTGAGGTTCAAGCGGGCAAATTCAATCTGCTGCGGACGATTCTGCAAACCAAGTTCAATGAGGAACCAGTCGTAAAGCGGACGGTGGGCTTCGAACTCGAGCGTGCAGATGGAGTGCGTGATGCCTTCGATCCAGTCGCTGATCGGGTGGGCAAAGTCGTACATCGGGTAGATGCACCACTTGTCGCCGGTGCGGTGATGCGTGCAATGCTTGATGCGGTAGATGACCGGATCGCGCATGTTCATGTTCGGGCTAGAAAGGTCCACCTTCGCACGGAGGCACTTCTCGCCGTCGGCGTACTTGCCGTCGCGCATTTCGTGGAAGAGCTTCATGTTC
>NZ_JBGUHR010000121.1:0-52315 GCF_045112255.1 Fibrobacter sp.
AGTTGGCGATTTCGGTGTCAACGCTTCGTTTAGTTTCAATGAGGACGGTTCGAAGTCGTTCAATTTAAGTGTGAATGCTAGCATACCGGTATTAAACACGGGTCTGTGGTTTGATGCTGGAATAGGTCTTAACGTGAATACCTATACAGGAGCATCATTCAGCCGCAGTGGCAGCGTGTGTTATGGAGCTTCAAAGGAAGTTACTTGTGCTGGAGTTGAAGTTGGCCAAGGTTTCAGCTGGGATCGCAGCGGCGGATTCAACGGCATGACCGTCTATGCAGAAGCCTACGTGACGTACGCAGGGGTGCGAACATCTGTCGGAGCCGAGGCTGGATTCTTCGGAGCCGAAGGCCGCGGGTTGTATGCTGGAATAGGCGGCTATGGGTTACATGCACAGGTTGCGCAAAACGGTGGATTCAGTTGGGGTGTCAAAGAAAGCATCTATCTTCATGCGGGAAAAATAGGTAAAGTTTCTGAAGATGGAAAAAGTCGTAATGTTGGACTTGAAATATGGATTCCTACATTAGGTGAATATGGACATTTTGGACTTGGTAAAACATATGATGTAAGTCCTGCTGGACTTCAAAAAAAACAACGAGAAGAAATTACCAAATTGTTGTTAGGAGTTGATGACGAACTGCTTGCAAGACTAAATGCAGAATGGGATAGCGATGCTCTTGGTGGTAAACTATCTCATACGAGTGTGGTTCGCTTGAATAAGTGGTTAGTTAATAATGGTTTTGAACGTGTTGACCGTCCTAATTTGTTGCATGGAAAAAACACGCAAAAGCTAACTTGGAGGCATAAAGGGTCAAGTGAATATGGAAATCTTGAAATTATTATGCCAACATGTATTGCAAAGAATCACCCAGAATGGAGTGGTGCTTACTCCAGTTACAATTATGGGAATAACATGATATCGCACTTTTTTATTGATGTATTGTGGTAAAACATGCTGTGTTTTATAAAGTATTCACTGATTCCTATATTACTTGTTGCCTGTGCATCAAGTAACATTGAGCAGTCAAAAGAATTGACAAAAGTCCCCCCGCAAAGTGAATACAGAACGGAGTTAGTTACACCGACTGGTGTGGGCTATTATGTTGATTTTTACGGCCGTATTAGTGACGATGAAATATCGTGGAAAGATAAGGGATTCTATATTCTTTTTGATAAAGATGACCAAAAGAAAATAGGCTTTATCCCATTAGACTCAAATAAAATTCGTATTTATAAGTTCCTTTACTTCCCATCTTGGGATATTGGATATCCAGATATTGGATTATGTGTAGGAGAAAGTTACACTTCCCAGGAATATGAAAATTTTTTCATGGACAAATGTCGTAAAGAATACTCAATAGACTCTATGGATTACAGACTCGTTATGTCTTATTTTTCTGAAAAAAAGATGTCCATTAAAAAAAGAGGAATTCCTCCACGTGAATGTGTTGGTGAAACATTGAATATCATTTACTATGACGGAAAAGAATATCAATATTTCGACATGATAAGTCCCAAGTGCTTTGATAACGCCTTGAGGAAAGACCCTAAATCACTTGAGTATAAACTTTTTTATGAGAAAATAGATGGCATTATGGATGGTGATTTCCAAGAATGCCGATGGGATAAGTTTATAGACCCTGGCGTTGTGGAGAAATGTGTGTCAAAATATAGATGATTCTAAAAGCATCATTGATAATTAGTTGATTCTTACAAAAGTTAATACTTCAACTTACCATACATTTTTCTTACAATTTGCAAATTGCTGATAAAGGCGTCCTGTTTTCAGGACTCCTTTTCTTTTTACTTTATTTTTCTAAATTTGTTCCCATGAATTTTATACGTAAGTACGAGTTGGTTCTTGCTTTGTTGTTTGCTTTGTGCGCAACGGTGTACGCCCAGACAGTTACTCCGCTCCCCATTGCGGATTCCGTTATTGTCAAAAATCTAAATGTCAAGAATACTGAAATTCGTGACTTATTACAAGGAATGGCCGTCCAGTATGGCTTGAATTTGTTCCTTGCGCCAGATGTTCGCGGTCCGGTGACGATCAATTTCAACAATCAGCCGCTCAAGGACGCCTTGCGTTTGCTGTTGCAGTGGAATGGATACGATTATACGGTCGATGGCGGTACAATTCATGTTCGCAAACATGTCGAAAAGGCCCCGGAACCGCCTAAGCCTCCTGAGAAACGTTTCCGCGTCGAAAGTAAAAATGATGCATTGACATTGGATGTCGAAGATGCTCCTCTGGACAAGGTTGTCCGTAAAATTGTCGAGGTAACTGGCAAGAATATTCTTTTGGAACGCGGCGAAAACAAGCGTGTGTCGCTCTTTGTGCAGAATATGCCTTTTGATCGCGCTATTCGCCATGTGGCGGAATCGGCGGAATTGGACTACGAAGAAGATGATGGAGTTATTTCTATCAAGAAGGCTTCGTGGAATTTGGGTAATGGACGCCAGGAGAACAGCGGGCGTTTCAGGGTGCGCCTCGTGAGTGATTCTCTGCTGAACATCGAGGCGATTGATGCTCCGCTTGCTTCTCTCTTGAGTGAAGTCCTGGCACAGACAAAGTTGAATACGATGGTCTATGGTAAAATCGATGGACAGGTGACGGCGCATATTTCTGAAATTCCTGTTCGCGATGCGCTCAAGTTCTTGTTCCGTGGTACGTCTTACACCTTCTGGGAGCGCGATGGCGTTTACTTCATTGGTCCGCACGAAATGCAGACCGCCGATAATTCTCTGTTGATCAAGCTAAAACATTTGCGAGCCGAAGACGTGATAAAGCTTTTGCCCACGACGCTCACAAGGAGTACCCAAATCCAGGTGGTCAAGTCTCAGAACGCTTTGATGGCTGTGGGTAATTACGATGTGCTGGATGCTATTTCGCAGTATGTCGATAAGATGGATTTGCCTGTGGCGCAGATTTTGATTGAAGTTCTTGTAGTCGATATGGATATCGAAAAGGGCCACAGTCATGGGCTGAATTTGCTTTTTGGCAAGGCTTCGCAGCACATGGGGTCTGAAAAGTTATTTCCGAGTATCGACCAGACTTTGAATGCCAAGCAGACTCAGAAAATTTTCAATGGCCTTGGTCTGGGCGAAATTGTCAGCATCCCGAAGGACATGGTGACCAAGATCAATCTCATGGAACAGGAAAAGATTCTGGATGTGAAGGCGCGTTCGCAGATTGCAACGCTGAACGGTGAAACAGCTGTGCTCACGATAGGCCAGACTCAATACTACATGATGTCGTCTGAGGTGGATTACAACCAGGGCGATGCGGTCACGTCCAAGACGACTCAGCGTTTCGAACAAATTGAAGCAAACTCCAATATCACGGTGACGCCTTATGTGACGGGCGAGGGCGAAATCACTTGCGAGATTGTTCCGGATTTTTCGGAACCTGAAGGAAGCTTTAACAGCACTGTTCCGCCAACTCTCAACAAACGCTATGTCAAGTCGTCTGTCCGTTTGCGCGATGGCGAGACGATTGTGCTTGGCGGTATGGTAAAGGAATCGGTGAACGATGTTTATTACCAGGTTCCGTTCCTTGGGTCTATCCCTGTGATTGGCTGGCTTTTCAAGAATGTAGAACGTGTGCATAGCAAGAGTCAGTTGTTGATTTTTGTGACACCGCACATTTATTACGGTCACGAAGGTAGCGTCGATATCGCCGATGAAATTGAAAAGGCAAAACAGCCGCTCGTTCCCAAGAAAGAAAAAGTGAAAAAGGAAGAGCCGGCTAAAGAGCCTGTAGTTGAAGCTCCTGAATTAAAAGCAGAACAGGTCGAAAAGTAGTGGCTACGTCTCTGGGAAAAATGCTCGATGATGTCACCGGACGATTCTGGTGGGTGCTTGTTGTAAGTGATTCTGCTAGTGCGGGCTTGGCTCATATTTTACGTGTGATGCGTGGGCGAGGCGCTGGTCGCTGTTTTGTCGATTTCTCTTTTTCTGGAACATTTGCGGAATGTCGCGAATTCCAGGTGAAAAACGGTGGCGGTGCCGATGGCATTCTGCTTGTCGATTGCAGTACACCTGTAAAAATTGTTTCCGATGAAGTCGGAACGGTCGCGGATTTCCCTGGTTACAAACTCGATAACTTGGATTGCGTGGAATCTATTAGCGGTGATTTTTCTGTAGTTGCGTTGAAGAGTGCCGTTGAAAATTTTGTGGCCGATATAGAAAAGTACGGTTTTAGAATTTTGCGCCATGAGCCGTCGGTTCTGGTTGTGGCTGAATTGCTTGATCTTCCCGGCGATCAGCCGTGCATCTTCACGAATTGCGATGATGGATTTGTGCGCTTGTTGCTTTCTTCGGGCGGAAAAATTGTTGCGGGGTACAAGGTTGCGGGGGAGAATGCTGAGCGCTTATCTAGTTATGTTCGTGAACATTTCTTTTTGAAAGAAACTGTTGAAGAGCATTTTTCGATGGATGCCGAAACACTTGCAAAGGCCGTTGCCGAGGATGCTTGGGCGTTCCGCACCGATGGGGTTCCCGCATTCCACACGTTACCTGATAAGGATGCGCTCAGGCGAATACGCGAGGCTGCTTTTTCACGCCATATTCTAAAATTTTGCCTAGCATTTGTTTCTTTGTCTTTTATGGCTCTGTTTGCGTTCCGCATTGGTGCCTGTATATATATTGACCGTTCGCAATCTAAGATTCAGGGATTCAAGGCGCGGGTGCAAAAACAGAAAGAACTTTCGCAGGTACTTGAACAACTTGAAAGTGATCGTGCGGTTTCTGAATCGTTCTTGAAACATCGAAGCCATATGGCGACTTCTTTGAATAATTTTGTATTAAATGTAACGGATAATGTTTGGGTGACGAATTGGGCAACCTCTCGCGGGAACCATGCTGTGCAAGGGTATGCCATTACGCCTGAAGATCTTTCTGAATTTCTTTCAAAGCTTGAAAAAGAACGCAACTTGGTCAATGTTCGGCTTAAGACGACCGAAAAGACGACATGGAATAAAATGCAAGTTGTCAGGTTTAGCTTGAGTGCGGAGGATGTTCGATGAAAATATTCCTTTCGCAAAAAAAGTATGGGATAATCGCGTTTGCTACAGTCTTGTTTACTTTGTATGCTCTTTTCAGGTTTGTAGTACCGTCTGCAAAGAATGTAGCTGAATCATTTTCTTTGGCTCGTTCCGAAATTAAAATGTCGGAGTCTATGCAGAATGTTGATGCTTCGCCAGATTCTCTAATTGCAGAATACAACAAGGTCTCCGCGCGTATTAAAAAGTACACGGATGTCCAGGTGACTTCTTCGAAGATTCTCTCGTTTGTGCACGAAGTTGCCGGAAAATCGGGAATTGTTCTGAATGATTTGTCCACTGGCGAAATGCGTTATTCTGAAAATGAGACGGAAATACCGGTATCGTTTAGAACAAGAGCTTCGTTTGTTGATGTCCTGAAATTCCTCAAGGAGCTGGAAAACGGAATGTTCTGCATCCGTACCGATGACGTGAACATGGCACGAGAAGAAAAAGGGGTTGTGGCTGCTTCCGTGCGTTTTTCTGTTTTGAGCTTGAATGCGAAAAATACTATGAAAGCGTCCAGTTCAAATAGGGCCGCTTTGAGCCTGGGCGAAATGCTTGCGTTGCTAAAACCGCAAGAAATTACGTTTGAAAATTTGCGCGATCCGTTTAGCTTGCCCAAATCGCTTTTGCCAAAGCCTAAATCCGCTTCTGTTAAGGTTGTAAAGCCTAAAGAACTCCCTCCGCCCAAAGAGCATCCGCCAATCACTCTCGATGCCATTTTGCCTGGGAATAATCCTGTCGCGATCCTCAAATTCCGTGGGGAATCTGCCGTTGTGAGCGTCGGCCAGAAGATTTGGGACGTTACAGTTGTCGCCATCAAGAATGACCGTGTTATTTTGCGCGATGAAATTGGGAAGTTTGAGTTGAAGTACTAGTTTTCAAAACTCCTAAAATTTCACAAACTATCTGTTCATGTAACTTGTTGATTTTCATCAAGTTACATTTTTCTTATGGCAAAAAATTGGCGTTTTTGAACGAATTTCGCCATTTGTGTAAGATTTTGTATGCTTAATGTAAGAAAAATCTTGTCAAGGGATGTTTGAAAAAATACCTGTTGATAACTTGTGCTGATGGTAAGTGATAATTTTGTTACACATGCGTTCGTAAGGGTGGTGTAAATTGGAAAAATATTGACAAAAAATATTTTTTGACGATTTCTGCCTTTTTTGAGCCAAAAACGGACATTTATATTTTTTTTCTATTGGGGTACTTTTTCTTCTGGTATCCTTTCTTATTTTTTGCTTGCTCTTTTATACTCTTGACTGGTTTTTTAGATCGTGGATAATACTGTTTCTTTGTTGGATATTGCGTCGTCGCCCTGGCAACAGGTGCTCGACCGTGTGCGTTCGGAATGTAAGGACTTTTTTGGTGCCGTGATTCTCGACGCTCTTGGTTATGAGGGAATGTGCAATGGCTATGCCTTGCTCACTGTTCCCGACGAGCTTCGCGAGAACTGGGTGAATTCCCACTATGGCGATTTGCTGCGCAAGTCCTTTACGGCTGTATTTGGTAGTGAATTTGTCGATTACCGCATCCGTCAGATTGCTCCGTCGGACCCGATTCCCGAAATCAAGCTCACGATGCCTGTCATTCCGCGTCCCGAGAAGAAGAAGGCCGAAGTCAAGCGCCCGAAGCAGCCGTTGGCTCTTTATGCCCGCTATACTTTTGAAAACTTTGTCGAAGGGGAGTGCAATTCGACCGCTTTCCGCGCTTGCCAGGCGGTTGCTGAAAATCCGGGCGACCCTGCCTTGAATCCGCTTTTTGTCTATGGCGAGAGCGGCCTTGGCAAGACTCACTTGCTGCAGTCCATTGCCGCAAAAATCCAGAAGAGCCGCCCAGAAGCATCCATTGTCTATTGCCACGCTTATGACTTTTTGCGTGATGCGACGGCTATGGCGTCGGCACTCCACAACAAGACGGGCAATGTGCGCGAACTTGCAGAGAAGTTCCGCGAACGCTATGAACTTTGCGATGTGCTTTTGCTCGACGATGTGCAGCTCTTGGAAAAGGGCCTCTGGACGCAGGACCGTCTTGCCATTCTGATTAAGCATTTGCGCGCCGAAGGCAAGCAGGTCGTGATTTCTTGCGACCGCCATCCGAACCTGTTTAGGGTGGTCGATACGGATAACGAATCTCGCGGTTCTTCGAGGTCTTCGATCCCGAGCATTTCCAAGAAGCTCCTTGCTCCGCTGGCCTCTTGTGTGGCTGTGGGCATTGACGAACCGGATCTTGCGACTCGCATGAACTTGATCAGCAAGAAGTCCGAGGACTTGCCGTTTGCAAAGGCTGACCGCGAAGAAATCTGCCGTTACCTCTCGATGCAGCCGCGTAAGAACGTTCGCCTGATTGAAGGTCTCTTGAACTTCCTCGGCGCAATGAACATGTTCTGCAAGGCAGACCTTAACTTGAATGGCGTGAAGCGCCTCGTGGCTCCTTCTGAACATGGCGGCCATGTGGAACTCACGACCAAGAATATTATTGAAGCAGTCGCGCTGGATTACCGTGTCGAAGTTTGTGAACTTTCGTCCAAGCGCCAGTCTGCCGCGATTTCTATGCCCCGCAAGGTGGCGATGTTCCTTTGCCGCGAACTCACGACCGATTCGCTCCAGAATATCGGTGCGATGTTCTGCAGGGACTATGCCACTGTAATCGCCGCCATAAATTCCCTCAAAAAGCAGATGGAAACGGATGCGTCCCTCGCAAGGCGCGTTCAAGATATCCGTTATATGCTGGAAGCCTAGCATGATTGCTCTTTTAACGGGTGGCGCCGGCGTCGTAGGGAAGGCGTTGTGCCGGGAACTAATAGCACGGGGAGTGTGTGTCCGCGTCTTGACGCTTCCGGGCGATTCTTTGGCGAAGTCCTTACCGAGTGAGGTGGACGTTCGTTATGGCAATGTGACCGATTTTGATTCTATCCGGGGGGCGTTCGAGAACGTCGATGTCGTCTATCACCTGGCGGCAATTCTTTTATCGACAAAACGCGGTGCTTTCGAGCACGTGAATACGGACGGCACTCGTAATGTGCTTGAGGCAAGCAGGCTTGCCGGCGTTCGTCGATTCCTCTACGTTTCGAGTATTTCGGTGACTTACCCGGTGCTCACGCCGTATGGCGAAAGCAAAAAGAAGGGGGAAGCTCTAGTGCAGGCCTCCGGGCTTGACTGGACGATTGTGCGCCCGACGCTTGTGATTGGCGATGGGGGCGGTGTCGAGTTCAACATGTTCCGCGATTACGTCAAACGATTCCCGGTCTATTTTATGCCGGGTGGCGGCAAGTGCTTAAAGCGCCCGGTCCGCAGCGTGGACTTGGTCAAGGGTATTGCCGTGGCTGGGCTTATGGCGAGTGCCGTGGGGAAGACTTACGCCCTTGCGGGTTCAACTGTAATGACGATGGCGGAGATGGCGAAGCACGTGTTGACGGATGCCGGAATGCACCACCTGATGGTTCCGCTCCCGTGGTGGATTTCGAAGCGCCTTGCTGTATTGAAAAACTGGATAGGCGGGAAGCGCGTATCTGCCGAACAGGCTTTGGCGGGATTTTTGTATGATGCTGCCCCGTCCATCGAAGATGCCGAACGCGACCTCGACTACCATCCGGGCAGCCCGTTTTGAGTTAAGAGTTCTGAGTTACTAGTTACTAGAGAATTTCTTATTAAGATATTCTATTAACTAATAACTAGTAACTAATAACTAGCTTCTTGATTTTGCTTTACAACACTCTATATAATACATTTCCTCAACAATTTGGCGTTTGGGGACTTTTTCCCAGTGTAAATTGTAAACTTTTATTGGTCTAAATTGGACTAAATAAATTATATTACATACTATGAATAAGAAAAAATTGCTTGCCATTTTGGTCGCCTCCGCATTTTTGTTCTCCGCTTGCGAAGAGGACGACTTCCCGTCTGCCCCGAAAAAAGAAATTTCATCATCTTCTGTAGATGACGATTGCGATTCTGACGAATGCGACGCAAAGTCCTCTTCCTCAAAATCCAATGACAAAAAGTCCTCCGATTCCAAGGACAATCAAAAGAAGTCTTCTGACTCCAAGGACAAGAAGAGTTCTTCAAGCTCCGCTAAGGATGACAAAAAGTCCTCCTCTTCTGTAAAGAATGACGCGAAGTCCTCTTCTAGCGCCGAAGCGCCGAAGTCTTCTTCGTCTTCTGTTGAAGTTCCAAAAGGAACCCGTACGGCAAAGCTTGCGGACCTCGAAAAGAACATGGAACTCAAGCTGTTTGATCAGACTGTCTACCTTTCGACCGGTAGCAAGCAGGGCTTTGTGGCTTTGCGCATCCCGGATGAACTGTGGGTGGTGACCTATACGGATTTTGCAAATGGCGTTGTGTCGTTTAACGATGACAATACAGGCAAGCAATATTCCGAAACTGACGCTGCAAAGAAAATCTTGGGAAAACTCAAGGGTGGTTTCAATATTTCGTTCGTTGTCGATGAAAATGGTACGGTCAAGTACGCTGTCGGCGATTCGAAGGAATATAGCGAAGCTGTAAAGGCAAGCGTTGCTGTTCAGAAGGGCAAGGTCTCCAAGGCCGAAGACATTAAGGACAAGATTTTCGAATGCTCCGATGGCGATACGACAAGGACGTTCACATTCTTTGACAATTCGTTTATCGTTGATGTCTCTGCTGGCAAAAAGCTTGCTTATTGGGTTGCTGGACACTATGATATCCAGCGCAGTACGCTCTTGATGCGCCCGGATTATTTTAGCAAGTCCGCGTATTCTATGTATACCTATTCTGTGGGAACGGATAACTCGATTGCTCCGTCGGATGGCGCGGCTATGAGCTGCAATGCCGAATCCAGCGAATATGAATACGAAAAGGCAAGCGATTTTGTGGGTGAATGGCAGGCATCGAAAGATGGTGTAGATTGGGAGTTCACCTTAAAGGCTGATGGTACATTTGAACTCGCCGCTTTTGAAGGTAACAAGAATGTCGAAGCCAGGGCGGGCTTCTGGGATATTTATGGCTACCATATGATATTGCGTAACAGCGGTTGCCTGCATCCTGAAAAATGCACAAGTGTTCATGGCCAGCTCCAGACGGGGCCTGTCGATCGTGAAACCGGCAAGATCAGTGGCTTCTCGTTTATCCATAATGGCACGGATACGCCAAAGATCCCGACCTCTTTCGATGCTCCGCAGTACGAGTAGGTTGTTTAGTTAAGAGTTCTGAGTTACTAGTTACTAGAGAATTTCGTATTAAGATATTCTAGTAACTATCAACTAATAACTAGTAACTTTAAAAAATGCATCGCTCATGGGCGGTGCATTTTTTTATTTTCTAGTGCAGAGGTTATTCAAATGAAACTTTATGTGGTACAGATGAAAATTTTGCCGGGCAATGTCTCGGCGAATATGCAAACGATGAAGGCCGCTTTTGACCGCGCTAAGGCTGCCGATGTAGATTGCGTTGTGTTTCCACGAAATGCTTTGACGGGGCCTTCGAACAAGGCTCTCCCTGTAGACTGGGCCGAGATCCGCAAGTATGCGGGCAACATGCCGTTCTTCTTGTGCGGAGACGTGCTCGATGATACGCCGCTTTTGAACGTGGCTCATGTGACTCATGGCAGCGACTTTTATGTGGTCGGCCGCCGCGAAGTCGAAAATAAGGAACTGTCGCACTTGGCGAAGGACTGCGCCATGCCGGTCATTTGCCTGAATGGTGTCGGGACTGACAATACTGGTAAGAACATCTATGCGCTTGCAGGCGGCAGCCGCGTGTTTGACTGCGATGGAAGAATCGTCTTTGAAATGCCTCTCTTTAGCGAGGCCGAGGCGGTCGTTGAATTTGTCGATGGCAATGTGCAAGTTTATGCGGAATCATCAAAGCCGTACACGAGTGAAATCGCCGAAATTCACGATGCGCTTGTGTTCATGATTCGCGAGAACTTGAAGATGTTCCATATCTCGCGCATGGTCATTGGCGCAAGTGGCGGTATCGATAGCGCTGTATCTGCAGCACTTTATGCCGAAGCGATTGGACCGCAGAATGTGTATCTCGTGAACATGCCGACGCGATTCAATTCGGACACGACGAAGAATGCGGCCCGAGACTTGGCCGAGAACCTCGGAACGCCGTACATGGTCGCCCCGATTTCTGACATTATTGAATCTGTCTGCCATACGTTGGAGCGCTGCTCCTTTGTGCGCAACGACACTGTAATGAAAATTGCGGGAATCAACCACGAGAACTTGCAGGCGAGGACGCGCTCGGCTTCGATCCTTTCGACGGTGGCATCCGTGGTGGGCGCTGGCGTGACTTGCAATGGCAACAAGAGCGAAGCGATGGTCGGCTACTGCACTTTGTACGGCGACACTTGCGGCGTAATGTGCGCTCTTGGAGACTTGTGGAAAACGCAGGTCTATGCGCTTGCCCGTTACATCAATCGAGATTCCGAAATCATCCCGAAGGCGTCGATCGATATCCCGGCGAGTGCAGAACTCTCCGAAGCGATGAACGTCGATGAAGGCAAGGGCGACCCGATCCTTTACCCGTACCACGACAAGCTCTTTGCCATGTGGGTCGAGAAGGGCGTGAGCCTTGCGCATACCGAAAGGCTTGCGGTGGAGGGTACGCTTTGTGAAACGCTCGGTGTGGATGCTGCCTACTTCAAGGCTCACTTGCCGACGGTCGAAGCGGCTCTCGAGGACATGCGGTTCTGGTACCGTAGGTTCAAGGGACTTGCCTTGGCAAAGCGCATCCAGTTCCCGCCGATTCTTTCGGTGAGTGGACACGCCTTCGGCGGCGAATACCGCGAAAGCCAGGTAAGCTGCTAAGATAATTCGGAATTAGGAAGTAGGAATTATGAATTGTTTAATTTGGCGGCTTTGCCGCGATTATTCTAATTCCGAACTCCGAAATCCTCATTCTTAATTTTTCTACATTTGGGCTTCAAGATTCAACCGCGGGTGCGCTCGCGATTCTAAAGGATATTTATGAAAATTGCAGAAAAAACAGTCGTCCAGATGCATTACACCCTCAAGTCTGACGAAGGTGCTGTCGTCGATTCCTCCGCAGGTCGCGAACCGCTCCAGTACATCCAGGGCATGCACATGATCGTTCCGGGTCTCGAAAAGGCCATGGTCGGTCACGATGTGGGCGACAAGTTTGACGTTGTCGTCATCCCGGCTGAAGGTTACGGCGAATACGATGAACGCATGACTCAGGAAGTTCCGCTGAACGTTTTCCAGGGAGTTGACCATGTCGAAGCTGGCATGATGTTCTATGCCCAGACTCCGAATGGCCCGATGCCGATCCGCATCAAGTCTGTCGGCGAAAAGACGGCTGTCATCGATGCTAACCATGAACTTGCAGGCAAGAACCTCAACTTTGCTATTGAAGTTGTCTCTGTCCGTGAAGCTACCGAAGAAGACCTCAAGCCGTTCGAACACCACTGCTGCTGCGGTGGCCACGATGGCGATCACGAATGCGAATGTGGCGGCCATGGCAACAAGGAAAACTGCGATGGCAATGGCGGTTGCGGCTGCGAACACCATGCCGAACACCACGGCAAGTAACGCCTTGCTTTGGGTCTACGGCCCTCCTTCAAAAAATTTGAAAAAAGACTGGAACCGGACGTACGTTCCGGTCTTTTTTTATTTAATTTAAAGTAAGGAGTTGTAGAATTTTCACTAGAGGTTGGATATGCGCTTTGCAAAAATTTTATCAGTGGCTACTTTGCCAATGTTTTTCTATGCCTGTGGCGGTGACAGTATGCACATTACGCCACCTCCTGGTGACGATAATCCACAGGATCAGCCCAAAGATTCTATTCCTCCAAATATTCCCGATAGCTTGCTGAGTCCCATCACGAGAGACTTTTCTAAAGTTTGGAATGGCGAAGGCACGGCTGAAAATCCTTACCAGATTGCAAGCGAAGAAGACCTTTCGAATCTTTCATTCTATGTGGATGATTCTTCGATGAGCTTTAGGGACAAATTCTTTAAGCAGACGGCGGATATCGTTCTTAAAAAAGCTTGGAAGCCGATTGGCCTTTGGGGCAAGAATCTTGAAGGTCTTTCTAAACGTCCCTTTAGCGGCTCCTTTGATGGTGGTTCCAAGACAATTACAGGCTTGAGCATCTCCGATACGGCAAGCTATAGTGGCTTGTTCGGCTATACTCTTGGTGCGCATATCAGCAATGTTGTTTTAAAGAATGTCAATATGAGCGTGGGAGCCTATGCGGGTTCCGTTGCGGGTAAAGTAGATTCGACAACGATTGAAAATTGTACGTTTGAAAATGTTGAAATTTCTGGAGCTGACCGCGTCGGAGGGCTTGTCGGTGCTGCAGCACATACTAAGATTGTTGGCGTTTCCGGCGCAGGAACCGTTCAAGGTTCAAGTATTGTTGGCGGTCTTGTGGGCTTTGCTCAGGATGGCTCGATTACGGATGCTTCGAATAATTCTAGCGTAACGGGAACATCTACCGTTGGCGGTGTTGTTGGTTCTTTTGCAAGTGTGAGCAGCGAAGGCGTGATTAGTTCTGCATTCAACCATGGCGCTGTCGTTGGATCGAAAGATGTTGGCGGTGTTATCGCCTCGCTTTCTGGCAGCAAATTGGAAAAATCTGGAAACTACGGCACTGTAACCGCAGATGATAATAAGATGAGCAATGTCGGCGGTGTTGTCGCTGTCGCTTCTAACAAGTCCGTCTTGAATGAAATCTTCAATGTTGCTACGGTTACTGCAAAGAAGGCTATGGCCGCTGGTGGCGTTGTTGGCAGCTTGAAATATTCGACCGCTACAAATATGTTCAATATTGGCGAGGTTGCGGGTAGCGTCTATGGAAAAACAATGGGTGGCATTGTTGGGATTGTTGACGGTAGTGATTCCAAGTTGAGTTCTAGCTATAACGCGGGTAAAACGCCTAATGAAAATAATTCTGGAGCTGTTATTGGTAGAGTTTCTGCAACGGAAGACATCAAAGATGTTTATTTTGACAAAACGGTTGGTGCAGGTTGCCTTGAAATCGCCGATCACATGCTGGTAAATGTTCCGAGTGGAATTTCTACCGAAGATATGAAGGCTGCTACGTTTATTGCAACTCTGAATGGTTCTGGAAATGTCTGGAAAGCGGGTTCAGCAACGTTTGGCGGTTATCCTGTCTTTGCTTGGCTTGAGTAATTTCTACATTTAAAACATGGCTAAAAAGAAAAAATTTTGGAAGTCGCCTTCTGCAGAGGCGGCTTTTCGTGGTAAAGAAGACCGTCTTCGCAAGACTCTTTGCGAAATTGTGAACGGACAAAGCCGTTTGTTGCACCGCCCGGACGAATTGTACGAGGCGATTGCGAACGGTCTTGACGATATTGAAAAAATCAAGGATGTGAAGCTCCAGCTTGAACTTTTGGCCTGGACGCTTCGCTGCGACTTCTTGGCGTTCAAGGCTGACGACGAAGAAATGGATACGTGGAACGACTTGTTCTACGATGCCGGAACGTTCTTTGTTGAAGTTGCAAAGACTTATGATGACAAGGATTACATTGCCGACTTGATCCACGATTTGGCTGTGCGCCATGTGGGTGGGGAAGGTCGCGAAGTCGTGTTCCTCTCGATCGAAGACGTGATGCCGGTGGAACGCGCAAAGGCTTTGATTGAAGAACTCCTGGGCGTGATCGATGCGACGGAACTTGAAAATCGCGAAGACGTTCTCGATGCCATTTGCGACATGGCCGATGCCATCAAGGATACTGAAAACTTTGCGAAGGCTTCGCTTTACAAGGATCCGGACAAGAGCAATGCAACGCTCATCGATATCGCAAACTCTTACTTTGTCGCAGGCAACATTTCTATGGCAAAGCAGTGGCTTGGCGATGTGAAAGATCCGGGTGCCGAAGACGAAGAAGCGTTCCTTGATTTGCAGGCCGCCATTGCTGACCGCGAAGGCCGCAAGACGGATTGCCTCAAGTTCGCCACACGCTTGTACGAATGCTATCCGAAGGTGATGAACCTTTCGAGACTCTGCATGCTCAAGGACGATGCTGGCGTCGATAAGCTTTTGTTCGATCACATCAAGTACCGCGATAGCGGTAAGTGCGACACGAGCTTGATGATGCTCCTTGCAAATCTCAAAAAATTCGAATTGCTCGAAAGCTACGTCAAGCACTACGAACGTGATTTGCCGGGCCTTGAGGCCTCTGAGCTGAATGCGATTTCGGATGAGGTGGAACGCGCCGGTGCAACAGAACTTGCAAAGCACATCCGCGAATGGACTGTTGAAGAACCCGAAGACGCCGAACCCCTCGACGATCGGGAATAGGCTGATTTCTTTCGTCTTTCGTCTTTCGTCTTTCGTCTAAAATTCTATTTTTACCTACATGAAAGTCCTTTTATACGATACAACGCTCCGTGACGGTAACCAAGACCGTAAAATAAGTCTCTCCTTAGCTGATAAAGTCCAGATCGCTCGAATTTTGGACCACTTTGGATTTGACTATATTGAAGGCGGTTGGCCGAACCCCAGCAATCCGACCGATGAGGAATTTTTCAAGCTCATCAAGGACGTAAAGCTCAAGCATGCAAAGATTGCCGCTTTTGGCAGTACGCGCCGTCCGGGCATTTTGCCCGAGAACGACCCGCTCTTGCAGGCGCTCATCAAGTCCGAAGCTCCGGTCAAGACGATTTTCGGCAAGAGCTGGGATTTGCATGTGACGGACGTTATCCGCACGACTCTCGAAGAAAACCTCGACATGATCGAGTCTTCTGTCGCTTACCTCAAGGAACATTCCGAAGAGGTGATTTACGATGCGGAGCATTTCTTCGACGGCTACAAGGCTAATCCGGAATACGCGCTTGAAACGCTCAAGGCTGCCGAACTTGGCCATGCCGATTGCATCGTGCTTTGCGATACGAACGGCGGAACGATGCCGTGGGAAATCGAAGAAATTGTAAAGAAGGTTCAGGCTAGAATTTCGACGCCGCTTGGCATCCATGTGCATAACGACAGTGGCCTTGCTGTGGCAAACTCGATTTACGCTGTAAAGGCGGGTTGCGTGATGGTGCAGGGCGTGGTGAATGGCTACGGTGAACGTTGCGGAAACGCAAACCTCACGACGATTGCCGCCGATTTGAAGTTCAAGATGGACTGCGATTTTACGGCTGCAAAGAAGCTCTCGCACTTGCGCCAGCTGAGCAGCAATATCGACCAGATTGTGAACTTGCCGAGCGACGTGCATGCCCCGTACGTGGGCGATGCAGCCTTTGCCCATAAGGGTGGTGCGCACATCGATGGCGTCATGAAGGTCAGCAAGAGCTTTGAACATATCGACCCGCATACCGTAGGTAACGACCGCGTGTTCGTGACAAGCGACCAGGCTGGCGGTTCTCTCGTTGTCGAAAAGCTCAAGGCCATCAAGCCGGGCATCGACAAGAAGGATCCGGTGGTGGCAAGCCTCCTCAAGGAAATCAAGGAACGCGAAAATGCGGGCTGGCATTTCGACTCCGCTGAAGCAAGCTTCAAGCTTTTGGTCTACCGCCACTTGGGAATGGTCAAGGAACCGTTCAAGGTGCTCAACTACCGCGTGATTGAAGACAAGACGCCGCAGGGCGTTTCCGTGTCGCAGGCGACGGTCAAGCTCCAGGTGGGCGACCAGATTAGCCATCAGGTGAGCGAAGGCGATGGCCCGGTGAACGCTCTCGATGCCGCACTCCGCAAGGCACTTTTGCCGTTCTTCCCGTGCATGGGAAGTGTGCGCCTGGACGACTTTAAGGTTCGCGTGCTCGGTTCCAATGTGGCATCCGATGCAACGGTTCGTGTGTGGACAACGTTTGGCGATGAACACGGCTATTGGAACATGGTCGGTGTTTCTAGCAACATCATTGAAGCCTGCTGGACTGCATTTGTCGATGGCCTTACGTACAAGATTTTGCTTGAAGACAACGTTATCCCGAATGCATACAAGCACTTGGATGTGGCGTCTGTGTAAATTCGCTGAACCGCGACAATTTGCCAAACCAAGCCGGGTATAAGAGTTTTAAAAATAGAAGGTCTGTTAAAATGAAAATCGTAAAAGTCACTCCGAAGTCTCAAGAGATTGACAGAATTTGTGGTCGTGAAGTTGCTCCGAGCAAGGAAATTCACGACAAGGTCATGGACATTCTCGCCGACATCAAGAACGGCGGTTATGCCAAGGCTGTGGAATACGCTCAGAAGTTCGATGGCCTCAAGGGTAAGAACCTCCGCGTGTCCGAAGCCGAAATCAAGAAGTCTGCCGCCAAGTGCCCGCCCGAAATGCAGCGCGCACTCAAGCAGGCGATTAAGAATGTTCGCGATTTCCACGTGAACCAGATGGAAGATTCTTGGCTCATGGAAGGTAAGGACGGCGTGGTTCTCGGTCAGCGTATCCGTCCGATGAAGCGCGTGGGCCTTTATGTCCCGGGTGGTGCAGGCATTTATCCGAGTACCGTTATTATGAATGCGGTTCCGGCCATTGTCGCTGGCGTCAAGGACATCGTCGTCGTGACTCCGATTAAGGGCGAAATCAACCGCGCTGTGGCTTTTGTGCTTTGCGAACTCGGCATTACCGAAGTTTATCACATCGGTGGCGCTCAGGCTATCGGCCTCCTCGCTTACGGTGCGAAGGATGGCAAGGGCAAGGTCGTCGTGGAACGCGTTGACAAGATTGTGGGCCCGGGTAACGTTTTTGCCGCAGTCGCCAAGAAGGAAGTCTTTGGCATTGTCGATATCGATATGGTGGCTGGCCCGTCCGAAGTGCTCGTGCTTGCAGACAACACCTGCGATCCGGACTTTGTCGCTGCCGACCTCTTGAGCCAGGCAGAACACGGTTCCGGTTTTGAAGCTGCTATCTGCATTACGGACAACATGGAAACCGCACAGATGATTAGCGAATGTGTGGACATCCAGGTTGAAAACTCTCCGAAGAAGGAACTTTTGACGAAGGTGCTTGACAACTTTGGCCGCATCCTCGTGGTGAAGGATTGGTTCGACGGTGTGGCCATTGCTAACGCCATTGCTCCGGAACACATGGAAATCATGACGGACGAAGCAGAATCTATGGCTGCCCAGATTGAAAATGCAGGTGCTGTGTTTATCGGTCCGTGGTCTTCTGAACCGGTGGGTGACTACTTTGCAGGCCCGAACCACGTTCTCCCCACGAACGGTACGGGTCGTTTCTTCAGCCCGCTCGGCGTCTATGACTTCCTCAAGCGCATGAGCATCATCAAGTACTCTGAAAAGGCTATCAAGAAGAACGCAAAGGCAATCGCTGTCGTGGCTAATGAAGAAGGCTTCATCCACCACGCCGCCGCAGTTCTCAAGAGACTGTAATCGCGATTTGTCACCCCGCACTTGTTGCGGGGTCGCCTTACACAGTTCTATTTACATTTTATGAAACGGCTCCGCATTTTGCGGAGCTTTTTCCGTTTGAAAATATCCTCAAATTGCTATATTTGGGGCGGTAAATATTTAGGCTAAAAGAGGTCAAAATGCTCATTCTTCGTGGTACTCCGGCTCTGTCGGATTTCCGTCTGCAAAAGCTTTCATCTGATTTTAAGGCCGCTGGGATTCCGGTTGCATCTGTGTATGCCGAATTCCTCCATGTGGTGGATCTGTCCGCCGACCTGACCGCTTCCGAAAAGGAAACTCTCGAAAAGGTCCTTCATTACGGCCCGATGCGCGAAGTCAAGGCGCTCGAAGGTGAACTCTTTGTGGTCTGCCCGCGTCCGGGTACGATTAGCCCGTGGAGCTCGAAGGCTACCGATATCGCTCACATTTGCGGCCTCCCTGCAATCAAGCGCATCGAACGCGCCATTGCTTACTATGTGAAGTATGAAGGTGCTGCTCCGGCCGGCGCTCGCGAAAAGATTACGGCCAAGATTCACGACCGCATGACTCAGGCCGTGTTTGCCGACACTGCTTCCCTCGAAGTGCTCTTCAGCAAGGAAGAACCGCGTCCGCTCAATGTGATTCCGGTGCTCACCGAAGGCCGCAACGCCCTCGTGAAGGCTGACAAGGAAATGGGCCTTGCCCTTTCCGCCGACGAAATCGATTACCTCGTCAAGAACTTCACCGAACTCAAGCGCAACCCGACCGACGTTGAACTTTACATGTTCGCTCAGGCCAACTCGGAACACTGCCGCCACAAGGTGTTCGGTGCCGAATGGACCATCGACGGCGTGAAGCAGGACAAGTCCTTGTTCCAGATGATCAAGAACACCTACCAGCTCCACAATTCCAACATCTTCAGCGCTTACAAGGATAACGCCGCTGTGATGAAGGGTGCAACGGCTGGCCGCTTCTACGCTGACCCGCGCAACAACAAGTACGACTTCCACAACGAAGAAGTCGACATCCTCATGAAGGTTGAAACCCACAACCATCCGACTGCAATTTCTCCGTTCCCGGGTGCCGCTACGGGTAGTGGTGGTGAAATCCGTGACGAAGGTGCAACGGGTAAGGGTTCCAAGCCGAAGGCTGGCCTTACGGGCTTCAGCGTTTCGAACCTTAAGCTTCCGGGTGCAGTTCAGCCGTGGGAAAAGGACTTTGGTAGCCCGTCCCGTATTGCATCCGCTCTCGACATTATGATTGACGGCCCGCTCGGTGGTGCCGCATTCAACAACGAATATGGTCGTCCGAACATCCTCGGTTACTTCCGTACGTTCGAACAGGAAGTTTCTTCTGAAAAGGGTACCGAAGTTCGCGGTTACCACAAGCCGATTATGCTTGCTGGCGGTCTCGGCAACATCAAGCACCAGCACATCGAAAAGGGCCACATTGACCCGGGTGACCACTTGATCGTTCTCGGTGGTCCGGCCATGTTGATCGGTCTTGGTGGCGGTGCTGCTAGCTCTGTCGCTAACGGTGCTGGTAATGAATCTCTCGACTTTGCTTCTGTGCAGCGTGAAAACCCGGAAATGGAACGCCGCTGCCAGGAAGTCATCGACCGCTGCTGGGCGATGAACGAAGAAAACCCGATTACGTTTATTCATGACGTGGGTGCAGGTGGACTTTCGAACGCCTTCCCGGAACTCGTGAACGATGGCGGTCTCGGCGGTAAGTTTGAACTCCGCAATGTGCCGAACGACGAACCGGGCATGAGCCCGTTCGAAATCTGGAGTAACGAATCCCAGGAACGTTATGTTATCGCTATTGCTGGTGACAAACTCGACGTGTTCGACGCTATCTGTAAGCGTGAACGTTGCCCGTACGCAGTCGTGGGCGAGGCTATCCCTGAAAAGCACTTGACCCTTACGGACAAATACTTCGGTACGACTCCGATTGACATGCCGCTCGGTGTGTTGCTCGGTAAGCCGCCGCGCATGATTCGCAATGAAAAGTCCCAGAAGCGCCCGCTCTCTTCTCAGGTGGTGCCGGCTGGCGTGACGGTGAAGGACCTTGCACATCGCGTGCTTGCTAACCCGACCGTTGCAGATAAGACGTTCTTGATTTCTATCGGTGACCGTTCCGTGACGGGTATGATTTGCCGTGACCAGATGGTTGGTCCGTGGCAGGTGCCGGTTGCTGACTGCGCCGTGACGAGTGCAACGCTCGACACTTACGAAGGCGAAGTCATGAGTATGGGCGAACGCGCTCCGATCGCTCTCATTTCTCCGGCCGCTGCAGCCCGCATGACGGTTGCTGAATCCCTCACGAACATGGCTGCCGCTTGCGTCCCGGATATGGGCCGCGTAAACTTGTCCGCAAACTGGATGGCTACGCCGAACTACGAAGGCGATGGTGCCGACTTGTACGAAGCCGTGAAGTCCATTGGTATGGAACTCTGCCCGGAACTTGGCATTACGATTCCGGTCGGTAAGGACTCCATGAGCATGAGCACCGTGTGGCAGGACGAAAAGGGTAGCCACCGCGTGACTGCTCCGATTTCTCTTGTGATTAGTGCCTTTGCTCCGTGCGCTGATGTTCGTAAGACGCTCACGCCGCAGCTCTTGCAGAAGAAGGACACGACGCTTGTGCTCGTGGACCTCGCTCGTGGCAAGAACCGTATGGGCGCATCCATTGCCGCTCAGGTTTATAACCTTCTCGGTGACAAGGCTCCGGATGTTGATTCCGCTAAGGAACTCCGCGCCTTCTTCGAAACCATCCAGAAGCTCAATGCCGATGGCAAGATTATGGCTTACCACGACAAGAGCGATGGCGGCCTCTTCACGACGGTTGTCGAAATGGCATTTGCCGGTCACGTGGGTGTAACGCTCGACGCTACAGCTCTTAAGGGCAATGTGATTGACGCTTTGTTCAACGAAGAACTCGGTGCCGTCCTCCAGGTCGCAAACGCTGACCTCGCTGCTGTGAAGGCTGCTTTCGAAGCTGCTGGTCTCGGCGATACCGTTTCTGAAATCGGTAAGCTCAACGATACGTACAACATTGTGATTGGCGACTACGCCGAAGGCCTCTCTGACCTCCGCGCTATTTGGAGCGATACGACTCGCCGCATTGCCGCCCTCCGCGACAATCCGGAATGTGCCGAAAGCGAATACAAGCTCAAGCTCGAACAGGACGATCCGGGTATCACGCCGAAGGTCACGTTTGATCTCGCTGCAAGCGCCAAGGTTATCAAGGATTACGCAAGCCGCCCGAAGATGGCAATCCTCCGTGAACAGGGTGTCAACGGCGAACTCGAAATGGCTGCCGCATTTGCAAAGGCTGGCTTCGAATCCATCGACGTTCACATGACGGACATTCTCTCCGGCCGCGTAAGCCTCAAGGACTTCAACGGTCTCGTCGCTTGCGGTGGCTTTAGCTATGGTGACGTTCTCGGTGCAGGCGAAGGCTGGGCCAAGAGCATCTTGTTCAACCCGAAGGCTCGCGCTGAATTTGAAGCTTACTTCAACCGCAAGGATACCTTCACGCTCGGCGTTTGCAACGGCTGCCAGATGGTCTCGAACCTCAAGGATTTGATTCCGGGTGCTAAGCACTGGCCGCGCTTTGTGCAGAACATCTCCGAACGCTTCGAAGCTCGTTACTGCTCTTTGAAGGTCGAAGATACGCCGGCTGTGCTCCTCAAGGGCATGGCAGGTTCTGTTCTCCCGATCGCTGTTGCTCACGGTGAAGGTCGTGCTGAATTCGCAAGCCGCGAAGCTGCCGAAGCCTGCCTCAAGACAGGTCTCGTGGCTCTCCGCTATGTCGATGGTAAACACGAATACACCGAACGCTACCCGCTCAACCCGAACGGTTCTCCGTTTGGCATCAACGGCCTCTGCTCTGAAGACGGCCGCGCCCTCGTGATGATGCCGCACCCGGAACGCGTGTTTCGCACCTGCCAATACTCTTGGCACCCGGCAGAATGGGGCGAAGATGGCCCGTGGATGCAGCTCTTCCGCAACGGCCGTATCTTCGTAGGCTAATCCCCTTTACTTGTCACCCCGGATTTATTCCGGGGTCACCTTACATGTTTGAAAAATCCGCTTCTTGCTTTACCGCAGGGGCGGACTTTTTGCATTAAAATCGGAAATTCCGATTTTTCTTCTAATGAATTATCAACTAGTTCCATTTTGGAAGTAGTTCAAAAGGAAATATGTTAAAACCTAGTTATCGCAAAATTTGCGACAACTGCAGATGAAAAAAAATCACAATGTCATAATATGACATCGTGAAAGTCTATATTAATTCATGAACAATTTTATGCCGCCTTTTTAGCTTGTAGGCGGTCGGAGGTATTATGAATAAGAAGGATTTATCATTAGATGGTGAAATTATCATGTATCAGCCTGAAGGTGCTATTCAGTTGCCTGTACGAGTAGAAAACGAAACAGTATGGCTGACGATTGATCAAATGGCTCTTCTTTTTGGAAAATCGCGTTCAACTATTAACGAGCATATATTAAATGCCCTATCTGAAGGTGAAATATTAAAAAATGAATCGGTAAGAAAAATCGGAAATTCCGATTTTTCTACCAAACCTACAAATTTCTACAATCTCGATGTCATCATTTCTGTCGGCTATCGAGTAAAGTCTATTCAAGGTACACAATTTCGTCGATGGGCGAACCAAGTTCTCAAAGAGCATTTGCTTAAGGGGTATAGTGTTAACCAACGATTGATTTCTCAAGAAAATAAACTCGAGAATTTGGATTCTCGTGTTGTTAACCTTGAAAAACAGGTGGACTTCTTTGTCAAAGCAAATCTACCTCCTAGTGAAGGTGTTATACCAGCTAATGCTCGTTGGAGTGGTTATGAATTTGCGGTACAGTTAGTTCGCTCTGCAAAAAAAGAAATCATAATCATCGATCCGTTTGCAAATGATTCATCTCTTTCGCTTGTTGCAAAACGTGCTGTAGGGGTCAATGCTATCATTTACTCCGCTAGAATTACGCATGCGATGAAAGATGATGTTGACCGTATAAATCGTCAGTTTCCAACTGTTGAATTGCGGACTATGCGGGAAGTTCATGATAGATTTATCATTGTAGACGAAACAGTATATCATGTTGGTGCGTCGATTATGGATTTAGGCTGTAAAATGACGGCGTTTTCGGTTCTGAACCTTGTGACCAAGGAACAGTTGCTAGGTTTGGTAAAGTGAATCCCTATCTCTAGCCGATTGGTGTAGATTTTTGTATTTTCTAGGCGAAAAAAGCGAAAAAGAAATGAAAAAACTCGTTATTTACGTTCACGGGAAAGGCGGTAACGCCGACGAATCCAATCATTACAAGCCTCTTTTCCCAGATTCCGATGTCATCGGTTTTGATTACAAGTCGGAAACCCCATGGGATGCCAAGCAGGAATTCTCGGCTTATTTTGATTCGGTTGCTGCAAATTACGACGAAGTCGTGCTTATCGCAAATAGCATTGGCGCGTTCTTCTCGATGAACGCTTTGGGCGAAAAACGCATCAAACAAGCGTTCTTCATTTCGCCGATGGTGAACTTGGAAAAGCTCATTTGCAATATGATGCTGTGGGCGAACGTCTCCGAAGATGAACTCCGCGAAAAAGGTGAAATCGCGACGAATTTTGGCGAGACGCTTTCTTGGAAATATCTTTGCTACGTGCGAGAAAATCCCATCAAATGGAATATCCCGACGCATATTTTGTACGGCTCCAATGACAATTTGACTGACCTCGAAACGATGCAAGATTTTGCTCAAAAGGTAGGTGCGTCGCTCACGATTATGCAAGGCGGCGAACATTGGTTCCATACCGACGAACAGATGCAATTTTTAGACAGGTGGATTGAAAAATGTCAGAACAAACATTAACTCGCGAAACCTTAATTGAATTTTTCGGTGAACAAGAATATGAAAAACTCTGCCGCCACGAGGCGGGCCACGCTCTAATCGCGTTCCTGTTCAAGCGCCAGATTGATTACGTCAGAATCAACAATTCCAAGGAAAAGCCAAGTGCTACGCGTATGCCTGGAAGCTCGCTCGATGGTGCCGCTCACATCGCTATTGCGGGCCACATGTCGGACTTTTTGATCCGTAAAAATTTCGCTTGCGATCTCGACACTGTTATGAAAGAACTCCCGATGGAGCTTTACAGGAGTGACCCTGATTACCAGAGTTTCCAGGCTGCTTGCTATTACTACCAACTTGCTGAAACAAACGTTGTCGAACAAGTTTACAATCTCATGATGGCTTGCCAAAAGTCGCTCACTGCAATTGTCGCTGCCCTCAACGAAAAAACGAACTTGAGCGGAGCCGACCTCACCGCCATAATGAGCGGTAAGTAATCCCGTTTCGACCATGTCATCCCGGCCTTTTTGTCATCCCGGACTTGTTGCGCAAGCGCAACGCCCTTCGGCTCAGCTATGTCAAAGATTAAATTCTTTGACGCAGCGTTCGCCTCGTTTGCTTTTCCGGGACGGGATTGTCTTCTTGTATCTACTTTATTTTACGTTCCCTTATTAAATCTCAGTAAGGCTATGTTTTTATATTGTTAGTATGCATAGCCTTTACAAATTCTTTTTTCTCCTCCTTGCTGTAAGCGTTCTGCTCGCTTGCGAACAGAAACGTGATAATGTTCCCGAATATTCGTCGAGGCTCGTAAAAGAAAATGCGAGCTTTGTTCGCGACACAAGCGCTTATGCAATCATCGTTGATACGACTGTTCATGATAGCGTATTTCGCGAAGAAACTGTCCCTGCAGAGCGAGGTGGTTTTGCGGAATATTTTGCAAGCTGGCATCAAAAAAATAATCATGAAACGAAAATTTTTTATGCCTACTCGGATTCTATAAGCTCATTTGTAAGGGATCATTCCAAAAAATCTGCATTTATAGATTTGATCGCTTTGGCCTATGCTAGGCACTATGCTATGGAAATAAATCCAGACGATATTTGGCTTTTGATTTTGGACGGCTTCCGTTTGCATGTAAAGAGCAATAGTGATTCTTTGAAAGACCGTTTTGTAGGGCCAGATGTTGATACGGATATTAAAGTTTTTGCGAATCATCTGACGATGGAATCTACGCACGAAGAATGGTTTGGCGTCATTGCAGATTTTTTCGATAATCTTCAAGAAAAGTTGCCACCAGAAACGGGTGCTCCGTTGCGAACGAAATTTTCGACCACAAGTCCTGTCGATTACAATATTTCACGTTCCATGATCATGGCGATAGCATCTGAATATTATACATATACTGCCTTTACTTTATGTGGTATTCCGAAAATAAAGATAAATGGCACAAAAGAGGATTGGAGCTTGTTGAAGGATTCCTTTAATAAGCTTGCGACTCGCCTTGATATGGAATGGTGGTCGCAACAGCTAAATCCCATTCTTGATGAATTTATTAAAGTCTTCGATGGACAAAGTTCTGTCTCATTTTGGAAAAATATATATAAGCTATATGAACCCGAAGGTTGTGGAAATCCTGAGTTTAATGGCTGGTTCGCCAAGTTCTATCCGTACTTGATGGGATATTCTGATAAAATGAAGTTTGTAAAGCGAACTGATTGGGATAGTGATATTGATTTTGAAATCCTGCCTAACGCTCTTACGTCTGTCGATGTTAAATGGAATTATTTGGGTCAAGAAATCCCTTTGAAACTTTATACAGGATTTATCGGAATCCAGGTGGATACGACTTTGAAAATGCTGAAGGCTGCAAGAGGGTACGCCTTGCGCTCGCAATGTGGCTGGTGCAATATAAAGAATGTTGCGGATACGTTAACCTATATTCCTGGAAAACCGCATCGTATGCTGGAAATGTTGGCCATCTCGGATTCAATGAATATCTATGACAAGAACGGATTGGCATTTGCGACGCATGACCGCAATGAAATTGAAAATTTTATAAAGTCCTCGAACTACGAAGAAGAATATATGGAACCATCTATACGTTCCAGAATAGAAAAAAAGTATAAATCGATTTTGTCGGTCAACCTGTTCAAAGATGGAAAGCTATTAGATCACTTGCAATATTTCGTTGTGCCTGAAGAAAATTCCTCTGGAATCCTTACCCTTCAGGGCGTGGTTGAGATAAATGACAAGAAGAGTATTGAATCCTTTTTTAAGGAACGAAATATCGCTATTGATGGTGAGGTTAAGGAATTTGAAAATGAGAAATCCCTCCCGAAATTGAATTTCGATATTCTTGTGGATACGGTTGTCCTGAAAAAAGGAAATTCTCTTAGAGAAGATCTTGAAATGGGTGAATTTAAAACAGGGATAATTCAAACCTTGAAAAATTCGATGGGGTGGAGACTCAAGAGATTGTTGTATCGCTATTATAATGATGATTTTAATTTATCCGCAGTTGCGGTGATGGGCTATAAAGAAAACGGCCGCGTAGATGAACAGGTGTCCTTGTCTTTAATGCCTGACTCTAATAAAGATTTTGAAATGGAATTGAAGGATATATTGCATTATGGTTATATGCCTCCGGAGGTTCATACGGATGTTGGCAATGATGAAATTGCTCAAGAAATTGTTGATGCGGTAAAATTTCATATAGCTTTTACAAGGGATTACCGCATGGTATGCAAGCAGAATGGGCAAGATTCCAAAGATTCTGTCGATATTGTCGGCGCTCCTGCTACAAAAAAGAGCCTTTGTAGTGAGATTAAGTTCTCTAAAGATCTTGCAACTGGCGGTGTTGTTCGCTATGAATGTATAGAATACAATAAAATAATAGTGCCTAAGAAACGTAAAAAGAAGTTGAACTCTAAAGAAGCTGCACTTGCGGACTCTCTTATGGCTTGGTCCAATGCTTTGTATGTGGAGCCTCGTGAAAGAATTCGTTCCACCTATACTAATGCGTATTTTAATAAGCGTCATGACGTATATGATTCTCGTTATAACCTCCCGATTTCACAAGTCGTGACCCTTAAAATCCCGGCATGCTTTGTTGAAGAAAAATAGATTATGCATTGTTTTTACAAATTCTTTTTCCTCGTCCTTGCCGCATGCGTTCTGCTCTCTTGTGACCAGAAACGCGATGAAGCTTCTGTGGATTTTATTCCCGGAAAGCCACGGCTTTTGCAAGAATCTTTGGCGTTAGCAGATTCTATGGTTGTTTATAACGCACAGGGACTCGCTTACACGACGAATAGCCTGAATGATATCAAAGAATTTGCTAAGGCTTCGGTACTTGATGAAGAAACTGTTGAATATGATAGAAGCCTCAGATATGTTTCTGAAGATGAAGCGAATTTATCTGTTAGCTTGTTTCAAAATGGGATTTTGATTGATTATTTGTTCTACTATAAAAACCCTTATTCTGGGGATACTCTGTTTGATGGGCTTGTGTATTCGTTGCTGGGTTCCGGCAGAATGAAGAAACTGGATTCTGTTTATATGTTTTTCAAGGAACGGAATGTTTCTATAGATGGTAAAACTGTAGAATTCAAAACGCGTCCTAATCTACCCGAGTTGAAAGTGGATATATATGTTGATACATTCGAACTTAAAGAAGGAAAAATTCTTGGTGATACGATGCCACCACGTGAATTTGAAACGGGACTTATTAATAGTGTAAAAAGGCCTTGTCGTTGGCTTCTTGACAGAGCTTTCAAACGATATTATAAGGATGGCTTTAATCTTTCTGTTGATGCTACGATTACGTTTGGCGATAGTGGCCGAGTGTTAAATGTTGATATGAATACGGATCATCCGGAATACGGCGATTTCTTGGAAGAAGTGAAATCTATTCTGTATTACGCATGGATGCCGCCTGAGGTGCAGACTCAGCTGATGCTTAATCCTCCTTGTTTTATATTTACCGATTTTCTCCCTCCAGAATTGCGTTCACGCCGCCTTTTTAGCAAGGTCGCTGCTCAAAATATTGTCAAGTCAGAAAAGGTCCACCTCTCGTTTGCTAGACAATATTTCCAGGAATGTAATGGTGAGGGAAATGAAAAAGATTCGATTGAAATTGTCGGCTATTCTGACGACTTCAAAGAACATTGCGATAAGATTCATTTTACGAAAGACTTGGCTACGGGCGGAATTAACTATTTGCGATGCGTAAAAGGGGTGGCTAAAAGTGATTCGCTGTTCCCTAAAAAGCCTGTTAAACCAGCGCAATCATTTGAGCTGTTTGATCGATATCATGCTATGTACGTCAAAGAAGACCTTTCTTTAAATCAAGTCGTGACACTCAAAATTCCGGCTTGCTTTGTAAAAAATTGAGTTTTTTGCTAACGGTTGTTTGTAGAACAACCTGCGACTCGGTCATGAAAACAAGCAAGCTTGTTTTTCACGACTCTCGTGCTAACGGTTGTTTGCAAAATAAATGAGAAAAAGCCAAACCACTTGCAAATACCTCTTCAAAGACGTAAGTTTGAAAATGATTTGGAATTTTCAAACAATAAGAGTCCTTGACAAATGGTTTATTTTTGGCTAGATTTAATATTAACAGTTCCCACCGCGCCTCTTAACAATGCGTACCACGGTGGGACTTCGTTTTTTTTAGGCTTTGGAGTGGTAAATGAAATACTCGAAACGGCCTATTGATATTCCTGAACAGATTACTGCTTTAATTAATCGCGGATTAGTTATTGAAAATGAAACTTTTGCTCAGCGACAGTTTTCAAGCATAAGTTATTTTCGGTTAGCTTGTTATTGGAAAACGTATGAAATAAATTCGAATACACATGAATTGGTAAAGGGAACTTCGTTAGAGGAAATATTATCCTTATATGCATTTGACCGTGAATTGCGCAGTATTGTTTTTTCTGCTATTCAAGATATTGAGATTGCTTTACGCACTAGGATAATCCATCATTTTTCAATGAAACATGGTGCGTTTTGGTTTATGGATGGTTCTCTTTTTTCTGATGCTGAAATATTTGACAAGTGTTTCTTAAGTCTGCAAAATGAAGTATCGCGTTCAAAGGAGGATTTTTTATTGGAGCATTTCAAAAAATATGATAGTCCTTCGATGCCGCCCGTATGGAAAACACTGGAAGTTGCGTCTTTCGGAACATTGTCCAAATTGTTTTGTAATATGGCTGATATTTCTGTAAAAAAGTCTGTTGCCAAAAGTTTTGGCTTGCCTCAATATAAATATTTGGAAAGTTGGATTCGCAGTATTACTGTTTTACGTAATTGTTGTGCTCATCATGCGCGTATATGGAACAGGCGTTTCCCACTTATGCCTCAGTTACCAAAACATCTATCTTTAGCTTGGATTGATGTTAATGCTGCAAAACCGATGAAACTTTTTGCTCTGCTTTCGACGATTTTGTATCTTGAACAGAATATTGTATCAAATTCGTCTATCAAGGAACGGTTGTTAGCGTTGCTCTTGAGGCAACATCAGTCAAGATTGAAGGCTATGGGATTTCCTGAAAATTGGCGAGAGCAGAGCCTTTGGACAACCATTCAGTAGAACCCACACCTCATTTGACAAATCGTCAACACTTTTAACGGCAAAACTTGGGCTTTTGCCGGGCATAGATGTATATTTAGGTTTGGTGTATGATCTTTCGTTGTTTGGGGATAAAACGCGAATGGCATAGAACCAAAGGATTAACTATGTTGAAACAGCACATTCGCGTTGCTGCTCTTTGCAGCGCGTTTTCTTTTGCATTGGCGTCAAATTCTTTCGCGGCTGATTTGCCGACGGCAAACGAAATGTTTGCCAAGATGGGCTTTGGCATTAACATCGGGAACACAATGGAAGTTCCCCAGAATCCGACGTGGTGGGGCAACAAGTTCCCGACCGAGGCGTACATTGATTCGGTCAAAGCGGCGGGTTTCAGCACGATTCGCATTCCGTGCGCTTGGTACAGTCATTCGAACGCTTTGTCTCGTGATTCTAGCAGGGCGGACATTGTTCCAGGCGGTGGCCCGAACGAGATTGCGTCTAGCTGGATGGATTCCGTGCAGACGGTCGTGGATTACTGCATGCGCGCAGGCCTTGTGACGATTCTGAACATTCATTGGGATAACGGCTGGCTCGAAGGTAACCTGAACGATCAGGAAAAAGACAAGGTGAACGCCCGCCAGAAGGATTTTTGGACGCAGATTGCAAACCGCTTCAAGAACTATAACGAAAACTTGCTCTTCGCGAGCGCGAACGAGCCTGCGACAACGGACGACAATTACAAGCATGAAACTGAAATCCTGATGACGTACCATCAGTCGTTTGTAGATGCCGTGCGTGCAACGGGTGGCAACAATGCTAGCCGTACGCTCGTGATTCAGGGACCTTCGACGAGTGTGGATCGCAGCTGCGAGGTGATGCCTGTGAGCAAGCTTCCGAAAGACGTGATTGCCGATCGCCTGATGGTCGAAGTGCATTATTACGACCCTTATACCTACACGCTGTTGAACGATGTTGTCGATTGGGGCGCTCAAGTCTATCCGCAATATTACTGGGGCACAGAAGACCTCGCAACGGGCGAGGATCTTGTGCATAACTGCGGTTACAACGCTTGGGCGGGTGCCATGGGCGACCCGTGTACGGGCGACCGCATGGATGATCAGTTTGGCAAGATGAAAACGAATTTTGTCGATAAGGGTGTGCCTGTAATTATCGGTGAATTCGGCGCCAATGACCGTGTTGGCGTTCTGACGGGCGACAAGTACGCCAAGCATCGCAAGGGGCGTCTCGCATATTATGATTACCTGATGAAGTCTGCCAAGAGAAACAAGGTTGTGCCGATTGCATGGGATACCGGTCACGAAGGCGAAAACAATATGACGATTATCCGCCGCCAGACGGAACCGGACGGCTCCGTGTTCGATATGGAAGTCTTGAACATCATGCGTCACGCTTATGGTCTTACGGATTACGTGAACAACGGCATTACGCACGTTGAAAATTTCAAGACTGACGACGGTACGATTTCCATTTTCAAGCGCAATCGCCCGGCACAGTCCCGCAGCTTGCGCACCTCCCGCACTTACGACTTGCTCGGTAAGCAGAACCCGCAGGCAAGAGTCGTGAAGGTCAAGAAATAAGTCATCCCTAACCTCATACGTCAAAGGCGGAGCTGAACTCCGCCTTTTCTCGTCATTAAAAAAGCCGCGCTTTTCAATGCGCGACTCTCGTCTTTCGTCTGTAGCCGCTTTGCGGCGTTCTCTCGTCTAACTTAGAATCCTATGCTGGCTTGCACCATGTAGATTCGGTTCTCGTCCTGGCCAGTGTAGTAGCCGCGTTCTTCGCCCCAGGTAGCGGCTTCGACCGAGAAGAATCTCAGGACTTCAAGCCCGACACCCGCAGAAGGGTAACCGCCTCTGAAACCGCCTGCAAGTCGGAGGGTAATAAAACGGAATTCGTTGTTGAGTCCCGGAATTGCAGCGAGTGTTTGTTCAAATTCAAAACCAAAATTCAGGTGGGTAAAGAACTTGTAGTTTCGGTCATTGTTGAACATGTCCGCAAAATCTAGGGCTACATTAAATTTGCGGCCAAATCCTGTATTGCTGTTCATGAATCGGGGACTGTAGTTGACGCCCATCGTAAAATTCGGAGTTAATGTTTCTCCTGCGAGAGACTTGAAATAGATGTCGCGTAGCGATGCGCCGAATCGCACTTCTCGATTGAACTGGTAGAGTACACCTAAATCCAAGCCGAACGAGAATGTTTTGGAATCAAAGAAGTCATCTGTCGCGTCACCAAGCTGGTCCTTAAGTGTATCAACGATGGAACTGTAATTTGCAAGACCTACGGTTACCATGTTGGTCTTATGGCGTTTGACTATCTTTGCGCCGGCACCTACGGAGAGCGCGTTCGGAATGATTTCATAGGCGCCGCCCATTTGTGCAACAGCATCGATCACGAACGTATCTACAACCACATAGGGGAGGATAAGTCCTGCATCAATGTAAGGCGCCACGCTTCCGTTCATCCAGAATGCCGCACCGAAGTTATGGAACGCCAGCTCCGCATCGAACTTGACCCTTGCTTCCATTGTCTTGTGATCGTAAGAACTTATTGTTTTAACGTATTTTGGATTCTTGACAAGAGAATCGAGGATTGCACTTGTTTTGCTGGTTATTTGAGGGTGATCTTTGGTTATGGCGTTGGCTTCATTTTGGGCGTCACGGAACAAGTCCTGGACTTCTTTCACGTCGCTGTATGTCGAAAGGAACTTGAAAATGTCGCCGGCACCGCCAAAGGTCAGGCGCATATCGCCAATCCAGTTTCGTGGATAGTAGCCTTGCTCTGGGCGCTTGTCATAATTACCGAGTCTGTTGATCTGGCTCAATCCAGCGTAGTTGTAATGAACAGCTTCCTTGTCGTCTACGACGGCGACATGGGCGCCGCCCATAGATTCTGCACGGAGAGAAAAGTGTGTCGGCGATTTAGCTGAAGCGACTGACCAAGTAAGAACGAGAACTGCAAATAAGGTTAATTTATTCATTTTGCGTTTCTCCCTTCGAACCACTTGATGAATTGCTCTTCCGTATAGTTGTCCCAGCATCCACCAACCATTTCTTGTCTGTCTTTTAATTTGTATTTGATATTATTTATGTCAGTGTCTTTGCGAATCAATTCTTTTTTTGCAATTAAGGAATCGCGTTTGGCCTGCATATCTTCTTTCATGTTTTCAGGGAATGTTCCGTCTGAAGTAAAATTGAAGTTTATTTTGTTTGAGAATTTCAAACGGTGATTCTTTTTCTCGTCGCGATCATTGGGGTCTCGGAAAATAAATTGCCATTCGTCAAGATCGTCTTGAGTCGTCTTTCCATCCATGTCGATATCGATGGTGTTGTACTTTTCAAGGACGCTGAGGGAGTCAATCTGAGCCTTTGTCAGGTCGTAGGTCGTCGGGTCCTGGCCGATAGACTTGACCTCTTCGATGTTGGTCGGTCTCTTTTTGACGAGGACAATTGAACGGCTGTCGCGGGCGTCTTCGTCGATTTCACCATCGCCATCATTGTCGTAATTGTCGATGACTTCTTCGTCAACGCAGCCATCGCCGTCATCGTCTATTGCGTTTCCGAATTTAAAGAAAACGTCGTTGCGGTCTTTTTCGATTGTCTGTGCTCGGTCATTCATCTGGATGACTGAGTTTGCAAGTCCGACGGTTACGTCTGCATAGTCTTCTTCATCAAAGAACTGGCGTGTGGAGTCTGGCAGATATGCCTTGATGATTTCTGCTGCACTTTCTGGGGAGGACTTGATCGCTTCAGCTGCTGAGGCCATGTCGTTAAGGAACGGCTTGAGGCTGTCGCCGAGATCGTTCAATGCGTCCAGGTTCATCATCATGCCTGCATTGTCGGCAGAGACTATTGATGAAAGCTGAGCCTGTACAGACCTTATGCGAAGAGCCGCTTTCGTAAGCTGGAGGATTGTATAGCTGTCGGCAATGTCGCTAAACCGAATCTTCTTGTCCGTCTTGTCGGTTGTATCTCGGTCGATGAACTTGTTGACGAAGATCAAGACGGAGTCGATCCCTCTCGAAATAGAATCTGCCTTTTCGTTAGTCATGTCGAGAAATCCGTTGGAACTCTTGCCGTCTTTTTCGGTCTTCTGTGCATAGGAGGCGAGTTCAAATACGTCTATGCCTTCCTGCATTTTTAGAACAGTTTTGCTAAGACCGACCCAGGCTTCTGAACAGCCGGAGTCTGCCTGTATGGCTTTGTTGAAAAATTTGCGAGCCGCATCGAAGTTCGATTTTTGAAATTCTATGTAGCCGTCGTGAGTCAGGGCTGCTGCGTCGTCGTTATCAGCGTCACGGCTTCCTGTCGGGTGGAACAGGTTGCATCCTGCGACGCCCAAAGACAATGCGATTGCTACAGACCACATCCATTTACTTTGCGAAATTTTTCTCATGTTGCCGATCCTGAAAAACTATTTCATTACTCTAGGTTATAAAATAACATCATTCTAACCAAAATGAATATTTTGCTTTTTTTTAAGAGCTTTTTTTACGGTAATCTCGTAAAAAAATATATTTGCGCTCGATGAATGCTTATAAAGAGTATTTTCCGACGAAAGCCTACCGCATTGCGGAGTTGCGTCTGTCTGCCTTGCTTCGGACAGAACGGGATCGTCTTGACGAAATTGCCGCTGCTTTGGGGCGTGAATCTGCTATTGGTCCTGATAACTTGCGGGAACAGTTGCCCGAAATACTCAAGTTTACAGAAGCCTATCATACGGCATACGATCAGTATCTTAAAGCGGTCCTCGTGCAACAGCCGCGCCCTATTCAATGCAGACCCGCCTGCGGAAACTGCTGCCACCATTACCCGATGTCGGTGGAGCCGTTCGAATTGATTTTCATGTACAGCGAACTGCGCAAGCGGGACGACCTTCTGTCGTTGATGGAAGCCTGCCAGATGCGCTCGGACAAGTTTGAATCTTTGTTCGAAATGCGCAAGGATGAGGGCCTTTCTGAAGACGATGCCGAAGACAGGGCTTTGCATGATTACTTTGCCTGGTGGCGTTCTTGTCCGTTCTCGAACGGGGTGGGGGACTGTACGGTCTATCCGCTGCGAACGGTCTCCTGCCGTATGTACTTTAGTGAGACGGACCCGAAGTACTGCACTCCAGACATGCTTCAGACGGAAAAGAACGATAGCTATATAGTTTATATGCCAGATGTTGTTGAAGATGCCGTCTATGGAATCTCGGAGCATTATGCAGCGCTCGATTTGCCTGAGAGTTTTTTTGGCGGTCTTTTGGCGCTGAACGGCTATGAAGGAGTGCTTGGCGCGTGAATCCGTTTGCTGAAAACGAGAAAGAACCGCTAGCTTTTGACGGACAACTCGACTTGTTCGGTTTTGTGGGCAATAAGGAGGCTGAAACGAAGGCCCCGTCGCCGGATTGCTCCCAAAACGGACTCGTGCATTTCAAGTACAATCCGCTCCTGAAAAAGAGCATCCGTTGCAAGGGCGGGTTCCTCTTTGGACACCCGGAAGTCCTTTTGCCTGCGTACATGAAGGCTCCCGAGTTTGCTGCGGCCCGTGAACTTGCTGCGGAATGGGCCGAGCATGCCGTACGACGTAAAACGCAAAAGAACAAGGCTGTTATTAAGGATTTGGTCAATCGCTTTTGGCAAACTGTTGACCAGATCTTTACAGATAAAGGTGAAGCTCCGCTTGCAAGTAAGGGGCGCTTGCCGCCGATTCGCCCGCAAGGGGTGCATCATAACCTGACGGATGTGCTTGCGGCTATCAATAACACGTATTTTGATGGTTCGCTTACTTGTCGCATCACCTGGAGCAATCGCGTGGGAGGTCTCAGCTTCCATTCTATTCGCAAGGACCCGGTGACAGGCGAAAGCTTCCATCTGATTAGCATTAGCCGTGGCTACGATGCCGCTAATTGCCCTTTATACGCCATTGCAGGGGTTGTTTACCACGAGTGCCTGCATATTGTTATTCCTGTCGAAGAACGTGGTGGGCGCCGCATTGTGCATGGCCGAGAGTTCCGCCAGCGCGAAAAACGCTATATCTATTACGATGAATGGATCAAGTGGCACAAGGAAGTCCTGCCGCGAAATATCCGCGCCATGAGACACCACAAGGCTTTGTAATAATTAGGAATTCGGAAGTATGAATGAGGAATTGTTTAGTTTGGCGGCTTCGCCGCGATTATTTCAACTCCGAATTCCTAACTCCTAATTAATTAAAAATGTCCTGAATTTTCTGGAAGAATCGGCTCAAGGCTCCTGTGGAGTCTCCGATTCTTTCTATGGCATGTTGCGGCGTGTGAACGACAATTACGGATTCGTTCTTGTCGTAAGGAATCGAAAAGTCGATAGAATTGCTGCGTTCTTCGGTAATGCTTATAGCCGCGATGCAAAGATCCGTCTTTTCGTTGACAAGGGAAGGGATAAGGACATCGAAATTCATATCTGCAAATTTGATGTTCTTGTTCAGCATCTTGCCGATCGTGTACATGATGTCAATATCAATGCCAGAAAGCTCGCCCCACTGATAAAATTCGTAAGGAGCGTAAAGCGCTTCCGTACCGACGATAAGCGTGTCACTTCCAATCCAGTCTTGCTGGATTACTCGAACCGCAGATTTGTTCTTTGACCATTTATCCTTGATTTTCTGTATTTCGCCTTTTTTCTGCAAAACCTTAATGCATGAATCAATGCTTGCCTTAAGCGGACTGTTCTTGCTCATGGCGATGCCAAATTCATCTTTGTTCAGTCGATCCTTTAAAATGGAAAAATCGGAATGATGCTTGAGTATGATTTCTGCAACGGAATAATCCACGGCGATGCCGTCTAGGTTCCTCTGCTCCAGAGCCTTGGTCATTTCGGGAATGTTTGTAAAGTACTGGATGCGCGGAAGCTTGATAAGCTGCTGAACTTGTTCGTCGAGAGTCGTTCCTGTCTGGACGCCGACAAATTTACCCGATAAATCTGCAAGCTTGTAGATTTCGTCAGGTTTCTTGGGTTCGAGATAGGTCATCTGCGGAACCTTGCTTAATGTCGCTTCTTTCGTGAAGTCGTTTTGGCGGATGGCAAAAGCCGTTTTCCCGATGTAATAGGGCTTTGAAAAGTCGATTTCGTTTTGAAGCTTCTTTGTTGGAGTGAATGCAGAAATGATGAGATCGGCTTCGTTGTTCTTGAGCTTGGATACAAGCTTGTTTCGGTCAGTCTTGATAAGAGATGTCTTGATGTTCAGTTTTTCTTCGAGAAGCTTCACGATGTCGATATCGAGGCCGATAATCTGGTTCTCGCTTGTAAAGGAAAAAGGAGGAACATCGGCGGATGTCGCAATCCTTAAAACCTGATCGGAATTGCTTTCCTTGGTGCTGATGAGCGGGTTTGTCTTTAATTTTTCATGCCAGTGCTCGTTGAGTTCGTTTAAGGTCCCGGCTGCGTTTAAGCTGTCGATGAGCCTGTTGATAATCCCTTTTAAATCAGGAATGGTGCTGTGCTTGTTCATGCCGATAACTATTTCTTCGGACATGCCGACGTCGTTTTCGATAAATGTTAGCCCACTCATGCTGTCGTTAAACGTGTGGGTGATGATAATGTCGTTGTAGGCTAAAATATCGATATCGCCGACCTGGAGTGCAAAGTATGCTGTGATCAGGTCGGGATACTGCTTGATTTGGGCGTTGGGAAATTGATTGATTACAGCCTCTTGTGTGCTTGAATTTTCTTCGACACCGATCGTGTACTTTGAGGAATTGCCTTTAGAGGCTAATGTAAGTGGTTCTTGTGAGAAGCCTTTACAGCCGGTACAAATTGCTAAGAATGCACCAAAAACAACGAAGAGTATTGCAAATCGTCTATCCATATACGATAAATGTAAGAAATTAAAATGAAAAAGCAACAAAAAATTGCTAAAACTCCGGATACCCGTCCTTGAGCGCATCATTGTAGTGGGCGCGTTCGCCGCCGATGAACTTGGGGCGGGTGCGGGCGGCAATGATGATCGCCTTGCCGATATGGTTTTGCTTTAAGCGCACGGGGACGGCGACTTCGCGGAGGTGCATACCGATGAGGGTCCCGCCGATATCGATACCTGCGTTTGCCTTGATGTGTTCAAGCGCTACGGGAGCCTTGAAGCTTGCGTAGCAAGCTGTAGCGAAGGAGCCGCCGGCTTTGGGCTGTGGCACGACATTCACGATTTCTGCATTCGGGACGGCTTCATGTTCGATGATGATTGCGCGGTTCAAGTGTTCACAGCACTGGGCGGCGATGTAGATGCCGTTTGCGCCAAAGACGCTTTGGAGTCCGTCGTAAATGGCTTTGCCGACTTCCGGTACGGAGTGGCTGCCGACTTGGTTGCCTAAGGTTTCGCTTGTGCTACAGCCGACAACGACGATATCGCCTTTTGTGAGGTGAGCCGTTTCCACAAGTTCTGCTGCAACTTTCATGGCATCAGACTTGATTTGCTCAACAAGATTTTTGTCGTCAATTTCGTAAGTGATTCCTGCCATTGTAAAACTCCTGCTAAAAGCTTGCTTAAAGATAATTTTTTTTGAGTTTTTGTGCAGAAATAACGCAATTTGGAGGAAAAAAATGGGAAAATTTTTCCAAAAATCACGATAGCAATGTATATTATAAATAAGAATCATATTGGGTTTTTATGAGCGGCGAAACAGACAATTCTTCGAGCGTTATTGGACTCGACCGAAAGAGAATTAAGGAATTCTTTTTGCGCAAGCTTCCTGAGATGAAGGAAGCTGTTATTGATGCTATTATCGAGATATTGCCAAGTGTTCCGCACTATCAAGAGGAAAACGACCATTTCACATTTAGAATCATCATGGGTAACGGTAATCCGCCAATGGGCTGGAACCGGCGTATCTATGAATTTTCTGGTGATGCTCTTGAAAATCTTTTTAAGGAACGCGTCAAAGCGTGTCTGAAAGACGTCATTCATTTTTGCAAAAGCGGCTGTGATTTGATTATCCAGCAAATGCCTGCCCGTGAAAAAGCGGAGGCTTCCATTCAGGTTGGGGTTTTCCAGTCGGACATTGGAAATGCCGGGGAAACGGAACGAGCGCTCCTTGAAAAAGGTTTTTTGCTGATTGAATGTGTCAACCGTTCCAAGATTTGTATAAATTCACATACGTCGTCGGGCGTTAGCGATCATTTGCTTATTCGCTTCGACCTGGATGAAAACGAGTTCTCCGATAATTTAGAAGATCGGGATTTCGAGTCTTACCCGAATGGATTCTGGGCCGGGCTTTTCTCGCAAATCAAGAGGGAAGTCCACGGTACGATTTGCCTGTTTGTCGATCCGTCCTGGAATGGCAATGACGACGAAAATTTTGATGCCGGTAAGATAGTCTTTGACGACTATAAGGAAATGCAGATTAAGCCGGATTCCATGCTTGAAACGCAGACATTCCGTGATCTGTATGAGCAGAATTTTATCCGTAAAATGTTCATTTCGATGCTCAATTACGATGGCATCACGGTGATTGATACAAACGGCTGTGTGCGCGCGTTCCATTGCTTTGTCTCCATTCATCGAGGTAAGTTTACATCGGGTGGCGCAAGGCACCGTGCTTATAGGGCGCTTGCTAATTTGTTCAAGGATAACGAGTGCTACAAGGCGCTTTATTTCCAGTCGCAAGAAGGCAATGTCCGTTTCTATTATAAGTTCCGTGTTTCACCGATGTTTGATTCGACGGTGATGGATAAGTGCGATGCCGCTGAAGTAAATGAAATTGCATCGCTGAAAAATGCAGAACATGTTGATGGTAAGACGGTTTCGCTTGCGTCTGCGGTCAATGCCGGGGTTCAAGAATCTTCTGCTGTGGATGATTCTTCGCCATTGTCGGATTATCTGAATCGCTTACGCGATGCGCATTTGGGAATTGACAACTTCTACAATGAACCGAAGCCTGCTGAAGACCTGTTTAATGCAACGCATGAAATGACGGATAAATCCTGGAGTGAAGTCAATGTGGGTCGTGTGGTCAACGTGCCGCTGATTTGCCTGATTGGCAACTCTTACGGTTATTCGACAAATGCAGAACCGTTCCTCAAGAATTTCCTTGAAGCGATCCCCCTGTCGGTCTGGAAATCCTACATGAGCAAAAAGTGCTTCGAAGATTCTTCACTTTCGGCAACGCTTGGCAGCAAGAATCAGGAAAGCCAGTGGATGAAACTCATGAATGAAGTCGCTGCTGACGATGGCAAGGCCGAAAAGTATGTGACCGACGAACTGGCGGCCCATATCAAGGCCGTTTATAAGAAAGTCTGCAAGCTGTTTGCCCAGAAGTTCGAGGAAGAACGAAACCTCTGGGAAAACCTGTTTAAGGGTTATTAGCTTTTTTCTCGCGATAGAACAGATACACCATCCAAATTAGGCCTGCGATGATCATTATCGAGCAAAGCGTCTGGCCGCGGCTCATGCCAAAGAGGTCTACGCGTCCGAGGTGGGCGTCCGGCTTGCGGAAAAATTCAATGAAAAAGCGGAATAGACCGTATCCCATCAAATAGAGGCATGGCATCTTGTCGTGAAGCTTAGGGATCTTGCGCAGGTTGTACATGAGCGCAAAAAGAATGATGCCTTCGAATAACATTTCGTAAAGCTGGCTTGGATGGTGGAGGATCGGGTTTGCGAGAGTGCTATCGTGAGCTAGCGGGAACCACATGCCGATGGCGCTTGTGGTCGCTTCGCCAAATAGTTCGCCGTTGATGAAATTGCCGTAACGTCCCCAGGTATAGGCGAGAGGCGCAGCAAGAAAAGCGAGGTTGAATGTCTTCCAGACGTCGAGATTGTTTCGTCTTGCTCCGATGTACATGAACAGAAGTCCTAGTACGAGACCTCCGTGATAAGACATTCCTGAAATCCCGACAAAATGGTAGCCGAGATCGTCGTGGACCATGGGAAACAGGATTTCGGATGGGTTCGAAAGATAGTAGCTCGCCTTGTAAAAGAAGACGTAACCAAAGCGTGCTCCGAGGAGGATGCCTGCGATGACCCAAGTGAACAAATTGTCAAGCTGGTCCTTGGTGATCCCCATTTTTTCTTTCTGGTTGATTTTCCACATGGTGATGTAGGCGGTCACGAACGCAAAAATGTACATGATGCCGTACCAGCGCACCGGGAAGTTCCCAAGTTGGAATGCGGTTCCATCAAAATAAGTCGGTATTAAGTTCCACCAAGATAATTCCATAATAAGCCTTTTTCTTTTGTGTTTAAATCTAAATTATTTTTTTTGATTGATGTTCTGGTGCGCCCAGTAATTGATGACCGTTGCGGCTACCTGCGTTGCCGGTTGTGAACGGATTTCCTTGTGCATCTGCATCACAATGACGACGATGGACTTGCTCGGATCGGCTTTGGATTCGGCAAAACCCATGAACCAGTCGTAACGGCCTGCGGGGTCCGTGCCATCGAGAGAGCCTGTTTTTCCGCCGAGACGGAGCGCTTCGAAGTTCTTGCGCGCCATGTTCTTTGTGGACATGTGCTTGTGGGCGGTCCCTTGCGTCACGGAGCGGAGCATCGATTCGCGGAGTCCGTAATACGTATTTTCGCTGAACTTTCCGACATCGAGGGCGAGCGGCTTTTGCGGGGCGAATGGCGCCATGTCACGTGCCCACGGGATTTCTAGAGGTTTCTTGGTAAGGACTGCTCGGACTTGCGCTGCGGCGAGGAGCGGTGTAAGGGTTGTCGAGGTCGTAAAGCCGCAAGCGACTTCGGCAAGACCGTAGCCCGTGTCCGGGGCGGTGTAGCTTGATGCGTTGGGTGCGTTTCCGGGGAAGCGCTTGTTGTAGCCAAGCTTTGCTGCTGCGGCATTGAGCCTTCTGGCACCGACGTTTTTTCCGACGATGGCCATTGGCGGGTTTGCGGAGCGGGCGAATGCTTCGGAAAGTTCCATCGTGGGACCGCTGTACTTTTCGGGAACGCGGAGCTGGTTCAGGTAAAGCGTGTGGTGTCGCCCGATCATCGGGATTGGCGTGTTGAGCGAATAGCGGTTGCTTTCCATGGCGGCGGCAATCGTCACGAGCTTTGCAAGCGATGCGGCGGGGAAGGTGGCGCGTCCGATGTAGTCGGGTTTATTTTGGACTTTCCCGTCACGGCGTTCACCCCAGGCGATGATTTCGTTTGTCCTTGTGTTTACGACGAGGATGATGCCCAAGTCCGGGTGGTAGCGGCGCAGAAGAATGTCGATTTTGTCGGCGAGGAACGGATCCTTTTGCGATTTAATGTGGGCCGTGTCTCGGACGCTCTCCGTGCTTTCGCTTGTGGCATTGGCTGCATTTACAGCGGGGGCGTTGTCGAAGTCTTCATCTTCGATGCCTTTCAGGGCGGCAAGTCCGTTCGGGTTTTCGGTAACGACTGAATCAAAGGCGTTCGTGTCTGCAAATGTGACGGCTTCGGCGATTGAATCTACAGCGGTTGCTGCAGAATGTTCGGTAGTTGCATTCGCAGATTCGGGATCGTCTTTCGAGGAACAGTGAACAATAGCTACAATAATCGAAACGAGGACGGTAATCGCAATGCAGCGGTTGCGCATTCTCTGGGCGTAGGGGAGTCTTTCCATGAGATTACTTGAAGATGGTCTTTCTATAGTAGGCAAGTTCTGCGATGCTTTCGCGGATATCGTTTAAAGCTTCGTGTCGCTTTTCTTTTTGAAAATCTTCGAGGTTCGGATACCAGCGGTAAGAGAGTTCCTTGATGGAACTCACGTCGATATTGCGGTAGCAGAGCCATTCCGAAATTTCGGGCATGTACTTGTACAAAAAACGCCTGTCCTGCGTGATGGAATTTCCGCAGAGGAGGTTCTTTGTTTTTTCGGTAAAAGGCTTGATGAATCGAAGCGTTTCCTGTTCGGCGTCCTTGAGGGAGTATTGAGAACGTCGGCAACGGTCCACGAGACCGCTTTGGTTGTGGTGCCTTGTGTTCCATTCGTCCATGCTTTCGAAAACGTTTTCGGGCTGATGGATGGCGATGACGGGACCTTCGGCTAGAATATTCAAGTTGGCGTCGGTAACAATGGTCGCAATTTCGAGAATGACATCTTTTTCGGGATGTAGACCAGACATTTCCAGGTCCATCCAAACTAAATTTCGAGAACTCTTTGGCATACGCGCGAATAATAGCATTTTTGAAATGGAGCTACTAGTTTTGAGTTACTAGTTACTAGGGAAAGTTGCTTGTTTCAAGTTACATGAATGTCTTAAGATGAAATTCTCTAGTAACTATTAACTAGTAACTGTGCCGAAGGCACTTAGTAACTAATTTCCTACTGAACTGCCGTAAGTATTGTGTAATGAAAATAAAAGAAAATGCTATATATATGGATAAATTCTTCCAAAATTATAAAAAACTTTGCTAAAATGTAATTTTTTGTTACAAATTGTCTTTTTCTTACCGCACTTACGAAAATATTACCGTTTTTTTTGTTATATTTGGCGCATTATGGAAAATGTTGTTATTACAGGTATGGGCTGCGTTTCCTCTCTTGGAAACTCCCCCGAATTATTGTGGCAGAACTTGCTCCAGGGCAAGTCTGGCATCGCTCCCATTCAGCGCTTCGACGCTTCTGCTTACACATCTCGCATGGCTAGCGAAATCCGTGAGTTTGATGCTTCGGAGATCTACAGCACCAGAGACCAGTCCAGGTTCTCCCGCTGCATCCAGTATGCCGTTTACTCGGCATTCCAGGCCTTGAAGATGGCTGGCATTGCTCCGGAAAACGAAAATCCGGAACGTTGCGGTGCTATCATTGGTAGCAGTATCGGTGGTTTGCAGTATTGCTATGATGCCGCAGTTGCTCTCAGCAATCGTGGTCCGTCCCGCGTTTCCCCGTTCTATATTCCGATGGCCATCGTGAATATGCCGGCAGGTGAAGTTTGCAACAAGACTGGCTGGATGGGTCCGTCTTACACGGTCACTTCCGCTTGCGCAACTTCCAACCACTCCATCGCCAATGCCTATGACATGATTCGTCTCGGCCGCTGCGATGTGATGCTCGCCGGTGGTGCCGACGAAACGGTGAACCCGCTCAGCCTCGCTGGCTTTACCAGCATGAAGGCCGTCAGCAAGCGCAACGACGCTCCGGAACAGGCTTCCCGCCCGTTCGACAAGGACCGCGATGGTTTCGTGATCGGTGAAGGTGCTGCAGTCCTCGTGCTCGAAAGCGAATCTCACGCTAAGGCTCGTGGTGCAAAGATTCTCGCCCGTATCGCTGGTGTCGGTGCAAGCTCTGACGCTCACCACATCTCCGCCCCGCGTCCGGATGGTAAGGGTGTGATGCTCGCAATGGCTAACGCTATCAAGGAAGCAGGCATCGAAGCTAAGGATATTAGCTATATTAACACTCACGGTACATCCACACCGCTCGGTGACATTGCTGAATGCTCTGCCATCGAAACGCTCTTCAAGCAGTCTTCTGCATCGGCTCTCGACAACCTCAAGGTCAACTCGACGAAGTCCATGCTCGGTCACTGCCTGGGTGCCGCTGGTGCTCTCGAATCCGTCGTGACCATCATGTCTGTTATGAACCAGAAGATTCATGGTACACTCAACGTGTTCGAACAGGATCCGGAAATTCACCTTGATGTCTGCGCAAATGGTGCCGTCAACCAGAAGATTGACTACGCTATGAGCAACGGCTTTGGCTTCGGAGGCCAAAATGGAGTTATCATTTTTGCGAGGAATTAATGCGTAAGGCCAACAGTTCTGCTATTGGCTCTTTCGCTTCTCGTAAAATAAACGCTAAAATCTGTGCGTTTTTGCTTTTGCTGTCGCTGGTGTTCCCGGCGGCAGCTTTGTCGTCTCCAGGGGATCCGCTCACGTGGCGTGATTCTACCTGGGATTACCGAAGTGAAGATCCCACAAATATCGATCCCGAAATCAAGCCTTTGCGTCTTGCGGGGGTCGCTTCTTTGACGCTGCTTGCTTATGGCGCTGCCTATGGTTTCGTTTTAAAGAAAGGCTGGTGGGATAGCGAAGAACGCGGCTTTCATTTCCAGAACGATTTTGACTATGCCTTGAATTTGGACAAGATTGGGCATTTTGCTGCGGGTGTTGCCATTGGCGAACTCTTTTACGAGGGATACCGCTGGGCGGGGGCTAGTGAGTTTCAGTCTTACTTGTATGGAGGTTTGACCGCTCTTGCGACCCATATTGCGATTGACATCAAAGATGGCTTTGCTCCCTATTGGGGCTTTAGTATTTTTGACGTGCTTTCGGGCGGCCTTGGCGGCTTTCTGCCGATGGCGGAGCGCTATGTTCCTGTATTCAAGTATATTGATTTAAAATGGAGTTATTGGATTAATTCCGACGCTTATTACAATCAGCCTCATCAGGCGTCTGGCGGTATTTTTACCGATGACTATGTGAATCACACGTACTGGCTCTCTTTGAAACCGTACAGGATGTTGCCTGAAGCGGCCCGCAAGTATTACCCGAGCTGGCTTGCGATTGCAGTTGGGTTGAGCATCGATGACCGGGTGTTTAAAAATGAACCTCATCCGCATCGTGAAGTTTATATCGCCCTTGATTATGACTTGGAAGCGTTCCGTCCGCAGAGCAGGCTCGCCCGTACGATTATCAAGGCGTTGAACTACTTTAAGCTCCCGGCGCCGACGATTCAGGTGTATCCAGAGTTCCATTGGTACTTGCTGTACCCGATCAAGTTTTAAATTTGTGTATGAGGTAAATGATGACAGAAAGAGAGAATTTTAAATCTCGCTTAGGCTTTATTCTGATTGCTGCCGGTTGCGCGATTGGGCTTGGAAACGTTTGGCGTTTCCCGTTTATCACGGGGCAATATGGCGGTGCCGCCTTTGTTCTGATTTATCTCTTCTTCCTCTTGATTTTCGGTTTCCCGATTCTCGTGATGGAATTTGCGGTCGGGCGTTCGTCCAAGCGTGGCGTGGGTCGTTCCTTTGCCATCCTTGAAAAGCCTGGTCACAAGTGGCATTACGCAGGTATCCCGATGATTGCCGGTAACTACCTCTTGATGATGTTTTATACGACGGTGACGGGGTGGATGCTCTATTACTTCTACCGCATGGTAACTATGGGCGATCTTATGAACATGTCGCCTGCTGAAGTCGGTGCGGAATTTACGAATATGCTTGGAAATGGTCCGCTGCTCTCGTTCTGGATGGTGGTCGCGACTTTTGCGGGGCTTTCGATTGTGGCGCTTGGACTCCAGCGCGGTGTGGAACGCATTACGAAGACGATGATGTCTGCGCTTCTTATCATTATGCTCATTTTGATGGTTCGCGTGCTCACGCTTCCGGGTGCAGGTGAAGGTCTCAAGTTCTATTTGCTGCCGGACTTTGCAAAGCTCAAGGAAGCGGGTATTGGCGAAGTTGTGTTTGCGGCACTTGGCCAGTCGTTCTTTACGCTGAGTCTTGGCATTGGTTCCATGAGCATTTTCGGTAGCTACATCAAGAAGAAGCATTCGCTCTTGACCGAAGCGGCTCACATTTGCGTGCTCGATACGGGTGTCGCTTTGATTGCGGGCCTTATCATTATCCCGTCTTGCTTTGCGTTTGGGCTTAAGCCGGATGCAGGTCCGGGCCTCATTTTCGCAACACTCCCGAACGTGTTTGCGCAGATGCCGGCAGGTCGTGCTTGCGGTGCGGCATTCTTCCTCTTTATGTCTTTTGCAGCTCTCTCTACGCTTGTGGCGGTGTTCGAAAACATTGTCGCTTACTGGATGGATGTGCGCAATGTGGAACGCAAGAAGGCTGTGAAGTGGAACTTTATTGCGGTTGTGATTTTGTCGCTCCCGTGTGCGCTTGGCTTTAATGTGCTTTCGGGCTTTGAACCGTTTGGCCCTGGCAGCTGCGTTCTGGACTTGGAAGACTTTCTCGTTTCGAATACGCTTTTGCCGCTGGGTTCGCTTATCTTTGTGCTGTTCTGCAACTCACGCTATGGTTGGGGGCAGTTCAAGTTCATCGCCGAAGCGAATTTGGGCGTTGGCATGAAGTTCCCGAAGCTAAAGATTTTGCACCTTTACTTCAAGTGGGGCTTGCCGATTATCATTTCTGTGATTTTCGTGCTCGGTTACATGCAGAAGTTCGCCCCGAGCTTGTACAACAAGATTTTTGAATAAATTGTTGTTGCCCGCCAGAATGAACTGCGCGGGCATCGTCTTTTTTTTATCGATGGCTTGTCATGCCGGCCTCTGTGCCGGCATCACCTTTTTTAGCCGAACAAAACAATAGAGATTAAGCTAAGGCACAGTATAAGTCCGGCATAGATTCCGCCGAGTAAATCATCGGCCATGACTCCCCAGGCTCCGGGGAGTTTTTCCATTTTATGGATGCCGAGCGGCTTGAGAATATCGAAAAAGCGGAACAAACCAAATGCGATGGCGAGAATCCAAGGATTGTGTATAATGACAATGCTCGGAACGAACGCTAGTGACATGAAAATCCCGCAGACTTCGTCAATCACGATCCAGCCGGGATCTTCGGTGCCTGTATCTTTCATGGCTTTTTTCACAAACGGGATGGCCGCGAAAAAGACGAATAAGGCGGCTGCAAGGAAGGTCAGGCTTATGAAAATGCCAAAATTAACGCCACCGATGTAGAGAACTTCATCTTGCCCTAAGTGCGATTGTGAAAAATTTGCCATGGGGTAGGACACAATTGCGGCGGCGAGACTTCCCATGGTGCCGGGCGCTTTCGGGCTCATGCCGGAGCCGAAAAATGTTACAATGAGGGCAGTCAATTTGTCGGTCTTGCGCCATTCGTGCGGAACGCGCTTCTTGCCATACTTTTCTTTAAGTTCTTGTTTGTTCATGGTTGTTAGTTATTGGTCAATGGTCATTAGTCATTGGTTTATGGGGCCGTTATTTTTTTTCGTCATGCTGAGTGTAACGAAGCATCCAGTTAAGGTTATTTCTATCTCAATTATTTGTTTACTATAGTCTCAAAAGTATAAGTGCGTTTTGAACTGCATGGATCCCCTCCCTGGCGGTCGAGGATGACTGTGGTCGCGATGCTCGTCTCTTGTCTTTCGTCTCTCGTCTGTAGGCGCTTAGCGCCGTTCTTTCGTCTAATTTGGCCATGGAGCTTCGGCGAGTTCCTTTTCTTTGGCTTCGGCGTCAGCGCGTTTTTCGTGCCAGCGTTCGAGTTGTTCCTTAAATGCGGCGCGGAGTCGTTCCATGCCGATGTTTTCCTTCGCGCTGATTTGGATCGCTTCAGGATAGTTCTGCAAGAGTTCTGTGCGGCGCGCTTCGCTTGCGACTTCGACTTTGTTGAAAACGCGGAGGCGAGGCGTATCCTTGTCGATGATGCTTTCGAGCGTCTTGTGCGTGACTTCGAGATGGTCGCGGTAGTCCGGGGCGCTTCCATCAACGACTTCCAAGATGCAGTCTGCATGCGCGGCCACGCCAAGCGTACTCTTGAACGTTTCAATCAAGTTGTGCGGGAGCTTGCGGATGAATCCGACCGTATCGGAGAGGATGATGTTTTCTCCGTCAAGGAAAAGCTTTCGCGTGGTGCTGTCAAGCGTTGCAAAGAGCTTGTCTTCAACATAGACGTCGGCACCTGTCAAGCGGTTCGTGAGCGTAGACTTGCCGGCGTTTGTGTAACCGACGATGCCGACCTGGAAAATATCGTTTCGCTTGTCTGCTTGTTGTTCGCGAGCGTCTTCGATTTTCTCGAGCTTTTTCTTGAGTTCCTGGATGCGCTTGCGGATCATGCGGCGGTCCGTTTCGAGCTGCGTCTCACCCGGCCCCTTGGTGCCGATGCCGCCATTGTGCTGGCGGCAAAGGTGCGTCCACGCACCGGTGAGACGCGGCATCATGTACTGCAATTGCGCGACTTCGACCATCAGGCGGCTTTCGGCAGTAACCGCATGCTTTGCAAAAATGTCGAGGATAAGCCCCGTACGGTCGAGAACCTTGATGCCGGGCATGCGTTCTTCGAGATTGCGGACTTGCGAACCCGAGAGGTCATCGTCAAAGACGACCATCTTGGCGTTGTCCTCTTCGAGAGCGCGTTTGACTTCGTTCACCTTGCCTTCGCCAATGAGCGTTGCTGGGCTGAAGTTCTGCACACGCTGCAAAAAACTGCGTGTGACGAATGCCCCCGCAGTTTCGGCGAGGCGTCCGAGTTCGGCGAGCTGCTCGCCTGCAAGCCATGGGCGGATTTTGGGTGTTGCGATGCCTACTAGAATGCACCGTTCCTGTTCTTTCTTGTGCTCGACTGGCTTGAAGCCTTTTTTTCTTGGTTGTTCCATGTTTTCTTTCTGATAAAGACCCGGTAGAAATATATCAAAAAATGACAATTCATTAAGCTTGCCTATGCTTGGAAAATCTTTTTTCTCCTGTAAAAAGTTGTAATAGATTTTTTACTTAACGAAATTCGTTGAGGCAATCTCAATGCCTTAAAAATGCGCTATTTTGAGTGCTTTACATTGTTTATTTGTATATAATTTGCTTATTTGTAATATTTCATTTATTGTTAGACATGATGAAAATAAAAATTTATACTAAATTTTAGGGCACAAAAAATAGGGTAGAGTATGAGAAAAAAAATCATATTGGGGCTGGGGATGACGCTTGCTTTATCTGTGGGCGTCAATGCTCAAGAATACAAAATCAATAAAGTCGGGAGCGATGAACAGAAATCGTTTGATGTCCTGCTGAATCAAAAAACGGTATCAGAAGCTTCCGCTGGTTCCTGGCTTTATGTTAATCCGATTGTTCCCAACGGAAAAGTCTTTAAGGGATTTACCGTTTATGACCAATATGGAACATCTCAAAGTGAACGAAAAGTCTCGAATACCGAAACAAAAGACTTGCAGTTCCTGATGCCAGATCATGATGTTTATGTGACGGCTTCTTACGAATCCCTACGCTATTATCTTACTGTAAAGAATACGGATAACGGAAGTGTTTCGCTGTCTTTCAGTGATCGCTATAGGGATCGTACAAAACCTGGGGTGAAGGTTACGGTAACCCCGAATGCGGCAGACGGCTTTAAAGTTGCATCTGTCATCGTGAGCAAGTACCTTGATGCAAAAACGACGGTAACATGTACGAATGTTGATGCTGCTGGTACTGGCGGTGAAATGCCGGGCGTGGATGAAAACGCTGTTGATGGCCGTTGCACGTTTGAAATGCCGAATTTTGATGTCGAAGTGTCGGCTGTGTTTACCGCTGAACATGCTCCAGATCAGAGAAACGGAAACAATCGTTTCAACGTATTCTATGAATTGAATGGCGGTGCTCTTCCGGATGCGTTTACGCAGTCCTTCTCCTGCGATTCGACCGCAAAACTCCCTGTTCCAACGAAGAATGGTTATGATTTTATCGGCTGGTCTCTGGAAAATAAGCTTGATAATGTCTACTATGCCTTGGATCGTCTGGATGGCTCTTCTTGTGTGGATAAGCGAGTCTATGCCATCTGGACAGAAAAGGGCGTTTGCCCGGAACAGAAGGCGATTGCTGTTGATGGAAAATTGCCTCAGTGTACTTCGAGTTTGAATTGCGCCTTGTTCCATAGCAATTCAGCAAATCAGGATTCTGTCTGCAATGGGGTGATGTGGGTTGCTTACGTGGCTAGCGTTTCTAGTTCCAGTGCAGTGACCTTATCTAGCAGCTCTGAAGATGAAGATGCGGTAGAACTGTTCTCTTCGAGCGATGTCGCTGTTGCATCCAGCAGCTCCAAGGACGAAGAGGCTGTAGAACTCTACTCTTCTAGTGTTGAAGCTGCTTCTTCTAGCAGTGTTCTTGCTTCTAGTTCCAGTGTTGCTCCTGTATCAAGCAGTGTGGCGGTTTCGTCTAGCTCAAGCGCTGCTCCGGTTCCTGCAAGCAGTAGCGTAGATGCAGTCTCTAGCTCCAGTGCGGTACAGGCTTCTTCGAGCAGCGAATCGCCTAAGTCCAGCAGTGCTGTTGCTTCTAGTTCCAGCGCTAAACCTTCTTCCAGCTCTTCCGAAAAGGCTTCGTCGTCGAGCGCCAAGCCAGCTTCAAGCAGCGCTGTTAAATCGTCTAGCTCTAGCGCAAAGCCTTCATCGTCTAGCAGCCAAAAGGCTTCTTCCAGCTCAAGTGCAAAGTCTGTTTCGTCTAGTAGCAAAAAGACATCGTCATCGAGTGCAAAGCCGACTTCCAGTTCTAGCGAAATGGTTGTTGAAGCTGTGGGCACCGAAGAAGATATGCCTAGCTGCACTGCTAAGCGCGAAAATATGACATTCTATGTAACCACATTGAAGACCGTCTTTGTTTGCAAGAGCAGAATGTGGACAAAGTTTGATCCGAGCCTGAAGCTTGCCGATGTTGTTCTGGTGCCTAAGTTCTCTGCGTTTGTGAATGGTCGCAGTCTACAGGTCTCTGGCGCAAGGATTGGCGCAAATGTTAATTTGCTCGATATGCAAGGTCGAGTGATATACAACGGTCGCGTCATTACATCAAACTTCTCGATGAATGTTCCTCGTAGCGGATCCTATGTGCTTCGCATTGGGGCACAACAGAGAATCGTGAATGCTCGGTAAGTGAATTGTTTTAGGACTCCCTGAGTGAATGAGACCCTGCGCAAGCGGGGTCTTTTTGTACTAAAATTTCTCTCATCTTTCGTCTCTCGTCTCTCGTCTAATTTCTATATTTGTTTCCGTCAGGGCCTATCATCCAGGTAGGTTCCTAGTCCGGCCAAAACACGCCCATCGGGCACGGCCGATAAAGGATACATAATGGCAAAGAAAGTTCAGGATGCCCTCAAGGACATCATCTCCCTCTGCAAACGCCGCGGCTTCATTTTCCCCGGCTCCGAAATTTACGATGGTCTCGCCAATACTTGGGACTACGGTCCGTATGGTGTGGAACTCAAGCGCAACATCAAGAATCTCTGGTGGAAGAAGTTCGTGACTTCCCGCCACGATGTGCTTGGTCTCGATAGCTCTATTCTTTTGAACCCCCGCGTTTGGAAGGCTTCTGGCCACGTGGGTAACTTCTCTGACCCGCTCGTGGACTGCCTCGCTTGCCACGAACGTTTCCGCGCTGACCAGCTCCTCGAAGAAAAACTCGGCGAAGGCTGCTGCGCTGGCAAGAATTTTGACGAAGTTCACCAGATGATGGTGGACAACAAGATCGAATGCCCGACTTGCGGCAAGACTGAATGGACAAAGCCGCGTGCTTTCAACCTCATGTTCCAGACTGAAATCGGCGTGATTGAAGGTGAAGGCAACAAGGTCTATCTCCGTCCGGAAACCGCTCAGGGGATCTTCGTGGACTTCCGCAACATTGTTGATAACGTCCGCCCGCGCATCCCGTTCGGTGTCGGTCAGATTGGTAAGTCTTTCCGTAACGAAATTACTCCGGGTAACTTCATCTTCCGTACTCGCGAATTCGAACAGATGGAACTTGAATTCTTCTGCGAACCGGGTACCGAACTCGATTGGTACAACTTCTGGCGTAAGTACTGCTTCGAATGGCTCGTGAACGACCTCGGCGTGAAGCGTGAAAAGCTCCGCCTCCGCGAACATGCCAAGGAAGAACTTTCTCACTACTCCAACGGCACCACCGACGTCGAATACGAATTCCCGTTC
>NZ_JBGUHR010000122.1:0-1744 GCF_045112255.1 Fibrobacter sp.
TTATAGCGCAAGATACGACCAAAACCTACTGGAAAAACGGCAAGCTGATGTCCATCGGCGTGCAGAAGAAAGGCATTGAGCAGGGACACTGGGTCTATTACCACAACAACGGGATAAAATGGACCGAGGGCGACTACCGCGACGGCCTCAAGGTGGGCGTTTGGAAAGTTTGGTACGACGACGGCAAAATCGGTCAGGAATACCACGCCAACAACGGCCCGTTCAAAAGCTGGTTCCAGTCGGGCAGAACAGAATCGGAAGGACAATTCAAGGACGGTCAGCGCGACGGCGAATGGACTTTCTACCATCCTAACGGTCAGCTATACAAGAAAGTAATGTACATCGCGGACAGCGTTCACGGCCACGTCGTTGAGTATTTCGACAACGGGGAGAAGTACTTCGAAGGCACCTACGATATGGGGCTGCTCGAAGGCGACGCTTGCTGGTGGCAACGCGGCGGCAAGAAGGAGATGGAAGGCAAGCTGGTGCACGGACTCCAACAAGGACTATGGAAATTCTACGATTCCGAAGGCCGATTGGGCAGCGAAGGCAACTTTGACAACGGACTGCAGAACGGCGTGTGGACCTACTTCTATGAAAACGGAAGCGTATGGCGCAAAGGCAATTACGTGAACGGAAAACGCGAAGGCCTATGGAAAGCATGGTTCGAAGACGGCAAACTGCAACGCGAGGGCACGTTCGTGAACGACAAGGAAAACGGACTGTGGACCGCCTACTTCCCGAACGGCAAGGTTAAAGACCGCGGCACGTTCAAAGATGCTGTGATGGACGGCTATTGGGAAGGCTGGTTCGAGAACGGCTACAAAAAGTACGAGAACAACTACAAAGACGGCGAATTGCACGGGCTCTCCACGATTTACTGGGAAGAGTCGGGCAAGATGCACCGTCAGGGGAAATATGTCAACAACGTGAAAAACGGTGTCTGGAACGAATACGCCCAAAACGGGCACATCCTGTCCAAGGGCAAATACACCAACGACATGAAGGAGGGCAAATGGGTGTTCTTCAACATGCATGAAAAGATGGTCCGGCAACAGAATTTCGTTCACAACGTGCCGGAAGGCCCCTTCACCGAATACTACGACAACGGCGTGAAGCACACGCAGGGAGCATTCAAAAACCGTGTGAAACACGGCAAATGGTCGAGCTGGACACCGCAAGGGAAATTGTATTACAGCGCCATCTTCGAGAATGGCCACAAAGTGAAAGAAGTATATGCCGCAGATCCGAACAGACCTGCCTTTTAACCTGTTAAAAAAGCATAAAGCGTTACGAGAGGCAGTAACTAGTTCCAAGTTAAAATTTGTGAATATGGAAATCAAGACGTTTCACTTCAACCCGTTGATGGTGAACACTTATATCTTGTCGGACGAGACAAGAGAGGCGGTGATTGTCGATCCTGGCAACTGCCGGTTTTACGAAGACGGACAAATCCGTGAATATGTGGCCGACAACCATCTGGATATCAAGTATATCATCAATACACATCCGCATCTCGACCACATAGCGGGAAATCCGTGGTGCAAGAAAGAATACGGTGTTGACATCTTGCTGCACGAGGCGGGAATGAAGGAATACAACCGCGCATACGCCTACGCGACGGTCTTCGGCTTCGAATTGGAGGATATGCCCGACCCCGACCGCTACATCCAGGAAGGCGAAACCCTGACATTCGGCAACCAGCATCTGGACGTGTTGTACACGCCCGGCCACTGCGAAGGCA
>NZ_JBGUHR010000123.1:0-2663 GCF_045112255.1 Fibrobacter sp.
TACATGAGTCAATGCCAGAGCCGAACTTGGCGTACGTCTTGTGGAAATCGGCATCCTTCTTCAACCACCACGGCAAGTTCGTGTACATCGTCTTGATAAGCGCAAGCTGTTCCTTCGCCATGCTGTGCTTGATATCGCATAGGACGCAGCAGCGAGACGAATTGAACGTAACGTACCACAAGACATAGGCGGCCTCGATCCATCGGTTGCCAGCTTGTCTGCACCAGTTATGGATGACGTTATTGTACTTCTGAAGAACGTCGAACTCGCGAAGCTGGTAGTCTCTCCAGTTGATCGGGTATCCCTTCTTGTCGAGCTTCAAGTACTTGGCGAAATACGACAAGTCGCTTGCGCATCGTTTAAGTTCGTTGATTTGATCTAAGGTCATCTCGCCGTGGTTTTCGGTTTTGGTCTTAGGCATAATGAAACCCATAAAATTTCTTCCTTTTCCAATCAGTTTAGGTGACGAGACTCCGAAAATTTGCTATATTTTATATAAATAAGAAAAAAGTAAGAAACAAGGAGATGCTTATGCAGTTCGAAGTCACACTCACAAAGACTTGCAAGTTCTTCGTCCCGGACGGAGCTACCGACGAGGAATACGATGCCATGAAGGAAATCGTCATCGCTGGCATGGCGACAAACAAGGTCACGCCGGACACCATCAAGGTCAAGCGCATCGACGTCACGGAACCCAAGCAGCCCTATGAAGTCAACAAGGACTGCGATTAAGCTAATTTAGAAGATTGCGCCGAGAAACATGCCACCTAGCGCCGCTAGGCGCGAAACTTGAAAAATAAATTTTAATTTTCTATATAAACTTCTAAAGAATAGAACTTTGAACCATGTTTCAACGCGCCTACAATGTCAGATTGTATCCTAACAAGCAACAGGAAGTCTTGCTCAGCAAGACTTTCGGGTGCTGTCGTAAGGTCTACAACTGCATGTTGGAAGCAAAGATAAAGTCGTACGAGGCGACCGGAACAATGTGTCGGTCTAAGCCGACAGATTTCTACGCAGAGTTTCCTTTCTTGAAGGAAGTCGACGCGCAAGCGTTGACTTCCGAGAAGCTTAACTTGCAAGCTGCGTTCAAGAACTTCTTCGAGCGGAAGGCCGACGGAGTCGGCTTTCCGCAGTTCAAGGCGAAGCACCGGGATAAGGAGTCGTATACAAGTTATACGACAAACCACAATATCCGTGTAGAAGGGAGGAAACTCCGCCTACCGAAGGTAGGCTTCGTTTCCTTCCGCAACTACGAGGACATCGACTGGTCAGCCAGGGACATCAAGCACGTGACCGTGTCACGGTCACGTGCCGGGAAGTACTATGCATCGATCCTAGTCGAGGAGGAGGTGCCGAAGGCACTGCCGACATCTGAGTCCGAAATCGGAATTGACCTCGGTCTTAATGAATTCTGCGTGACCAGCGACGGCTTCGCCGTCGCGAATCCTCGTTTCCTCAAGGAATCAGAATCTCGTATCGCTGACCTTCAGCGAGCATTCGACAAGAAGCAGAAAGGTTCAAAGAGACGCGAGGAATTGCGATTGCGCATAGCTCGCGAACATGAAAAAGTTGCTAACCGAAGGAAGGATTTCCTTGACAAGCTGTCCACGAGATTGCTCCGCGAGAACCAAACGGTGGCGGTCGAGGATTTGGACGTGCGCGAGGTCGCCGAGGGCGACCACGCGAAGTCCGAACATGACACTGCTTGGAGGATGTTCCTGAACAAACTACAGTATAAGGCTGAATGGTACGGAAGAACCATCGTCCGCGTCGGACGATGGTTCCCATCCTCTCAGCTATGTCATTGCTGTGGGTTCAAGAATACGTTGACAAAGGACTTGAACGTAAGGTCGTGGACGTGTCCGCAGTGCGGCACGTCACACGACCGAGACGTCAATGCCGCCATCAACATTCTTAATGAAGGTAAAAGATTAATCGCCGCAGGGACTGCGGTTCAATGCGCGGGAAACATCGAAACACAACGCGAAGCTCACCGCCGTTAGGCGGTGCGGAGTTCACTAGGTATGGAACTATCTGCTGGTTTTATCATCATTGACAAGAGCACCCATAAGGTGCTTGGAGGACATCCGACTGGACGTCCCTATACCTACAATTACGCCTACGATATTCCGAAGGGCCACATCGAGAACGGCGAGACTCCGCTCGAAGCGGCGAAGCGTGAACTGAAAGAGGAGACTGGCATCGTCTTGCCGGACGACCAAGAAATCCACGAGATCGGTCACGTCTCGTACAACTCGAAGAAGTCTCTGCACTTGTTCTCGACGGAACTGGATATTGACCTCAAGTCGCTTCGCTGCGACTCGACATTCGTTGACTCGTTCGGCAACGTGAAACAAGAAGTCGACCACTTCATCCTCACCGACCGATGCGACCAGTTCTTCATGAACATGCGTAGGCACATAATGCGCGAGCTGCAGCGTCGTTACAAGGTGCGCCTCGTGCAGCTGACGTATGACGGAACCGTGTTCGACAATTACATTCCGAGCGGACGATTCAATCGCATCCAGAACAAACTAATTGAAGCGTACGACAAGGGACTGTACCGTCCGGAGGCCAAGATCGAGATGCACGGACTGTCGGCAAGAGACGGCAGCCTAGATGACCGCATTCCGCTTCTCAACAAGGAAGTGGAAGACGCG
>NZ_JBGUHR010000124.1:0-16294 GCF_045112255.1 Fibrobacter sp.
CACCTACTTTGCACAGGTCTCCGTCGGTAACGCCAAGCAAAACATCAAGTTCACAACCGATGGCAGCTACAGCCAGACGCTCGGCGCACAGGCAAGCAACGGCGCTCTCATGAAAGACGCCGCCCAAGGCGAAGCGCTCCGCTTTACGCTCGATGGCTTTGACACGCTCACCGTGCCGCTCGGAACGCTCGACACGACCGTTGACGTGAAGCTCGCCAAGAGCACCCCTCCCGAACCGACATTCAAATTCGGCTACGCCATCGGCAACAAGCCGACCCCGAGTAAGGGCTGCGGCAGCAATTCCAAGTTGCAAAAGGTCAAGAGCGTCGAAAATGGCGACCAGTTCCAGATCCAGGTCGGCAGCGACAACCGCAAATACTTTATCACCTTGCCCAAGAACTACGACAACACAAAACCGCACAAGGTTCTGTTTGCATTGCACTGCTACGGCAGCAGCGGCGAAGACTTTGTGCACCACAGCGCCGACTACGATCACCCCACTCCGTATTACGGCCAGCAAGTGCTCGACAAGAACGGCGACTACATCTTTGTTTCGCTTGATGCAATCGGTGGCCTATGGAACAAGGGCCAGAGCGACCACAATTTCTTCGCCCAGACACTTACGACTCTGAACGAAAACTACTGCATTGACACGAGCCGCGTGTTCATTACGGGCTTCAGCTATGGCGCCATGTTCAGCTATTCCTTGATGCAGGACATGCAGAGCCGCGTCCGCGCCGCAGCCACCTATGCTGTCGCCGACTATAACATTTGGCTCCCCGAAGGCAACAACATGAAGAACTTGCCAATTGCCTGGATGAATGTCCACGGCGTCAACGACGGCAGATGCGATTACAACCGCGCGAAGAACAGTGCCCTCCCGCGCATTCTGAAGCGTAACGGCAAGGCCGATGCAAACGGAGACTTCACTGACGCAAGCGCCGAAAAGCCCGAAGAAGTGAACGGTAAAACCGGACACGTCTGCTACGACTTCAAGAATGTCGATGAACGCTTCCCAGTCAAGTGGTGCAGCTGGCCGGGAGACCATCAGTGGACTGCCCACGACACCGGCAACATGGGCGTCGGCTGGAACTGGGAACAGACCTGGGTTCCTGAAGAAGTCCACAAATTCTTCGAACAGTTCTAGAAATTTCTACACACTCTCTAAACGTTCATGGGTTCGCCGGAAATGGCGAACCCTTTTTCGAACAAATTTTAACATCATTACATATTTTATTCTTACGGAAATTAGATTATATTAAAGATAAGAGGAGTGTGTTTGAATCATGAAAAAATCCGTAGCCTTCACCCTACCCTTCGTGCTGGCATCAGCACTTACCACGGCATCTGCATTCACGCTAAACGGAACAGTCTATGACGAATCCGGGAATCCAGTTTCGGGTGCGCTCGTAAAACTCATCGTCAAGGGAGACTCCGCCCAAACGGATAAAGACGGCAAGTTTTCCATCCACGAAGATGAAGAAGTATCCTTGCGTCCCGGCAATTTCACGCCCGGACACATCAGCGTCAGCGATGGTGTGCTACGTTATGCACAGAGCAGCAACACTCCCGTACAAGTAAGCATCTTCGATGCGACAGGGAATCAAGTCCTTCGACAGGAACTGCTCGGTTCAGGGCAGGTGGACTTGAGGCAAGGCGTCACCACCCAAGGTTCCTATTTTGCAAAAATCCGTGTCGGCAGCGCCGTCAAGACCGTGCAATTCACCGCAAACGGCAAACAGTTCAATAGCGCCATCCGCGAAAACCGAGGCCGCAAGGCATTGCTAAAGCCCAGCGAAGGAGACTCGCTACGCGTCACAGCTCCAGGGTTCGACACATTAAACGTCGCCCTCTCCAATCTCGACACAACCATAACACTGAGACTCCTAAAGACATCCGACGAGCGGACTTATGCATTCGGCTATGCCATTGGCAACAGGCCCACGCCAAGCAAGGGCTGCGGCAAGGACAACGCGCTGAAAGATTACTTCTTGTTCACCGGTGGAGGCATCGAACACGAGATTTACCTCACCATGCCCGAAAATTACAACAAGAACAAACCCTACCGTCTTGTATTCGGTATGCACTACATGGGCGGTTCCGCCAAAAACGTGGCAACGAGAGAGGCTTATTACGGATTCCGCAACCAGGAGGGCGCCAAGGAAAACACCATCTTCGTGGCACCGCACGGATACACGGATGAAAACGGCAAAGAAAATCCATGGCGTTGCGGAGACGACAAAGACCACCTCTTCTTTGATGAACTTCTCACCTACCTGAACGAAAACCTCTGCGTCGATACATCGCGCGTATTTTCTATAGGGTTCAGCTTTGGCGCCATGTTCAGTAACGCGCTTGCCCAGGATTTCCAGCACCGCTTACGCGGCGTTGTCGTATTCGCGACGATGGACCAGGTAATCTACATGCCCAAAAACAAAGGCTTACCCATCGCATGGATGGGAACGGTCGGCATGGAAGACAACCTGTGTACACCAAAGCTCGGACGCAGCGCCCGCGACAGGATCCTCAAGAACAACGGTAAACCCGATGATGACGGAAACTTCACCGACGCCAGAAGCGAAGTGGCCGAAGAATACACCGGCAGCGGTAAGCACGTGTGCTATGACTACAAGACCGTCGATCCACGCTTCCCCGTGAAGTGGTGCACGTTCAAGGGCGAACACACATACAACCCCCGCGAAGACGGCGAAGTGTGGACAACCAAAACCGGCTGGGAATTTATTACGCAGTTCTAAAAAAAAGAAGATTCCGGCCCAGTGGCCGGAATGACGAAAAAACGACCCCGGAATAAATCCGGGGGTGACAATGCATCAAGTAATTTAACTGGATCCTTCGTGCTTACGCACTCAGGATGACAGAAAAAACGAACGAAAAACGCCCAGTATTAACTGGGCGTGATCGCGAGAGCGAGGCGATATTACATCTTATTTTTGCAATAGAGCCGAGCGGTCTTATTAGATGAGTTTTTCCACTTTAGCGCACAAATTTTCAGCCTCTTCAGCAGTCGGAGCTTCGGCAATCACGCGGATCACGGGTTCCGTGTTGCTCGCGCGCACATGCACCCAGAACTTTTCGCTGCCGAGCCAGAGGCCATCGCGTTCATCCGTCTTCCAGCCGGCAAATTTAGCCTTGACCTTCGGGAGAATGTCTGCAACCTTCTTGTCGCCGAGTTCGAACTTTTTCTTCGGCATCACGTAGGCCGGATTTTCTGCCACAAACTTTTCCGGGCCGCCATTGTGGTGGGCCATCCAGCTAAGCACAAGTGCAGCAGCCACGAGGCTATCGCGACCGTAGTGGAGCGCCGGGAGAATCACGCCGCCGTTGCCTTCGCCACCGATAACGCAACCGTTCTCGATCATCTGGAGGCTAACATTGATTTCACCGACCTTCGCGCGGCTGAATTCGCAACCGTACTTGGCAGCAACATCTTCGTTCATGCGGCTTGTAGAAAGGTTCACGCAAACGCTACCCTTCTTTTGCGCAAGCACTTCATCCGTCGCAATCGCAAGCGTGTATTCTTCACCGATACTTTGTCCCAAGCCATCGACGAGAGCGCAGCGGTCTGCATCCGGGTCCACAGCAAAGCCGACAGCGCAACCATTATCCTTGACAGCCTTGCGCAAGTCACCGAGATTTTCAGGAATCGGTTCCGCACCGCGCGGGAATGTGCCATCCGGGCTGCAATGAACGCGAACAACTTCGCAACCGAGCTGTTCCAACAAACGCGGCACGATAAAGCTACCGGCACCGTTCACAGCATCGACAGCGACCTTGAAATGCTTGGCCTTGATGGCTTCAACATCCACGAACGGAATCTTGAGTGTGCCATCGATGTGAATGCCATCGGCATCTGGAGCAACTTCGTACTTGCCCATCGTGCGGTAATCCGGATAGCTGAACTGGTTTGCATCGGCAAGAGCAAAGAGCTGCTTCACGTCATCCGGGCCGAGGAAAAGTCCCTTGTTGTTGAGGAACTTGAGAGCGTTCCATTCGAGCGGGTTATGGCTTGCGGTAATGATGATACCCGCATCAGCCTTGAAATGCGTCGTCAAAAGTTCCACGGACGGAGTCGTCGAAAGGCCTACATCCACCACATCCACGCCAGAAAGGCGGCAGATGCCAGCGACATACTGCACAATCGCATCACCTGTGGGGCGGCTATCACGGCCAATCACCACGCGCTTTGCCTTCGTGATTTCGAGGAAAGCACGTACATGGCTCTGCAAAACCTGCGGAGTAAGGGTATCGCCAACGATTCCGCGGATACCAGAAATAGAACGCATTAATTTAGACATATTTTCTCCATTAAATTAAACTTATCCGAGTTCCGGGACCGTCGCATAAAAGACGAGATCTTCCGGACCTTCGTTAATCAAGCTGTGGGAGTGACCCTTCGGGCAGAAATGGCACTGGCCAGCTTCGACATATTCAACGCCGTCATCAAAAAGAACCTTGCCCTTCCCCGAGACAAAGAACATAATTTCACTGTTGGTTTCGTGCTTGTGGTAACCGATAGAAGCGCCAGCCTCGAGCGTTCCGTGCATAATGCGCGTCGTACCGTCGAAATACATCTTGGCCTTGTATTCTTTTTCGCCGCCCTTAAAATTCGGGAGCACCGTTGTTTCCATGCCTTTTAAATCAATAATCATTATGACCTCTTTGAACGAGGAAATAATAGAATTTTAAAAAGCAAGCGCCACCTTGATCACCTAGCCGCCACGGCGATATCCGCTCAAAGCAAGGGACACAATCGCAGGAACATAGAACAGCCATATAAAATTATTCGAGACAGAAGCCAGAACTTCCATGGTCGAATGATCTGCGCCTGTCAAAAGCGAAATCCCAGTAAGTATGTCGCAACACGAGAAAAGCACCATTCCAAGCATTATAAGCCAAGCATTGTTCTTCGGGAAAAACCCAACACCCGTCGTTTTGCACGCAACAATCAGAGAACACAACAGCGTCGGCGCATAAGCGAGGGCTGCCATGAGCATCAGGGATTCGAGCACCTGAAAATACGCCAGAAAAACCATCGCAATAATCGCCGCAAGCGGGATACAGCAGATCCACGGAAAACTCCAATCGTCATCGCTAGTGCGCGTATGACGATAAATAAAAATCATCTGCGCCACAAAGAAAAAACAAATCCCAAGTGAAATAAAGTTTTCACGATTTTCAACCGTACCAAAATAATTATACAGAATTTTAAAACAAAAGTCGGCACAAAGAATCATCACAAACGCAGACTGTACAAAGAAACGATCTCGACTCGCTATTTTGCGTTTGCCAATAAAGAAAGCAAGCAAAGTCGTCAAGAAAGTCACAATAAACTTGGTGATATTCTGATAATCACTCGTAGAATCTAGGCAAGACTGTACAGCACCGCACTGGTGAAGGACAAACCAATCACGAGCAAAAAAAGTCACAAAAAGTGCGGCGATAATAGCAACAAATAAAGAAACTACTTTCGAGTAAACCATATTTTAAATATACAGCGGACTCGAGCAAAAAGGAAAAGAAAGTTTGAAAATTTTCTTGTATGCGACAATTAATATGTCATGTCCCGCACATGCGGAGTTCTAATTATCTTTCTTCGGCTTGATTTTCGCAGTCATGTAGCTGAGCACGAGGTTTTGCCATACAACGTAGCAAGTCGGGGCGAGCGCCACCACCGGACCTGCGTAAAGGCTAGAAACCCAAATGACAAGCGTCGTGTTCTTTTGCCCCATGCTCTGCGAGCCTTCAATCGGACGGCGACCGCGTTCGCAAACCCAGCCAAGCCAGAACTGCAAAAGACAAAGCACGAGAGACACCGCAGCCATAAGCGGAAGCTTTCCGCTATTCCACAAGTCAGCAAAGCCCATCTCACGAATATCGAAGCTAGCCTTGGACAAAATAATGAACACCGAGAACGTCCAGACGAACATCGTGTACTTCTGGAATTTTGCAGCACGGTCAGCAAGCTCCGGGTAAAAGTTGCGCAGTCCAAACGCAAACGCGAGTGGGATGCTGATAATCGGCTGGATCGTGTTGAAAATTTTCATCGCGATTTCAGAGAGGTTTGCCTCGGCACCCGTCAAATAGCCAAAAATCACTGGGATGCTAAAGCATGCGATCAGGTTTCCGCTGAGGAAAATCTTGAGTGCGAGAGACGCACTGCCGCCAAGCATTTTCGCCATCGCAGGGGCCGCATTCGCGGGCGGGCAAAGCGCAATAATCGCACCGCCCAAAAGCACTTCACGCGGCAAGTGGAAAAGTTCCACAACGCCCCAGAGGGCTGCAATCATCACGAGGCTTGCAACAAACGCGCGGGCTTCAATCTTGAACGTGTAACCGTGCGTCTGCGGCGGGATTTTCGTCACGAACGTGAGAAACATCATGATGCCGATAGTAAACGGCAAAAGCGGCGACAGAAAGTGCGCCTGAGGAATGAGGATGCCAGCGAGAATAGCGACCGGCATAAGAATAGCGCGTAAGTTACCCATAATTTTATTTCCGAGAGCAAAGGTAGTAAATTGATTTTTGGAAATCAAGAAAACACATCATGCGGGCGGGGCCCCAGCTCGGAGTTGCGAAGGCCGCACGGGCCCCTCCCTGCACCCTCCCCATCCTTGGCCGACGCTCCATTCTCACAACAACTCATCTTCTTTTTAATTAAACATTTTTCTCGCTTTCGTTATATATAAAAAAGCGGAGCCAAAGCTCCGCTTTTCTTACTAATATCAAATCGCTTACAGTTCAATAATTCTATCGTTTTGCAGCAATTGTTCGAAAGTCTGGCGTTCACGGATGAGCTTGATTTCGCCCTTCGTGTACATCGTTTCGGCAGCGTAGCGACGGCTGTTGTAGTTGCTGCTCATGGCGGCACCGTAAGCACCAGCATCATGGAGAATCAGGAGGTCGCCCACCTGAGCCTTCGGGAGCTTGCGCGTCACGACAAAGCCACCTTCTTCCTGCGTGAACACGTCACCGGATTCGCAGAGCGGGCCTGCGACAACAGCGTCAACAGTTTCGTTAAGTTCACGACCGTCACGGGCGACCACAGAAATAGCGTGGTAGCTACCGTAGAAGCTCGGACGAACGAGATCGGTAAAGCCAGCGTCGAGCAAGTAGAACAAATTATTTCCCTGCTTTTTGACAGCGCGGATTTCAGCAACGAGATAGCCACTTTCTGCAACAAGGTAACGGCCCGGTTCCACTTCGAGATGGACATCGTGACCAATGCTCTGCTGGATGCGCTTGCGAGCGTTGTCCCACAAGTCGTAGTAAGCCTTCACGTCAATGCGGTTGCCCTTCTCTTCTTCGTGATACGGAATCGGGAGGCCACCACCAGCGCTGATCGTGCGGAGGTGAGAGCCAAGGTGACGGCTAGCATCCACCATAGCATCGCAAACCTGGGCCAAGTGTTCAAAGTCCGCACCAGAACCGATGTGCATGTGCAAACCGGTAATCCACATGCCGTTGCTCTGGGCAAGCTTGATGCAGTCCTTGATCTGTTCGTGCCAAATGCCGTGCTTGGAAAGGTCGCCACCGGTATTCGTCTTGCGGGAGTGACCATGGCCAAAGCCCGGATTCACGCGGATCGTGAGTTCAGACTTCACACCGAAATCAGCAAGTTGCTGGATCATGTCCGGCGAACCCACGTTCACGGCGATGTCGTACTTCTTCACGAGTTCGAGAGCGTCACGATCGAAGATATCGGCAGTGTAGACGATTTCGGGAACCTTGCCCTTCTGCTGTCCACCCTTGAAGCCGGCCTTGAGGGCGCGCACGATTTCGCCAGCAGAGACTGCATCGACAACGCAGCCAAGCTTGCGGATGAGCGAAACCACAGAAAGGTTCGGGCATGCCTTTTGAGCAAAGCGCACAGTGTCAAAAACCTGCACGTCCTTTACAGCACGTTCAATCGTCGCACGGTCATAGATCCAAAGCGGTGTGCCGTATTCACTGGCCGCTTTCAAAAGCACTGAATCAGGAATGGAATATTTCATACGGCGCAAAGATAGAAAATAGCGCCTTGTGCTTAGAAGTCAAAACTTAGAATTGCAAGTTATTTTATGTTCTAAAAACTAAAAGCCAACAAAGCACCCACCGATTTTTGGAAGGGGTCGATTATCGGGATAAAATCCACCTTTACTTGCTGGGTCTTTGCGCGAAATTCTTCCGCCGTATTGCGATGTTTCTCAGACTCCTTGGTTTTTCCATTAGCTTTGACACTTTGCACCATACCTTCCGCAAATCCCATCACACCGCCAGCCAGCAAACAAACACTTGGGATCAATATAAAAGCCATAGCAATACCGCCACCTTCCAACGAGCCTTTCGCTTTGGAGGTAGACCATATTGTACCGGCCCCACCCAGCACGGTACCAACGATACCAAATACGATATTGCCGGTTGCTTCAAACGACAGCGAATCCGCTTCCGTTTTCAAGCGGACTGCTTCACTCTCATAATACGCTGCACTGTCGGTATAGTTTACAGAAGGGATTTCTTCGTGCTCGGCAAAAGCCATCGAGCAGAACAAAAGCAATATTGCAAATACAACTTTTCGCATTTTTATAAAATAGTTTATTTTACAACAAAAGGTCCCGGCATTCCAGAACCTTCTGATAAATAAATCGATAATCGAGACTATACGTGCTTAATCTTATTGTCGCCTGCATCCCAGTTCACACCGTCACAGACAAACTTGTATTCGTAGTCGCCCGGAACGAGAGAGATCTTCGCAACCCAAAGACCAGTCTTCTTGTCCTTCTTGAGCATGTCGGCATCGACAGTCCAATTGTTGAACGTTCCAGCAACAGAGACTGTTGTTGCAAGCGGGCAATCGGCGACGAACTCGACAGCAACCTTTTTCGGAGCAGCGGCCTTCGGAGCCTTGGCAGCGGCTTTCTTTGCCGGGGCCTTGACAGCCTTCACTTCGGCTTTCGGGGCTTCAACTTTGGCAGCCTTTGCGACCTTGGCAGGAGCCTTAGCCGGCTTTTCAGCCTTCGGCGCGGCCTTCTTTGCAGGGGCCTTCACGGTTTTTGCAGCAGCTTTCGCGGCAACTTTCGTCTCGGTCTTCTTAGCAGCAACCTTCTTTGCAGGCTTTTCGACCACAGTTTTAGAATTCTTAGACATAATTATCTCCTCTTAATTCTTAGCAACTTAAAATTTAGTAAAAAAAAATTTATTTTGCTATATTTGAAATATGCTTAAACAAATCATCGCACCCAGCGTCTTGAACGCAAACTTTCTCTCTCTCGGCGACGGTCTCAAGGCCATCGAAAACGGAGGCGCAGGCCTCGTTCACCTGGACATCATGGATGGGCACTTTGTTCCAAACATCAGCTTTGGCCCGGGCATCTCTGCCTGCGTCAAGAAAGGTACCAAGCTCCCGCTCGATTGCCATTTGATGATCGAGAATCCAGAGAACTATGTGGGTGAATTTGCTAAAGCAGGCGCAAGCATCATCAGCGTACACGCCGAAACCACAAACCACCTCGACCGCCTTCTGCACCAGATTGCAGAACTCGGCGTCAAGCCCGCTGTTGCCATCAACCCGGCCACCCCGCTCGAAAGCATCAAGTACGTGCTCGACATTGTGGACATGGTACTCATCATGTCCGTGAACCCGGGATTCGGCGGCCAGAGCCTCATTCCCTACTGCCTCGACAAGATTCGCGAACTCCGCGCGCTCAAGCCGGAACTCAACATCCAGATTGACGGCGGCGTGAAGCTCGACAACATCCTCGCCTGCAAAGAAGCGGGCGCAAACATCTTCGTCGTCGGGAGCGCCATTTTCGGAAAGCCCGACCCAGAAGCCGTTTGCCGTGAATTCGTGAATTTGGTCAAGTAGTCACTTTCAACAAACTCTAGAAGCGGCGAAGTACACCGATTTTATAAAGGACCGCAAGTACATTCAGATAGCGCCTATAATCGGGCATTTCGTCGCACTGATTTTCCTCGCAGTATTCGTCCATCTCCTGAATAACTCTTGGTATAGAGGCAAACTCTCTGTTTTTCAGGAGATTTCTTATTTTCTTACGGTTCCGCTCATCGTTTTCCTTATTGAGCAAGATCCTCTCAACTAGTTTGTACGGCAAAACCTTTACCGAATCCAGCGGAGCATCGTTCGGATTATCCCATAGCACTTCGGAATACCCATCGCCAAAGAAAATCCGCTTCACGTTCGAGCTTGGTATATAATATCCATAGCGGCGGATATCGATCAGCGAGTCGCTGTCCTGATAAAGAAAATACCCCGACTTGACAATCATCGTCATTGTAACAACCGAATCATGCGCCGGGCGAACCCACGTTTTTCCAACACGGTCGTAATAATAATCGACCCGGATTCTTACACGTTCCAAATTGATAAAATTAAATCGGCTTGAAAGTTGTCCGTACTTATTCCGAACATCTGCCGACGCTTTTTTTAAGAGAGCCTCATTTCTCAGCATCAAGTGCTCATTCACCGCGTTATAGAGACTTTCTGCATCGAACAAATTTTCACTATCGTCCAAAAAATCACGAGAGGCAGCTTCACCCGCCTCAATAACATTGCCATATACAGGAACAAACCGACTACCGGGAACATCCAGCTTTGAACTCACCAAAGGAAGTTCCATTCGCTTCGATATCAGCGAATCGATTTTTTCTTCGAAGATCTTATCAGCACCACGGTTCGTTGCACCTTGTGTTTCTGCGACCAGGGAAACAAGTACAAACAAAAAAAGGATAGAGCGCAATGTCATATCCACAATATATTTATTTAACTACATCGGGGCCGACGCAGTAGAAGCAAATAAGGCCGAAACAAAAACTATTGAAAGAACAATAATAAGATACCAGTTTTGCATGACATTAATATATACAGAAAAAAAGCAATAAATCATTCATTCAAAAAAAGTTACAAATTTACTACAAAGTTTATTTTACAAACAGGAAAGCCTTCCCGAATCCGGAAAGGCTTCATCACATATAGGGAGCGTTAAAAAACTAGAACTGCGTAATAAATTCCCAGCCGATATCAGAGGCCCAGAGCTTGCCGTTTTCACGCATATCCCACTGGTGGCCGCCATTGAACGTGCACCACTTCACAGGGAATCGCGGATCTACAGTCTTATAGTCATAGCAAACGTGGTTGCCGCCGGTGTATTCAGTAGCCTTCTCGCTGGTGCAGTCGGTATGGCCTTCGGGGCCATTGTTCTTCAAGATTCTGTCACGGGCACTGCGTCCCATGCTCGGCGGGCAGGTTCCATCGCTCAGGCCAACAGTACCCATCCAGGCAATCGGCTTGCCTGCATTTTTCGGAATGTAAATCACCTGGTCGGCAGTCGCAAACACCACGACACCGCGGAGACGATGCTGGAACGTCTGAGCAAGCGAGTTCGAGTACATGGCACCGAAGCTAAAGCCCGAAGAGAACACGCGAGACGTATCCACGCACAAGTTCTCGTTCAAGTGCGTAAGAAGTTCGTCAAAGAACAGGTGGTCTTTGTTATCGCCACAGCGCCATGGCATTTGGTCGGTGTAACCGTGCGGAGCCACAAAGATGGTGCTCTCCTTGGCACCCTTCTGGTCGCGGTAACCATAATAGTGTTCGTTCTTCGCCACGTTCTGTGCGGAACCGCCCATGCAGTGCATGCCGAACACCAAACGATACGGCTTATTCTTGTCGTAGTTGTCAGGCAAGTCGAGATAGACTTCGTGCTCGATACCGCCACCAGTGAACTTGAAGTAGTTCTTAAGCGTATTGTCCTTGCCACAGCCCTTGCTCGGCGTAGGATCGTTGCCAATGGCATAGCCGAACGCAAACGTCTTCTTGGTGGCAGCCTTGCTGAGTTTCAGATCGAGAGTCGTATCAAGTTTCGACAGGGGAACGAACAACGTATCATAATCTTCGGCAACGACACGCAACGTATCGATCGCATCGCCTTCCTTATGAAGCGCCTTCTTTTCTGCAGAACCGAAAGATCCAGAAGCGTAGCCATAAGTATTAAAGCGAACAGTTTCCTGCGCGGATCCCATCTGCACCTTTGCAACGAAAGTACCCTGAGCCTGAATCGAAGCGGCAAGATCAACAGTTCCAGAGCCTTGCAATGTCTTCGCAAGCACCTGGTTACCCATCATGTCAAAAACCTTGACCTGCACAGGAGCGCTACCGCCCTGGGTAAAATTCAAAATTCCGTTAATCAAGCTGAAATGCCCAACAGCGGCACGAGAACCGTGCAAGGACACTTCCTCTTCCTTAATGACAAAATTTCCAGATCGGTCCGTTTCAGCTTCTTTGCCCTTTTGGAGCAATTTCACTGTCGCTGCGATTGGCGAAGAATCATCTTTATCTTTAACGGTTCCTTTTAGGGTGTAGGCAGATGCCGCAGAAAAAGCGGTCGCCATAACAATGGGAAAAACAGAAAAGAAAATTCTTTTCATCCTCAGTCTCCTTTTCCCAAGACACCACAATCCTAGCTTTTAATATAAACCAAAGGCAATCAAAAAGTACCAGGTAAAAATAATTTTCAGCAATCCCCATTATGCAATATTTATATTTGCGCCGTTTTCAGGAAATAAGCAGCCATGCAAATATATGTAAACAAAATATTTAAAAATCCCATCGAGACCATCGAGATTTTTAATCCCAAAGATGTAAAATTTGCATTAGACCATATCGAAAAATTGCAACGCCAAGGCTATTACCTTCTCGGCTACATGCGTTACGACCTCAAGAAGCCAGCAGGCAACGCACCCCTCATCTACTTCGAAGCATACGAATCGTTCCAGCCGTTCGAAGAAAAAATTCCCGACTACAAAATCGGCACCATCGTAACACCACGCATATCCAAAGAAGAATACGCGCAAAAGATTAACTACATCAAAGAGCAAATCAAGAACGGAATTACATACGAAGTTAATTACACATACCCTTCAACGCTAAGAACAAACGCAATTGGATTAGATTTGTACCAGTTCCTTTTGCAAAACCAGAAGACTCCTTACAACGCGTTTTTGCAAAACAAGTACGAGACAATCTTATCGTTTTCGCCAGAACTGTTCTTCGTGAAGCGCGGCAACAAGATTTTGACAAAGCCCATGAAAGGCACACTCAAGCGCGGCAAGACTTCTGAAGAAGATGATGCGCTACAAAAATTCTTGCACAATGATTTGAAGAACCGCACCGAAAACGTCATGATCGTGGACCTATTGCGAAACGATCTCGGGAGAATTTCAAAGCCAGGAACCGTCCGCGCAGACAAACTCTTTGAAGTCGAAAAGCACAAAACCGTTTTCCAGATGACCTCCGAGATTTCATCGGAGCTGAAAGACGGCACAACGCTCTACGACATCATCAACGCCATTTATCCGTGCGGTTCCATCACGGGCGCGCCGAAAATTTCTACAATGGAAGTCATCGCCAATGCAGAACCGTTCCCGCGAGAGGTCTACTGCGGCGCCATCGGCTACATCCACGGCGATGAAATGATTTTCTCCGTTCCCATCAGAATCTTACAGAAAAAACAGGGCGAAACGGAATACAGATACGATGCCGGCGGCGCCATCACGTGGGCATCCACCGCAGACGACGAATGGAATGAGACAATGACCAAGGCAAGTTTTTTGAATACTGATTTTTCGCTGATTGAAACTGGCATCACCGATTTCGAGATGCATCTTGAACGTTTGAGAAATTCCGCAAACGCGCTCGGTTTCACCTGGAACAGCGACCTTGAAAAAATCAAGTTCAATAGCTCCGTCGTGAACAGGATTGAGCTTTTCAAAGACGGTCACTTTGAACTCACGACAAGGCCGATTCCCGCCCCCAAGCAAGATCCGAAAATCAAAATCGTACACAAAGTAGATTCATCCAACCCATTTCTGTATCACAAGACGAGCATCCGCCTGCCTTTCCCGAAAGAAGTCTTCGATGAAATCTGCGTGAACGAGAAAGGCGAAATCACCGAAGGCACGTTCACGAACATCGGCATTCTGAAAGACGGCATCATCTACACGCCGCCCATCGAATGCGGGCTTTTAAACGGCATCACAAGGCAAAAGCTTTTGAACGAAGGCAAGGCCAAAGAAAAAATCCTGTACCCGAGCGACCTGAAGACCGCCGAGAAAATCTACTGCTTCAATTCCGTCCGCGGCATCGTGGAAGTCGAACTGTGCGAGTAATCGCCTTATAAAATTGGCGATGCCGGAATAAATCCGGCATGACAATGCAAAAAAGCGGGCATAACGCCCGCCTAATCCCAAAACACACAACCTAGCGCAAACTTACTTCACAACAGCATTGGCATGGCCCAAATAAATGGCCTGCAAAGCGCCAGCGAGGTACGCAAGCGGCGCATTCCAGTTGATAGCCACTTCATTTGTCGCATAACTGCAACGGTTATCGATGTAAGCAAGTGCCGGTTTGTCCGCAACAGCGTAGTTCGGGCACTTCCAGAGTTCCTTGCCGTCGAGGTTGATATCCTGCTTGCCCAAGTGCGGGCCGCCCACGAGCATGCCCGGGACCGGATCATCGACAAAGTCCGATTCACTCACGCGATGGTGCGGGAAACGCGGGCTTCTGTAGCCAAAGCCAGTCACGTACGTCATTTCAATCGGGTTCTTGCCCAAGAGGTAGTCGAGGCACTGCTGGGCGCCATCCAAATAGCTCTTGTCGCCCGTGACGTAATAAGCATGGAGCAACACGATTCCGTTATTCGCCATGGCACTGTTACTGCCCCAGTTCCAGCTAGACGGAAGAGCCGGGAGCCTGTAAGCGCTTGTATCGCCAACCGCACGGAGTTCATTTGCAGCGGCAAGCAAAGCCTTGCGAGCAGCACCACCGAGCTTTGCGCCAAAATCAGCCGAGTCCAGCGCCACATGGTAAACGGCGAGCATGTTCACATCACCCCACCACGGTCCATCGCTTCTGAGCTTGTAAGCGCTCAAGTCGTTGAGATAGTTCTTCTTCTTTGTCGCGCGGAAAAGTTCCGTTGCAGCAAGAGCAAATTCATCCTTGCCGTCTTCGCCGCCGTACGTATAGTCACCCGTCTGCACATCGGAGGGCTGCTTGTACAAAGCCTTCGGATTGTGCTTGGCCCAGTAATAGGCGGCACCAGAAGCCTTGAGCATGCGGTCTGCAAAAGCTTTGTCAAACGGCGCATACACGCGGGAAGCCTGAGCCATCACGGCAGCAAAGTCAAGCGTTGCAGTCAAGCTCTTTTCAATCGCATAGCGCTTTGCACCATCAATTTCGGGCATCGTGCTGGAGCCGAACTTGAGCGACGTGAGCTTGTGGTAAACGGCACCGTCCTTGTCCTGCATCGAAAGCATCCAGTCCAGATTCCAGCGGATTTCTTCAAGAAGTGCCGGCATCTTCGGGAATTCACGCGGGATGTTCCACTGGAGCGTATCCATGAACGCCGGGAAGTGTTCATAAAGTTCCAAAAGCGTAAACACGGTAATGCCCGAGTTCACAATGTACTTGCCGTAGTCACCGGCATCGTACCAACCGCGCTGCGACTTGATAATCTTCGGGTCAGCCTTCTTGGGAGCAGGCTTGCCCTTGGACTGCGCCACAACCGTCGCCGTCGGCAAGTCTGTACCATAAACCGTCACGCTATCGTCAATGTGGCCTGCCGCACGCGCCCACTTGCCTGCATAACGCGTATCTAGAGCCATGCCTGCGCGCTGGAAATAAAACCACTTGAGGGCAGCCTTCGTCAAATCTTCGTAAACATGTTCGCCAATCACGACCGGATTGCCGATATAGCCATCTCTGTACAGGCGATACGTGCCCGGCTTCTTGATCGAAGAAATATCGTACGTCTGGACTTCTTCGCCGCTGTAATCCCAGTCATAGACCATCGGAGCTTCGAGCGCAAGCACCGTGTTGCCCGCCATGTCACGGACTTCAAACGGATTAGCATCATTGCCTGGTATAACCACAATCTTTTCAGATTCAGGAGCAAAACCGAGCTGGTTCACCAACGGAATTGCAAAAGTCGGCACCGCAAGAGCAAGCGCGGCAAATAGATGTTTACGCATACAAAACCTCATTTTTGTTAAAAAATACCTTTTCTTTTGCGAAATCGTACCCACACTATGCACTTTAATGTTTACTATAGGCAACGCCAAGTGTATCGAGTGTATTTATAAAAATGCAAAAAAAAAAGAAGTCCGTCTCCAACACAGACGGACTTTCTTTTTGCGGGAAGCTAGGCACCGATAAAAATCAGGACGCCGCTCAGTGCGAGGAGCAGAACGCCCCACACCGTCTCGACGATGGGACCGAGCC
>NZ_JBGUHR010000125.1:0-56865 GCF_045112255.1 Fibrobacter sp.
GTGTCGGAGAATCTATGAGACGCGTACGAAAGTTCCTAGGTGGAAGTCGTTTTCACACCAGGTGGAACTCGGTTGTGCATCAAAACAACGAAGATGAATCTGACTCCCCTTTCCAAACCGTCATTGCCGATAATGCGGATTATGTAAACTTAAGAATTTCAGAAATATATTCCTTTAGAGTTTTTCTTGTGAAGGTCTTCGAAAAAATCTTGAGCTGTGCTGTATTCATGTCGTTTATCATTTTTCTTTCTTTTATCCCGTAATCGGTTGCATTTCCAAGGTGTTACTTTTGTTCGTCAATAATTACTTTTTTTATATAAAAAAATTGTAGATTAAAAAAAAGATTTTGTCTGTTCAGACAACACAAAAGGGTCTATATGATAAAAAAATTTATATCCTATTCTGCATCAATGTTATTAGCATTGACGGCCTGTTCAACGGAAAATACGGTAGCACCCTCAAATGGTCCTGTCAAGGTTGATCAGAACGAGTGTTCGGCGAAGTTGCTTTCGCAGAATTCTGTCGAATTAAAAACTGCGATAGCAAACGCCTTTATCACAACGACAACAGCAAAAATTTTAAAAGGGAATAAAGTAGAGCTTGAAATAACAACCTTATACGATGAATCAGTCCCTGTAGACGAAATCAAAAAAACGTGTACAGAAAATAAAATGGAAGCGGCCGAAAAGAATGCAACCGTAAACTGCACCGATTATTCGATAACGGTCAAATCAACAGAAGTATCCTATCTGAATATTGATCAAACTTTTGCATCAGCACAGCGAGCTTGCAAAGAATTTTCAAAAAAATATTCATCAGTCCCTAATGAGGATCCAAATCCCGGACAAATTGAAAATGACCCACCCACTCCACCTCCATCAACAAAAACGGGAAAGGCCTCTTGTCAAATTCTTGAAGACACCGAAAACAACTTTTCCATGATCGCATCCGTTCCGGACTCTGTCACTCAAACCATAACGGCTTCATTCAACAATGGAATCCAAATAATTAAAGCTGTAGAAGAATTCGATCCAAGTGTTCCTCAAAGTGTAATAGACGCAGAATGTGCTTCGGCGAAAGAAGAAACGGATGATGAGAAGAGTATTCCCCTTCAAGTCTCTTGTGAAGGAAATAAAATCAAGGGATACTTTGAAGCTGTAACTGGTAAAAATATGATGCCATCAGTTGTTCCCTTAATGATTTCTGAATGCAACCAGATCCAGGAAACAGGGATCATCCCGGAAGACTTTTAAAAGAATTTTCACGCTCTGTAAATAAAAAGCCTTTCTTACAATTCTTGTAAATCTTTCATTTGAGGGATACATCTCCCCTACACCGCCCCGCAACCCGCATAGAATAAGGGATTGCGGGCTTTTTTATGTGTTGGAAAAATTTTTGGCACACATTTTGCAAATACGGCTGCGAACAAAAAGAAAAACCTCAAAAAAGGATACAATCATGAAGCTCGTCACAGCTTACATTCAACCAGAACGGCTTAACTTCGTAAAGCAAGCTCTTTACGAAAATAAGATTTACAAGATGTCCGTCACCAACGTACTCGGCTGCGGCCAGCAGAAGGGCTACAATCAACGTTTCCGTGGCGTTGTTACTGAAGTTAATTTGCTCAAGAAAATTTGTCTGAAGATCGCCGTGAATGATGAATTCGTACAGCCTTGTATTGACGCCATCATCAAGGGCGCTCGTACGGGAGAAATCGGCGATGGAAAGATTTTCGTCACATCGCTTGAACAGTGCGTCCGCATCCGCACGGGTGAAACTGGCCCGGAGGCGATTGGTTAATTCGGAATCAGGAATTCGGAATTAGGAATTAAAATTTTCAAAAAGGATTTATACAAATGAACGAAGTAGCAACAGTCGCAACCGTCAACGACGCCATCTTTATGACGGAAAACATTTGGATCATGATTAGCGCCATGTTGGTGTTCATCATGGGTCTTGGATTTGCATGTGTTGAAGCAGGCCTTGTGCGTGCGAAGTGCTCTGCAAACGTCGCTTTCAAAAACATCGCCGTGCCGGCAATCGGTATCACGATGTACGCCTTGCTCGGTTTTGGCCTTATGTACCCGGGCACTTTCAACGGAATTCTCGGTTTCGCAGGCTTCGGCATTGGCGACTGGGCAAATCCGGCAAACTTCACCGCAGCCTACAACGGACACTTTACGTTGTTCACAGACTGGCTGTTCCAGGCAATGTTTGCAGCAACAGCCGCAACGATTGTGTCTGGTGCCGTTGCTGAACGTGTGAAGCTCAACTCCTTCCTCGTCTTCACCATCGCCTACGTGGCCCTTGTCTACCCGGTTGTCGGTAGCTGGACATGGGGCGGCGGCTGGCTCTCCACCTTCGGTGCTCACGGTTTCCACGACCTCGCCGGTTCTACCCTCGTCCACTCTGTGGGTGGCTGGGCAGCTCTCGCTGGCGTGATGATTCTCGGACCGCGTATCGGTAAGTATGTCGGTGGCAAGGTTCACGCTATCCCGGCTCACAACATTCCGCTCGCCACAATCGGTGTGTTCATGCTCTGGTTCGGCTGGTGGGGATTCAACGCCGGTTCTGCTCTTAACGGCGACCCGAAGGCTACTAGCTGGATTCTCGTGACCACGAACCTCGCCGCTGTCGCAGGCATCATCACCGCAACGCTTACAAGCTGGATCGTTTCCAAGAAGCCGGACGCCACCATGGCCCTCAACGGATGCCTTGCAGGTCTCGTCGCTATCACCGCTGGCGCAGACGTAGTCTCCCCGCTTTCTTCCTGGATTATCGGTGCTATCGCTGGTGTGCTCGTCGTCGGTGCAGTCTTCATGTTCGACCGCCTGCACTTGGATGACCCGGTCGGTGCTCTCTCCGTCCACCTTGTAAACGGTGTCTGGGGTACGCTCGCTGTCGGTATCTTCGATATCACCGGTGACTACACGCTTGGCACTCAGGCTGTTGGCGTCCTCGCCTACGCCATCCCGTGCTTCGCTGCTGCTAGCGTCATCTTCCTCGTCATCAAGAAGACCATGGGTCTCCGCGTGACTGAAAAGCAAGAAATGCGCGGCCTTGACCAAGCAGAACACGGTCAAGAAGCTTACAGCGGATTCCAAATCTTCAGCAACATGTAATTTAGTACTTAGTTATTAGTCAATAGTCATTAGTTAATAAAACCGTAACGAAGTTACCAAACCTTAAACTAAAGACCAACAACCAATAACTAAAAACCATAAAGAGTATCTCTGTTGACTAAAGTACCCCGGAACAAATGTTCCGGGGTTTTACGTTTACAAAGAGAATGCCAAATTTTTAAACAGTTTTCGATAAAAAATGCGCCGGGTGTTATAATGCAAAAACATCCCCGCACAGAGGCAGGGATGTCTTTGTAATTGTATTTGTGTATGGCGATCCCGTCCCCATACGCGGATCATGACCACGTAAGAGCTGAAGCTCTAAGTGGTCAAAGAGCACAAGGCCGGGATGACATCGCAAAAGGCGCGGCTCAGAGATTCTCGATTTCTTTGAGCCAGTCCGCAGAAGATGCATCGCTTGGCATTCGCCAGTCGGCTCTTGGCGAGAGCGAAATCGTTCCGACCTTTGGGCCATCCGGAATGCAACTGCGCTTGAATTGCTGCGCAAAAAAGCGCTTCAGGAAAAGCTTGAGAACGCGAACGAGTTCTTCACACGGATATTTCGCCTGAATTGCGGAGCCATCCTCGCCCGCTTTTACACCAAAAGCTTTTTCGGCTAAATAAAGCAATTTGCGAGGCTCTGCTCCATATTTTGTAAAATGGTACAGATAGAAATCGTGGATCTCGTAAGCCCCGAGAATGGATTCCGTTTTTTGAGCAATTTGTCCATTACTGTCCGCAGGCAAAAGCTCTGGTGAAACAGGCGTATCCAAGATGTCTCGGAGAACATCGGCGAGCGCTTTTGCAGAATCTTGGGAATTTGCCGCACTCTCCCCCATCAATTCCTGCACGTGATCGGCGTACCACGCGACAACGTGACGCACAAGCGTCTTGGGAATATCGCAGTTCACAGCGTACATGGACATGTGATCGGCGTTATACGTGCTCCAGCCAAGCGCAATTTCGGAAAGGTCACCCGTTCCAACGACAATACCGCCTTCCTTATTTGCCAAGTCCATCAAGATCTTGGTGCGTTCGCGAGCTTGCACGTTTTCGTACGTCACGTCAAGCTTTGCGGCATCGTGACCGATGTCCTTGAAATGCTGCAAGCAGGAGGGCTTGATATCAATTGTTCGAAGTTCAACGCCCAAAAGTTCTGCCATTGAAACAGCGTTGTTTTTGGTGCGTTTGGTCGTCCCAAATCCAGGCATTGTAATCACGAGGATTTCGTTTAGCGGGCGATTCAGCAGCTTGAACGTTTCTACAACGACAAGCAACGCCAGCGTTGAATCGAGACCACCGCTGAGGCCGAGAACGGCTCGTTTGGCGTATGACGATTCCAGACGCTTGACAAGTCCTGCGCATTGAATATTGAAAATTTCGCGGCAGTTAGAATCGCGATGTGCAATATCGCTTGGAACAAATGGCATCGGCGCAATGTAGCGGTATTTAAGACCTTCCGAGGGCTTAGCAGAATTTTTCGCAACAACAGGAAGTAATGCAAAATTCGCAGCCTTTGCAAAGTATTCTGTAGATTCGAAATCCTGGAAACTACCTTCGCTTAAACGTTGAGCGTTCAAGCGCTGCACATCGATGTCTGCGAAAATGATTTCACTTTTGCGACTGTAATTTTTGCGTTCAGCGAGCATGGATCCGTTTTCGGCAATCATTAAATGACCGCTAAAGACCATGTCGGTTGTCGATTCGTGAACGCCAGCAGATGCATAAACATACGCCGCCATGCAGCGTGCAGACTGGTTCATCACGAGATTACGGCGGTAATCGCCCTTCCCCACAAGCGCATCGCTTGCAGACAAATTTAAAATCACATTAGCGCCAGCTAAAGCAAGTTCTCCGCTAGGCGGAGCCGCAGTCCACAAGTCTTCGCAAAGCTCCACGCCGATGCGAATTTCTTCGCTACCGTTTACCGTAAAGAAGTTTGTTATCGGAACATCGCCCACGCCATCGAATGAATACGTGAGCGGAGCTTTTCCATAGTTTCCACCGGTTTTAACATTGTTTGCACTCAACAAATCGCGACCACTATTGAAATGGCGCTTTTCATAAAATTCACGCTGGTTCGGCAAATGGATTTTGGGCGTAATGCCAATGATCTTTCCGCGTTGCAAAAGGGCGGCGCAATTATAGAGTTTGCCGAACATTCGGAGCGGAAGCCCCACGGCGACAATCATGTCGGAATCGTCAAACGCCTTTGCAATTTTCAAAAGCGAAGCAAACGATTTCTTCAATAAAAGCTCTTGATGGAACAAATCACTACAGGTGTAACCCGTAATGCAGAGTTCAGGGAAAACGACAACTGCGGCCCCTTCGTTTTTGGCGAGGAGACCGCAGCGTATGATTTCATCAGTATTGAATTCCGTATCCGCAACTTTCAAAGTTGGGCACACAGAAGCGATTCTGTAAAAACCGAACATTTTATTTTGTAATCAATCCAAGTTTATTCATTCGATAATTCATCATTCGCGGAGAAATGCCTAGTTCGCGGCCCGCTGCCGAAATATTACCGTCATTGCGCTTGATTGCTTCTGTGATCAATTCCTTTTCGTAATTGCACATCATCACGTCAAGCGGAGCGTGATCGGTAATGATTTTTCCGGTACCCGTGCTTAGGCTTGTCTGCAATGAGGGCGGAAGATTGTAGCTATGGATGCAATCGTCTGTCGCAGTAAGCACTGCGCGTTCAATGCAGTTTTCAAGTTCACGGACATTACCCGGCCAATGATAACTCATCAAAAGGTTAATTGCTGTAGTGGACAAGCGAACAATCTTTTTGCCGTACCTGAGATTCATTTTTTCAATGAAATGCTCGGCAAGCAAAATAATGTCGCTCTGGCGCTTTGCCAAATCCGGCATTGCAATCGGGAAAATATTTAAGCGGTAGAACAAGTCTTCACGGAAGAGCTTCTTTTCCATGAGTTCTTCGAGGTTACGGCTCGTTGCCGCCAAGAAGCGAACATCGGAATGGAACTCTTCGTTGCTGCCGACACGGCTGAATGTGCGTTCTTGCAAAAAGCGCAGCAGCTTGACTTGCGTCTGCATTGTTAAATCGCCAATTTCATCGAGGAACAGCGTTCCGCCATCAGCGATTTCTGCACGGCCCTTGCGCATGTTGATAGCGCCCGTGAACGCGCCTTTTTCGTGACCGAAAAGTTCACTTTCCACAAGATTTTCTGGAAGGGCAGCGCAGTTGAGCGTTACAAACGGCTTATCTTTGCGAGAAGAAAGCTGCACAATTGCACGAGCAATCATCTCTTTACCCGTACCGCTACCACCGCGAATAAGCACAGTCGCATCCGACGGAGCAACTTGACGCACTTGTTCGTACACAATCTGCATTTCGCGGCAGTTGCCAACAAGTTCACTCGGCTTACCGCTGAGCATGTCGCGCAACTTCTGGTTTTCGTCAATCAAGGATTGGCGTTCCACAAGCATTGTCTGGCATTCGCTAGCAGCATCACCCGTGATGTTGGCGATGATTTCCAAAAGCGCAACATCGCGGTCCAGATCCGTTGTCACATCGACAGGGCGGTCTACTGAAAGCGTTCCGATAATTTGTTCATCGTGAATCAGCGGAACGCAGATAAATGCCACCTGGCTATCGTAATTGCGAGCGCCTGTGCGGTTCAAGAATCGAGAATCCTTGCGCAAGTCAGGAATCACGTGACTGCGGCCCGTTTCTGCCACATGCCCTGTGATGCCCTCGCCCACCTGATATTGGCCAAGGCGCTTTTTCTTTTCATCAAGTCCATGCGATGCTTCAATTTTCAAGGTGTTACCGAACAGCAAAGTAAACGTGCCGTTCAGCATTCCCATGTCGGTGTCCAAAATGGTAAGCACATTATCCAGGAGCTTTTCTACGTTTCTCTCATGGATAATGATTGTACTGATCTTTTGAACGACCGCGATTTCTGGACCTATTGGTTGTTTCATAATTTGTAAAATAGTAAATGATTGTTATTTGCTAAAGACCGTTGACCAATAACTAACGACTAAGTTTTACAACTTTTCCTTAATGCGCTTGAGGGCAACTGCTGTCTGGTCCGGATCGCCAAATGCGGTCAGGCGGAAATATCCTTCGCCACACGGACCAAAACCACTACCCGGCGTACCGACGACTTCGCATGTAGCAAGCAGGCGGTCGAAGAAGTCAAACGATTTTTCACCTTCGGGCAACTTCCACCAGATGTAAGGGGCATGTTCGCCACCGAAAACAGTATAACCACATTCCGTCAATCCCTTGCGGATTTTTGCGGCTGTATCCATATAACCGCTGATGACAGCCTTCGTCTGTTCCCAGCCTTCCGGTGTGTAAATGGCTTCTGCCGCGCGCTGCGTCACGTAGCTCACGCCGTTGAACTTGGTGCACTGACGACGGTTCCACATGGCACGGAGCTTTTCAAGTTCGTGCGGAACAATCGTGTATGCACAACGAACGCCCGTAAATCCAGCGGTCTTGCTGAAGCTGCGGAATTCAATCGCGCAAGTACGAGCACCAGGAATTTCATAGATGGAGTGCGGGAGTTTTTCATCGCGGATGTAGCAGTTGTATGCGCCATCGAACAAAATAATTGCACCAGTTTCGTTGGCGTAATCCACAAACTTCTGGAGCGTTTCGCGAGTGAGCACCGTACCGGTCGGGTTATTCGGACTGCAAAGATAAATCAACTGGACAGGATTCTTCGGCAAGTCCGGCTGGAAGTTGTTTTCAGCCGTTGAAGCAAGGTACGTCACTTCGGAGAAATGACCATCAGCTTGCAAAGTCCCTGTACGACCAGCCATCACGTTGCTGTCGAGATACACGGGGTAAACCGGATCCGGGATTGCAATTTTAGCGTCAGCTGAGAAAAGTTCCTGGATGTTGGCGACATCGCACTTGGAACCATCGCTCACAAACACGTCATTCGGATCCATTTCAATGCCGCGCGAAGTGTATTCGCCACGGATAATGGCTTCACGGAGGAAATCATAACCTTGTTCAGGACCGTAACCGCGGAACGTCCACTTGACACCCATTTCGTTTACAGCCTTGTGCATGGCTTCGATTACAGCGGGGATAATCGGAGAAGTCACATCGCCAATGCCCAAGCGGATGATGTCTGCATTTTCGTGAGTGCCCTGGTATTCCTTGATTTTCTTGGCAATCGTTGAAAAAAGGTAACTGCCAGGAAGACGATCGTAATTTGTATTCAGAATATTCATAAACGTGATTTGCGCGGCTTTGCCGCAGTTAATGATTTGAATAATTCAGAATTAGGAAGTAGGAATTAGGAATTGTTTAGTTAGGCGGCTTTGCCGCGATTATTTAAATTCCGAACTCCGCATTCCTAATTAATCAATTACTCCTTTAAAGACTTCTTTCGCGGGGCCGGTCATAAAGACAGGGCCGCCTTCTTCGTGCTTGATGTGGAGCGTTCCGCCATCCAGGACGACATCCGCTTCGAGGCCAATGCGACCTGTGCGCTGTGCAGCAACAAGCGTTGCGCAGCTACCGGTGCCACAAGCCATCGTCACGCCACAACCGCGTTCCCAGACGCGCATGCGAATCGTATTTTCATCGATCACCTGTGCAAATTCAATATTGCAACGGTCAGGGAAAATCTTGTCCACTTCGAGAATGCTTCCCCAGTTTTCAAGCTGGATTTTTTCGATATCGTCTACGAAAATAACGGTATGCGGATTGCCCATCGAAACCGTTACACCTGTAAAATCAAAAGTATCTGCCGTGAGCTTGATCGTTCCCAAGAAATCGCGCGGGAGCCCCATATTTACACAAACACGGCCATCCGGCAGAACGGATGGCTTCACAAGACCGCTTTTGGTATGCAAGACAAAATTGCTATCGTCACTAAGGCCGCGACTTTGAATAAACTTCGCAACGCAACGCGTGGCGTTACCGCACATGGCGGCTTCGGAACCGTCTGCGTTGAAAATACGCATTTCAAACTCGTTGCTTTTTACATTTTCGTTGAGAGGAGTCACGACAACAACCCCGTCAGCACCGATGCCAAAACGTCTATCGCACAGTTCAATCACACGCTGTTCCAGAGCCTTGCCTGGAGTCATGTCGAAAGACTCGCCTGGTTCGACGAGAACGAAATCGTTGCCGAGACCAGTCCATTTTGAAAATTTTAAAGACATAAAATGTAATCCTTTTTACGCTATTCGCGCTCTATGGGCAAAAAACGTGCCAGTTTTACATTTTTAGTAAAAATTGCGATTTTGAGCTAATATCGCCATTTTGACCGTACGAGTCATTTTTCACAAATTGAAATCTTTTACAATTATTGTAAATCACAGCGATTTGTTTTACAATTTATGTAAAACTTAAGAAATTCACGTTAAAAAGCCTTCTTCAAGCAGTTTTTCATGAAAACAGCGTCTGTTTCCAGCATAAAAATGAAATTGTCTGTATATACAAAGAAAATTTTACATCTGAATTAAATTAATTTTTTCTTAAATAAACTATACTTACGTTACTGTGTTAAAAATAATACTAACACCTTCTACAGGAGAAACAAAATAATGGATAACAAAAAAGTCAATCTCAACAACAAGATTAATGTTGTTGAATCTTTAAAAACAGCAGGCAAACGACTTGAAAATGTCGATAAAAAGCCATACCTCAAGGATGGTCCGTACACCAAGTTGAAGCCGTACATCAAGTTCTACCCCTACAAAGAAATCATCATTCCAGTTCCACCTCCGTACAAGAAAATCAACCCGGTTGCAAAGGCTGAACTCAAGCAAAGCGCCTCTTATATCGAATTCGAAGGTGTGCTTGAAAAAGACACGACCTTAAAGCTTGCTGAACTTGGCTGCAAGCTTACGGAAAACAAGATTTCCTTCGAACCGGCTAATAGAGCAGCCGTCGAAAAGGTCCTCAAAATCCGCTAATCTAAATCATAGGTTAAAATAAATTGTTACTGGAATGGCGTAAGGCCATTCCAGTATTTTGAAATATTATTATGATCGAGACTCAAAACCCCATTAAATGGCTACAATTAAAAAACAACAGACAACTAGCAATCAATCCCCAGACAGGAGGATGGTTACTTCTTGACGATGTTTGCAAAGACATTGTACAAAAAATCGAATCTGGCATAGAAACGGAAGCCATATTTAATCAAAGCAACGGAATTTCTCTTGAAGATATTGATAAGTTGAAATATCTTCTGCATACGCATAATTTGCTTGCTCCTAAAACAGATTCAACACAGAACAAGTGCGGTCCCACCTGCGCATTAAAAGAATATCCGACGCTTGCTGTTTTGAAAATCACTCTAGCCTGTAACTTAAAGTGCGTGTACTGCTATTCAAACGCAGGCATTGACCAGTCTTCCCACATGTCACCGGAGACGGCGCACAAAGTCGTAGACGAATATGTCCGATTAAATCCAGGCAAAAGCATATCCGTTGTTTTACATGGTGGAGAACCTTTAATCAATTTCAAGCTGATCAAGGATCTTGTTGAATATTCAAAAAAATACGATAACAAGGTGATTATATCCATTCAGACAAATGCGTCTATGGTCACCGATGAAATTGCAGAATTTATCAAGAACAACAATATCCAAGTCGGCGTAAGTCTCGATGGACCGGCTCCATTCCAAAATACAGCAAGAGTCTTGCAAAATGGCAAAGGGTCTTTGGATCAAACCTTGCGCGGAATCCGTATATTGCAAAAGCACGGAGTCCTCTTTGGCGTATTGGGCGTCATGACAAGCAATGTAGCCGAACACATTGACGAAGTTCTAGACTTTTATCTCGCCAACAACATCTACTCATTTTCATTCATTCCCCTCATGAAAGTTGGACGTGGAGGGAACGACAGCTCTCTATACGTAACAGGAGAGCAGATTTTCAAAGCCTATAAGAAAATATACGAACGAGTCGTCGAAAATAATACTCACAATCAAGAAAAGATACACGAGCGCACGTTGGCGGATATGGCGTCAAGCTTATTTGCAAACGAAAACACGTTTATGTGTTCGCAGATTCCTTGTGGCGCAGGGAAAAACATGCTCGGTTTTTCGAACAACGGTGACATTTATATCTGTGATGATTTCATTGGCGACCCGGATTTCAAAATAGGAAACGTTCACGAAGCGCCCATCGACAAACTGCTTGCGCAAAGCCCAATTATTGCCAAAACGCTCAGCCGTTCGAGAGACAACTTTAAACGCTGCAAGGACTGCGTCTGGAAAAGGCTATGCGGAGGAGTTTGCCATTCTGTTGACCATTACGCCGGAAAAGACGGCGAACTGGAAAACGAAGTTTGCGAATTCAACAAAATGATGTTGCCATTCTTAATTGAAGAGTTTGAAAAGAACCCTCAATTACCGTATCTGCTCAATTTTAATATTCCAAACGAAGATCCAAGAAACATTTTTGTCGCTTTGGACAACGGGAAAGACAAGGATTCCATAGATTTACAGACCTTCTACAGCCTTATGGACATTCACGACGTAAAGCACTACGAAAAGGTCGCAATTTACGGAAAGGATTTTGAGCAGAACAAAGATGTTATGGCAATGATCGACATACTCGATTCCAAGAAGAGCCATAGCACGGTTGTATTGGAAAGTTCCAAGCTCAATTGCCCCGAATACAAGCAATTCATTGATTCAAATGTCGATGAAATCTGGATAAAGCCGTACGCTGACGAAAAAAATATTTCAGTGCAACTAGGTCAAGTAAAAGAACTGCTTCAATATCGCATAAAACAGAATTCCAACTCTTTAATTTCCATTCTTTTGCCAATCAAGGATAATCTTTGGAACGAAGATCTCGCCCACTGGATAAAGGACAACTTGAACCCCACGGACAAGGTTCTTCTTTACGAAGATGGAGACGCAAATCCAAAATCAGTTCTTGAAAAAATACGAAAATTCAATTTGAAAACATTTGTCATTGTAGTGTCTTATTCAGAAGAAACATACAATCAATGCAAAGATATTTTCATGTTTGAAAAGCAAAATATTTTCCTGATCGACAAATCCAACTTAAAAGGCGAAAAAGTCAATTTAAGTAAGGTTATCCTGTCATAAAGGATTTATCAATATGCAACAAAGGCTCACCTAAGGTGAGCCTTTGTTGTTCTGGAGGTGAGGGGAGTCGAACCCCTGTCCAAAATCACGTCCATGTACGTTCCTACAAGTGTTCCCTTCGAATTTAAGATCTCGTCTTATCCACGCCCAAGAAGGTCGGCGCGGAGTTTGACCAGCCTAGTAAATCTCGGGAGATGCCCCCAGGCATGACACTTCCCTATCCCATATTGCGTCCGGACGTACACCCCGATGGGAGCGGAATGAGGCCCGGCGTTGCCGTTAATTAGGCAGCGAGTGCGTAGTTTTCGTCAGCACTTATTTTTTTTCAGACTTTTTAACGAGTTGCCCTCGTCTGAGACCTCGACTTGCAACTAACACTTCGGTAACCCTGTCGAAACCAGAGCACCCCCGTTTATTAGTGGTTGAGTACAAATATAACAAACATCGGGTTAAAATGCAAAGGTTTGTTCAATTTGTGATCTGGTTGAGACCCGTCGATTAAACGCGACATTAAGGAGCGTTTAAGCCTTTGAGAACGCCGTGCGTTCGAAAAGCCCGAAGGGTGAGAATAACGCGAGTAGCGTTATTCGAAGCAAACCAGAGTACCCCCGATTCAACACAAATATATAAAAATCCATCACACTTGGAAAGTGATGAAAAATAATGGTTCCCCTACGCTTCGCTTCGTGGATGACAAGATTCATCTAGAACTTGACTTTATAAATCTGCGGCCAGAGCTTGCCGGTAACCCAGAAATCCTTGCCATCGTAGGCGATGCCGTTCAACACATCCACTCCTGGATGGCTGTCGCGAACCTCCCCTGCTTTTTTCGAGAAATCGATGTAACGCAGGACCTTTCCGCTCGGAAGCTCAATTTCAGCAATCAGATCCGTCTGCCAGATATTCGCATACACGACGTTTCCAACAACTTCAAGCTCGTTCAACAGTTTTATCGAATAACGTCCGTCGCGAACCTTGATAATTCCCGACACAGCAAAACCGCCCGGCGCAATCTGCAGAAGTTCATCAGAACCGTTACTCATCAAAAGCTGGTCATGCCAAAGCGTTAGCCCCCAACCTTCTGTCGGGATTCGAAATTCGCCCTTTTTTTTGAACGGTTTGCGCGAGTATATAAAAGCTTTGTGCGATTTCCATGTGAGGTAGTAAATCTCGTCGCCAAGCACAACGGAGCCTTCACCAAAATAGCGATCCTCGATGCGAGCAGAATCCAAGACTTTTCCGTCTAGCGTACGGCGATACAGACCAGACTTTCCATACTGCCCCGTGGTCTCGATTATTTCCTTGCCGTCAAACGAAAGTCCTTGCGTAAAATGAGACGTTTCGTGCGAAATAGAATCAAGAATCGTAGGCTCCACGCGAGGAGCCTCGGCATTTGCAAAAGACGAGAGAGTAGAGACGAGAGACGAGAGGATAAAGAGACGAGAGAAATTCATATTCCAAAAAATACAAATATTTGATGCCTTCGGCATTCATGGCTACGGCTCAAAAATGGACCTTTTACTAAATTTTCGTTCTTCGAACGCATTTAGTACGGCTCGGACATGTCAAAACAAAAATGTTTTGACGTCTACGACGTCAGTGGCTGCAACTCGAAAATGCAAAAATAAATTTTTGCGCTTTCGAGTTTTGCACACTTTTGCCGCGTCACTCGCCTTTTACTAAATTTGCGCGCATGGGTGAAATTAGAACTCCAGCCAAAGTGAAAATTATTGTTGGCATCCTCGCGAAAGACGCCAAGTCCGTAGAAGCAGTCCGCGAAGTGCTCAAGTCGCGTTTCGGCGAAGAAGACCTGAACCTGGAACCGTTCCCGTTCACGTTTACCAACTACTATAAAGAAGAAATTGGCATGGCACCGGTGCGAGCGTTCTTTAGCTACGAGAATCTCGTTGATCGCGAGACGATTGTCGATATCAAGCTTTGGACAAACGATATTGAACTTGAAATTGCAAAGGAAAACGGGACGCCAGGACTGCGCCCCGTGAATCTTGATCCGGGCTACATGACGCTTGGGCAGTTCTTTTTGGCAACCACCAAGGACCAGCGCCAGCGCGTTTACATGCAGCGCGGGATTTTCGTGGAGCCAACGCTATATTTCCAGGATGGGCACTTCCACGCTTTTGACTGGACTTACCGAGACTACCAAAGCGAAAATTACATCAAGTATCTCGAAGAAGTGCGCAAGCGCCTCGCGTACCAAATGACCACAGGAAGGCCGTATAGTCAAAGAAACAAGAAATAATGGATCCCCTACGCTTCGCTCCGAGGATGACAGATTCCAAGATGACAATACACGAACCACTAATAACCATTGACTAATGACTAAAATATGAAAGCTGGTATTTTTACAATTCTTCTTCTCTGCTGTTCCAACATCTTTATGACGTTCGCTTGGTACGGCAACCTCAAACTCAAGGAAATGCACATCAGCACCGACTGGCCGCTGTTCCTCGTGATTCTAGCCTCGTGGGGCATTGCGCTCCTAGAGTACAGTTTCATGATTCCAGCGAACAACATCGGAAGCCGCATCAACGGCGGGCCTTTTAGCCTGATGCAGCTGAAGATCATTCAGGAAGCAATTTCAATTACGGTGTTCACGACGATTGCTGTGACCGTATTCCATACAGAAACGCTCCAGTGGAACCACATTGTAGCGTTCCTGTTCATCATCGCTGCAGTCTTTTTCGCTTTCCTGAAATAAGAAAAGGTCGCTCAGTTTTTCACTGGCGACCTAAATTTTTCGAATGTTGTCGAGCGTTAGCCAATGTCCTTGATGACCATGATGCCACTGCGTTCGATCTTCGGATACTGGCGCATACCTTCCCCGCCCTTGCCCTTGTCGAGAATGTCAAGCAAAGTGCCGTTTGTCGAATAGAGGTGCAGCTCCCACGGACCGTTCGGGGCATTGAAATAACCAGAATTTTTTTGCACATTGCGCTGGAACGTCCTGTTCAGGCGGTCGGCAACGCTACGGGCATGAACCAGCGATACATCAGCAAGATTCCAGGAAATCGGCACACCGCCCATATCGAAAATCAGCACGGCATCCACGTCGGTTTCTTCCTTCATCGTGAATTTCCAGCTAAAATTCTGCCAGCTTGTGCTCAAGTCGAGAATACGTCCGTTTGCATACGGCGTGTAAGCTTCGCAATCCTTCTTGATGTTCACATTGAGCGTACGCGGCTTGTCAGCTCTTGCGCGCATGCTAAAGATGTAGGTCACGCCCTTGTGGAGAGCGAAATGCTGCTTGAACTGGAGATTCCAGGAATCCTTGCCGCCCTTCTTGATGTCGAAATGCACGACGCCATCCTTGACAGTGACTTCGCCCTTTCCGCCCCAGAAGTCGGTCGTCCAGCCGGAAAGCGGATCTTCGGCATTGAATTCGCCATTTTCAATGATGTTCGCGCCTGTTCCCTGAGAACCGGTCGTGAAATCCTTGTTCTGGATAAAGTTCGGTACCACGCTTGTATTCTGGATACCGAGAGGGCTATCGACAGCGACTTCCTTGCCCCAGCCGATAAGCGTGTTGTAGGAACCGTGAACCGTCATGTCCATTTCCGGACTATCGAAGTTACCCGGACCCCAGCTCCATGCGAGCCAGCCGATATTCAGGCGTTCGCATTCCGACATGATAAACTTGTACGGAATTTCACGGACACCGCCAGCAGCCACCGGCGCAAATTCACCGACGATCAGCGGAATCTTGCGCTTGAGGGATTCTTCAAGCGTAGCCTTGATGCGGTCCTTGACGGTTTCGTAGCCTGTTGCCACCGGATTGTGGCGTTCGGTCGGCCACCACATGTGAATCGAGAAAATCAGGTTGTGTTCTGGGTCGGCCTGCAAAAGCTTCGGCCCTACATTCAACAAGTTCTTTTCGTTCTGGCCCCATTCGTCGGCGTCGATCATAATCGGCACACGTACGCCAGAGGCACGGAGCTTAGTCACGATGATATTATAGGCGTTGAAAAAATCATCGGCAGTCTGCGCCTTGTCGCCCGGTTCGTTACCGATGTTCAAAATCAGGTATTCCTGATGATTGTAAATCATCTGGAGCGTTTCTTCGCGAAGCCAGAATTCGAGAGCGTCACTCAGGCGGTCCCAGTTACCGGTCGTGTCATGAATTTCCGGGATAGGAATCATGCCATTTGCGATACAAAGCGAAATGATATTGTCGAGGTCGCTGATGCGGCCGCGAGTATTCCAAACAATTCTTACACAGTTTGCGCCAGTCTTTGCAATTTCGGGAATGGTCTTACCTTCGCGATCTGTCCAAATAAACATGTGGTTTACACCACGAAGAACAACCTTTTCGTTGTCCTTACTGTACAGAAAAGAATCCTGAACGAAAAAGCCCGGTTTCACAGATGAGCCGTTCATGTCTTTAATTTTCTCCATAAAGTCAATTAATCCATTATAAATATACAACTAAATGTTTTTGTAGAGCCAAATTTTTTTGCATATATAAAAAATTCAGCGCTCAACCATGGACTTTTCAAGCAAAATATGTGCCACAAGGCGGAGGCCTGGTTATTTAATCCTTATGGATGCTGACGCGTTTGACTTGGCAACTTCAGATGGAAGCTGAGACCGCAATACATTCCCGGCGGTTTTTGCCGAAAAGCTGGATAACGAGCGCTCAGGAAGATGCTTCCAGTAACGTACTGGCAGGCAACGTCGAAGGAGGCGCGGGTTAAGCCGCTCCTTGATCGCCATCGTGTCGTAATAGGATTTCCACATGCGTGTAAATTCATCAGGAGGCGCATGAGCAGAAATGTAACTGGGATCAGGAACCGTTACAAAATGCGTCCGGTAATTCTCGTAATAGACGCCAAAGCCTCGCTTGACATCGATAATCGACCATGTGCCGTTCGGATAGCGGCAGCGAAAATGCCCGACAATCATTTCAAGAATGTCGTACTTGGGTTCAATCTCGGCAATGTACATGCCATCGGGAGTTTTGTTGAAACGCACCATTCCGTACATGTTGTCCATTTCGCGACGCACGGAACGCGCAATCGTAATGAGCGGAATCATCTCTAGGCTTGATGGATTGCGGCCGTAGTTCGGGTCTAGCCCTGCAAAAAGCTTTCGCAAGTACGCGAGAATGTTCATCTCGATGTTTGCGTCTTCGGAACGAAAACAGGTTTCAAGTAAGTTCAAGACGTCCTTGCTTGCTGCATTGGTAATGGCCCGCTTCAAGCGTCTAGCAGATTCTTCGGATGTTTCGACATGGAAAGGCTGCGCAAAAAGATCTGACACCGCTTCGTGTTCTGCTTCGTACGTGCGTTCGGCGACAAAGCAAGAAACATCGAGATGTTGGCGGTATATCTCGAAAACGGCACTCAAGAAGCCTTCGAAAGTAGAATCGTAATGAATTGCGAGGGACATATTTTAGTAGGAAGTAGGCGGTAGGAAGTAGGCAGTTGAAGTTAAAGAATGTTGGTTGATTGAGGCTAGGACTTTACTGGATCCTTCACGCATTCGCGTTCAGGATGACGATGTGTGGGAAAGTTGTACGACTCTTGATTGAGGTTGCGCTTTTGGTTGTGCTTTGGTTGGTGCGGGGAGTGCGGCAGGCATGGAATCGAACAGGTCGAGCTGATCGTTCTTGGGTTTCCCTGCAATGAGCAAAGGGCGAATCATCTCGGGATAAAGCTTGTGGAGTTCACGCGGTACATCGCTGTCGTAAATGAAGTATTTCGCGCGCTTGAGCACCACCCCCATTTTCTTTAAATGTTCGAGCCTAATTCTGGAATAGCGCCTGCCGCTTACAATGAGCTGCGCGGACCTCACGCCAATGCCGGGCACACGCAAAATCATCTCGTAGTCAGCAGTCTGCAAGTCCACAGGGAAACATTCCGGATGGCGGAGCGCCCACATCACTTTCGGATCCAGATCTGGATCCAGGAATGGATTTTTCTCGTCGAGAATCTCGTTGTACTCGAACTTGTAAAAGCGCATGAGCCAGTCGGCCTGATAAAGCCTATGCTCGCGTAGAAGCGGCGGTTTCGTGGTAATTACAGGCAAGCGCTTGTCCGCATTTATGGGGACATACCCCGAGAAATAAACACGCTTCATTTGCTGCTGCTTGTAAAACCCAGCCGAGAGCGTCAAAATCTGGAAGTCAGTCTCCCCTGACGCTCCGACAATCATCTGCGTACTTTGCCCTGCCGGCAAGAACTTCGGAGAATACCTGGACTTGTCCGTTTTGTATTCAAGCTTGCGTTCCGCCAAGAAATTCATCGGGCGGTAAATGGAGGCGAAATTCTTTTCGGGTGCGAGGTATTGCAACTGCTTGTCCGAAGGAATTTCGATATTCACGCTGCTGCGGTCAGCATAAAGCCCCGCCTCAAACAAAAGTCTCGAACTTGCGTCTGGAATCGCCTTCAAGTGAATGTAACCGCCAAAATGGTGCACTAAACGTAATTCTTTAGCCACCTTAATTAACAGTTCCATCGTGTAATCGGGTGTGCCAATCACGGCTGAACTCAGAAAAAGCCCTTCAATGTAATTACGGCGGTAAAACTCAAGCGTGAGGTTGATGAGTTCCTTCGGTGTAAAAGTCGCTCGCGGAATGTCGTTACTGCGACGGTTCACGCAATAGGCGCAATCGTACTTGCAGGCGTTACTGAACAAAACCTTCAATAGCGAAATGCAGCGACCATCGGCGCTCCATGTGTGGCAAATGCCCGAGCTGTGCCCGCACCCCATTCCGCCTTTTGGCGAATTGCGCTTGGAGCCGCTCGACGAGCACGAAACATCGTACTTGGCGGCATCACCTAGAATGTTCAGTTTATCGCGTATATCCATTTTCGCCCATCGTTTTAACGATACACTTGTTTACTTGCCTTTTTGTTCACTAAATATAATATTAACTGCACAAAAAAGCAAGCACAAAAAGAAAAAGTAGAGTTGCGTGGCGCAATTAATTTGATTTTACATTTTCTGTATATTTACAGCCGTTTTTCCAAAATTTGGAAAAAATCGTTTTTTGTAAAGAGGGATAGAAATGCGTAAATTACACATTTTACGCATAAAACCACTCAAATTCCATATTGGCACGCTTTTTGCAAATAGGGCAGCGAAAAACAAAAAACAATAAGGAGTTTGCCAAATGAGCAACGCATATAGATTAAAAGCAATCAAGGAAATCGCGAGCGAAGCCGCCGGCGCAAACATGGCCGCAGCCCCCGCAAACATCGACTTTTATGGTGAAGACGTATTCAACGCCGACGCCATGCGCACCTACCTGCCGAAAGACATCTGCAAAAAGCTTTTCGCAACCATCGACGACGGCGCACCGCTCGATCCGAGCATCGCTGGCGAAGTTGCACACGGCATGAAAAAGTGGGCCCTTGATCGTGGCGCTACTCACTTTACTCACTGGTTCCAGCCTCTTACCGGTTCCACCGCCGAAAAGCACGATTCATTCTTGGAACCCGAAGGCGACAAGGCAATTCTCGCTTTCAGCGGCAAGAACTTGATCGTCGGCGAACCGGACGCTTCTTCTTTTCCGAGCGGCGGTCTCCGTTCTACATTCGAAGCACGTGGTTACACTGCTTGGGATCCGACCTCTCCGGCATTCATCAAGCGTCACGGCAATGGCGCAACGCTTTGCATCCCGACTGCTTTCTGTAGCTACACTGGTGAAGCTCTCGACAAGAAGACTCCGCTTCTCCGTTCTATCCAGGCTTTGCAGAAATCTGCTGACCGTCTCATGGGCCTCTTCGGTGTCGCTCCGCAGAAGGTCACCGTCACCCTCGGTGCCGAACAGGAATACTTCCTTGTCGATAAGCGCTTCTACCTCCAGCGCCCGGACCTTTACCAGGCTGGTCGCACCTTGTTCGGTGCAGCTCCGGCAAAGCACCAGCAGATGGAAGACCACTACTTCGGTAGCATCCCGTCCCGCATTTTGAACTTCATGAACGATGTGGAAAAGGAACTCTGGAAGCTCGGTATTCCAGCTAAGACCCGCCACAATGAAGTCGCTCCGGCTCAGTTCGAACTTGCTCCGATGTTCGAAGAAGTGAACCTCGCTTGCGACCACAACATGCAGATTATGGAAGTCCTCCGTCAGGTTGCTGACCGCCATGGACTTGTCTGCCTCCTCCACGAAAAACCGTTTGCTGGCATCAACGGTTCTGGTAAGCACAACAACTGGTCTGTGAACTACGGTAAGACTAACCTCTTGAATCCGGGCAAGGACCCGCACCAGAACGCCATCTTCCTCACCACGCTCTGCGCTGTGATTTACGCTGTCGATACTCACGCTGACCTGCTCCGCATGGCTGTGGCAAGCGCTGGTAACGACCACCGCCTTGGCGCAAACGAAGCTCCTCCGGCAATCATTTCCATGTACCTCGGCGACCAGCTTGCTGATGTTGTCGACCAGCTCGAAAAGGGAGATCCGAAGTCCAGCAAGCAGGCTGGCGCTCTCAAGCTCGGTTCCGATACTCTCCCGCCGCTCCCGCGTGACGCTACGGACCGTAACCGTACTTCTCCGTTCGCATTCACTGGCAACAAGTTCGAATTCCGTGCACCGGGTTCTAGCCAGAGCTGCTCTGAACCGAACGTTATCCTCAACACGATCGTTGCAGAAGCATTCGACATCATTGCAGACAAGCTTGCTAACGTTCCTGCAGACAAGTTCCACGAAGAACTCCAGAACCTTCTCCAGAAGATTGTCAAGGAACACAAGCGCGTTATCTTCAACGGCAACGGTTACACGGACGAATGGGTTGAAGAAGCTGCAAAGCGCGGTCTCCCGAATACCCGCACCACCATGGAAGCCCTCCAGGCACTTACCAAGAAAGAAAACGTCGCCCTCTTCGAAAAGTACGGCGTGTTCAACAAGCGCGAACTCGATTCCCGCTACGAAGTCAACATGGAAGACTACCACAAGAAGATTCACATCGAAGGTGAAATCGCTCGCGACATGGCCAAGGACATCATTCTCCCGCAGGCCATCGAAGCTTACTCCGCTGCTCTCAAGGCAAACGAAATGGCTTTGAACCAGGGCTTCCCGGCCCTCGATACTTACGCCAAGTCTCTTGGTGAAGGCGTCAAGAAGCTCCTCGCCGCTATCGAAGTGATGGAAAAGGCTCTCGCCTCCAAGCACGAAGATATCTTGAACGGCATGCTAGACCTCCGCTTGGTTGTGGACTCTCTCGAAAAGATTGTTCCGGACGAAAAGTGGCCGCTTCCGAAATATCGCGAGATGCTTTTCATTTACTAGTTGAAATGCGCGGCACTCGTAAAACGATTTAAGCACATCAAAACCGAAGACAAAATCACTCGCCGAAAGGCGGGTGATTTTTACATTAATTGTAATTAAAACCATGATATTTACAATTTTTGTAAAATCCCAAAAACTTCAACTTCTTAAATTTTTGCAAATTTCGCTGTTTTTAATTTTTGGCACACCTTTTGCTAATAGCCACAAAAGAATTACAATTTGTGTAAATTAGGAAAATTAAAATGGCATTACAGCATAGATACAACGGCAAAACAAAGTTTATTATCGTCACCGGAGGCGTCATCTCCGGACTCGGCAAAGGGGTAGCAGCAGCGTCCATCGGGGCGCTGCTTTCTGCTAGAATGAAGGTGGTTCCGGTCAAGTGCGATGGTTACCTGAACACGGACCCGGGCACGATGAACCCGACCGAACATGGTGAAGTCTTTGTTTTGGATGACGGTGGCGAATGCGACATGGACTTCGGCCACTATGAACGCTTTTTGAACGTGACCGCCAAGAAAGATTGGAGCCTCACGATGGGCCGCATTTTCAAGATGATTCTCGAAAAGGAACGTCGCGGCGACTATCTTGGCCATACGGTGCAGTTCATTCCGCATGTGACTGACCTTATCAAGGAACAGTTTTACAGAATTGCGAACCAAGAAAAAGCCGATGTGCTGTTGATTGAAATCGGCGGTACCGTAGGCGACCTCGAAAACCAGTTTTACATCGAAGCCGCTCGCCAGTTGAGTCACGAAGTTGGCGACCACAATGCAATTTTTGTACACCTCACCTACGTCCCGATTCCGTCTGGCGTGAACGAACAGAAGTCCAAGCCCACACAGATGTCTGTGCGTGATTTGAACAAGCTCGGCATTTACCCGGAAATCGTTATCGGTCGTTGCGAAGAATATATCAAGCCGCACCTCAAGGCAAAAATCGGCTTGTTCTGCAACTTGCCGGCAGACCACATCATTTCGGGCATTGACGTGAAGCACGTTTACGAATGCCCGCTCGTTTACGATGCCGAAGGCATTCCTGAGATTCTTTCCAAGACGCTTGGCATTTACGCACCGCCGAAACTCGATCAGTGGAGCAAACTCGTGGACGCCCTCAAGCGCAATTCTGTGAACCCGCGCAAGACGCTTACCGTTGCCATTTGCGGTAAGTACCTCGCCCTCGAAGATTCTTACGCATCCGTCGTCGAAGCAATTACACATGCCTCCGCCCATTTGGATTTGCATGCCAACATCCGCTGGGTCGATACGGAAAAAATTGAAAATGGTACCGTTTCTGTCGAAACCGCACTCAAGGGAATCGACGCCGTCATCGTTCCAGGCGGTTTCGGTAGCCGCGGTATCGAAGGCAAGATCCAGGTCATCCGCTACGTGCGTGAAAACAAGATTCCGTTCCTCGGCATTTGCTACGGCATGCAGCTCTCCGTCGTGGAATTTGCGCGCCATGTCTGCGGCATGCAGGGCGCAGGCACCATCGAAATGGAAAGCGAAACGAACCACGTCGAAGTTCCGGTCATTGCGTTCCTCCCTGGCCAGGAACACATCAAGGACTTGGGCGCCACGATGCGCCTTGGCGGTCACGACGTTGTCATCAAGGAAGGAAGCCTTGCGGCCCAGGTTTACGGTTCAACCGCCATCCGCGAACGCTTCCGCCACCGCTACGAAGTGAACCCGCAATACGTCGCACAGATTGAACAGGGCGACCCGACGGGCGCGAACCAGCAAAAGCTCATTTTCTCCGGCAAGGCTGCAAACGAAGACATCATGCAGATCATGGAACTCACGGACCACCCCTACTTTATGGCCTGCCAGTTCCACCCTGAACTGAAGTCCTCGCTGATCCACCCGGCCCCGCTCTTCCTTGGACTTTTGAAGGCCGCCGACGAGAAAAAATAAAAGCTAGGCAAGTGACGTACTTGCCTGACCATAGCGCTAAGGAGATTTGGTTTTCTATATTGCGCCTCAAATGGAAAAGCTTTTAAAATTTGATAACGAATATTTATGGCACCCTTATGCAGCGCTACATAAGGGGCCTTCTCGTTTTTTGGCGAAAGCGGCCCACGGAACAACAATTGAAACCGCCGACGGGCTGAAACTCATTGATGCCGTTTCGAGCTGGTGGTGCATGGCTCATGGGCACAACGCCCCCGAAATTGTCGAAGCCATTCAGAAACAGAGCGAAAAAATGTGCCACGTGATGTTCGGCGGCTTCACGCACGAGCCTGCAATTGAACTGGGCGAAAAGCTGGTGAACTTTTTGCCTAAGGGACTGAACAAAATATTCTTTGCCGATTCCGGGAGCATCGCTGTGGAATGCGCCGCCAAGATGGCCGTGCAATACCAGTATGCGCTTGGGCGGCCGGAGCGCTGCAAGTCGGTCGCACTCAAAGGCGGCTACCACGGCGATACTGCTGGCGCTATGGCACTTAGCGATCCCGATGGAATGCATACGCTTTTCCGCGGAATCATGCCGCACCATTATTTTGCAGAACGCCCCAATTGCAGGGCCGACGGCGTTTGGGACGATAGCGATTTTACATCGATGGAACAAATCGTCGAACAGCACAAAAACGAAATAGCCGCTGTAATTTGCGAACCCGTGTTCCAGGGCGGAAACGGCATGTGGCTGTACAATGCGTGTTACCTCAAGCGCCTCCGCAAGCTCTGCGACGAAAAAGGGATTCTCCTGATTCTTGACGAAATCGCTTCTGGATTTTTCCGCACAGGTCCAAAATTTGCAATGATGCATACCGCCAATGACGCGAAAAGCTGTGGCGAGAGCGACTATATCAAGCCTGACATCATGTGCATCGGCAAAGCTTTGACGGGAGGTTCAATAACGATGGCAGCCTGCGTTGCCTCCGAAAAAGTGGCTGAAACCATTACGAATAGCAAAATTTCAGCATTTATGCACGGGCCAACTTACATGGCAAACCCGCTTGCATGCGCAGCCGGCATTGCATCGCTTTCTCTATTCGAGAACCGCGATTACGCAACAAGCGTCGCCCGCATCGAAAAGCGCCTCCGCGCTAACCTCGCCCCACTTCGTTCACTCGAAAATGCCGCCGACGTCCGCGTGTTGGGCGCCATCGGCGTCCTTGAACTCAAGGCGAAACCCTCCGCCGAAGACATTCAGAAAGTCATCCGAGAAACGGGCGTATGGCTCAGGCCGTTCTGCAATTATGTATACACCATGCCTCCGCTCATTACGTCAGATGCCGAACTGGACCGCATTTGCGAAGCGATTAAACTTATTGGAGAATGCAAGCCAACGCCAGTTATCGAAGGCGATGACGAATTTCATGAATAAAGAGATATTTCGCTGGGAATAAAAATGGACTACTACAGTTTAAAGATGCGCGCATCACAGCATATCGACGAAGGTGAAAACGCACACGAGCAACACATATCCGGCGCCGAACGAATTGTAACGAGAGACTCCGTAGAAGCGGTATGTTCAGCAATGGTGCGCCGAGCAATGACACATTCCAAAGGCGACCCGGACTTTATCAACGTCAAGATTGAAAAAGTAAACGAAAACGATATCCAGATTTTAAAGGCGCTCCCCGTAACGCGCATAGATGTTGATAACGCAGAACAGGGGCTAGACAGGGCCTTTGATTTAATTACACCGCTGATGAATTCTGAAAGCGTGACCGATTCTGCGAAAAAGCTCAAAGAACTGCGTATAAAATTGCAGGCTCTCTTACGCGAGACATTCCCTATGCGAGGAGCCATGCTCTATGACATAGCAACCGGCGAGCGTCTGGAACCCGACCACGAACGCGGTGTACGAGCGACATACATGGACGCGCTGCATTCAAGCGAAGTCGATGGCTGCAAAAATCACTTTAACGAAGCCATCGTTCTTGCGACCAAGGTGGCAAACGCCCCAGGAATGGTTGCAGAATTCTGCATTTCGGACGACCCGAATTATGTAACGGGCTATGTCGCAAGCAAGGAACTCGGTTATGTGCGCATTATGAAGATGAAGGAAATGGGCGACGAAAACGGAGGCCGAATTTTCCTATTCGATTCACGTAAGGCAAAAGCAGAAGACTGCGTTGAATACTTGCAAAAGAAAAAAGTGTTAGTGGATTAGAATGAACAGCAAACTTCTCGACGACTTTACGAAAGATGTTTTAGAGACGGCAAAGCGCAACAGCACCTACCGTACATTGCGTACGATGGAAACGCCCGAATCATCGCATGTAAAGATTTGCGTTGCTGGCGCACACGCATCAAGCGAACAACTTCTTCTCGCTTCCAATTCCTACCTTGACTTGGCCAACATCCCGGAATTAAAACAAGCGATGGCTCAGGCCGTTCTTGACTGGGGAACGGGAAGCGGCGGCGCACGCCTTACGACAGGCAATAAGACGCCACACAACGAACTCGAAAATGAGCTTGCAAAGTTCAAAGGCGAAGAAGCTGCAATCACATTCAACACGGGTTACATGGCGAACGTCGGTACAATTTCTGCTTTGTGCGGCAAAAGCGACATCATCTTTAGCGATGCCCTGAATCACGCAAGCATTATCGACGGGATCCGGCTTTCCCGCGCTACATGTGTAGTTTATAAGCACAACGACATGATAGACCTGGAACGCGCCATCCAGGAAAGCAAAGCCAAGGCCATAGGAAACGAGCCATCCCCAAATGCAACGAAGCAAAAAATGCTCATCGTCACGGATGCGGTTTTCAGCATGGATGGTGACTTGGCGAACTTACCGGAACTCTTGCGGATTGCGCGCACATACAACTGCCTCTTGATGATTGACGAGGCACACGCCACAGGCGTCATTGGGCAAACAGGACGCGGTCTTGCCGAACATTACGGATGCGAACACGCCGACGTTACGGTCGGAACATTAAGCAAAGCCATTGCATGCGAAGGCGGCTTCGTCGCCGGGAAAAAGCAGCTCATTGAATTTCTGAAAAACAAGTCACGCAGTTTCATTTTCACGACAGCGATGGCTCCCGCAATGGCCGCTGGCGCACTCAGGAATCTGCAATTTCTGGAATCACATCCGGAACGCGTTCTGCAGCTGCAAGAAAATGTGAAATTTTTCTGCGAAGCTTTACAACGTGAAGGTTTAAACGTACCACAGTCACCATCTGCAATCATTCCAATTATCATTGGAGATGAAGCGGCGGCACTCAACGCATCCGCAAGACTTCTCGAACGCGGCTACGTGATTCCCGCAATCCGCTACCCCACGGTGGCAAAAGGGCAAGCCCGTCTCCGCGCAAGCCTCATGGCGACACACACACGAGAAGAACTCGAACGCGCTACTACAGCAATTGTCCAAGTTATAAGGTCAACAAACTATGTGTAACAAAAATCTTTCGTCTTTCGTTTCTAGTCTCTCGTCTAAATCAAAAGGTTACTTCGTTACGGCTACCAGTACGGATGTCGGCAAAACTTTCATTACAGCACTCCTTGTCAAGAAATGGAGAGATTCGGGCATTGACGCCGGATACTACAAGGCCGCCCTCAGCGGCGCAGAACTTCGCGACGGTCAATGGATTGCTGGCGACGCCGACTACGTGAAGCGAGTTGCAAACCTCCCCGACACCCAAGAACAGCTCGTCAGCTACGTCTACAAAGAAGCTGTATCGCCACACCTTGCCGCCCGCAAAGAAGGAAATCCCGTTGAGCTTTCGAAAATTTCCGCAGACTTCGACGCAGCCCGACTCCGCCACAAATTCGTCTTTGTCGAAGGTTCCGGCGGCATCATCTGCCCCATCCGCGACGACGTGGACTGCTTAGGCAATTCCGACCCGAACGGCAAAAAGATCTTCCTCGAAGACATCATGAAAACGGTCAATCTTCCGTTGCTGATTGTCACGACAGCTGCGCTCGGTTCTATCAACGCCTGCGTTCTCACAGTCGAATATGCCAAAAGCCGCGGTCTCGGAATTCGCGGGATCATCGTGAACCGCTATGGCGAAAGCAACAATCTTGAAATGGAAGACGACAACATCCGCATGATGCAAAAACTCACCGGCCTCGAAATCCTTGCAAAAGTAAAATCAGGAGCCTCCGATTTAGGCGTTGCTCCCTTTTGATTTTACATTTTTTGTCAAATCAGAAAAGCCCTGAAAAAACTGAAAAAATTGATCAAAAAATTTTTTAAAATGGATTGTCGCGAACCGGTCAATTTACTATAATTACCCCCGATGAAACGAATGGAACTTGTCGACTTCGAGCTCGCTTTCAAGGAAGCAGTTTCGGCCCACAAAAAGGTCGGTTGGGTTTCAGTTTTTGACAAGACTATTCATTTTTTTAAGAGTTTTATTTTTGAGGCAAAGGCATTTAGCTTTTGCCTTTTTTATTGTCACCCCGCACTTGTTGCGGGGTCACCATTATCCATTAGAAAAGGCGATTCCGGCACAAAGGCCGGAATGACAATGCAAAAACATTTTTCTTTAAATGTGAGTAAATCATGAACGAAAAATTTCAATGGAAAGCAAAGCGCGAACGCAAAGCGTTCATAGCCTTGGCTGACGGAGCCGTGTTCCACGGTTACGCCTTTGGCGAAAAGAAAGACACCGTTGGCGAAGCCGTGTTCAACACCGGTATGGCTGGCTACAAGCAGATTTTGACTGACCCGTCTTACGCTGGTCAGTTCGTGGTTTTCACCACGGCCGAAGTTGGCGCTTACGCTACGAACTTTGAAAAGTCCGAATCCCGCCAGGTTTTCTTGAACGGCATTGTCGTGAACTCTCTCGACTGGGTTTCCAAGGAACTGAACGAAGAATCGCTTCATGATTACATGCTCGCCCAGAAGAAGGCTGGCATTGCAGGCGTCGATACTCGCGCCCTCACGCTCCACCTCCGCACCCACGGTGCCCAGAAGGCTTACCTCCACGTCGAAGACACGGAAATGACCGAAGCCGAAGCAATCGCAAAGGCAAAGGCTTGGGAAGGCCTCGACGGTCAGGACTACGCGAGCAAGGTGAGCGACCCGAACGGCTACGAATTCAATACCGAAGGCAAGTATCACATCGTCGCCCTCGATTTCGGCATCAAGACGAACATCTTGAGAAACCTCGCCGCTCAGGACATGCGCATCACGGTCATGCCGATTGGCACGAGCTACGAAAAGATTCTGGAACAGAAGCCGGATGGCGTATTCCTCTCCAACGGCCCTGCCGACCCGAACAGCCTCCCGCAGGTTTACAACATGGTCAAGCAGCTCCTTGGCAAAATTCCTCTCATGGGTATTTGCCTGGGTAACCAGCTCCTCGGCCTTGCTCTCGGTGCCAAGGTTTCCAAGCTCAAGTTTGGCCACCACGGCTGCAACCATCCGGTCAAGAACCTCTTGACGGGCGCTGTTGAAATTACGTCGCAGAACCACAACTACGCCATTGACGAAAAGTCTCTCCCCGCCGATGTCGAAGTCACGCACATCAACCTGAACGACAACACGGTCGAAGGCATCCGCCACAAAAAGTTCCCAGCATTCAGCGTGCAGTACCATCCGGAATCTGCCCCGGGTCCGAACGATTCCATGTACTTGTTCGAAGAATTTAAGAAGATGATTGAAGATTTCAAGGGAGGCAAGAATGCCTAAGCGTACCGACATCAAGAAGATTATGCTCATTGGTTCTGGCCCGATTGTGATTGGCCAGGGCTGCGAATTCGACTACTCCGGTGTGCAGGCTTGCAAGGTGCTCCGTCGTGAAGGTTACGAAGTGGTGCTCGTGAACTCCAACCCGGCAACCATCATGACCGACCCGGAAATGGCTGACCGCACCTACATCGAACCGCTGAGCGTCGACATTCTCCACGAAATCATCCGTCGCGAACGCCCCGATGCATTGCTCCCAACTCTCGGTGGCCAGACCGCCTTGAACCTCGCCATGGAACTCAACGAACGCGGCATTCTCGACCGCTACCAGGTGGAACTCATCGGTGCTAAAGCCGAATCCATCCAGCGCGCCGAAGACCGTCACTTGTTCAAGGAAGCCATGCTCAAGATTGGGCTTGACCTCCCCCGCTCCGGTTCCGCACACTCCATGAGCGAAGCAACCGCTATTGCCCACACCATCGGAAGCTGGCCCTTGATTATCCGTCCGGGCTTTACGCTTGGTGGTACTGGTGGCGGTATCGCCCACAACGAAGAAGAATTCGAAACCATCGTGAACCGCGGTCTTGACGCCTCGCTCAACAACGAAGTGCTCATCGAAGAATCGCTCCTCGGCTGGAAGGAATTCGAAATGGAAGTCATGCGCGATAAGAAGGGCAATGCCGTTATCGTCTGCTCCATTGAAAACCTCGACCCGATGGGTGTTCACACGGGTGACTCCATCACGGTCGCTCCGATCCAGAGCCTTGATGACCGCGCTTACCAGGCCATGCGTGATGACTCCTTGAAGGTCATGGAAGCTATCGGCGTGGAAACTGGTGGATCCAACGTGCAGTGGGCTATCGAACCGAAGACCGGCCGCCGCATCATCATCGAAATGAACCCGCGCGTGTCCCGTTCTTCTGCTCTTGCATCCAAGGCAACGGGCTTCCCCATCGCAAAGATTGCAGCACTCCTCGCCGTGGGTTACACGCTCGACGAACTCCGCAACGACATCACGCAATCGACCCCGAGCTGCTTCGAACCGGCTCTCGACTACGTTGTCGTGAAGGTTCCGCGCTTCACATTCGAAAAGTTCCCGAAGGCAGATTCCACGCTTGGCACCCAGATGAAGTCTGTGGGCGAAGCGATGGCAATCGGTACGAACTTCAAGCAGGCCATGCAGAAGGCTCTCCGCTCTCTCGAAACGGGATTCGGCGGTTTCGGTGCATGCGCCAAGTGCGAAAAGTTCAAGGAATACGACGACGAAACGCTCGCTAAGGAAGTCGCCCGCCCGAGTGCAGAACGCATCTTCGTGGTCTACGAAGCATTCCGTCGCGGCTGGGACATCGAAAAGCTTTACGATGTGACCAGAATCGACCGCTACTTCTTGCGTCACCTCGAAGAACTCGCCTGCTTCGAAGACGAAATCACAGCAGCAGGTTCTCTCGAAAAACTCGCCAAGGATAAAGCACTCTTCCGCCAGGCTAAGGAATTCGGCTTCAGCGATATCCAGATTGGTTACCTCTTCCACAAGACTCCGGAAGAAGTCATGGCAGTGCGTAAGCAGATCGGTCTCGTCCCGAGCTACTACTCCGTCGATACTTGCGCCGGCGAATTCGAAGCTATCACACCTTACTACTATAGCTGCTACGCCGACAACACTGAACCGGTCCGTGAAATTCCGGGTCACCAGAGCAAGAAGCGCATCATGGTGCTCGGCGGCGGTCCGAACAGAATCGGCCAGGGCATTGAATTTGACTACTGCTGCTGCCACGCTGCATTTACGCTCCGCAAGCACGGCTTCGAAGTCATCATGGTGAACTCCAACCCCGAAACGGTTTCTACCGACTACGATACTTCGGACAAGCTCTACTTTGAACCGCTTACGCTCGAAGATGTCATGGGCATTTACGAACGCGAAAAGTGCGCGGGCGTAATTGTTCAGTTCGGTGGTCAGACTCCGCTGAACCTCGCCATGCGTCTCAAGAAGGCTGGAGCAAACGTCATCGGTACAAGCCCCGAAGACATCGACCTCGCCGAAGACCGCGACTTCTTCAAGCAGCTCGTCACTAAGATTGGTATCAAGCAGGCCGAAAGCGGCATTGCACACAATGTCGAAGAAGCCCTCGCCATTGTCGATAAGATCGGTTACCCGGTTCTCGTGCGCCCGAGCTTCGTTCTCGGTGGCCGCGGCATGGTGATTGTCTACAAGGAAAAGTACCTCCGCAAGTTCGTGGAAGAAGCAGCCGCCATTGGCGAAGGCAAGCCGATCCTCATCGACCGCTTCCTCGAAGACGCAACCGAACTCGACGTGGACTGCATCAGCGATGGCAAACACACCGTTATCGGCGCTATCATGGAACACGTGGAACCCGCAGGCATCCACTCCGGCGACTCCGCTAGCGTTATCCCGCCGATGACACTCTCCAAGGAAATTCAGGACAAGGTTCGTGAATTCGCCAAGGAATTTGCAAAGGAACTCCATGTTGTTGGCCTCATGAACATGCAGCTCGCTGTCAAGGATGGCGAACTCTACATGATCGAAGTGAACCCGCGTGCATCCCGTACGGTTCCGTTCGTCTCCAAGTCCATCGGCGTGCCACTTGCAAGCTATGCAACACGCTGCATGACCGGCGAAACTCTCGAACAGATCGGCTTCACCGAAGAAGTCCGCGTGCCTTACGTGAGCGTCAAGGAAGCTGTGTTCCCGTTCGTCAAGTTCCCGGGCGTCGACATCACGCTTTCTCCGGAAATGAAGTCCACCGGTGAAGTCATGAGCCTCGATCGCGACCGCGGCCTTGCCTACCTCAAGAGCCAGCTCGCTTCCGGCAACAAGGTCCCGAGCCAGGGCAATATTTTCGTGTCGCTCAAGGACGAAGACAAGCAGAAGGCCGTACCGCTCATCCGCCAGCTCGTGAACCTCGGTTACGAACTATACGCGACCCGCGGCACCTCCACCATGCTCTACAACGAAGGCATCAAGACCCGCGCCGTGTTCCGCATCTCCCGTGGCCGCCCGAACCTCTTGGACCTTATCCACGATAAGGAAGTACAGTGGATCGTGAACACCACCGAAACCGGCGCCGAAGCCATGGTCGATGAAATCCAGATGCGCTCCAAGGCCGTTGTCTCGGGCATTCCTATCACGACGACCATCGCCGCCCTCACCTCTACCGTGGAAGGCCTCATGGACAAGCACGACTTCGGAAGATTCGAAGTGTGCAGTCTCCAAGAGTATCATAGGCACGTGAAGAAGTAAGATGCCACGTTGCGAGGTAATGCCCCGCGACTTATGTGTCTTTCAAATCTTTAAACGCAGACTCATTCGAGCCTGCGTTTTTTTTCATTTAAAATGAGAGACAAGTTCAACCAATCACCTCACTTTGGAGCCTCACTTACAATCTCTGCCAACTTTTTCAAGACCTCATTTTTACCATCATTCCATTTCTTACTACACGGATGAGATGTCGCATAGCACTCTATTGAATGACCTTCTAAGGTTAAAACAAAATGATTTAAATCCGAAAAACCTTCAACGTGTTTTAAATCTTTCTCTCTGATTTCAGGAAACATATTCCAAAAACATCCCCCATAACCCGCATATGTGCCTATCAAAAATATTGCAATTTTCGGTTTCGCTATGGAAAGTTCCATTCTTAATTTTTTTTCTGAATATTCAACTATTCTTTTCTTATCAATTTCACTCACCTCTGGGTTCATATAACTTCCCCCGTTATAAGACACAGCAATCAAATCATCCCAAACAAAAGGTGATTCAAAAAAGTTTTTCCCTTGATTAATTCCTGTAATTTTTTTTACAGCATTGAAGAAAGTGTTACCCTTACCACATTCTTCCTCATAATTCCACAGAAACCAGTCAGCTTGCGCTTCCATTAATGTTTTTTCTTTATCAATACCAACAGGAGGATTTTCAAAACTTAGGAAATCAGAACCAATGTCATTATGTCCCCATTCCTTAGGATCTTTACCAATAATAAAGATTCCTTCGCCAACATTGTAATTCAGTCCTGGGAATATCAATAGAGGGCAAGACAATTTTTCTTTAATTTCGTCGTCTAGTACACTCAAATCTAACTTTTCATATTCTTTTTTCAATTTTTTATTAAGTTCATTTTCCCAACAAGGTTCGATTACTTCTTTATAGTATTTTTTGTATGCAACATTTTCTTCTTCAGTCATATCCCTTTCCCGTTAGCTAAGAACCAAATTAGCCGTTTGAAATGGTTTAAACAGCCTTTCTGATAGTTGTTTTATGTTAATATATAAATTTTACACCCGGTCCCATCCAAAGTGTCATATCCGCGAAAGCGGGCTTCTGACGCCAGAAATCAACTTCCTAAAGCAGCATAAGAAATTTCATAACCATATTCAGTTAATTTCGTTATAATCGGAACGATGTTTTTTAGCAGAATATTTTTATCAGCTACAAATACAATTTTATTTCGATCAAGTTTGTTTTCTAGATCCGTTCTTGAACGAATGTCGTCTAGTAAATTCCACAATTCTTTTTCATTTTTTAACGTATAAGATTTTCCACCTCCAATAATTCCTAGTTCGTTTAAACGAACTTCATATTTTTGGATCATGTTTTGTTCGGTAACAAACAAAGAAAGCTCCATGTATTTTTCAGCACACTCAATTTCTTGACGTTTGTCTTTTATAAACTCGTCGGACGACTTATAAGTTTCATTTAAGAGATTAAACAATCTCATTACAGATTTAAATTTTTGGCATCCTCTATCATTCCTTTCCGGTAAATAAATTTCAAATGGAGTTTTAAACTTATTCCCGACAACATATTGGATAGATGTAATCCCAGAAAAACTCGCCGTTGCAATAATTTTGTAAAATACACCATAAGAAAGATTTTCAGCCAAATGGATATGGAGTGAGTATTCGTTCGTTTTCTTAATTAATGATTTCAACCTTAAATCAATTGGTTTTATCAATAAATTTTCTGCTTGAATAACATCATCAGAAGTTTTGCCAACAACATTACCGTTTATTGAATATTCTTTAGCATTGACATCAATAACAGTAACCGTATCAGAAGAAGTCATAAAAGAATCTTCTTCCCCACAACTATTTAATAGAAATAAGAAGGACAAAACAATTAAAATTTTTTTTTCATCGATGAAATTCCATAATAAAATGAAATGTACAATAAAAATAATTCTTATTTGTTCCTATAAGGAGTCCGCAAACGCTCTTTTAGTATTTCTTCATTCTTTTCTTCGCTCCATTTACCAGAATCCCATAAAGCATCCATATCATTTTCAACATTTTGAGAATACTCATCCTTGCTCATTTCGGAATGGACTATTTCTGTATTATCGTCTAATGTCATAAAGGGGTACATCATATGGTTAAAAATATATTCCCCTAGAAACTTCTGTCAATAGAGCGAAGTTTCCAACAGCATTTTCCATTCAACGACATACACTTAATCATTTTGAGTTGTTGCAATAAATGCAACAACTCAATCTGATGCTCACTCCAACTTGTTTTGAACTGATGCAAAAAATGCAACAGTTGCGCATCTAACAAAAAAGCCGCCCCCTCGAGGAGCGACCATTTCTCTATCTCACCACCATCCGTTGTGTTTTCGCATTACCTCGTTTGACCATGTACACGCCGCGGCTTAAGCCAGCGTTTGTCATGGCGTTGCGAAGTTCGCCAACATCGCCAGCTTGGAATTCGCCGATAAACGCACCAATTGGGCTAAATACTTTATATGAGCTATGATGGCTTTGGGGGACAGAAATCCTTCTGAGAGCAATTGCGTCTGTAGAATCTTTGGGCGGCTCCACCTTTGGCTCCTGCCACAGAATGAATTCAACGGTCGTTGCACTGCGAGCCGGAACACTGTAACTGCACTTTGTACCGTTGACTTTGACCTCGGTTCCTTCCTTGAGGTTGTTGTTCTCATCGGTGACATAAGGCTTGAAACTTCCAATTTTAGTGTTTCCGAAGTCGAAGTCAGCCTTGAATTCCTCGTTCTTGGAATTGAGAATGACGACTGCGATTTTCGTCTTGAGGGAGTCGCGGTAGGCGGTGACTTTTACATCTCTTTCAGGATTCTTGGTGGCGTCGATTCTCCAGAAACCAGGGCGTGCAAAGCGACTGAAGTTTCCCATGACCCAGAGTCGCTTGGTGGGTTCCACGTTGTCGGGGTTCCCTTGTCCTTGTGGCCAAAGCGCTCCGTTACCGCAGCTGGGTTCGCTGCAGGAATAAATCCACCAGAAATGCCAAGCATTCATATTCGAAATCGTTAAAGCGTCGTGAATCATGTTTGCAACGCGAAGCGCGCTTCCCATGCCAACGTCTTCTTTGTTACTTCCAAGGTCGTAGACTTCGGTTTCCCAGAATTCTTTGCCGGCTTCGTGGATTTCGGGATAAGCGGCCGGATCGCCGCCATATTCGTGCGTTCCAAAGATGTCCGTGTATTTCAATGCGGCGGGGTTGTTGAAGAAGGCTTTTTTGTAATTGGGGAATCCATACCAGTTGATGGCTTCAGTGCCAATGATTTTAATGCCCGTGGTATCGAGCGTAGGGCCAAGGTAGTCGCCGACCCAACGAGCCAATTCATCGGGGTCGTAGTGGTTATCGCCGGTGCCGTCAGGCTCATTTTGCGAAGAAATCGCGTATAAGTTCACGCCAGCCTTTCGCATGTCTTGGGTAAACTTCAAGATGGTGTTCGCCCAATCTTGGGCGTGATTAAAATCCAGATGCTTTTTGTCGCCATCGTAATTGACGGTGTATTTGGAAGTCCACGGAGCAGCCCAGACTTTGACGCCGTATTCACTTGCCTTTTTAGCAATACTTGTTTCGGAGGTGGTGCCGTCTGGAGCAATGCGGATGCGGTGCAGCGTAAGCCCAGCGCCACTTGTAGAGTCCCAAAGGAAGGCAGCGTTCTTGTCGGTGATGGACCCAGCCCATGCCGAGGCGGCGCCAAAGCCGCTGATGCGCTGGTATTCTTTGCCCATGTCAACGTTTATCGTTGCAGCACTGGCAAGACCGCTCAAAAAAGCGATGGATCCCGCAAAAAGAGAAAATCCCGTCATTGAAAACGTCATAAAGCCTCCTTTGAACCGTTCTTACCATAAAGTAAACTGAAAATTTCACTTTTTTTGAGGCTAAAAACGAATTCGTTTTGATAAAATGACAATGGCAAAAACTTTATATACTAGATTTAGTGTCCTATGGATAAATTGACATATCAAAAAATCGGACCGATTCTTATCATTATTGCCGCTAGCTTTTGGGGATGCATGGGCATTTTTGTCCGTGCGCTCGGCGAATTCGGCTTTAGCGCCATCCAGATTGTATCTATAAGAATTTCTCTTGCAGCCTTGTTCTTTTCCTTGATTTTGTTCATCAAGAATCGCGATGGCTTCAAGATTTCGCTGCGGGATATTCCGCTCTTCCTAGGGCTTGGCATCGGGAGTATTTTGCTCTTTACGGTCTGCTATTTTTCGGCCATCACGATCATGCCTCTTTCCACAGCGGCAATACTCCTGTACACCTCGCCCATCTGGATTATGCTGATGTCGGCAGTCCTTTTCCACGAAAAGATTAATAGCAAAAAAGTTATCGCGCTCACCCTGGCCTTTGCCGGCTGCGTCCTGGTTTCAGGATTTTCCGGCGGTGGGATTACAGCAACAGGGCTGATGTTCGGTCTTGGTTCCAGCATTGGCTACGGACTTTACAGCATTCTGGGAACGATTGCATTGCGCAAATATTCCCCCTACACCGTTACCACGTACACATTCCTGATTGCCGCCATCGGCTCTTGGTTCATCAACCATCCTGCCGATATGTTGTCCAAATTTTCTAGCGCCACGGACTTTAACGGACTTATTCTTTTGAGCTTACTCACGGCACTTCTCACAGCCGTAATCCCGTTCCTTCTATACACGCTCGGGCTGCGCAATGTAGAAGCGAGCAAGGCGGGCATTCTCGCGACCGTCGAACCTATGGTCGCAACAATTGTCGGCATCACGTATTTCTCCGAAGCTTTGACTCTGCTTTCTGGACTCGGCATTTTCCTCATTCTCTCGGCAGTCGTCATTTTGAATAAACGTTAAAGACCGTAGTCTATAAAACTACGGTCTAGGATTTTACTGCTAGGAGTAAATTCAACTATTTTCGATAGACAAGTCTACCAGTGACAAATTTCTCTTTACCGGTCTCGTAGAAAGTCTCTACAATTGCAATATCTTTGATATTGGATACATCGACAACGACTGAATCATTTTGGCTTACGCCGTTCAATTCAACATTGTTGCACTGGATCCTGCTGTGCGATGCATTATAGACCTTGATAACACCATTATCGACCTTGATGGACTCGAGGAAGAAGTTTTTCCCGGTAGATTTGATTTCGCACGAAAGCTCTTTATAGCGCTTGTAAAGTTCCTTGAAGAAATTTGCAATTCTGAACGGGGACTGTTCCAGCAATGGAGTGGTATAATTGTTCAGGTAGCGCCATGCTTCAAAATCGCCCTTTTCAAAATAAACTTTCGATTCAGAATCACCAAGGTAATAATCGGCAACATACGTTTCAAGCAATACAATACTTTGTTTCAACTTTGCAAATGATTCTTCGTCAAAGTTGTTCCCTTTATAGCCGTAATCATTCTTTAAATAGCTACGGTACAAGTATCTATAAAGAGTGTACAAGGTATAGTACAATTCATACTGCATAAATTTGCCATCATTTCCAACGCCCATGGTTTCGTCACCTGGGATAAAGAAATCGCCGTCGAGAGTAACATGAGTGTCCTTTTTCAACAGCTGGTAATAATTGAGCCAGCAAAGCTTATCAACGTTAGAAAGAACAACAACAGATTTTTCATTTTCGAGCTTTCCGACATATTTTTCAAGCAGCTGGATGCAGTCATATACTTCCTTTTTCAAATCAAAAGTTTTACCGTTACGCACCATCACTTCGCTATCATGCCGACCAACTATATCGAAATATTTAAAGCGCTTGTAGCTTGAGACATTAATCAAGGCGTTAGATATATCGCGAAGGACGCCGCATTTACCTTTATACGCGCCGACAGCAACGCTCTTGAGTTCATCAAAAGTGACATCAATTTTATTTTTAGAGCTGTTATATTCGTTAGCCGTGATTTCGTAATAGAGAATTGCACCGTTCTTAACGACAAACGTGAAATACGTATATTTTCCGTCCTTCAAGACCGCAAGGACTTTATCACAATCGACCTTTGCAGCCGCCAATTCACCATCAAAGAAGATCGATATATAATCAAGCAATGTTTCAGGAGGCATTTGAGCCAACTGATCGGACTTGTCTTGATCCGGCTGAAGTTTTGGGCAAACGAGTTCATAGGCAGCACTCAAGTAAGCATTACGCCAAGTTCCTGACTCACTCTGGTAACCAAGTTGACGCAACGCCCTAGCGCAAAGATTCCTGGCTCTGTCAGCAACATCTTCGCAGTCGCCAGAAAGAATCATCTGGTTCGACATGTAGGCCGCAATCCAGTAGTTGCCTTTGGCAATATCTTCGTCAATCATGGACAACATCTTTTCACGGCTCCCGGCCATCACATAACGAAGAGTCTCCTTGGCCAACTGTTCGGGCGGAAGTTCCTGAAGGTGAATCGGGTTGGCGTCGTACCAGCCAAGATATTTCTGATACACGGCTTTGGCATTATGTACAGGCGTTCCATAAAATGGCTTGAGGGTCCAATTTTTCTGCATGCCCCTCGGCAATACGAGCATGTCCGCGACTTCGTTCATCTTGTAGCCCATGTTCATATAAAGGAGCGTCTGATCATGGATGTACTTGTAAATGGCCGCAGTTTCGATAATAAAGTTGCGGATGTCAACTGTAGGAACCGATTTATTTCCATCTTTTTCAGATGTACCCTTTTGCCAGTGAGGCCAGTTATGGCTCTGGAAAATAACTTTAGCATCGTCGCCATATTTAACGGCAGCTTCCATCAAGAAATGCGCCCAAGCCTTTGCATCGCGAATTTCTGCACCACGAAGAGTGTAGAGATTGTGCAACGTACCAGAACAGTTTTCAGCAAGCCACAAAGCCTGATAATCTAGAATATAATTGTTCATTTCGGCAGGCGCTTCAGTCCCCGGAGTCAACTGGCATTCAACGACAATTTCGTCAAGTTGCAATTTGACATTTTCCGAAATCTCGATTGTCGGCCGACCCACAGCAGAAGGCTTCCCGGTAGATTGTCCTTGCCCAATGCCAATACTGATTTCACCGCAGAGATCAGTATCATCATTCGGCTTGATGAAACTTCCATATTGATAAGATGCGCGACGCCCCATCGCATTACCCAAGTAAACATTTTCGCTGACGGCGTGGTCATAAAAACCTGCGGGAGCGAGAATAAAGCGGTTGTTGACCTTCTTTATATCATCTTTGCCGTTTGCATCTTTGAAATTCTTGTCAATTTTTCCATCACCACTATCAACAAAATTTCCATCACCACCATCAACAAAATAATTGGCGACAGTTTCCATTCCGCCATAATGGTCAATATGGGAATGGCTGATAATCATACCGACAATGTAGCCCTTGAGGAGCTGGTTTCTGATACGCTGTTTAGAAGAATCCGTCCGTGTATCGGTATAACTTGTTTTACCGTATTTTTTCACCAAATAATCGTTAAACAACGAAATTGCGGCTTCGGTACATTCGTTGCTCATCAGCGTATCCATAACAAACCAACGAGGAGCATCGTTTCCATTAGGGTTACTCCTTACAAAGGTAATGTTGGACATGTCGTAGCCACGGACCTGGTAAATCTTATCCTTTAAGACTTCAAAAACACCCGATAAATGGTTGCTGGCACCGTTTTCCCAGAGGTTCGGGTGAACGCACAAATGACTGTTGGCATCATTGCAATCTTTAGGATCATACGCGTTTTCTAAAAACTTGTAATTTTTCTGAGACCAAACAGATTGAATATCTGGATAATTCGTCATGCAACATTTACAATTTGCAAAGCCGTATTCAGAAGAGCGTCTTTGATCATGCCCAATATCACTGCGCAACGCTTCATAATGATTTTTTATACGCGTATATACACTTGACGCTAACTTATTTTCATTTTCTTCCATTTTTCCCTCAATAGATAAACCTTGTTATGAATTACAATGATACAATAAAACTACCACAACATTACAACAAACTCAATAGCCTATTTGGGCTATTTTATAGTATTAGGTTTATCTTATAAACATCTTTTACTGAATTTCTTTATAATCCGTTCACACAAATTATTGCTTTTCGTATGAGCTTTATCTATTTTTATTTACAGAAGGAGTTTTCACTTGGAGTAAAAATGAAGTTATTCTGTAAATTCGCGTCCGTATCGTTAATTGGCTTAGCATTTAGCCTTTTCGCATGTTCAAATAACGAAACCGGAATCAATGGCGCGGAACCGGTAAAAGAGATTCCCCTTGAAGATTACGCTTCAATTGCGGATAGCACACTATACAAGAATGTGACGATGTATCGAGCGCTCAATTTTAAGGGCGATACAACGGAATGGAACGAATCGGATTGCAGCATAAAGGACTCCAGCTTTAGCTGTTACCACGAAACATGCATCGACGGCTGTTATACGTTGGTTATACATTGCCAAGATGCCAACAACAAACAAATAGAATGTCCCAGCTACAAAGACACCATTTACGATACAACTTACAAGGACATAAACTTCGGCGAAAACGCGCTTGTCAACTATATTCCCGTTGCCAAAATTCCAGAATTCAACCGAGATACCGTACAAAAGGTTCTGTCGACTCTATACGGTGATGCTTGCGCCCAATTTTTTCATTTTTCCTCCAGTTACTACCTAGAACCCATCGGCCTACCAGAAGGTTTTTCTTTTGAGGATAGAAGCTCCGTTCCCTTTGGTTATGAAGCGACTCATCGCTCTGGAGAATGCAAGGTTGGGCGTGCCGATGTACAATACATGCCTACTAGTAATGAATATAGAAGCATTGTCCATAGACTTCCCGAGGATATTGAACGGGTAACCTATCAATTCTTTAATGGATCCATGAAATCATATCGCGATACGACCATTTCCTGGAAACTTGCATATACAGACCAATATGGGCGTAGTGATACTTTAGACATAACAACAATGTTAATCGCAGATACATCGGCATCAGCAAGAGATTCTCTGCGTATAAGTATTTTGGGCTATCGACATGGTGGCAGCTACTACGCCAATTAAGAATGAAAGCTAACTGACGACTTTATACAAAAACACCCTTGCGACTTTCATCGCAAGGGTATTTTCAAAGGAAAATTCCTTTAGGAATTGGACTGCTTCGCAGTCCTTTGTTCTTCGCCTCGGTCATGGACAAGCGTGCTTGTCCGCGACTATCGGCTTGTGAACAATTATGCTTTGTTCAAACGATCCTGGATCATGTCGATGATTTCGGAGAGTTCCTTCGGGAGGTGCTTGCCGAACTTCGGATAGTGGTTTTCCTTAACATCAGCGAGTTCCTTCTTCCAGCCTTCCACGTCAACCTTCGTGATCTGCGGGAGAGTTTCCTTATAGTAGTCAGCGAGACCATCAGTATTGATGGCGCCTTCCTTCGGCATGTAACCGATCGGAGTTTCGACAGCGTTGTCAACACCGTTGCAGCGGTCGAAGATCCAAGCGAGCACGCGGCTGTTGTCGCCGTAACCCGGCCACATGAAGCCACCCGGAAGCTTTTCGTTGTTGGCATCCTTGCGGAACCAGTTCACGTAGAAGATCTTCGGAAGCTTGTCTTCAGTGGACTTCTGACCGATTTCGATCCAGTGCTTGAAGTAGTCACCCATGTTGTAGCCGCAGAACGGGAGGATTGCGAACGGGTCGCGACGGATCTTACCGACCTGAGATGCATCGATCGTGGAAGCAGCAGTGATTTCGGAACCAACGATGGAGCCGAGGAACACGCCGTGGTTCCAGCTGAGAGACTGGTGGACCAGAGGAATGGTGGACGGACGACGGCCACCGAAGAGGATTGCAGAGATAGGCACACCAGCCGGATCTTCCCATTCCTTAGCAATGCACGGGCACTGCTTAGCCGGAGCGGTGAAGCGAGCGTTCGGGTGAGCCATTTCTTCGCCCTTAGGAGCCTTGTCCTTCGGGAGAGCGTCACGGGTCTTGCCCTTCCAGTCAACGAGCTTGCCCTGTGCCGGGTAGCCGATGCCTTCCCACCACACGTCGCCGTCTTCAGTGAGAGCGCAGTTCGTGTAGATCGTGTTCTTTTCAGCAGAAACAAGAGCGTTCTTGTTGGATTCTGCAGAAGTACCCGGGGCAACGCCGAAGAAGCCAGCTTCCGGGTTGATAGCATAGAGACGGCCATCCTTGCCAAACTTCATCCATGCAATGTCGTCACCGATGGTTTCGACCTTCCAGCCCGGGATAGTCGGGATGAGCATGGCGAGGTTCGTCTTACCGCAAGCAGACGGGAATGCGCCAGTCACGTACTTGACTTCGCCCTTCGGGTTGGTGAGCTTGAGGATGAGCATGTGTTCAGCGAGCCAGCCTTCGTCGCGAGCGAGAACGGTAGCAATGCGGAGAGCAAAGCACTTCTTGCCGAGGAGGGCGTTTCCACCGTAACCGGAACCGTAGGACCAAATGAGGCGTTCTTCCGGGAACTGCGTGATGTACTTGTATTCAACGTCAGCGCACGGCCAGATGCCGTTGTCGCTTTCGCATTCGCGGAGCGGCTTACCAACGGAGTGGAGGCACGGAACGAAGTCAGCGTTCGGGTCAGCATTGAAGATATCGAGAACCTTCTTGCCAGCGCGAGTCATGATGTCCATGTTGAGAACGACGTATTCGGAGTCAGTGACTTCGATACCGTTCTTGGAGATCGGGGAGCCGAGCGGGCCCATGCAGAACGGGATCACGTACATGGTACGGCCGTGCATACAACCCTTGTAGAGCTTACGCATCGTCTGCTTGAGTTCAGACGGGTCGATCCAGTGGTTGGTCGGACCTGCATCTTCTTCCTTGACGGAGGAGATGAACGTACGGGATTCGACGCGAGCCACGTCAGACGGAAGAGAACGGAACAAGTAGCAGTTTTCCTTCTTAGCAAGCTTCGTTGCGAGGCCGGCCTTGACGCACTTCTGCATGAGGGCATCATATTCTTCCTGGGTACCGTCAACGACGACGACGTTGTCCGGTTCGCACATGGCAATCATTTCATTCACCCAAGTACTGATTTTCGGGTGCTTGATATCGTTAAGAGTAAGACTCATTATGAGCTCCTATTGGTTTAACGTGTTAGATTTCGAGATATTTCGAACGCGCTACAAGATAGCAAAAAAAATGGGTATTGGTCAATGAATTTTAGTGATTAGTAAGCAGTAGGAAGTCGGCTGTAGGAAGTTTTAAGCTTGTCATGCCCGCCTCATTTGTCATCCCGGGCTGACTTGCCCCGGACAAGTTCCGGGAGGGCACCTCCCTTTCAAAAACGGCTTTTACGGCGAACCGCCTATTTCGGTTTGTTTTTTTTAACAAAAATTCAAAATTTTAATGTTTTTAGCAAAAAAAATGGTATTTTATGGGCAGTTATTACGAAATAGAATTTACAGAGGAATTTCATGAGCTGGTCATACTCAAGAGAACATCAAAAGAATATCCTTTGCATGATCATGGCTGGTGGACAAGGGAGCCGTCTGCAGCCCCTCACCCGCGACCGTGCAAAACCCGCCGTACACTTTGGCGGAACCTACCGCATTATTGACTTTGTTCTTAACAACTTCATCAACTCCGGCATTTTCAAGATCAAGGTTTTGACGCAGTTCAAGAGCGATTCATTGAACAAGCACATTTCTGCCGCCTGGAGCCTGAACGCAAGCCTAGACCAGTACGTAGACCTCGTTCCTGCACAGATGCGCACTGGTGATGAATGGTACCGCGGTACTGCCGACGCCATTTTCCAGAACATCAACTTGATTACCGACGAACGCCCGGACCTCGTTGCCATTTTCGGTGGCGACCACATTTACAAGATGGACATCAACCAGATGATTGATTTCCACTTGAGCCGTGCGGCCCTCCTCACGATTGCGGCAATCCCAGTGCCGGTCGAAGAAGCTCGCGAATTTGGCATTATCGAAATTGACGCGGACAACCGCATGATCGGTTTCGAAGAAAAGCCTAAGGAACCGAAGCAGATGCCGAACCGTCCGGGTTGGTGCCTTGCCAGCATGGGCAACTACCTCTTCACAAGCAAGTTCCTCGTGCGCGAACTCTTGAAGGGCGCAAACGACGGTGCAACGGACTTTGGCAAGCACATCATTCCGCGCTTGTACAAGGAATACCCGGTGTACGTTTACGACTTCAATACGAACATCGTGCGTGGCGAAAAGGCTTCTACAAAGGGTTATTGGCGCGACGTGGGTACACTTGACGCCTTCTTTGAAGCAAACATGGACCTTTGCTCCGAAAATCCGCCGTTCGACCTCTACAACAACTACTGGCCGATCCGTACGTATAACTGGAACCAGCCGCCTGCACGTTTCTTTGCGGGCGATAACGAAAGCCATCAAGGCGCAGCTGTCGATTCCATCGTTTCTGCGGGCTGCATTATCGGTGGTGGTACGGTCGTGAAGAGCATTCTCTCGCCGGGTGTTACCATCCAGAAGGACGCTCTCGTCGAAGAGTCCATCCTCTTCCCGAACGTGACGATTGGCCCGGGTGCTAAGGTGCGCCGCGCAATCGTTGAAAAGGGCTTGCATATTCCGGCCGGTTTCCAGATTGGTTACGACCTGGAACGCGACAAGCAGCTCTTCCACGTGACCGAATCCGGCATCGTCGTCCTCGCTAAGGATACGATAATAAAGGCATAAATCTTTCACGTCATCCTGAACCCTGCAAGGGTGAGGGATCCAGTTAAGTTTAAAGTGCCCGCCATTGCGCGGGCATTTCCTTTTTATGTTCAAAACCCTATATTTACGCTAGGCTTTGCAAAACCCTCCCCAAAAGCGTCATAAATTTCTAAATTAGCGCGCATGAACGAAGAACAAAGCGCAAAATTTTCTCAGAAGTTACAAGATATTGCCAAAGCCCCCAAGTACCGTGGGGCGATTTTCCAGATTGAAGCCGATGAAAAAGGCCTCGCCCTCGTCGATGTGAAGGAATCGAGCCTCAAGGTCTACTTGATGATCGACCCGGAATGCGACAAGATTCTGGAAACGAGATTCTTTACGTACGGCGGGCCGCTCTTTACCGCCCTTGCCGATTCGTTCTGCCGCAAGATTCAGATGGCAACGGTCGATGATGCTTGCAAGATTACCGCCGAAAGCCTCGAAGAAGAATTGCGCGACACGCCAGACGTGCGAGCCATCCCGGAAGACGCCTTGGAAATCAAGCAGATGAACACGCTCATCTCGAAGATTCTGCTCGTCTACCCCGAAAAGAAGGCTACAGCAATTATCGTTCGCGAGAAGATGGAACGCATCAAGTACCGCACACAGACCGCAGAAGGCCGTGCCGAAGCCGATGCCGAATGGAATGCGCTGACCAAAGCCCAGAAAATCGAAAAGATTGAAGCCTGGTTGCACCAGACCGTCCGCGGAACGCTCCAGGGCGATGGAGGCGACGTGCAGATTCTCGACTTGACAGACGACAACCGCTTGCAAATCCGTTACCAGGGCGCTTGCGCCGGATGTGGTAGCGCAATGGGCGGCACACTCTTCTACATCGAAGACGAACTCAAGAACAATGTCTATTACAACTTGATAGTCGAACCGGAAGACCCGCTCGCAAACATTCCGCAGAATCCGGACGTTCCAGGCTTGGATGACAACAATCCTCCTGCTAGTTTGTTCTAAAAGCTAGTCAATGGTCATTGGCTGTTAGTCTTTAGTTATTATTTATGTGCCCACCGTGCGTGGGCATTTTTTCTATATTTCCTTCGGAAAAATCCACAAAGGAAATGATATGTCCGAAGAACTCGTTTTGAAATTCGTTGACCCGCAGCCGATGCGCTACGGTGAAAACTCCCACCAGTCCGCAGCATTCTACCGCGACCCGACCTGCACCGAAGCAAACCTCGCTTCTGCCAAGCAGCTCTGGGGCAAGGAACTTTCTTTCAACAACATCGTCGATGCTGACGCAGCCCTCGAAATGGCCCGCGAATTCAGCGACGGCAATGCTGTCGTGATCGTGAAGCACATGAATCCGTGTGGACTTGCTACGGGCGAAACTCTCCGCGAAGCTCTCGAAGCCGCTTGGGCTGGTGACCCGGTGTCCGCTTTCGGTTCCGTGATTGCCGTGACCCGCAAAGTCGATCTCCAGACTGCCGAATTCCTCAAGGGCAAGTTCGTTGAAATCTTGCTCGCTCCGGCTTTCGACGACGACGCTCTCGAATTCCTCAAGAACAAGTCCAAGGACATTCGCCTCCTCGAAGTTGGCGAAATCAAGAAGGCAACGCCTTGCAAGGTTTACAAGCACGTGATCGGCGGCATGCTCGTCCAGGACCGCGACATCGGTACTTGGGAAAAGTTCGAATGCGTGACGAAGGCCCAGTTCCCGAAGAACAAGGAAGACCTCGCCCGCTTCACTTGGCTCGTCACCAAGCATACAAAGTCTAACGCTATCGTGATGTGCTACGAATACAAGCCGGGTTACTTCCAGGTCATGGGTCTTGGCCCGGGCCAGCCGAACCGAATCGACTCGAACCTCCGCCTCTGCCAGCCGCGCGTTCGCGACAACGTCGCCCGCCTCCCGGAAGCAAAGGAATTCTTCGACGAAAACGGCAAGCTCGTGAACGAAGCCGGCCTCAAGGCTCTCGAAAAGAAGGTCTTCGGCGAAGTCGTTATGGGTTCTGACGCATTCTTCCCGTTCCCGGACAACGTCGAAGCCGCACACGATGCTGGCGTCCGCTACATTGTTCAGCCGGGTGGCTCCAAGAAGGATGACCTCTCCATCGAATCTGCAGACAAGTTCGGCATTGCGATGGTGTTCACCGGAATGCGCCATTTCCGCCACTAATTCATTATAAGGTAAGAATGATTCCAGTTTCTCAGAAAGAATCAAACCAAAGGGAGAAAGACCTGTATTACGCAGTCCTCTCCTTCTTGAAGTCTGTCCGCAAGGCCGGGAAAACGACCGCCAAAGAATGGAGTGATTATCGTTCCAAGCTTAGCGGTATTGCGCCCTCCCCCGAAATGAGCAAGGCGACCGATATGTGGACTATGGATAACTTGGATCAGTTCCAGCCGGATAAAACGCAGCTCCCGCCGTTGAATGACATGGAGTCTGTCGCTAAGGTTTCGCCCGAGTTTTTGTCTCAGTTGCTTGAGGCTTTGTACTACGGCATGCTGAACTTGACTCAGGCGAATCTTATTTCGGACGAAATTCAGGATGCAGACCCGGAATGCGTAAGCACGGCATCCCTCGAAGAATTGTTGGTCAAGCTCTGGATCGGTAACGCGAAGAGCTACCGGAAGATTGTGGTTAATTAGGCGGCTCCGCCGCAGTTACTAGTATTTAGTTACTGGTTAATAGTTAGTAGTTACTAGAAAATGCAAAATAAACATTTCTAGTAACTTGAGACTTAGAACTGTCACGAAGTGGCCCTAGTAACTAGTAACTCGGAACTATTAACAAACATTATTATTTAACTGTTATGAGCAATAAAGTACGTGTTATTGGTGGCGGTCTTGCAGGCTGCGAAGCGGCTTTACAATTGGCGAGCCGCGGTTTTCAGGTAGATTTGTACGAAATGCGCCCCAACAGGCAGACGCCCGCCCATAGGGACGGACACCTCGCCCAACTCGTCTGTTCTAACAGTTTCAAGGCTTTAGGCATTACAAGCGCCCATGGCCTTTTAAAAGCGGAACTCACTTTACTCGGAAGTTTCCTCTTGGATTGCGCGCGTGAAGCGGCTGTACCTGCAGGCGATTCCTTGACAGTGAACCGCGACATTTTTAGTGAACTTGTCGAAAAGAAGATTGCAGAATTTCCAAACATCACGCTGCACCGCGAAGAAGTGACGAGCCTTGAAGGCGATTGCCCGACGCTTGTTGCCGCAGGTCCTTTGGCTAGTGATGCTCTCGCCGACGATATTTTCAAGCGCCTCGGCAGTAACCGTCTGCACTTCTTTGATGCGATCGCGCCTGTCGTCGAGACGGACAGCATCGACTTTGACCATGCGTTCTACATGAACCGCTGGGAAAAAGGCGAAACGGCAGACTTTATCAACTGCCCATTGGACAAGGAAACTTATACAGAATTTGTGAACAAGCTCTGCGAAGCAGAAGCGACTGAACCGCGCCCGTTCGAAAAGCGCGAGCTTTTTGAAGGCTGCCTTCCCGTCGAAGAAATGGCACGTCGTGGCTACGAAACTCTCCGCCACGGTCCCATGCGCCCCATCGGACTTGGGCTTGGAAACAACGGACATTTGTGGTATGCCGTGATCCAGCTCCGCGCCGAGAACAAGCAGAAAACCTTGTTCAACATGGTCGGTTTCCAGACGCGCCTCAAGTGGGGAACGCAAAAGGAAATCTTTACCATGGTGCCGGCATTGAGAAACGCAAAGTTTGCGCGCCTCGGCTGCATGCACCGCAACACGTTTATTGAATCGCCGAAGTTCCTCGACAAAACGCTTCGCTTGCGTCCGGAACTCGATTGCGCTAAAGGCATTCCGCCCACGTGGTTTGCAGGCCAAATTACGGGTTCCGAAGGCTACACCGAAGCAGTTGCAACAGGTTGGTACGCCGCTTGGAACATGGCGCAGACGATTTTACATGGGCATTCCGATCCGCTTCCTGACGAAAGCTGCATCGGCTCCTTGATGAACCGTCTTGTCGAAGAGAACGAGGACTTCCAGCCGATGAACTTCAACTTCGGCCTCCTCCCCCATCACGAAGGCCTCAAGAAAAAGAACAAGAAAGAGATTCTTGCCGAACGAGCCGAACGAGCCGTTCGCGAATGGATTGCGGCCCGAAACATGGCATAAAATATGCGCGACGAGATAAAAAAAGCGATTTTGCAGCAAGAGCTGAAGGACGGGGAAATGCTCCCGTCCGTGCGCAAGCTGATGAAAACGTTTGGAGTCTCGTCGGGAACCATTCAGGGAGTGCTCAAGCAGCTCTCCGAAGAAGGACTCATTTACAGCATCCGCGGCAAGGGATTCTTCTGGGGCAAAGCCCCGGACGTGAACGACCTCGCGCAAATGCTTTCAAAGACGGTTCATCACGAAACCGTGCTCGAACGCCTTGAACGCGAATTTTCAACGGACTGGGAAAAAGGATTCCTCGACCCGAACAAGAATCTGCCACTCGCCAAGGAACTCTCCGACCGCTATAACGTATCGCAGACGATTCTCCGCAAGTTCCTGATCCACAAAGTGAACCAGGGCATTCTTGTGCGCCGTGGGCGCCTGTACGCATTCGCCTCCCCGCTCAAGACAAAGACAGCCAAGAATTTCAGCGAAATTCTGTTCGTCACGCGATGCAATTCGTGGGGCGGCTTTACCGCAGAAAGCGAACGCGAACTCGACTTCTTGCGCCTCGTTTACCAGACTGCCGGTGAACAGCATTTCAAGCTCATTCTGCTCGGAATCAACGAAGAAAGCGGCAAGCTCATTGACCGCAGCGGAAAAGTCTGCCACCTGACAGATTATCCGAACGCCATTGGCGCGGTGCTATCGACGCTCTTGGTGCAGAATCCACATGCGCTTTTGCAGCTTTTTTACGGCGTGAAATACCCCGTTTCCGTTTGGTGGGAACACCCGCTGCAAAACATCCCGCCGAGATTCTTGAGCAAGAACAACTGGGCGTTTTTCAACTCCACATTCGGAGAAATTCCAGGCCAGCAGCTCGGCAAATACCTGTTGCAGAAAGGCTTCAAGAAGGTCTGCTATTTCTCGCCGTACCATAACAGTTCCTGGTCCAAGGACCGCTTGACGGGCCTCATGAATTCGGGGCTAGAAGTCATTGCATTTACCGATGACGAATTTGCAAGCCCGTGGGACTACAAGGAAATCGCAAGACAGAAAGTCTCGAGATTTTCCGTAGAATCATACGCCCGTAACCTCGTGAAGAAAAAGCTTTTGCAGTTTGCCAAGAATGTGCCCGAAAATTGCAACTGCTGGGTCTGCGTGAACGATGAAGTCGCGGGACTCTTTTACGAAATGAGCGATGACGGCGATTGCACATTGCCGGGCGACAAGACCGACCCGAACGTGCTCGGATTCGACAACTCCGCCGAAAGCTACTTGCTCCGAATCGCCTCGTACGATTTCAACACGAGTGCGCTTATCAAACAAATTTTCTACTACATCGAAAATCCCGATGGTTTCGGGAATAAAAAACGCCTGCACCAGATTCTGGGGCAGGTCATTGAGAAGTAAGTCGGCTTCACCGCAGTTACTAGTCTTTAGTTACTAGCATTATAACAATGTCATTCTGGAGCTGTCATCCTCGAACGAAGTGAGGGGATCCATACACGTAATCGTGAATATTATGGATCCTCCTTCGGAGGATGACATTTCTAGAAACTCGGAACTCTTACACGTTCTTGTTAACGATAATCGTCTTGGCTTCGAAGGTTTCGCGGTCGATCCACTTGACCATCAAGGAAACCTTGTTGTCTGCGTTGAGAGCATCCCAGTAAGCCTTGAGCGTTTCTTCAGCGGTGGCGAAAATCGGCATGAGTTTCGGGAAGCCGTTGAAAGACGGAATTGGCTTGCCGTCGGTTTCATATGTGCTGATGAAGTGACCGAGACCCGGGAGAGCCTTTTCAAATTCAAACGTCATACGTTCGCAGCCAGCGTCCTCGCTATTGTTACGGCTCTTGAGGATGGAGAGCTTGTAGATAGCCGATTCAGCATTCTTGTAGTGGATGCCGGAAATACGCGGTGTGAAGTTCGGAGCATCGTCTTCGTACTGGCGAGTGCGGAGTGCGCTTTCGAACGTGCCTCCGAGCTTGATGGCGTTGTAAATCGTGTCCGTCTGGTCGCCGTTCGTGATAATCTGGACGTCCTTCGTGTGACGAGCCGGATAGTAAATGATGAGATGCGGGTCCGTGAGCTTGGATTCGTCGAAAGCCTTGGTTTTCATAAAACCAGTATCGGCTTCGATTTCAAACACACGGTTGCGGCTGTTCACGCTGCGACCCATGATCCAGTAAACCTGCACATAGGACTTGCCATCGGCGCTTGTGCCAAGCACGATGCCACGGCCCGGATACGGGTTCTTGGAGAGGTCGTTGAAATTCTGTTTTGCTTCTTCTGTGTAGTTCATATTGATTTCGGCGTGCCAGCGGCACTTTGTTGTAGGTTTAAACTTATCTCTTCGGGTTGTAATTGTTCATCAGGACCATCGCGAGGGCAACGCAGAACATCACCACGCTACCGACAACCACCTGCTGCTTATGGTCGTATTCGCGCTTGACGTAAGTCGGATTTTCTTCGTTAAGTTCCTGCAAGGTCGGGCCTTTGGCGAGAGTCGCTGAATCAACACCGAAGACCTTTTCCTTCTGCTCGTCAGTCATGTTCAGCGTACTGACATAGGAGCTGTCCGAGCGGTCCATCTTTGCAAAGGCTGAGGTCGGGAAAGCGAGAAAAAGCGCAAACAAAACCACGAGCAATAAATTGCCGCAGTAATTTCGGCCACGCCTCGTCATGGCGGACTTGATCCGCCATCTAAACTCCGAATCAAGCACGGAATGACATTTATTCGTTATTTCTATCGGCGTTCTCACCTTTCGTCTCTCGTCTAAACTAGCCTTCCTTAGCGAGCTTGTCGAGAATCTGGTTCACGAGACCCGGGTTTGCCTTACCACCGGACTTGCGCATCGTCATACCCACGAGGAAGCCCTTGAGTGCGACCTTGCCGGCCTTGAATTCAGCGAACTGGGCAGCGTTGGCAGCGCAAACTTCGCGGACCACGGCTTCAATAGCGGCGGTGTCGGTCACCTGCACGAGGCCCTTTTCCTTCACGATCGTTTCCGGATCCTTGCCCGTTTCGAACATTTCGGCGAACACCGTCTTTGCAATCTTACCGTTGATGGTGTTGTCTGCAATGAGGTTCACGAGAGCGCAAAGCTGTTCCGGCTTAATCTTGAGAGCGGAGAGGCCACCTTCGAGGTCCTTCATCTTGGCGAGGAGTTCCGTGATGACCCAGTTGGCGAGCACCTTGCCATTCTTGCAGTTCTTGGCGGCGGTGTCGTACCATTCGCTCACGTCGCGGTCTTCGGTGAGCACCTGTGCGTCATATTCAGAAACACCGAAATCCTTCATGAAGCGTTCGCGGCGTGCATCCGGCAGTTCCGGAAGGGTGCGGCGGATTTCTTCAACGAAGGCCGGGTCGGTCACGAGGCGGACCATATCCGGTTCCGGGAAGTACTTGTAGTCGTGAGCGTCTTCCTTAGAGCGAATCACAATCGTCTTGTCGGCGTTGGGATCATAACGCTTGGTGCACTGTTCGACTTCCTTGCCTGCATCAAGCGTCGATGCCTGGAGGTTCATTTCGCAGTAGAGAGCCTTTTCGAGGTTCGTGAAGCTGTTCAAGTTCTTGATTTCGGCGCGGATACCGAACGGAGCGTCTTCAGAAGCGCGCAGCGAAATGTTACCGTCGCAGCGCATGTTGCCGTTTTCCATGTTGGCATTAGAAACGCGCGTGTATTCGAGCGTCTGCTTGATCTTCTTCAAGACGAGCACTGCTTCTTCCGGGCTACGGATGTCCGGTTCGGTCACGATTTCGCAAAGCGGTGTGCCGCAGCGGTTGGCATCAAAGTGGCTCTGGGACGGGCTCATGTCGTGGATGAGCTTACCGGCGTCTTCTTCCATGTGGATACGGGTAATGCCCACGCGCTTCTTGGTGCCGTCGGCCTTCACAATTTCGAGCCAGCCGTTCTTGCAAATCGGATGGTCATACACCGGAAGTCCACCCGTCTGCGTAATCTGGTAACCCTTCGGAAGGTCCGGGTAGAAGTAGTTCTTACGAGTCCACATGGCGTTCAAATCGATTTCGCAGTTGAGAGCGAGCCCCAAGCGAATGGCGTATTCCACAGCCTTCTTGTTCGGCACCGGCATGGCACCCGGCATACCGAGGCAAACAGGGCAAACGTGCTTGTTCGGGCTTGTGTTCACTTCAATTTCGCAGCCACAGAACATCTTTGTCTTAGTGGCGAGCTGGCAATGGATTTCGAGACCAATAACAGGACAGTAATTAGACATGTTAAACTCCAATAAATTTTACGCGCTAAAGATAGAAAAAGTAGGATGTAGGAAGTAGGAAGCAGGAAGGATTTGGGCTTTATAATAATGATTCTTCAGGAACAAAGAATCAATTCCGAAGTCCGAATTCCTAATTCATAATTACAACTCGTCGAGCGTTACCACGAGCGCATCGGTTGCATCGCGGAAGTTTGCACATTCCGTAAGGATGCAATCAGCACCGTTCACAAACGCGGTTGCAAGGCGCAAAGATTCGTTCTCGGTCAATTTGTGGTTCGTGCGGGCCGCAGCAGCAAAGAGTTCCGCCGCCTTCAACGACACATCGGCATTCACTTCGCAAAGGCGCACATTCGCAGACTTCTCGAAGAACTCGCGGTACTGCCGAGCAAGCACGCCATCATTTGCGCCATACGCCTTTTTGCAAATTTCAAATAAAGTCACAGACGAAACCAAGACCTGCACATTGTTCTCGTACACGCCATCAAGCACACCCGAAACAATCGGGTAATAGTCCGGGTGCATCTGCAAAAGCCTAACGAGCGGCCCCGAATCCAAAAACAAAATACGACTCTGTTCAATAGATTTAATCATAATCTTCTAATGCAATTCTTTGCATATTACGGGCTTGGGCGAAGCCCACTCTTAATCATCTTCTTTGACCGGTTCGTAAATTTCCATGTAAGCGGCATCGTGGCGCTGTCCAGAGCGCATCATCTTAAAGCGGCCTGCGCGCGGATAGAAATACCAGTTCATCCATTCGCCACTCATGTCGGTACGCTTGGTCTTGATCGCAATCGGCTTTTCACCCATAAAATAGTCGCGCTTGTGCGGGATCACGCGTTCCATAGCACGGTACGTATGCACCGTACTCCCCGCCTTGCGTTCAATCGTCCCATGACCATCCTTGCTCCAGGTGATATTCACAATTCCGTGTTCATCTTTTAGCGGTTCGCATGTGTCATAACCGCTCGCACACCAGAGGTATTTGGGGTAAGAAAAACTGTAGGAATCCAAATTAAACGTTTCGACAATGCGATTGTTCCCCTTGAACGTCGGGTAATTCCCCGCAAGTGTGTATTCGCCAGCATTGTAATCCTCGCAACCACGCTGGGCCACGCGGACAACACGGTTAAACACATCCACGCCTACGGCGCAGCCATCTTCTTTGTAAACGAAACGCGCATGGCCATTGATATTTTTCTTTTCGAGATTGCCCATTTCGATTTCGGCCACGTTATCGTCTTTGCCGTTCTGAACGATGATGTTAAAGCGGCTGGCATTGCTCGGCGAACTCTTGAGCACAACGCGTCCCGTTTCAGAGACATATTCCCCACTCAAGTCCACGTATTCCTGCATAAAGCGATCCAGCTCCGAACGCTTGACCCAGACATCGCCAAACTTGCAATTCACCGGCACATAACGCGGCGGAACTTTTGGTTCCACTTCTTCGTAAGTCACCACCTTTTGTTTCTTGGTGACCGTCTGGTATTTTCCATTTTTGCCACGGACCTTCTCCTGGACATCCACGTAGCTTTCGTGCTCGATGCGGTCCTTAGGAATCGGAAGTTCCTTGATGGCATCGGACGACATCAAATATCCAAGGGGGCGATTTTCGTCTACAGCACCATTAATCTTCTTATAGACATCCAGCTTCATTTGAGCAAACGCGCTCGCCGACAAAACCACCAACATCACCAACAATAATTTTTTCAAAACGATCACCTCTTTTGGATATTTAAATTAGATTATTGGGGGCATTATATGTAGTAAAAAAAAGATTAAGATTATTTTGCTAACATTTAATCGAGTATTCAAACCCGGATTTATACCAAGGAGATCCAAATGAAGAAAATGTTTCTTGCGTCCTGTTTGCTGGCAGCATCCGTTTTTGCAGCCCCCGCAGCAGAAGATGTTAAAGCAGCAACAGAAAAACCGGCCGTAGAAGCAAAAGCAGCAATTTCAAAAGCAAAAGCTGTAACCGCAAAGAAAAAAGCAAAGGTCGAAAAGGCAAAAGCCGATGCAACCAAGGCTGTAGATAACGCAAAGGCCACCGCAGACGCAAAGGTTCAAGAAGCAGCAAAGACAACGGCAGATGCAAAAGCCGCTGTAGACGAACAGAAACCAGCAGTCGAAGCCAAAGCTGAAGAAGCAACAAAAGCCGTTGAAGCAAAGGTAGAAGAAGCCAAGACCGAAGTTGCACCGGTTGAAGCACCGGCCGCCGTGGCCCCGGCTCCAGAAGCAGCCCCCGCACCAGTAGCAGAAGTCAAGGCTCCTGAAGCTCCTGCTCCGGTTGCAGAAACTAAGGCTCCGGAAATCAAGGCAGAACCGGCCCCGGCAGTTGAAGTTTCGACCGAAGTTGCACCGGCTGAAGAAGTCGCTGCTACAGAACCTGCATCGACCACTAGCCGCAAGAAAAAGAAGATGATCGAAAATGCAGTGTTCACAGTAAACGAAATCAACTTCGATATCAACGCAGACTTCGAACTCGAAGCTGGCAAGGTTTTCTGGACCTCCGAAGATGACGATGAATCGAACAACCTCGAAAAGTGGAGCGGCAAGGCCAATCTCGCCATTCTCGCCGAAACGGAAAACTTCAAGGGTAAAGTCGCCCTTGCATTCTACCCGGGCGACCTGAAGACCGACAACATCAACGAAGAAATGAGCAGCGTCGAAGATTACTTCTCGCTCGACGAAGCTTGGGCATACCAGAGCAAGAACTGGTTTAGCTTCAAGGTCGGTCGTTGGGACAACACCGACAAGAACGGAGACTACTTCGGTGGCTACATCGATGGCTACAAGAATGGCTTCCTTTCTACCCAGGATCCTGAAAACCAGTTTGAATTCGGCTTCATCGCCAACGAAAACATGGACATCGCCCTTTCCTTCATCAGCAAGGCTTCCTACCTTAACAAGGGTGACCTCCGCGTCGTATTCAACTTCCACGACCTCCCGAGCCTTGAATTGTTCGATATCCAGCTCGGCTACCGCAGCAACATCTTTGACAAGGTTCACGACAGCGATGCAAAGATTTTCCACAACGCATCCTTGAAGGTCCGCGCTCCGATCATTCCTAACTTCCTCACGTTGTTTGGCGAAGCTGCCTTGATGGATCTGTCTGACGACCTTGCCGTGCCTGTTACTGGCGGCATCGAACTCAACTTCAAGACTGTTGACCGTGTTATCCTCGAAGCCGAATATGTCTACAACCGTAAAGAACACGGCTTCTATGAAGGCCACACCAAGCATGTAAAGGATGTTCTTGCAGCCCTTTACCTTGAAAAGGCTCTCACGGACCGCTTCTCCCTCTCTGCAGGTTTCCACAGCTACAAGGCTTCTAAGGACTTCATGCTCTCCGGCAACTTGGTTGGTAGAATAAATTAAGGAGACCGCTCGGCTCTTGAGCGAAACGAGACTCCGTCTTCGCCTCGCTCTCGCAAACACGCCTCGTTAATACGAGGCGTTTATTGCTCACGGAAGACCGCTCGACTCTTGAACGAAAGTATAATGTTATACAAAAAGTGACCCACCGGCGTAGTGATGTGAACCCCGAAAGTTGGACATAACTTTCGGGGTTTTCATGTATAAAAAACACACAGAAGA
>NZ_JBGUHR010000126.1:0-14063 GCF_045112255.1 Fibrobacter sp.
CGCCTACGGCGTCAGCGGCTTCACTCGGTTATGCCGGTCTGCAAGCAGCCCGTCGCAACACTCGTTTTGCACGCTACTGCGAAGAAATAGCCTTGGCCGACGCTTTTGCAATCAAAACGAAAAAATCGTTATACAGATTTTGAAATAATTACGCGCTTTGGAAAAAGAAATACAGGATTTAATCTTCAAACTTGGTTTTCATGATTTGTTCGACGATTTCGCGGTTTTTCACGAACGCATCGACCACTTCCGGGTCAAAATGCGTCCCGCTATCCTCGGTAATGATGCGGAAAGCTTCGTCCACCGAGAAAGCCTTCTTGTACGGGCGTTCCGAAACAAGCGCATCATACACATCCGCGACCGCCATAATGCGAGCCGAAAGCGGAATATCCTTGCCTTTCAAGCGCTCCGGATAGCCACGCGAGCCATCCCACCATTCGTGGTGGCTATACGCAATTTCCTTCGCCATCTTGAGGTAAGCCGTCTCGCCCAAGTTCTTCGATGCTCGCACGAGCATATCACGGCCATAAACCGTATGCTTTTTCATTTCAGCAAATTCTTCGTCCGTCAGCTTGCCCGGCTTATTCAAAATCACATCAGAAATATTGATTTTGCCAATATCGTGGAGCGGAGCCGCCACAGCGATTGTCGAAACAAAAGCATCGTCAATTTCAGGTTCCTTGCCATCGCGCTGCAACTGTCGCGCAATCAGCTCGGCATAAGCCGCCGTACGGCGCACATGGCCACCCGTCGTCTCATCGCGATTTTCCACCATGTCGCCAAGCACCGTAATGATGTTTGTCTGGAGAGCCGCAATCGAGGCCGCCTGGTACTCGGACTTGTTGATGTACAAATCAATTTCTTCAACGGCCTTGATAATCGCCGAATGCAGGTTTTCGATTTCATTGCCCGTCACCACTTCTAGGCCCTTGATTTGCTCGATCGACGTCCGACGCCCTTCGCTGCTATCGTAGGCAAAATGATCCATTTCAAGCGTCATTTCGTGAATCGGGTAAACCACCCTGCGGTTTGCAATCAAGATGGCCGTAAACACAATCGCAAGCAAAAGTCCAAACAGCGTCGAGAAAATCTTCGTGCAGAACAGTACCACGCTAATGCGGATCGCCGCAAGGCTGAACTTGGTACATACGGGATTCGGGGCCTCGGTACACACAATCGACACATCCCATTTGCCCGTCTCGTGCATGCCCGGCGTAATCGTCAAAATGCGCGGATGCTTCCCCTTAAGTTCATGAATGTACTCGTGAAGCGTCGTCGAATCCGCATTCTGGATAGCGTCCGAAACAAGCCTGTTCACCGACTCCGCCAAAAGCGTCGTCTCATGGATTTCGGCTTCGGAATACGTCTTGTAAGCGACCGCCGTCGCAACCACAGCTAGCGCAAAGCTCGACACGAACAAGAGCGCCGTCACCTGAGCCTTGAGCGTATGGATCTCGTTCTTGGAACGGTAGCGGTCTTCATGCGAGCGGCCCGAAACAGAATCAAACGCCTTGACAAACCAACGCGGCGTCAAGCGAATCAACACATAAGCCACAAGAATCGAAATCGACTTGTCCGGGATTTCCGTGCAGAAATCCGCCAAAATCTGCGACAAGAGAACCGGAAGCCCGCCCTCGTGCAAAGCAGTCGCAATCGGCGTCACCACATTCTCGGCAATCTTGAAGTCAAAAAGGAAATACGAAAGCACCGAGCAAGGGATGCTCAAAATCATCAGCATCCCAAGCAGCATCGGCAAGCGTGAAACATGGTGGAACGCCCCACGCCTTGCCGCAATTCCCGCGCACACGGCTATCATCACATTGATCGTGCCGTAATAATACGTCGAAGAATCGACAAAACCGCCAATGAAGTTCGTCAAAAACCCGACAATCGCGCCTGGGCTAAACCCGCCAATCACCGCAACGACAATCGTACCGATACTATCCAGGTACAGCGGCAATTCAAAATAGATGGCTAAATCGGCAAGCAGTCGGTTGACAACAATGCCGATGACAATCAGAATAATAATCTGGACGAGCTTATGGGCAGAAACGAATGTTTTCACATTCTGTATATAGAATATTTTTTTAACAATTGCAAAAAAAAGCGTGATTTATTTAACACTTCCATCTCCAGTAATTATAAAATCGGGAACATGCCTATTTCCAAATCCATTGATGTCAATTCTATAATTGCCTTCAGGCAGACCAAAAAAGATGACATACCCATTCTTATAGTCTTCTTCCGTCACCTTATAGCAAGGATAGAATAAAAAAGGAACAAACCGAACACCTGGGGGAACAACAACTTCATTCAGGGCAACGCAAATACCATCACCATCCTTCCCAATATTTTTCGTCATTGTTTCATTCCATCTTTCATTATCACGTTCATCATATTCCAAAGTACTATCCACTTCAGTCGCAAAAAGAGAATCCAAATAAAATTTTGCCGTGTACACTGGTTCCACAACAATTTTTCCTAAATCGGCCACAGGATCATCATCAACGACTGCAACCGTGGCTTTCGAAAATTCCATAAATACATTCGCACCTAGACTAAAGTCTGCAGAAAGTGCGCGCAACTGGATCAATTCATAATCAGGAAGATATTTACCCTTAGGATCATCCATTTGCAAATACGTAAGGAAATGTACACTATCTATGTAGAAATAGCCATCTTTATCGGTAACATGCTGGCAACGCTCATCATCAAAAGAACAATAATTTTCATAAACGATTGCCCCCGCTACAGGCTGGCCTTCAGAATCGACGATCTGACCTCTTGTCTTTATATAGAGATAGATATCATCATGAGCCGAACAGGAAATACGGAAATATTGAACGACCTCAGTATCAGCACTATCAACTTCAGCAACACCTTCCGATTCCACATTAACAGCGCTCTTGGCTAGTGAACCGCAACCATGACCTTCGTTAACAACTTTGCGGAGATAAGTCGTATCCAATTCAGCAATGGGCATTCCTGAGCGAATCACAGGCTTGCCCGTCTGCGTTTCGCTGTACGACGAAGCCACATCGCCATCATTTTCACTACAGGACGTAAGCACACATAGACCAAGCATCGCAACAGCAACGCCCAACTTTGCAACTTTATCAAAAATCACAACTATTCCTCCTCGATTTATTTTTTTAAATTTGTGAACAAGTGAATATTCAACTGGTGAACCCCAGTCGCTTCTTTTTTATCTTGCGTAATAATTTTGCGCACCTTAGCTTTCAAGTTCTGAATTTCCAGGGCAATTTCTTTATACGCATCGTCCGAAACGCTGAACGTAAACGTTCCCATGTCTGACGGATTGTCATCATCGGCAAGCAGCGCCAGCTTTGAAAGCTCAAAGCACTGCAACTGGTATTGACGCACCAAGTCGCTATTGTTGTAGGCACCGCTACTCACCGAATCGCGAGAGCTTTTCCAGAAGCCATCTTCGTTCTTGCGTACAAAACCAATGCGCTCCAGCAGTTCAAGCGAACGCTTCAAAGTCCCCACGGAGACTTTCGGGAAAATGCGCTTTTGAACCGGCTCAAGGTCATCCGAAACATCCATCACATCCAGCGCCGTAAACAACACGCTATTATACCAGTGGTTGTAATACTCGTAGGCATCTTCGTTCAAGATGTGGTGCGGATCCGGATGCAGCTTGATGAGTTCATCAAAAAACGCATTGCGTTCCGTCGTCGTTTTCGCCTGGTCAAAATTCACCATCGTTTCAAAGTACTTGGCCTCTTTCTTGTTGAGTCCAAGAACTTCAACGAACTTGGGAATCATGCGTCCGGTAAGCTTTTTCCCTTTGACGATATCGTTGTAGTAGCTGCGAGTCTTGGGAAGACCAAGCAAGGCGCAAGCTCCCGCCCTGGTAAATTCAGGATCCGTCTGCACTCGAGCCGCCTGGTATTCATCCAGATACTTGCGGAAATGAGTAAACTGGAATATGTCAATAAACTTGTCCATATTCCAAATGTACTCAATTTTTGACTCAAAGTCAATAGACTAACGCAAATTTTTGAGATTTTTTTTGAGTACTTATTATACCGCACTTTGTCATGCCCGCCACCGAGCGGGCACCCCCCTCTCGTACCAGTGCTATTATCTTCCTTTAAACTGGTCACCGAACTTTAATTCGGTTTCCTTGGCACCGTTCAGGTTCACAAGGCGTTCCGGCTCAAAGACCATTTCGCGGGCCAAGCCTTCCTTAAGCTTTTCCACTTGGTCGAGCATTTCCGCTGCCGATTGGCATGTCAAAAGAGCCTGCCGCACCGACATCGCAACATTACCGCTCTCGTCTCTCGTCTCTCGTCTCTCGTCTAACACAAATCCCTTGCATAAACGCGCGGCGAGCTGTTTCATGCGTCCCATCGCATTCATTTCCGTCGCCCCATCCTCAATCTTAAACTTGTAATAGAGCGGGAACACATCAAGCGCTTCCTGCGCGGTAATCACATGCTTTTCGCGACCTTCCCAGGCATCCGCAATCTGCCCGAAAATCCACGGGTTATGCATCGCCCCGCGCCCAATGCTCACGCCCGAAACGCCATAAGTGTTGATACGTTCGCGGGCACATTCAACGCTATTCACATCGCCATTGCCAATCACGGGAATCCTTGCCGCAGCAGCCACCTTCCCAATCCAGTCCCAGTTCGCAAGGCCGTTATAACCCTGCAAACGCGTACGACCGTGAACCGTGAGCATTTCAACGCCCTCGCCCTCGGCAATCTTGAGCGTTTCCATCACGTTAATGCTTTCGTCATCCCAGCCAATGCGGCACTTGAGCGTAAGCGGAATCTCCGGCGTATTCGCATCAAGCGTCTTCTTCACGTCGTGCAGAATCTCCTGCAAACGCGGCAAGTCGCGCAAAAGTCCAGAACCACTCCCCTTGCCCGCCACCTTCGGCGCCGGACACCCCGCATTCACTTCGATAAATTCTGGATGATAACGCTCAGCAATTTTTCCGGCGGCATAGGCCATGCGGTCCGGGAACCGTCCAAAAATCTGGACACCAAACGGGCGCTCTTCCGGGAAGAACCTCAGTTGCTTATGACCATCCGGGTTGAACACGGCATCGCCATCAGTCGGAACAAACTCCGAAACCAGAAGCCCCATGCGGTCGCCCGAAAGCACCCTGCAAAGCCGCCGAAACGGAGCATCGGTCACTCCATCCATCGGACTCAAGATAGTATTGGGGAAAATCTCCTTGTTTCGGAGATTAAAACGGACCTTTTTAGGCAAATTATCAATCTTCAACATTTAAGTCACAACTATTCACAAATATTCCGCAATGTGAACCCGAAAAAGATATTTAATTTCGCTTCAACCATCACTCTAAGTCTATGTTAAACTTATATTTAGTGTGTGGCTAATATAACTAAACAATCTCTTATTCAGGAAATCGCCAAATCCACCGGATTTGTGCGCAATGATATTAAAATTGTTGTCGAACAGTTCCTCGACCTCCTCGGCGAGAAGCTTATTGAAGGCAATACTATTGAAATTCGCGGTTTCGGCACGTTTGCCTGCAAGCCCCGCAAGGCTCGCCCGGCTCGTAACCCCCGCACAGGCGAAACGGTCCTCATCGACGAACGCTTGGTCCCGACATTCAAGTTCAGCAACGACATTAAGGACAAGATCAATTCGCTCGAAGGCATCCTCGGCGAAGCTTCCGTACAGCCGGAACTTGAAACTGAAGACGAAATCGTACACGTCGGTAGCGACGACGATTCCATCTAAACGAACGTTGAACTTATCAGCTCAGGCAACGCAAACGCCTGATACGAAAGAGCCGGCTTGAACGCCGGCTTTTCTTTTAACACAACGCAGCGACTTCTTCTTCGGTGAGGAATCGCCAACCGCCCTCACCCAATGTGCGATCCAGAACAACCGGTCCAATCGCAATGCGTTCAAGCGTCTCAACGTGATTGCCGACCGCCGCAAACATGCGGCGAACCTGGTGGTATAGACCCTCGCCAATCGAGATGTCCACAGACTCTCCGTTCACTTCAATCTCGCGAGCCAGCACCGGGCGTCGTTCATCCTTGAGCATCACACCCGCCAAGAGTTCCGACTTCTGCGCATCCGTAAACGGACGAGCAAGCGTCACGCGATACTTTTTCCAGAGACCCTTCTTCGGGCTTTCGACCTTGTGGATAAAGTCACCCTGATTCGAGAGCAGCAGGAGTCCCGAAGAATCCGCGTCCAAGCGACCGACGGACTGGATGCCCATCGCCGTAAAGCGTTCTGGCAATAAATCATACACAGGCTTGTGGTCACGGGCGTTGTGGCTGCATTCCACATCGGTCGGCTTGAAAAGCATCACGTATAACTTTTCGACCGTCGGCGCTTCTTCGCCATTCACCGTGATGAACTCCGGACGCGTCTTGAATTCCATAAACGGGTCATCGAGAACCTTGCCATCCAGTTCCACAAGACCCATGCGCACTAACCCACGCGCATCCTTGCGGCTGCCAAAGCCCATCGATGCAAGCAAGCGTTCCAAAGTCAAAACAGCCATCAGTCCTCCAAAATAAATTCAAGAATCCTTCTGCGGATAAATCCGAGTTGCGGGAGTTCATTTGTTTTAATCACATGTGCACGACGGCGCCAAAAACTAAGCGCCAAAATTCCAGCCAGCACAAGCGTTTCCAAAGTAAAGCAGAAAATGCGGAGCAACGTAATACTCAAGTGGACCGAGCCTTCCGCGCGGAGTTCCTTCTCGTTCATCCAGTCCATTCTCAAGTCCCAATCGCCAACGTACGGGTACGCTTTCAAGAATCCGTTCACCGCCGCAATATAGCCCATGGTCTGGTAATCCGTGCGGATGCCTTCGACAAAGCAATCGCTAAAGCGCACCCGAAACAGCGTAAGCACCGCTTTCAAAATTTTCAGAATGTACTTGAAAGCCCTTGCATCAAAATCCGGAGTCAAAATGATGGTCCAAAATTCACGGTCCGAAAGCTTGCGCTTTTCCTTTTTCGGCTTTTTATCTTCGGCGTTTTTTTCATCATCGGGCTTCGCAGATTCCACAACTTTCGCATCAGACGAAACTTCAACAACCGGCGAAGATTTCACTTCAGCAGGTTGCGCACTCTCGCTGTCAGCACTAGACTTTACTGGCTCCTTCGTTTCACTCAGGATGACGTCAGGTTGATCCTCACTCGCCTTTAAATGTTCTGTCTTCGGAGTTTCTGCGGGCTTTTTCGCAACCGCTTCAACCGGCGGCGCATCTTGCGTCACACTTTCAGCATCCGGTGTCTTGCTCTCGGCTTCTTGTTTCGCATTCTCGCAGCTAGCACTAGACTTTACTGGATCTTTCGCTTCGCTCAAGATGACATCAGAATTTTCATTCTCCGCCTGCGACGCATCTCGTCTTTCGTCATCATCTACCGACAACTCCTTACTACCAGCATCACTCTCGTCTCTCGTCTCTCGTCTCTCGTCTACAGCCAGTTCTTTACTGCCAACTTCTTCCTTCCACTTTTTTTCGTACTCGTAAATTTTCTTCTTGAAAAAAAAGAAAAGCGCCCGCACACCGCGCTCCCCGGCCTCGAAATCAATCCGAAACGAAAACGGAAAAAGCAGTAGCACAAGCGCTACAACGAGAATTGCACAAAAAAGCCAGGAAAGAAAGCCCATTACTTTTCGGCTTCGTCAGCCTTCTTGCTGATAATGTCGATCAATTCGGCAAAGCTCTTGTCTTTCAGAATCTTGCTGAACTGTTCCTTGTAGTTGCGGGCCGTAGAAAGGTCGTCGATGACCAAGTCCCAAGCCTTCCACTTACCATTCACAAGTGTCATCTTGTATTCGAGCACCGATTCCTTGCCCTTGTTCCACAAGTGAGCCACAACGCGAGCATCATCCGTGCCCTTCATCTTCGCCGGTTCGTAAATCGTGGAATCGGCGCGGTAAAGTTCAAGGCGATTTGCACTGGAGTTGCGGACCATGCGCTGGAATTCCGCTACGAACTTCTGCTGAGAAGCTTCGTCCTGGGCCTTCCAGTCGCTTGCAGCCAAAGACTTCTTGGCAAGCAAGGCAAAATCAAAGGAATCATTCAACAAGCTCTTAACGCGTTCCGTTTCTTTCGCGGTACGTTTAGACTTCTTGATGATGTTCTGCAATTCTGCGTCCTTGCTTTTCACAACAGAAACCGGATCGTCCGCAGCAAAAGCTAAAAGCGACGCACAAGCAATGGCAATAAGTATTTTCTTAAACATCTTAATACTCCTCATTTACTTATTAAAATACGAATTATACTCCCGAATTGACAAACCCATCTTTGCCACTAATCCGGCAAATTCGACATTATATCGGCAAACTGCGAAATAATAATCTTTTTGCATGGTTATGTTCTGCGTATAGGCCGACACAAGAGCTCCCGTCTGGGATTTATCAAGGTCGTATTTCATGGCGGCATCTTTCAAAAGCGCTTCCGTTGCACGTAAGCTTTCACGCAAGGCATCGAGTTTTCCCTTGGCGGCAACAACCTGGTAATACTGCTCCACGGCCTTTGAAACAAGTCCGTCCGTAGCATAGTTTTCTTTCAACCGAAGACCGCGATAGTCTGTTCTCGCCTGGCGGAATTCTTCCCATGTTTTCCAGAAATTCAAACGGTATCTCAGGCCAATACCAATAAGCCCTGAAATTTTATTAACGGCATCCTGGGCAAAAGCGCTTTTCTGTAATACATTGCGGTTTCCGGCCCAGCTCTTGACATACTCGAACTCGCCCATGACAAAGAATTCTGGAGCAAGCTTTGCTTCCGCCAGATCCATCTGTAGTCTCTTGGCTCTTAATCCAGCATCCAACTGCTTCAGTTCTGGATTATGCTTAATCGTGAGTTCACGAACCTGTTCCTCCGTCGGCATCGGTTCTGTTCTCATCGTAAGCACAGAATCTTCTGTCACAAAAGCATCTTCTTCGGATAGCCCCAGCACAAATCGAATCATGAGCATGACACGCTTCATCCCAAGGTCTGCTTCAATCACACCTTCCTTGACGGTATGCATTTTAGCCTTGAGATTCAACAGGTCCGTCTGCGAGACCGTCGGTTCATCCTCGTCTAAAGCTTCTTCGAGCTGATCGTATGCCTTGTCAACCTGTTTCTGAGCATCGCCAGCAACACGCTTCATTTCAAGCGCAAGAAGGTAATTGTAATAGTAAGTCTGGAGTTCAGCTTCTTTCTTGAGAACCTTATTTTCGATCTCGAATGTTTTTTGTTGCAAATCCGCTTCCAGCGCTTTTTTACCTGTCTGGTATTGACCTAAATTTAGTGGCTGGATAAATTTTGCCTGAACAGCCCAAAAAGGTCCCATTCGGGAAAAATCGTACGTATCTACAGTATCGCCCCAGTTATCTACAGTCTCCTTTAAACCGGGCGCAGGCCCGACCATCATCGAGACATTCAAAGTCGGCAAAATGGCTTCGGCCTTGAGCGAACGCATTCTATCGGTCTTGCTTTCCAAGCCGAACTTCGTCTCGGCGACTTGAGGATCTTTCGCAAGCCCCTGTTCAACAAAGCGCAGGCAATCATAACGGACATCGCCCGCTAAGGCAACCCCCACCAACGCAAGTATAAAAAAAACATTCCTTATCACGTCTAGAATTTAGCAAAAAGATGAAACCACCTACAGCCTCAGATTTATCTTTTGATTCCCAAAAGGCTATTTAAAAGGAGCAGTGCTTTACCAGATCCTTGTATTTCGCAACAACGCCCTCATAATAAAAAGTCGGAAGCGGAAGATTCTTTTCCAGAAGCTTGTCAACGGCCGTATGACCGAGATTATACGCGACCAGGGCATCCCTCCAATTGCCATACTTTCCGATAAGGCGAATCAAGTACGCCGACCCCACAACCACATTGACTTCAGGGCGCAACAAGTCAGCCTCGCTTTCGATAACAAGTCCAAATCTACGACCTATAGATTTAGCCGTTTCCAGCTTTATCTGCATGAGTCCTAGTGCGCCCGAGAATTTACCAGTCTGGAAACGTCCACGCGCATACGGGTTGCCACGGCTTTCTTGCGCCACGACAGCAAGGATGATTAAAGGATCGAGCGAATACGACTGCGAAATCTGCCACAAGTGCTCCGCCAAAATGCGAAAGCTCACTTCGGACAGGCGGTCACCCAGCATGTACGTGAGCGCCTTTTCGATTTTCACGTAATCAAGCGTCCACCTGCCCACGACCTCCAAGTGTTCCAAGTCATTGTGGAGGACTCGCTCCTGATAAGCCATCTTTTCAAGCTTAACGCGGTTTGAATACCATTCGCTCGCAAAAAAGAATAAAACTGCAAAGCCAATGATAAATAGAACGCTAACGCTCATCGAAGAAAGTCGAACGCTACTTTTCACGCCGATCTTTCTCCAAATATTCTAGGTAGGAAACCCAGTCCTGAATCGCGCCAAAGGAACTGAGCAAAGTCGTGTCCTGCACAACGCCAAGCTTACGCATCGGGCCAATCGCCGATTCCAGGCGGTCAATCTCGCGGATGTAACGCGCCTTCTGGCTTTCGAGCGCCGTAATCTGCGCCTGCTTATCAGAAATTTCGCGTCCTTGCCCAACGACAATAACAAACAATGTAACAGCCCAGCCAATCAGGAACAGCGCCACAGAAATTGCAAAACCTGGAGACAGACTAATGGACCTCTTTTCATAATGAAGCCCCACCAGGTGAACCTGCTTGGAAATTCCCGACTTACGGTAATCCTCTCGGTTCCTGTAAATTTCGAAGATGTTGCGGTACCGTTCAAAATAAGCTTTCAGCTCTTCACTTTCAAACAGCAAAATGAGTGTAGCCTTCTGTTGCTTGACCAAATTCAGAATTTCAAGGAACAGGCTACGATAAGCTTCGGTCGTGAAACGCACGTTCTGGAGATTCACAAAAAAGAACACGCCAGGCCCACGCACTAGCATTTCAAGCTTTTCACGAACTGCCGAAAGCTGATATTCGCCAAGAATACCAAACAGCGAAATTTCAACTTCTTCGCCGCGATCTTCAACCTGGATGTCAATCAAGTCCGCCCGCACAATTTACCTCTTGGTCACTGACACAGAAATCTTGAACGATTTGCGGTCAAGCACCTTGAACGGAGCGTTCCAAAACGGGAACACGCGAATCCCTTGGAAAGCCTGTGGAGCCGCCGATGAAGTTGCGCCAAAGATGGATCCTACAAAAATAGATGTCGGTCGATCAAAGCCCATGCGGAAAACACAGCCGCCCTTTTCGTCGTGAATTTCCAGCAACTGTCCATCCGGGTACAAAAGCGGTTCAACCATGTTCCACTTGACATTCTTGCCGTCAATCCAGACTTTGTTGACATCGCCCCGTGACAGAAGTCCAAGCTCGAGAATCGTCCCGAAATAGCCTTTAGTGTTCACGTATGCAAGATTGTCAATCGCATACGAAACCGTAAATTTTGAGGCGTCACCCAGGAACGTAAAGACCTTCTTGATCTTGAACAAAGCCTTGCGTTCTTCATTTACAAAACCCTGCTCCTCATCAAGCATAATCTCCGTGCCTGAATCCGAACGGAGAATGCGGTAGTCATACGGATCAGCAAGCAAGTGCTTGCGGTCATAGAGCATCTGCTCCAGCTTGACCGGCGTAAAGTCGGTATTCGGGAGAAGGCAATCCAAAAACGCAAACGAAGGTTCGCCATCGTCACGCCAAGAGTTCACAAGGTTCGTCTTTGCACCCTTGTAATTCCACGCGCGGAGCGCACCGCCAAGGCGGTAGTCCAGCAAGTAAGACGATTCTGGGTTTTCGCAAAAGAGAACTTTTTTGCCACGTAGCAAAAAGTCGCACACATCCACACGAAGCCCAGAAAATCCCGTAAGATCATCGAGTATCTGCGAAGCCGAAAGCAACATTCGGTTCGAGCGCTTGCGCACCATCATGGAACGCATCCCCGAACGGTTGTGCATGTCCCTAAAATAAAGAGGGGCCATTGCCGGCAAAAGCGCATGGCAAAATTCAAGCCACTTCTTTCCCGAAAGCACACCGCGAGCTCTCCTGTACAAATTCAGGAAAGTCTTGTGGTGCATATTGATTTCTGGACGACGGATCAAAAGTTCACGACAAGTTCGCGCCGTCGAAGGGAGTCCAAGCCTGCGACCTGCCGAAACAAGGAAGCTAATCGTACCGCAAGTTTCAAGCTGATCCACCGCAAAACCGACAGTTCTAGTCTGAACCTCATTTGTCTCGACAAAGTCCACAAAGCGCCCAAAGAAATCAATAATCTCAGCAGGTTCAGAAGGGATATCCAGAAGCGCTATGGCAGACTTTCCATCGCGGCAATACTGTTCCGCGACAGAGCGCCAAGAAAGATTATCTTCGGCAATCGCCTTCGAAAGCGTCTCAGACACAGGGACAATGCGGATAAGCGCACCACGGTCTTCAAGCGTGAACCATCCCGAAACGGGCGTCGAGCGGCCAAGCGCATCTTGCACAGCAGATTCCGTCACAAGCGCATAATCAAAATGCGAACGCTCCAGAACATCGGCCATGCCCGGCTCCCACACCAGCGAGGAATTGAAATACCCCTGCGGTTCTACGTCAAGAACCTTCTTTAAGTAATTGCGATGCAATTCAAGCTGCATCGTCTGCAAATCTTCCGGGAAAAGCGGAAGCATTGGATCGTAATAGCCACCGCCCAAAAATTCAAGAACCCCATTGCGAATCGCATTCTGAATCTTGCCAAACATCAACGGCTTAGCCACATTGTAAAGCGCCTCAATCACAGGCCCATCCAAGAAGATGGAACACTTTACCTGTTCAGAATTCAGAAGAACATTCAATCCTTCGAGCAAGTTACGCGCGACCGCCTCAAGGTTTTCAAACGAGATCGATGGCGACATCTGCAATACAAAGGATATTCTAGGATTCATGCGACAAAGAATAGCAATTTTAGTTACTATCAACTATCGAAAAAGCAAATCTATACCCGTAAGTATTTAGTTTTTTGATGATGGGGGCGATATCTTTCATCAGTACATCTTTTTCAAAAGCGAGCATTATGTTGTTTGAACCATGGGTGTCAGCAAGTAATTTTAAAACCCTATTCTCTTTTTTATCTGGTATCTTTTCTGTTTGTCGGCCCACCCTCAAACGGACATCTTCAATAAATTTCCACAAATCGCTTTCGTTATTAAATGTATAGAAGTTATAGCCTTCAAACCGGTCACCTTTATTGAAAAAAGTTTCATTATAACTGATAACATAGGCAATGCCATCGTCTTTACGATAAAACGACAACAGCAAATCAAGACCTTTGTAATCTTCGACACATTCTCTATCCTTAATGCTCATTTTCAGCATTTCATCAAGCGATAACTTTTGACGAATACGCAAATACTTATATCTTAGCCCCTTCATTCGTTGAATAACAAAGCCACACCACATATAATCAACAGAAGGAATACTTAAATAAAAGGCGTCCTTATAATTTGAGCCAATCGCAATTTTGAACCCCAAGTATCCGCAATAGTGCATTGAATAAAGAACTTTATAAAAATCTACGTAAGAAAGATTTCCATCGACATGTAACTTGGCTAAATCATCTATAGACTCACCATTCCTTAAAGCTTCTTCCAGGAACTTTCCTCTTGTGTCACACAACTCTTTTTGAAGAGGCTTATCTATAAAATCATTAGTAGCAGAAATATCGTTGGCAGTCTTACCGAGAACTTTCCCGTTCAGCGAATACTCTTCTGTGTTGACATCGAGGAGTATTTCCCCCGCTTTCAATGTCTCGAATTCCTTTTTCGCGCTGTCGCAAGCAGCAAGGAGAAAAAGGGAGAGTAGCAGAATGTATGCGAAAAGTCTAGTCATTTGTACGGAATATACAAAAATAGCCATTAGCCGTTAGTCAATAGTTACTAGGGCTTTATAGCGGGATGAGTATGCCATTACGGGACGTGCAAGCCGCAGCGTGATTCGCGAAGGGCGCGGAACGCTCGGAACAAAAAAAAGCCCCCTTCGAGGTGTTACCTCAAAGGGGGCGTGAATCCAGCGGCGACCTACTCTCCCGGACCCGAGGGCCAGGTACCATCG
>NZ_JBGUHR010000127.1:0-36974 GCF_045112255.1 Fibrobacter sp.
TAAACGAGAAAAAAGTATATACTTTAACTAAACCGGTAATGAATATGGCCGTTCATGCACCCGCTATTAAAAAGGCTACAAATCCAGCGTACATTGTAAACGCTTATCACTCGGGAACGGTTCAAGGAGGAACTATTGTTGGTGGCCTAGTGGGTGAAGTGACGGGTGGTGACGATTCTCGTACGTTTATGGCGTATGTTTATAATGACGGAATTGTCAATGCGTCACGAGGGCCGATTGCTGGCGGATTAGTCGCAAACCAATATACTTCGACAACGATTCAGAATGCTTATAGCGCTGTTGATGTGACTGCAAAGACTCTATATGTGGGTGGGCTTGTATCGCAATCCTCTCATCCCATTGTTTTGACGAACGTGTTCTATAAAGGAACTCTTTCGCCGGACTCCTCTGCAGACGCTCTTGTTGTAAAGACGAGCAAAAACTATAAATTGACGGCAGACAACGTTTTCTTCCTTGAATCTGTACCTTCAAAGAATGGTGGCTTGGCTGCAACTGCAAATGCGTTTACCGATTTGTCTCTTGCTAAAAAATTGCATGATTACACTAAGGGTGATGTAAATGGCGATGGATGGAATCAGGTCGCTGGCGATCCGTATCCGAATTTCAAGAAGGATGTTGTGGATGCCTATGCAGAACAGTTTATCGTAAATCCGTCTGAACCTGGTTCGAACAGCTCTTCAAGCGTTTCGAGTTCGTCAAGTGCAACGGATGTGTCTTCATCGAGTGCGCCGCAGTCTTCGTCCTCAAACGTATCGAAATCAAGTAGTTCTGGCAAGGTCTCGATAGCATCTGCATTTGCTGCATCGCCGGTGGCGATTCGTACGCAAGGCCGCATGGTCGAAATTAGCGGTTTACAAGCGGGCGAAAAATATGCGCTCATGGACTTACAGGGGCGCTTGTTGCAACATGGTCAAGCCAACGGTTCTACGGTTATGCTGCAAGTGGCAAAGTCTGGTCGTTACCTCTTGCGCATTGCCGGACGAAATAGAATCGTGAATGTTCGATAAATATTAAAAGTGCCGCGCGGTTGCGCGGCATTTTCATTACAGCACTTTTCCTAAAGCAATTATTGCGGCGGTGCGGGCGCGGAGGCGTGTATTGCCTAAGTTCAGCAGATGGACTTTCCCATTCTTGAACGCTTTTATCGCTTCTATTTCGCGTGGCGAAAATCCACCTTCTGGGCCTACAAGTAAAGTAATTGGCGTGGTGTTCCCGTTTGCGGCGCTTTCTGCCAACCCCAAATCCAACTTGCGTTCTCCATCGATATCGCAGAGAATCAAGTCTCCCTGATAATCCTTGAGCCACTTGTCGAATTCAATCGGCCCTTCGATGTGTGTCATCCAGGGCTTCTTGGATTGCTTGAGGCTTACGAGCGATTTGAGTTCGGCGCGTCTAACCGTCTTTTTCAAGTCGGAGTTCTTGGGTTCTTGTGAGTAGTCCGTGCGCAAAAAAATGATGCTGTCCGTTTCAGTCTGAGCCGCATGGAAAACGACTTCTTCGAGCGCGTCATCCTTGAGGCAGGCGATGCCGAGGTTCAGACGTGGGCGCTTGAATGGAGCGTCTTCGACAGTATCTACCCGAACTTCGCAAGCTTTAGCGTCTGCCTTGGTGATTGTTGCATCGGCGTAATGCCCGAGGCCGTCGCAGAGCTGTAGCGTGTCGCCATTTGCGGCTCGGCAAACGCGTACGGCATGGCTGCTTTCATTTTCGTCCAAGATAATGGTGCCAACGCAAATGAGCGGGCAATAGAAACGACTATCAGGAGTTTTCATGCACGTTAAAATAGAAAATTTCTATATTACACCTCGTGAAAAATCCTGTTAAAGCTGTTGTCTTCGATTTAGACGGAACTCTCTATTTGAGTGGCCGCCCATACCCTGGTGCGGTCGAAACGGTCAATCGCGTGGCTAAGCGTGTGCCGGTCTATTATTTGAGCAACAACACGAGCAAGTCTCCGGTCTTTTACGAAAACCGCCTCAAGGTCATGGGGCTTCCGCTGGCTGATGATTCCATCATCTCGGCGCTTTACCTTTCGCTTGATGCGATTCACGAACGCAAGATTAAGAACGTCTTTTTCTTTGCGAATCCGGAAGTGTACGAATGGTTTGCGGCTCAGGACCCAAGCCTCAATTTGCGCCCGTCGGTTGAAGAAACCGAACTCGTGCTTGTCGCTTACCACAATAGCTTTGACTACCGCGAACTTTGTGAGCTTTCTTTCCGAGTGCAGCGTGGCATCCCGTTCTGGGTCACGCATACGGATTTTGTCTGCCCCGACGAACGCGGCCCGGTGCCCGATATCGGAAGCTTCATGGCTCTCCTCAAAACGGCTTACGGTGTCGAACCTGAGATGAGCTTTGGCAAGCCGAATCCGGCGATGCTCTCTGGGCTTTTGAAACTTTACCGCCCCGAAGAAATCCTGTTCGTGGGTGACCGTCTCTATACGGACTTTGAACTGGCGAAGCGGTCCGGCTGCCGTTTTGTGCTGCCTCTGTGCGGTGAATCGAAAATGGCGGATGTCGAAAAACTCGACGTGAAGCCTGAATTTATTGTCAATAATGTTAGCGAAATAGATTTTAACGCCTTTTTGGAAGGAAAAAAATAATGCGTCTTCTTCGATCCCTGTTTTTGCTTGTCTTGATTCCAGCCGCAATTGTCTGCGCTGGCAATGAACATATCACGGTTGCGGTTTCTTTACAGCCTTATTCTACTTTGCTAAAAATGCTTGGTGGTGCGCGCTTGAATGTGGTGACGCTTTTGCCGCCGGGTGCGGACCCGCACAATTATGAACCAAAGCCTGCGATTATCAAGGCGTTTTCGCTTGCCAAGGTTTACTTCACAGATGGGTCTGGCTTGGATAATGCCTGGCTCCCTCGTTTTCTGGGGGCTAATAAAAATGTTCAGGTCGTGAATTTCTCCAGGAATATCGAATGGATGAAAGCCGAAGATCACGATGATGAAAATGAGCTTGATCCGCATATTTGGACGTCTCCGTACCGTATGCAACTTTTGGCCATAAATATCTATGAAGCTTTGAAGAATATTGATCCTGAACATGTTGCTTACTACACGGCTAGATTCCAGAACACGCAGGAACTTTTGCGCAAGGTCCATCGTAAGTTGACTTCTGTGATCATGGGCTTGCCATTAGATCGTCGATCGTTCATCGTGTTCCATCCGTCGTATGGCTATCTCGCCAAGGATTACAAGCTCACTCAGTATGCAATTGAAGTGAATGGTAAAGAGCCGAAACCTCGGGATTTGGCGAAGCTCATCCAGATGGGGCGCAAAAAAAATATCAAGGCTGTCTTTGTGCAGCCGGAATTCAGCAAACGTGCTGCTGCGACTATCGCAAAGGATTTAGGCGCTGTTGTTGTCGAAACAGATCCGCTGTCTGAAGACTTTATCGGTAATACTCAAAAGTTTATTGATGCTCTCTCTGAGGCGAAAAAGAGATAATGTCTGCCATTGACATCAAAGATCTTTCGTTTGGCTATGGAAAGTCGCCCGTGCTTACGGACGTGAACTTGTCTATTGACGAAAATGACTTTGTTGCGATTATCGGGCCGAATGGCGGTGGCAAGTCCACGCTGATGAGGTTGATGGTCGGACTCTTGAAGCCGACATCTGGAACGGTGCGCGTGTTTGGCGAAAAGGTTCCGACGAAGAAAGTGGCTATTGGCTATGTGCCGCAGAACACGAACAAGAATATCGATTTTCCGATTACGGTGGGCGAATGCGTTGCAACAGGCAAGACTGGGCTTTCTCCCAAGTCGGATGAAGTGAAGGCTGCACTTGAGCGTGTGCATATCGCGGGCTTCCTGGACCGCCGTCTTGGTGAACTGAGTGGCGGTGAACGCCAGCGTGTCTTGATTGCACGTTCTCTTGTCTGCAATCCGAAAATCCTCTTTTTGGACGAACCGTCCAACAATATTGATGTGGCGGGAATTGAAGCTCTTTATAACATGCTTGCTGAATTTAGCGAGACGATGACGATTGTGATTGTCACGCATGACCTGATGGCGCTTTCGCACAAGGTGAAGAGTGTCGTTTGCGTGAACCACTCCGTGCATTACCACGAGGGCGCGAACCTGACCGAAGAAATGCTCCATAGCACTTATGGCTGCGAAGTCGATTTGATTGCTCACGGGGTGCCGCATCGCGTTCTCGGAAGCCATGACCATACCCACGGTGGCTGCTGCGAGCATCATCATGCGCCGAAGGCGCATTAGACGAGAGTACGCTCGCTAGGCTCGCTATAGACTAGAGACGAAAGAGAAATTAAGGTGCTTCGCACGAGTTGATGATTAAAAAATCTCTCGTCTCTCGTCTTTCGTCTGGACTCAATAAAAATCCTAATCGTTAACCACCAACCACTAATCACTTTTATATAACAATACCTCAAAGCGAGTGTAACGAGCGCGCCCATAGCCCACAAGCTCCATAATAATGTTATAATTGTATTGTACTTGTGTTTCATTGGAGGTAAAAATGAGTGCAGAAGTCGAAGATTTGACCGTCGAATACACTGACGAAGAAACCGGCGAAGTCGTCATCAAGGAATTGAGCAAGGAAGTCCTTTCGAAGGGCGCCTGGCCGACCGTGATGTTCTTCTACCAGGACCGTGACCCGAAAACGGGCGAGTTCAGCGAACCGAAGGTCTCTCTGCGCCGTTACCGCAAGATGCAAGGCACATTCAAGCCCCAAGGCAAGTTCAAGATTACAGGCAAGGCGCAAGCCGAAGCCATTATCAACGTCTTAAAAAAGTGGTATAACATTTAATGCCAGACCCTGCTAGTAAAAAGAAAGACTACACTATCGATTTCCTGTGCGAGGGGAATATCGAGTCCTTCCCGTGGAAGGATAAGTTCGAAGCTATGGCCCGCAAGCTCCTTGCCGAAGAAGGTACGGAGAATAACGTCAACATCGTGCTCTGCACGGACGAGTTCGTTCGCGAGATGAACAAGAACTACCGCGGACTCGACAAGGTGACGGATGTGCTTTCATTCGAATGGCACGAAGAAATCCCGGGCGAAGATGAAATGCTCGGCGAAATCTACATCGCAAGAGACCAGGTCAAGCGCCAGGCCCCGCAGTACGGCAACAGTTTTTTTGCCGAGATGAAGCGCGTGATTGTCCATGGCTTGCTCCACCTGTCGGGGTACGACCATATCAAGGCTGCCGACCGCAAGGTGATGCGCGCCCGCGAATGTGAGTTCCTGGGACTGGATCCGTACAAGGACAAGGAGAGCATGGAAAATGGGTGATCCGAACACCATTGCGATTGTTCTTCTCGTTTTCTTTCTTTTAGTTTCTGCGTCGTTTACTTTAATCAAGGCTGTCTTTGCCGCCATCTATGCCAAGCGTGAAGACCACGACCGCACGGACCGCGAAGCGAAGATTGCAAAGATTGTCGAAAACCGCGGCTACAACGAAACCGTCTCCATCGGCCGAATCTTTTCGGACGTGGGCATTGGCGTGTTCGGTTTTTATCTGTTCTCGAATGCCCCGTGGCAGTGGACGCACGACTTTTGGCTGCTCGGAATCATGGCGTACATGCTTTGCGCTTGTGCCGTGATTTATGTCGTGACCATCTTTTTCCCGAACCTGATCGGCAACTTGAAACCGGATACTTTGTCCGTGGTGCTCGTGCCGCTGTACAGGCTCATCCGCATGCCGTTTGTGCCGGTGGGCCGCGTTTGCCATACGATTTACCTCAAGCTTTTGGACGCTCTCGGCTACGATGCCAAGCTCAGCTTCTTGCCCGAAGAACGCCGCGACGCTGTGCAGGCGGACCTCTCGGATGCATCGCTCTCTGAAGGCGAAGGCCTTGAAAAAGAAGAGCGACAGATGATTCTCAACATCTTTGACTTCGTGGAAACGCCGGTGCGCGAAATCATGACGCCGCGTGTGGATATGTGCGCCATCGATGTGGATACGTCGCTTGAGGACTTGGTAAAGGTCTTGAACAACGAACGCCATTCGCGTTTGCCGGTGTACAAGGAAACGGTCGACAACATTGTCGGTATCCTTTCGAACCGCGACTTCTTGGAATGGTACACGGAACATCACGATGAACCGTTTGACTTGATGAAGCTCGTGATGCCGCCGGTCTACGTGCCATACCACAAGAAGATTGACGATCTTTTGACGGAACTCCGTAAGACGGGTAACCAGCTCGCGATTGTTGTCGATGAATACGGCGGCACGGCTGGCCTTGTCACGCTCGAAGACATTCTCGAAGAAATCGTCGGTGAAATCCGCGACGAAGACGACATGGACGAAGACGAGGACGTGCAAAAGTTGAAGGACGGACGCTACATTCTCGACCCGCTGATGACGCTCTCGGATTTGGAATACGAACTCGACGTGGAACTCAAGCCGCCTGAGAATTCCCATGTGGAAACGCTTTCCGGCCTTATCCAGGCAACGCTTGGAATCATCCCGTCGCCGGGCGCCGAAGTCAAGATTCAAGGCTACACGTTCCGCGTTCTGCGCATGGACGGCACCCGCATGGAAAAGGTCATGATGATCCTCCCTGCCGGTGTGAAAGGCCCCAAGACGCAGACTCTGCATAAAGTGTAAGTCTCTTTAAATGTAAATGAAAAATCCCGCGACTTTTTAGGTTCGCGGGATTTTTGATTTTAAATATTGTTTTTTTGAAATTGTTTTTTGTATATTGAAATTATTGGTGATTGTTGTTCACCTCAAACAAAAATAAAGAGTTATCAAATTGCCGGTTTTTTATATGAAAATATAAAAGCCGGCTTTTTTTGTGGGGGCAAAAATGAAAAGCAATGTAGGCAATGAGGTTATCTCGTTGAATCCTTTGACTGCGACTGGAATTGAAAGGATGATTCTTGTCATTCGTGATAAGCAAGTGCTACTTGACCGCGATTTGGCTACGCTTTATGGGGTGGAAACGAAACGCATCAATGAACAGGTGAAACGTAATATCGAAAGATTTCCTGAGGAATTCTGCTTTCAGTTGGATTTGGAGGAGGCTTCTCGTTGTTCAAAGTCGCAAGTTGCGACTTTGAACGCTAGTGGCAATAAACGCGGTTTTAATGTGAAAAAATTGCCTTATGCATTCACGGAACAAGGGGTTGCAATGCTTTCTGCCGTATTGCATAGTGAAAATGCCATTAGAGTAAGCATAGGCATTATGAATGCTTTTGTAGCCATGCGTCATTTTATGATGCAAAATGGAGGCTTTGTTAATCGCCTTTCAAATGTAGAAGCGAAGATTATTGATCAGGATGAACGGATACTTGCGCAAGACCGGAAAATGCTTGAACATGAACAAAAATTGGATGAACTTTTTGAAGCTATGGATAGGGGCGAAATGCGTTCAAAGGGCTTGTTCTATAATAACCAGGTTTTCGATGCTTATGTGTTTGTGTGTGGTTTGATTAGGCAGGCCAAAAAGAGAATTGTTCTAGTTGATAGATGTGTGGACGAGAAAACTTTGGCAATAATGCTTAAACGGCAAAAAGATGTTTCTGTAACAATTTATACCTACGACAAAAGTAAAGTTTTTGGAGTTGACTTGTCGGTGTATAATGCTCAATATCCGAATTGCCCAATAAAAATTTTGCCCAGTTATGGTATGCATGATAGATTCCTATTTGTTGATGATACCGCATATCATTTTGGTGCGTCGCTCAAAGATTTGGGCTCTAATACCTTCTTTTTTAGCAAGGAGGATTTTACCTTGGATGAGGTTTTAAAGAAAAGTAATGAAATTTCGAAAGAAAAAGCACGGAATGAAAAATACTAGTTGTCGTTTTGTGACATTGGATTAAACTATTTTTTTATACAGGATTTATCGAAATGAATGAAAAATTACAAATTATTGAAAATGCTTTAAAAGAACTCGGATTTTCAACCGAGCGAGATTTTTTACCTGTAGTTCTCGATAAGTATGTTTCTATGGGTGGACGGTTCTCTTATTGCGGGGCTACCAATGCAAAAATGCATTTGGAACTTGATGATGAATTCCAAATGCTTGATAATATCGCCTATTCTTTGGGGCTCGAATTTGTAGGATTTAAAAGCTAAAAGAAATTAGTTTTGCGTCTCGCAGGTTTGCTGGATTGTTTGGATCTTTGATGCGAATGCTGGAAATTGTTAGTGAATTTTCGGTTCCCGCTAAATTTTCCAAAGATGAGGTGTTTTCGAGTGTTGCCCATTTTTCATTATTGATGATGCACATGAATGAAAAATGGTTGTTGGAATTTCGCTGGTATACATAAGAAAAAACTTTCCATGGGTTTTCTATGCCCCACATACCACGAACTCGCATATATGTTATGCCTAGGGGATCGACCTTATTGATATGGCCGAGTTCTCGTGATTCGGCAAATTCAATTGAAGGAATGCTTTCTACGGATTCTTTGATGGTGTTCTTTATTCTCAAATAACAGGATTCGTCAGCACAATAATCCATGCCATAGACTATACTCAATTGCTTTAGTTGGTTGCTTTGCACGAAACCGACAACATACATGATATCTTTACAATCCCATTGTTCGGCCTTTTGGCAAGCTTGGCTTATCATTTGACTGCTTGCGAATAGCTTGTTTTTGGGGTAGCTACTATTTAAAGCAAGTGCAGAATTGGGTGATTCTATTTTCTTGACTTCAATGGCGTCACCTTTTCTTAACATGGCGTCCGGTGGATTGGAATTATTTCCTAAATAGGAAAATGTTTCATGGATCTTTTCTAGCCTTTGAGCTCCTTCAATATCGAATGTTCCTGCAAAAAGGTCTTTGACATATTCTTCCAAACCATCACCGGAATTGTTTGCTCTGTTGTTTCCTGCTGTATTTTCAAGAAGGGAATTGTTTTTGTAATTCACGAGATTGATTATAGCATCAATGATATTGCTCATTTCAAATCCTTTTTGATTTGCATAGCCATGGCGTATGCGAGATTAACAGGAACGGCATTGCCGATGACTTTATAGCCAACAGAAACATCTTTATAGATGAACTTGTAGTCGTCAGGAAAAGTTTGAATTCTAGCGCATTCGCGAACGCTTAATCGTCTATATTCTGATTCGTGACCTGGTGCGAAAATTTGTTTGTTCTTTTCGACCTTGACCATTTTTGGAGCTTTGGGATGAAATGGAGCTTGTCGTCCGCCCGCTTGAATTGTAAATGAAGGCTCGTCCCAGCTGCGCACTCTATTGCGTGACATGAATATGGGAGAGAATCCTCCCGTCATGTATTCATGATTGGGAATATTGAGGTCTTTGTTCGCTTTATTGAATTTTTGTGCGGGAATGGCTTCTGGCAAGTCGCCAATGGCTTCTTTTAGATTAGGTTTATGTTCTAAAGGTTCTGGATGGACAAATTTTTTATTTAAATCCTTTCTGTAGCCAACTATGATAACTCGTTCTCTGTCTTCGGGAACATTGTAATCGTTTGCGTTTACGAGTTTCCAGGATACATTGTATCCAGCTTCTTCGAATTTATTTAAAAACTCTTGAAATGACTTGTAATGTCTAGAACTAAGAATTCCTGATACATTCTCGCACAAGAAAAATTTGGGTTGTTTTGCTTTTAATACGCGAATGTAATCGTAGAATAGCAGGCCCCTTTTGTCGTTTATTCCGCGACCGGCTCCAGCTTCGCTCCAACTTTGACAGGGTGGACCTCCAAGAATTCCATCGCAATCTGGAATTTCATCTTCAGAAATGTCTGTTATACTTCTATGGTCTAATGGTACATTGGGGTAATTGGCTTCGAAGGTTGCCCATATGGATTTATCGTATTCGTTTGCCCATATGATTTTAAATCCTGCGTTTTCAAAACCTTTGTCAAGTCCACCGCATCCCGAGAAGAGAGATACTATTTTAAGAGCTGCTTTTGTCATCATTCGCTCCGAGTTGAAAGTGAACGAGTTCACTCTCGTTGAAGCCTGAATGTGTGACAATTCCAAAAGAATGCAATAACCCGCGTTGGTGCATTGCCATACACCAACATCCCGAATGCTTTGGGCACTCAGGATACAATACACTCATTTTTATGAGTGATAGCGAGTAATTGCCTTATTCTTTATGTATGAAAGTGTCGAAGTTTCAGGTAGAGAACAAGAGCGATACTCTGCGAGTTTGCCCTTATGTTGCTCTGACTCTGACTTTTTTGAATACAAAAAAGGCGTGGAGTTGAATGCATCTATCTACCTGAGGCCTTCGACTGCCCTACACAAATAAACGCAAACAACTCACGCCCCAAAAGGTCGTGCGGCATCGGCAAAGATAAATTGCTATATAGCCAAACGATGCGGCAGACTATTGTCTGTCGCAGACGTGAGCGTCCGTCTTATTCTCTGTGTATGAAAGTGTCGAAGTTTCAGATAGAGAATAAGAGAAAACCCTATTTTATGCCGTAAATATAGATTTTTATGGAATTTGGAAAAAATAAAAATGCCATTCTATTGCCTTAGGCTTTAGAATGGCATTAAAAGCTAGTGATTTAGTTTTTTAACTGCGGCGAAGCCGCCAGCCTTTAAACTAAAAACTAATGACTAATGACCGATGACCGCTACAACTCTTCCACGGCTTCTGCTCTCAGGTTCAGCACGATGTGTTCCTGGCGCATCGGCGTGTTGTTGCCCATGTAGTATTCCAGCATTTTGCCGAGCGAAGCGTCGGGTGGAATGCTCACTGTTTCAAGGCGCATGTCCTCGTTGATGAACTGTCCGAATTCTTCCGGGCTGATTTCGCCAAGACCTTTGAATCGTGTAATCTCGAGACCGGTCTTGCCAATTTCCTTTGCAGCCTTGTCGCGTTCTGCTTCATCGTAGCAGTACTTGGTCACCTGCTTGTTGCGCACACGGAAAAGCGGCGTCTGCAAGATGTACAGGTGCTTCTGTTCTACGAGTTCCGGGAAGAACTGCAAGAAGAATGTCATGAGCAAAAGGCGAATGTGCATACCGTCCACATCAGCATCGGTCGCGATAATCACTTTGTCGTAACGCAAGTTCTCGAGACCGTTTTCGATGTCGAGCGCGTGCTGCAACAAGTTGAATTCTTCGTTCTCGTACACGACCTTCTTCGTCATGCCAAAGCTGTTGAGCGGCTTACCGCGGAGGCTGAACACAGCTTGCGTCTGCACGTTACGGGCCTTGGTGATGGAACCGGATGCGGAGTCACCTTCTGTAATGAAAATCATCGATTCGCGGTTGAGCGCGTTTTTGACGTCGGTGAGGTGGATCTTGCAGTCGCGGAGTTTGCGGTTGTGCAAGTTCGCCTTCTTGGCGCGTTCGTTCGCGAGCTTCTTGATGCCTGCGATTTCCTTGCGTTCACGTTCGTTTTGCGTGATGCGGTTGAGGAGTGCCTTTTCGGTTTCGGGATTCTTGTGCAAAAAGTTGTCGAATTCGCTTGCTACGTAATCCACGACCCAGGAGCGCAGCTGGGCGCCACCCGGAGCGACCGTCGTCGAGCCGAGCTTTGTCTTTGTCTGGGATTCGAAAACCGGTTCCTGGATGCGCACGGAAATCGCACCAATGACGCAGTTACGCACGTCTTGCGGATCCAAGTCCTTCTTGAAGTGGTCGCGAGCGCCTTTCACAAGACCTTCGCGGAAAGCCTGCTGGTGCGTACCGCCCTGCGTAGTGTGCTGACCGTTCACAAAGCTGTAGTAATGTTCGCCGTACTGGTTCCCGTGCGTGAAGGCACATTCGATATCCTTACCCTTGAAGTGGATCACCGGGTAGCGGATGGAATCGTCCACGTGCTTGTTCAAAAGGTCCAAAAGGCCGTTCGGGCTCGTGTAGACCTTGTCGTTCATTACGAGCTGGAGGCCGTTGTTCAAGTAAGCGTAGTTCCAGACCTTTTCTTCCATGTAGGCTGGGAGGAAGCGGTAATTCTTGAAAATGTCGGCATCCGGTTCAAAGTAAATTTCGGTACCGTTCTTTTCAGTTGTTGCGCATTCCTTGTAGTCCTGCACAAGCACACCACGGCTGAATTCGGCCTGCTTCATGCGGCCGTCGCGGTAGCTCTTGACGATGAATCTCGTGGAAAGTGCGTTCACAGCCTTTGTACCCACGCCGTTCAAACCGACGGACTTCTGGAATGCTTCGGAATCGTACTTACCACCCGTGTTGATCTTCGATACGCAGTCAATGACCTTGCCGAGAGGAATGCCGCGCCCGTAGTCGCGCACGCGGGCCGCATGATCGTCAATATTGATTTCAATTTTCTTGCCGGCACCCATCACGAATTCGTCGATGGAGTTGTCGATAATTTCCTTGACGAGCACGTAAATGCCGTCGTCCGGGCTTTGTCCGTCGCCAAGTTTACCGATGTACATACCGGGGCGCAGACGGATGTGTTCATGCCACTCTAGGGATTTGATGCTGTCTTCTGTATATTTCGTAGCTGCCATTAATCAATCTCTTTAAAATTCACTTCCATATATAGCAAACGATTTTCGCACCAATACTAATGGGGGCTTTTGTGTTTGCTATGATCGTCAAGCAAATATATAAAAATTTTGAATACTGCACGTTAGTGCATTTGAAATACACGGAATGTTCAATTTCCTAATTGTCCTTGATGCAGCGGACGGGCACGAACTGTCCTTTTTCGCGCGGATCGACTTCGCTGAAGTTGGCATGCGTTGTGGCGATGTAGAATTCTTTCCTTGAGTCTACCCAAAAGTATCCATATGTCACACCGAGATAATCCCAACCATACGGATCAACAGCATTGATGGATAAAAGGGAAAGTCCGGATTCGTTTGTCGCGCCACGTTCGCCAGTCAGGCGTGAAAAGAGTTTTGGCAAGAATACGGTCGCTTCGGCGTAGGGCATTTCATCCCAGTTGGAAACGTCCGCTTCTTTAGGCAGGTGCCAACCTTCGGGGCATGCGTGGGTGGCGGCGTCGGCATTGTAGAAGCGCCCGTATCTGCAACCGATTTTTTGTGCGCATTTGCTGTAGTTCTTGATGAGGGAGTCGCTTTCGCTGTAGTAGTTGATGTTTTCGGCCATCCAGACTTGATTCTCGAAAACGACGGTTCTGTATTTCTTGCCGTCTCTCGGGTCGGTCAATGTGTCGTATTTGATATTCTCGTTGAAAAAGTATTCCTGGGGCAGGCTATCGACGAGGTTGTCCCTAGAGAGGTACCACCGACCTTCGTAGCATATGTAGAACTCGCTTGGGAAAGAATCGCTCGGGAAACGCGTGTTGTTTACGGAGCATTCTTTGCCGTGTGTTTCGTATTCCTTTGCGTTTGGCGTTCTCCAATTGTTGTAGGCACAGACGAAATCCTTGCCGTTATCTTTGCAATTTACCTTGTCCGAGCTGCAACGGTATGTTTTGAAAAGTCCGTAATGGGCGGAGTCGCAATAGGGGAGCTGTCCGCAATGCCTCCACAAGTTCCTTAAAATATATTGCGGTTCCTGAACGGCGTAATTGGTGCTGTATCTTCCGTAATCTCCCCAGGTTGATGTCGGGTTGATTATGCTTAAGAATTTCTCGATAGAAAAACCTTCATAGGCGGAACATATAAATGTCTCGTCGAAGGTCTCGCCTTTCGTGAATTTTTCGATAAAATCGCTTCTCGTCTTTGAAGAATCGTTGTCGGGAGGGATTAAATGTGAAAATGTATAGCCGATAGATGTGGAATGTAAAGTTTGGTGTTGTAGCAGTGTGTCTAGGGAGAATATGGAATAAAGTTTTAGCTTTGCCGTATTGAACGCGCTGGTGGAATCCATGCCTTGCTTTACAAGAGTTTCAACGACTCCTGCTGTCAGCTGCCTGATGACGCATTCGGGGTCTTCGTTGTAATTGTCTGGATTAAAGGAACTCGTGGAGATGATGCAACTTGTTTTTGCTGGTGGAGTCGCTATAGAACTGCTCGATACTTTTGTTTCGGGCGCTTGCGCGCTTGACTGCGGGGCCGAAGAAGACGATTCGCTTAATGAACTTGAAGACGGAAGTTCGGACAAAATGCTTGATGACGGTTCTGATGACGCGACGGATGATTCTACGGATGATTCTGGCAATGCGCTGGAGGACGAAATCTCGGAATCGCTAGACGGTGAAAGCACCTCTAGAGGTGGCTGGCTGATGTTTTCTTCGTCGCAACCTGCAAGAAAAACAGCGAAGGCAATCCCTATAATTGAACTGGTTATAAATGCTTTGTTTCTGAAATTCATCTTTCCCCCTTTGATACTGAGTAATATATAAAAAACGGCTGTTCTTAGTCTGTTAATTTATTTTTGATTTGATTTTTGTGTTGTCAGGTTCTCATGTTGTACTTTTGATTGACGGACCTGTAAATATTTGTTATAATTGCGCTGTCGCTGGCTAGTGTTTGTTAGCCGCTTGTGTGCGAGGTTCCTATGAAAACGATTGGTCTGATTGGCGGTATGAGCTGGGAAAGTACAATTACGTACTATGAAGTTCTGAATAAAGAAATTGTCCGTGCGTTGGGCGGTTTCCATAGCGCAAAGATCTTGATGTACAGTGTCGATTTTGCAGAACTCGAAGCGAACATGTCCAAGGGCGACTGGGATGGCAATGCTATGATTCTTGCGGATGCGGCAAAGCGCCTTGAACGTGCTGGTGCCGATTTTATAGTCATTGCGACAAATACGATGCACAAGCTGGTACCACAGATTGAACGCGAAATTCAAATTCCGATTTTGCATATTGCAGAAGCTGCGGCTGAAAGTGTCAAGCGCGACGGGTTTTCGAAGGTCGGACTGCTCGGTACCAAATTCACGATGACGCAAGACTTTATCAAGGATCGCCTCAAGAGCGCAGGCCTTGAAGTCGTTGTTCCTGATGCTTCTGACATTGAAATTGTGAACAACGTGATTTTCAACGAACTCTGCCTCGGTAAAGTTCTCGATGCGTCACGCGCGGAATACCAGCGCATCATTGCATATATGAAAGATCGCGGCGCCGATTGCGTGATTCTTGGCTGCACGGAAATCGGTATGCTCATCTCTGAAAAGGATAGTGTGCTCCCCGTGTACGACACGACAATCATCCATGCCAAAGAAGCCGCCCGTAAGGCTTTGGGATAAGTTTTTTATTGTCATGGCGCTTTTTACGTCATCCTGAGTGGCTTGCCCCGAAGGATCCAGTAAAGTTTTAAGATTGCAATAGTGAAACTTAACTGGATGGGGCGTATGCCCCAATTCTTTGGTTCGGTTATGCCCATGCGAGCGTGGGCGCGACACTCACCTTCTGAGTTGTCCTCACTTCGTTCGGAATGACGTGCAAGGTTAGACTGCACGAACGCTTGCGTTCGTATTGGATAACCGCAGTAGTCAAGCCCCGTTAGGGGAATGACGTGTCGTTCTATATGCTACATGATGTAGTATATGCAAAATTTTTATGATGAATTTTTATAAAAGTGCCTAAATTTTGCAAAAATCTTTAATTTTGTAGCATAAAATGTCTTGATTTCTGAAAAATACGGTTTTATATTTTTTAATATGAAACCGATCGTCGAATATACCGATTTCCGCATGTTCATGCGTGATTACTACGAGGAACGCAAGCGCTGTTCCGCGTTTTCCTGGAGAGAGTTCTCCAAGAACGCTGGATTCAGTTCTCCCTCGTACATGAAGGTCGTTTGCGACGGTAAAAGCAAGTTGAGCCGGATCGGCGTGGAACGCACGGGGGCCGCCATGGGGCTTGCCGGTTTCGAAATGGATTATTTCAGGGCAATGGTCAAGTTCGGCCAGGCGGAAACGGAAGACAGTAAAAAAGCTGCCTATAATGAAATGCTTTCCATTGCAAATGTCTATAAAGTTAGGTCCATTGAAGGCGAACTTTTCAGGTTTTACGATACCTGGCACAATTCGGTCCTCAGGGAACTGGCTCCGATTATGCCCGGCGCCACCCCGGGGGAAATGGCAAAGATGTGCTATCCACAGATTTCTGCGGCGGAGGTTCGCGCTTCTCTCGACTTCCTCACGAAATCGGGACTCCTGAAAAAAGAAGATGACAATTTTGTCCAGTCCGAAATTTCGATCCAGGGCACGACGGATGCGACGCGACTTGCCATGAGGAATATGCATCGCCAGATGTCCAGGCTTGCGACGTCGTCGCTTGAACTTCCCAAGGACATTCGCAATTTTAGCGGCGTGACCATGGGGCTTTCGCGTGAATCTTTCCGCAAAATAGAATGCGTACTGAACGAATGCCGTCGCCAGATTGTTGCCATCGCCGCCGAAGAAAAAAATATTGAACAAGTTTATCGATTGAATTTGCAGTTATTCCCCCTGACGAAAAACGTGAAGGAGAACGAAAATGAAGAAGTGTAGTTTGTGTGTACTTATAACGCTCTCGGTAATCATTTCGTTGAGCTTTTTTGCGGGCTGTTCTTCGGAGAAAATTGCAGGCACGTCCGTAGAATCGAATGAGCTTGCTAATCGGAGTTCCTCTAGTTCTTTCGATGACTCCAATCTTGGCTTAAAATCCAGTAGCTCGGTAACATCCTCGAGTTCTTTCGGCGATTCAAAGTATGGTGAAAAATCCAGCAGTTCCGAGAGACCCAATGAAGGCGCGACGAAGCCGAATACGCTGGACTATTACTTGAAAATGCTCAATATCGAATCAGGCGCGTTTGACAAGGGCATTCTGTCAACATCGATTGCTCAAAATAAAGATGGCGGTCCGCAGAATCCGAATCCGCCGATGACGAGCGAATTTGATACGCCTTGGCCGCACAAGATTGTAAGGCAGAATGTTGATGCCTTGAGTGAGTACTTCCCGATGGCTGTAGCGATGTATCCGCAAATCATTGCGGCGATAAAGAACGAGACTTTGGACGAAAACTGTGGACTTTATACGTTCAATGTGTATAGCGATGGTTTGTCGGCGGCCTATATTGTATCGGAAATTACCGAGAATGTCATCAAGGTGCTTGATGTCCCGGCGGGCGATTGCAACGCGATTCCTTTGAGCGTAATGTCTAGGTTCTTGTTCTACTACTGTGGTGAACTCAATAGCCATGCCGAAACAGAACATTTCGCAGTTGATGTGGTTCTGTCTGGCGATTGCCCTGTTCTTAAAAAGGGAAACGAATGGGTGAGCGATAAATCGCCGACTTCATCAAAAGAACTTATAAATTAAGGAGAAAACATCATGAAAAAGAATCTTTATGTCAAGGCGATGAGCCTTGCCGTTGTGGCGGCTACCTCTTTCGCGGTGCTTGCCTGTGATAACGAAACTCTCAGCGGTCCAGATTTCAACAGCGGAAACGGAGGGAATTCTTCGGCGATTGAGCCGCCGAGTCCGCAGTCCTCTAGCCTGGAGGTTGTCGAAAGCTCTTCGTCTGTCGAAACGCTTAGTTCCAGCTCTGTTGTTGCAAGTTCCTCGTCTGTGGATCTCAGTAGTTCTTCTGTAGGCGTGTCGAGTTCGAGTGCTGTTGAAACTTGCCCGAATGGCCGCTGGACTACATTCTGCAACGGAATTGAGTCTTATGAACCCGTTTGTTGCGAAGAAGAACCTGTGAAAAAATGCCGCCACATCACGGATTACGATGGTATGACAGCGCAAGGTAACTGCGTGAATCAGAACGGCCGCACAGCAGTTGACTGCGTGACAGGCGAAAACTATGAATGCAAAAGCAATAATTGGCAACCGGTAACTTGCCTGAATGTCAAACCGTCAGAATGCCCTCCGGGAATGGGTGGCTGTGGTTACCGTCTCTGCCAACCGGACGGCATCCAGGAAATTGCCGATTGTGAAAATGGCGTGATTTACGTTTGCAACGGCGAAATGTGGGAAGTCAAGAAGACGGAAGAAAATCAGCGTTGCGCTCGCGGTGAACTTGAGTACTGCGAATCCTGCTTTAGTGAAGGTGAATTTCAAGGGCGCTATAAATGTGAAGGCGGTAAATGGAGAAAGTATGGCATGGGTGATGAAATCTGCGTACACATCACCGATGTCAAATGCGATGAAACTAAGCAAGGCTGCCGTTCTTGCGGTGGAAACCAAAATGAAATTGCAATTGATTGCAAAACGGGGAATGAATTTGTGTGCAATCAAGGATTCTGGTCTCTGAATGTTATGGATTGCGAGGCTAGTGCCGAAGGCTGTGGGCGAAAGGATGTTCCGCCTCCTTGTGAGGCAAATGATGGCGGTTATTGTGGCCCTGACAATGATGCATGGCTGAATGAGCCTTGCGAAGACGGCGAATCAAGCAGAGACCTCCGCATTAGATTAAGTGATGGTTCCTATAGATCTGAAAATTACATCTGCGTGAACAACAAGTGGGTGGAACGCTTCAAGTATTACGAATGTGGCGAAAATGAAGATTGCGACCGCCCTTCGTTGCGTTGCCAATCAAGCTTCGTGATTGGAACCTCTTGCGAAAATGAAGGCGAGTCTAGCGAAATTGATGGCTGCGTATTCCTTTGCAGCGCCGGCCGCTTCCTCTACGCTCCGGCACCGTGGTGATTTTCACAACCCGCGATATCATCCCGGACTGAGCTTGCCCCGGACAAGTTCCGGGGTTCCGGGAGGGAATCTCCCTTGATCTGAAATGTGCAAAAAAGCGGCGCCATTCGGCGTCGCTTTGTGTGGGTTGGTAAAAAATTAAATCTTTGGACCTTTGGGAAGGGGAACGTGCTCAATTGGGCGGGGGGTGATGAATGGAGGATTTTCAGGCTTGCGCTTTTCCCGTTCGTCTAGACCGTTTTCGCGAGGTCCTTTTTCCTTGATGATGAGATTTTCTTTTGCGCGGTCTTTGTTTTCGTTGATGTTGTTGTTTGTTTTTTGCTGAACGATTTCTTGCTGGATTTCCTTTATTTCGGCTTGGGCGTTCGCCTTTATGTCCGAGAGAATTTGTTGCCTTGCAAGTTTGCGTTCTTCGCGTAAGCGACGCCAGTCTTCTTTTTGTTTCTGTTCAAGGTCTGGAACGCCTTGCATGGTTTCTGACCTTTCTGTTGGTGTCGCAATGTCGGATTCCGGCTGTGCAAGCGGAACCGTCACGAATACCGAGCTGGTCAAAAATGCAATGAGTTTATTTGTGTTTTTCATAGCGTTAACCTTGAAAAGACTCAAGGGCGGCGGTTTTCCCGTCGCCCTGATGAATAAGCTGAAATATCTTATTCAACCTGAGCTACGGTCTTTTCTTCTTTTGCAGCTTCCTTTTCAGCCTTGCGAGCTTCGCGTTCGGCTTTCAAGGCTTCTTCGCGTTCTGCGCGCTGGGCTTCGAGTTCTGCTCTTTTAGCTTCCATTTCGGCCTTGCGAGCTTCTCGTTCGGCCTTCATAGCTTCTTCACGTTCTGCGCGTTGAGCTTCGAGTTCAGCTTTTTTAGCTTCCATTTCGGCCTTGCGAGCTTCTCGTTCGGCCTTCATAGCTTCTTCACGTTCTGCGCGTTGAGCATCGAGTTCAGCTCTCTTGGCTTCCATTTCGGCCTTGCGAGCTTCGCGTTCGGCCTTCATAGCTTCTTCGCGTTCTGCGCGTTGAGCTTCGAGTTCAGCTCTCTTAGCTTCCATTTCAGCCTTGCGGGCTTCTCGTTCGGCCTTCATAGCTTCTTCACGTTCAGCGCGCTTGGCTTCTTCTTCGGCTCTCTTAGCTTCCATTTCAGCCTTGCGAGCTTCGCGTTCGGCTTTCAAAGCTTCTTCGCGTTCTGCGCGCTTGGCTTCTTCTTCGGCCTTCTTTGCTTCATGTTCAGCTCTCTTGGCTTCCATTTCAGCTTTGTGTGCTTCGCGTTCGGCCTGGAGTTCTTCTTCCGTCTTCGGGGTCGGCGGTTCGATTTCTGGCTTCGGCAGAATTTCTGCGATGTCGTTCTTGTTAAGCTTGATCAGGTCAAGGAGTCCCTTGCGGGCTTCCTTGCGTTCTTCGCGCATCTTCTTGAAGTCGGCCTTGTCGGTAACTTCAGATTTGACTTCGCTCGAAATTTCGTTCTTGACACTCTTCATGTCAGATGCTTCGCTCTTGGCGGAAGCCGTGGCGAAAAAGGCGAGCGTAGAGATTGTGAGGATTGCAATGAATTTTGATTTCATGATTCTTCCTATGATTGGGTGGATTTTGTTTTTACACCCTTTCTTTAGCAAGAATTGTGCCAACTATTGGAAATTGCTGAATTTGCACGATTTTCGCGGATTTTGTCTGGATGGCCTTCTTTATTGTCCTTAAAAAACGAGGCGATTCACCTCATTGGGGATAAAAGTTCCGAAAATTTATTTTTGGTTGATGGTCCTTAAATTATAAACCAATGACTATTGACTAATAACTACTAACTTGCTTTTCCATTCGCATTTTTATACATTAACTCACAACTTATTATATCATTTTCTAGATCCTTAGTTATCATCCCGGGCAGGGGCCGCGTTTGTTCACGCTTTTTTGCGTGGGTACTGAAAAAGCGGGCATGCGTAATTTAGGGGAGGCGTTATGCTTCTAAGGGTCTTAAGAATTTCCCTTTTAATATTGCTGTTGTCATCGGTGGCTTATGCTTCGATGAATGTTTCTCGTTCGACGGATCGTTCGTCTGCGTCAAATGCGACTGATGTTTTGCCGGGAACGGTGACGCTTGATTTTGCGGATGTCCCGTTGGCCGATGTGGCGCGGACGCTCTCTCAAGCTTATGGCATATCGATTTTAACAGATGATGCGGGCGATATGCGTGTGACATTTCATCTGGAAGGTGTGGGGCTTTTTGAAGGTCTTACGGCTTTGTGTGCGGCAAATGGGCTTGCTGTTGTGCAGGAAGGGCGTGTTTATCATATCCGGCGATCGCGTGTGCTGGAGGATGGTTATATCGCGCTTGAAGATTCAGGTGTTGTCGTCTCTGTAAAAAACATGAATGTGCGTGAATTTGCCAGGGAATTTGGCCTGAATACAGGCGTGAATGTGCTTGCGGACTACGACGTGGATGGCGTGGTGAGTGGAAATTTGAGGCGAATGGTTCCAGAAAAGGCGTTCCGTGTGCTGATGGAATCGAACGGATTCAAGGTGCGCGGGGAGCGCGGGTGTTTGCGGGTTTCAAGTGCTAGGGCGGGGGAGGGCGGTAATGCTTCGCGAAATTCCTCGTCGGATGGTGCTGAAATTTCGGTGGAACGTGCGGGCGACCTTTTTTCGGTGAATTTGCAGTCGGCTTCGCTCAAGGCGGTGCTTAAGGCAGTTTCAGAAGAAGCGGGACTCAATTTGGCGATTTATGGTGAATTAAATGAATCGGTGCAGATGTCGTTCAAGGATGTTTCATTGCCGGAACTTTTAGCGTCACTTTTTCGCGGGAGTGCATTCACGTTTCGGCTAGATTCGTCGTCGCTTTTAGTTTCGGAAGAGGGGGCAAAGGCTCTTGCCGATGTGCGTGTGTTTCCGTTAAAGCATGTATCGCCCGAGAAGGCTTTGGCGCAGCTTTCGAAGTTTATGAAAAGTTCGGAACTGAATGTTTCGGAATATCGCGAGCAGAATGCGCTTGTGCTTGGCGGCTCGCCACAGGCGATGGAACGCGCGGAGGAGTTCTTGAAAATGATTGATGTGCCCGCGATGCAGGTGACGCTTGCATGTGTGATTGTGGAGTTTCGCAAGGGGCGCGGCTTTGCTATTGGCTTGCGAAGCGGTGCTACGCGGAATGTGGGCGAACGCGATATTCAGGCGCGCGGGTTCTTTGATTTCTTGGGTAAGGATATTTCGAAATCGGGGGCTTTCGGAAAAATCGGAATCTTGCCGGACCGCTTTGAACTGGAGCTTTCGTCAATGGAAGAAAACAACGAGGCGAAGGTGCTTGCGCGCCCACGCGTGACAACGCTGAACGGCAGCAAGGCGGAACTCAACGTGACGAATACGGTCTATTACCTTGTTAGTCAAGTATCTGCGGATGGGTTTCCGATTACGGATTACCGCTCGTTTAATGATGGCATTTCGCTGGAGCTTACGCCTACGATGACGCAAGATGGCCTGATAACGTTGTTCGTGTCGCCGGAGATCAAGACGGCAGGGCGGAGCACAGGCGATGGACCACGAGACATCAGTTCCCGTAATATGAAGACGACGGTGGTGCTGCACGATGGCGAGACTTTGTGCTTGGGTGGGCTTATTCGCAAGAACAAGACGGAGGTGCGCTCGGCAGTACCGTTTTTGGGAAGTATTCCGATTCTTGGGCGGCTTTTCAGCTACACCTCTGAAGAAGAGGATGAAAGCGAACTTGCCATTTTCATTACGCCGAGTGTGGAGAAAAAGGAATGATGGGGTGGGCGAGGCAAATCGCGCCTGTTGCGGCGCGGATGATGACATGGGAAGTAACGACCGCATTTGACGGGACCCTTACGGAAACGGAATTGCGCAAGCGATTTGATGAAGAATTTCGGGATGTGCTTGGCGAGGAAAGTCGCGTGTTCTTTTGGCCGCTAGTCTCGTTCAATGCATCTGATGGACGGAAACATCGCTATCTCGTGGCTATGGCGGATGAACCGTTGGAAAATTACCGTAAAAAATTTGATTGCTGCCTGCCAAGACAAATTGCATTGTATGCCATTGCTGATAAAATATTGCGAGGTGAATGGGAAGGAATTGCGGAAAATGGAAATATGTTGCTCGTCGCTCTTTGGATACATCGCCTGTACATTCTTGTTTTTATGGAGGGCCGCTTGTGCCATTGGTCGGAGGAACTTGGCTACGGTGAATCGTTTGATGAAGCTTGCCGTGAGCGGGTAGCATATTTCAAGGATTTTCTGAAAGTCGATGAACTGTTTGCGAATGTGAATAGCGCGGGTGCGTTTGGAGAATTTTTTGTTTGCTGTGAGAACTTTTGTGCTGGTGAAAATCTGCTGAATATGGATGAATTCTTTTTGTTTGCCGCGCATGATCCGTATTGGCGAGGCAAAGATTTAGATAAATGCGATTCGATGAAACCTTGTGAACGTAGGCGTTGGATGATGTGCGCTGTGGCGTTGCTCGTTTTGTGTGTTGGCATTTTTGCAATGTGTGGCGGTTCCTTGGATTTATATGCATATTTTTTTGATGATGAACGGCGCAATTCGTTTGAAAATGTGGTGCCTGTTGAATTGAGTTTACCTGCCACCCGTGATTTGGAAATGCTTGCTTGGGCGGATGGGCACAGGGATTTGTTCCCTGCCAAATGGAATCTAGGACGGGAGGGCTTTGTTGCTGATGTCGCATTTGAAAATCGGTGGATGTTGCGCGGAACTTGTGATTCGTCGGAATTCAGTTTGCTTGGAATTGTGGGCGGGCGAGTGGCGCTTGTGAAAACTTCTGCGGGTGAAACGAAAACGCTTTCGGTCGGTGATTCGCTTTCTCGGTACCGCGTGACGCAAATAGGAAAGAACGATGTCGTGATGAAGTGTGGTCGCAAGGAGGAGCGTTATGCGGTCAAGGCGTGGTAACGCCCTTCCGCTTGTGTTAGGGTTTTTGCTTATGCTTTCGATTTTCGTGACAGCAATGCTTCGCATGCCGGGGGCGCTTCGCCGGAACGTATCTCTTGTTGCTAAAGAAACGCAGGAAATGTATCTTGCGGAATCGGCTGTGCTGGCGAAGCTGAATGGCTTCACAGATGGCTATTTTGCGGATCTTCCGACGGTTGAATCGCGGATTCTTGGACCGTGGACGGAATGGCGAGTTTGCGATAAATTCCAATTTATGCTAGGGAATGAATATGGGCGGTTCTCGACTTCGGAATGGGCACGTTGTGCCGTGGTGCTAGAGCAAAATTTGCGGGAACTCATTTTGCAGTCGGCAGGCTTAAAAAACTTGTCGGGGAATCGGCGCTTCTTTAAGCTCGATTCTTCTGATGGACTCTCTGTAGAACGCACGATGGCGATAAATGTGAGCGCCGGCGATTTGACGTTAGATCTCAGTGATGTCTCAATTCGTTCTTTTATGGCAAATGTCGAGGGTGATGTCAAGATTCGTGGGAACATCCACTTCGATACGCTTCGGATTTATGCGACCGGTTCTGTGAGTGTTCAAGGAAATGTGACCGCTGATTTTGCGGAAATCTTTGGGCTTGCTAGCGTAAGCGTCTCGGGGAATGTATCGCTTGCGGGTTCACTTCTTTCGAAACAGATTATCGAAGTTTCAGATCGTGTACAAATGAATTTCCCTAGTTTGGCGCTTGCAGTCGGCTACCGCGAAAACCGCTTGTCGTTGCTTGAAAAGTCGGTATTTCAAGGTTTGGCGATGGCGCCGTCTGGAACTGTCGAGCGCGATTCTTCGGCTAAGCTTCTTGATTCAACGCAAGCGCTCTTGCCGTTTTGCATGGACTTTCGCAAAGTTGTGTTTTCTCGGAGGCGCTTGTGACTCGTTCTCGACATGGATTTACGTTGCCCGAAGTTTGCGTGGCGCTCACGGTTTTTCTCGTTGGAACGACGGCGCTCCTTGGCTGTTGGAACTTCTTCAATCGCGAAGTTGCTGATGAACGGATGCGCTTGGAAGAGTTCTACGATGTGCAGTCTGCGATGGAATCGTTGGTTACGGTGCGTCCGAATTGTGATTCGTTGTTGGTTTCGGTTCGCTTGACTCGCGTTCCAGGCAATCCGCATTTGGCGTGGGTGGTTGTGGCGCGTGAACATTATTCTCTCAAACGCTTGGTGCGTTGTCGGTGAGGCTCGGATGCGTTCGGATATGCGAATGAATATCGTTCAATCTAAAACTTCGCGACAAGGCTTTACTCTCTTGGAAATGCTTGTTGCCATGACTGTTGCTGCAATACTTACTACAGTTTCGCTGAACGTCTATTCGATGTTCCATCACGGCTTTGTCGAAACTAGCGTCCACTACGAACAGTTCGTCTCGGAAAAAGTCAAGGAACTCCGTTGCCGCACACGCTTTGTTCGCGGTCTCCCGCCTTGCGATACCACCCCGGACGAATTTCGGACTTTCCGCGCATCCCGCGAAACAATTCGATTGCGTTTCTAGATATAACTGGATGCCTCGTTCTTCGAACTCGGCATGACGAAGGGTGGTGCGACTCATGCTATGCATATTCGGCATGACGGTGAGTGTCGCGACTTATCGCCTCGCATTTGCGGCTTACCCTGCGATTCTCGAAAAGCACTAACAAATGACTAATGACCAATAACCAACATCTAACACAACAAAAAAGCCCCGCGTTTGCGGGGCCTCTTGAATCACTTTAACATCTAGTCTTGCTGTAAAGTAGCTTAGTTCGTTGCCTGCTCTTCGACGCATTCGGAACACTTAATGGCCTTGCGAACTTCGAAGATGTTGCTGATGTAGTGCATAAAGCTAAGTACGCTCACCGAGAGGAAACCGATTGCATAAAGCGCAAGGAACGGTCCGATGATGTACTTGCTGGCGTTGATGTATTCGAGCAAACCGAAAATGCAGTAGACGCCGACGATAAGTTCAAGGAGGGCCATCCACGGGAACTTCTGTGCGTAATGGCTCTTGGCCTTCTTCTTTGCACCACCGTTCTTCGGGGTACGGACGAAGCTGCCCTTTGTACCGAGAACTGCGGCGAACACGGCGCGGGAGTTGCTGACTGCGATGCCAACGCCGAGAGCCATCAAGATGGGGAGCGAGAGCAGGCGGATCTTCCAACCGGTGTAGCCGGAGCAACGCTGGGCGACAAAGTAAAGAACAGAAGGAGCGATTGCTGCAGCAAAGATGAATGCGAATCCAACAGAGTAAGCCCAAGTGGGAAGGTGTCCGACCGGTTCAAAGAAGGCGAGCAACGGCCAAGCGCAGAGCGCGGTGAACAACATGCAGGGGTGGATCGAGTAATGCGTCGTGTGGAGAATGGCGCCAATCTTCACGCGGAACGGAACCTTGGAACGCAAAACCTTCGGCAAAATCTTGATAGCGGTCTGGATGGAACCCTTTGCCCAACGGAACTGTTGAGCCTTGAATGCGTTGATGTCGTTCGGGAGTTCAGCTGGAACAATCACGTCAAACACAAACTTCATCTTCCAACCAGCAAGCTGGGAACGGTAAGAAAGGTCCATGTCTTCGGTCAGCGTATCGCCTTCCCAGCCGCCACCGCCGTAAATAGCGTCCTTGCGCCAGACACCGGCGGTACCGTTGAAGTTCATGAAGAGCTTGCCCCAGCTACGTGCGGACTGTTCCACCACAAAGTGGCCGTCGATACCGATAGACTGGGCGAGCGTAAGACCGGATTCGGTGCGGTTCAAGTGACCCCAGCGGCCCTGGACAAGGCCGACCTGCGGATCCATGACCAGGTACGGGACGGTCTTCAGGAGGAAGTCTTTTTCAGGAACGAAGTCTGCATCGAAGATGGCGAGGAATTCACCCTTTGCAACTGCCATGCCTTCCTTGAGGGCGCCAGCCTTGAAATCCTTGCGGTTCGTGCGGTGGATGAGCTTGATGTCGTAACCGCGGGCGGCGAGTTCAGCAACTTTTTTCTTAGTGACTTCGTAGCATTCGTCCGTGGAGTCGTCGAGGACCTGGATTTCGTGCTTGTCCTTGGGATAGTCTATGGCGCAGACGGCTTCGAGGAGACGTTCAACGCAGTTGGCTTCGTTAAAAACCGGGAGCTGGGTTGTGACCTGCGGGAGGTCTGCGATGGAATGTTCGCGGTAGTACTTCAAGATCGCTTTGCGGTCTGAAAGTCGCGTCTTGCGGCTGTTCTTGAGGAACAGGTAGATGCTGTAGTAGCAACTGAACCCGTAAATCACCAATCCCACGCCTGCGATAACGTAGACGACGAACATTGCGTATAGTAGTATAGTACTCATTCTACTGTAACCTTTGCATTTATTGAATGCTTGGGGCCAAATATAGAAACGCTATGTGACCTTTGCTACATTTTTCAGGAATTTTGGCCCATTTTTTGCTTTGGAAAGTGTATTTTTACATAGGTATGATTAGACTTTTTTACAATGGCGAAATATGCAAAAAATGGCAGATGAACGCAATAAAAATTTAACATCTCCTATCGCTCGCTGGATTGAAGCGAACCGTGAAGCCCCAGGTTTTACAGAATCTTTACGTAAATTGTTGATGTATGCGTGTGTAGAATGGATTCGCCGTGGAACTTCTGCGCTTTTGACCCCCGAAGAGGCATTATCTAAAATAGTATGTTGCAGTCTTCCTGAATTTCCTGTGGGGGAATGGGCGGAAAATCCCGAAAAATTCACCGAGGAAATCGCCGATTTCTGCGAAAAAGCGAAAGTTTTGCCGTTGCCGGCCGCCCTCCAGGGCGAAATTCCCGCCCTTTTGGACCTCCGTGGCGTAAAATGCCCCCTCAATTCCGTCCGCTCGCGAATCGTCATGTCCGGTTATCCGGCAGGTCGTACGCTCAAAATTTGGCTCGATGAGGGGTCCCCGATAGAAAATGTGCCCGGATCGCTCATTGCCGACGGCCATAAAGTGCTTTCACGCGAAAAAAAAAGCGATTATTGGGAAATCTCTGTGGTCAAATTGGATTCTAAAGTATAGATTGTTTATGTGGAAAACAGAGTATTAGTTATAGGCGATGAATTATTTGGGCCAAAGGGCGAAGCGGCGAACCGTTTTGTGGAAGCCGTGCTGTGCCGGGAACCCAGCCGACCTATACAGTTTTCCGTAAATGTGCCAATTGCGGTCTCGTTATCGCAAATCAAGGCGCGTCTTTCTTCCGATGTCATTGGCAAAAATGCCGGCCGCATTATTATGGGGCTTGGGCTTCGTGAACTGAACCACGGCGGTACCGATGGCGCCTCGATAGCCTCGCTTTATGAAACGCTTATAAATGAACTCGTGAACAAGACGCAGTCCCGACTCTTTTTGCTCACGATTCCCCCGGAAATGTTCCCGATTGCGGTGAGCGAGGTGGAATACCTAAATACGATGATTCGTGAAGTCTGCGATACGAATGCTCCCCGCGTGGTTCTCCTTGATTTTGCGAGGTTTGCCGAGACTTTCAAGGAAAAGCAGATGGAACGCGGCAAGTTCGGACGCTCCCTCTTTATGGAAGATGGCGAGCCGACATCGCTTTGCTGTATGCTTTTAGCGCTGTATTTGCAGGATAAACTTGTAGAAGATTTAAAGGAGATGTAATTATGGGTCTTTTTGACAATCGTTTTGCTAGTAAAAATGCGGCTATGAGCCGTGCGTTCTCCATTGATTCTGAAAAGGATAAGCAGAAGCGCAATACTGCCCGCGAACCTGCCGCCCCCAAGATGGGTATCTGTGACAAGTGCCACAAGGAAGCCTTGCTGCGCTCCTACCGCTCCCGTGAAATGACTATGTCCGACGGGGCCGCAAGTTTTGGGACGGTGGTCAAGCACCTTTGCGAAGATTGCGCCCCAAAGTCCAAGCGCTTTGAAGATGCAAGCGTTCCGCCGATGGACAAAAAGCAAGTCAAGAACCTTATGCGCTCTGCAAAGAAAGGACTGCTGTAAAATATATTTTATAAAAAAATCTTACCCCCCTTAACGAAATTGGGCTAAATTCCTAAATTTGGGTCTCGATTTACAATATGGAGACCTTCAATGTCTGATATTCGCGCCAAGGAATCCGTCAAACAGTATTTGGCTGGTATCGTCTCGACAATCACCCCTGAAATCGTCCGCTCTGTAAAGCGCGGCTACACCCGCAAGGACTTCACAAGCGACTTGATGTCGGGCTTGATCGTCGGCATTTTGGCTCTCCCCTTGGCGATTGCGTTCGCTATTGCTTCTGGCGTGGGTCCAGAACAGGGCCTTTACACCGCCATTATCGCGGGTTTCATTATTTCGCTGTTGGGCGGTTCCCGCTTCCAGATAGGCGGCCCGACGGGCGCATTCATTGTGATTGTTTACGGCATCGTGAGCCAGTACGGTTACGATGGCCTTGCTTCGGCAACGCTCTTGGCTGGTATCTTCCTTGTCATTTTCGGTCTTGCTAAGTTTGGTGCGATTATCAAGTTCATCCCGTATCCGGTGACGGTCGGATTTACGGCGGGTATCGCAATTATTATTGCGCTTGGTCAGGTGCCGAACTTCTTCGGTCTTACGTTTGCTGGCGCTGACCCGGCTGACGCTGTTGGCAAAATCAAGCTTTATGTTTCTTCTTTCGGTTCCATGAACGTCTATTCCGTGATTGTGGGCATTGTCGCTCTCGCGGTCTGCATTTTGTGGCCGAAGATTACTACGAAGGTTCCGGGTTCCCTTATTGCGATTATCGTTGCGACGGTCTTGGTGAAGGTCCTTGGCTGGGACGATCCGGTGAACGGCCACGGCGTGGTGACGATTGGCATGAAGAACCACATCCCGAGCGGTTTCCCGGTACCGCACCTCCCGAACATCAGCCTCGAAATGATGCAGAAGGTGTTCCAGCCGGCACTTACGATTGCCATGCTCGGTGCTATCGAATCGCTCCTTTCTGCAGTGGTCGCTGACGGTATGACGAGTACAAAGCACCGCTCCAACACCGAACTTTTCGGTCAGGGTGTCGCTAACATCTTGAGCCCGATTTTTGGTGGTATTCCGGCTACGGGTGCTATTGCCCGTACCGCAACGAACATACGTAACGGTGCCGTGAGCCCGATTTCTGGCCTTGTTCACGCTGTCGTTCTTTTGCTCATTATGCTCGTGCTTGGCAAGTATGCCGAAATGATCCCGATGGCAGCCCTTGCCGCTGTGCTTTTCCAGGTCGCATTTAACATGTGCGGTTACCGCAGCGTGATCAAGATGTTCAAGGCTCCGAAGAGCGATGTGACGGTGATGCTTGTTGCTTTCTTCCTCACGGTGATTATCGACCTTACGGTCGCTATCGAAGTGGGCGTCCTCCTTGCTGCAGTGCTTTTCATCAAGCGCATGAGCGATGTCGCCGAAGTCGAAGCCGTTTCTTCTGCCTTGAAGGATGACGATGACGAAGCTGCCCGCAATTCTCTCGGCCGCCAGGTGCCGAAGGGTGTGCTTGTGTATGAACTTGCCGGTTCGCTCTTCTTTGGTGCGGTGGACAAGTTCAAGGAAACGATGAACCGCATTTCCGAAAAGCCGAAGATCTTGATTTTGCGCATGCGTAGCGTCTCGAGCATTGACGCTGCCGGTATCAACATGATTGAAGACTTGCTCAAGCGTTGCAAGAGCGAAGGTACGCAGCTCCTCTTGAGTGGTGTGCATGCTCAGCCGGTGGTGGCTTTGACCCGTGCCGGTGTGCTTGCCCAGCTTGGCGAAGAAAACGCACTCGGTAACATTGACGCCGCTCTCAACCGCGCCCGCGAACTCCTTGGCCTCCCGATTGTGGATGCTTCCCAGGAAGAGCAGAAGGCTCCGACCGTGTCTTGGGAAAAGAGCCTTGACAAGCCGTGGATGCCGGAAGAATCGAATGCCGCCGTGGCCGAAGAAACTCCGGAAGTCATTGCGGAACGCATGATGGACGAACCCATCAAGAAGATCGAAGAACGTAAGTAATAATTTCGTACGAAGTATGTAAACTTTGTACGGGCTTATTGGGTGGATTTTATCAAATTTTCTGATTTTTCGTAAATAATTTTTTAAAAAAGCCTTTTGATTTTTGAAAAAAAAAGTTAAATTAAGCTTCGTAGGAGCTTTTCTACGATTTACGAGATGAGAATGGGATACTGGGAAGAAAATCGTTACTCTGATGAAGACCCGAAGCGGACCGCTTTTGAGGAATTCGTCGTAAATTTTGTGGTTGCCTTTAGCGGCTCCGCTCTATTGTTCCTTGTGAACATCATGTAAAACCTTAAATTTCCCGCTTTTCGCGGGATTTTTTTTTTCTGACGTTCATCGTCCAGAGCGTTAGACGTCGTCCTGTGCGAACAACTCGTCGTCCTGACGCCGAAGGCGGAAGGACCCAGTTATTTCTTGTTTCTTGAAAAAATCATTATTCCGACTTGGAACTTTCTTGTTTGGACTTTGTTATAGAAAATATTTTTAGCATACCCCAGAATTATCGGGTACATTTATAGAGTCGGTGGTAGCCCACTGACAACGTAGGAAGAAGGGGAAGCGTTAGGGTGTTTGGTTTGGGGGATGTTTGGATCGATTGGTGTGTGTGGGCATTGCGTGTGAGTTCTGTCGCAGTTGAGACTGCGATTCGGGAATGAAAGATGATGAGAGGCCTCACCGCAATGTAAAAAATCCGCCGGAGATTTCTCCGACGGATTTTTTATTGTCCTTTCAATTTGTCATCCTCCGTTAGGAGGATCCGTAATTTCTCATTAATGCTTGAAAATTGCAATGTGCTTGTTCTTGGCTGGGCGGCCGAGCAGGTCGAAGTCCTTTGATTTTATCGGATTCATTTTCGGATGGCGCTTCCCAGAAATAATGGCGCTAGAGTATTTTTCTACGGGAACGAAGAATATGGTGAGTGTGTTTCGATAACCCCCGAGGATCTTTTCAGTAGCAGTAAGCGTGTCGCCTCTCATTTCGTATTCGTAGGTGGTGTGAATTTCATTTTTGGCGTAATTGTTGTATTCGTAGCACTTGCTTTCGTTTGTTGAGTCGCGAACGATATAGGACCCTGTTCCGTCTTCAGTTGTGTGTAGAGTGTCGTTTCGAATGTAAACTCTGTGCTCGTAAGAATCAATATTCCCGCTTTCATAAAGATAAGATACGGTGTAGTAGACGGAGTCCTTAGTTTCGTAAATCAAGTATTCAATAACTGGTGGATTGCCCTTGCCTTCTTGGCGGACTTTTTTGAAATCCCCCTCTTGTGTAACGGTGGTCTTGACTCCATAGGCTTGAAGAGTTAACTCTTCTGGAGTTAGGACTTTGATTTCCCACTCGTCGGAACCGTGTTTTTTTGTGTAAGTCCTGGCGCTGTCAATATGAGTGCCTGTGTAGTAATACTTGTTGTTGTCGAATTCTGTGCTATGGCTTGCGTCGGCATAATTGAGGTAAATGCTATCTACAAAGAAGTTCTTGTAAATCGCTGTTGTAAACTCATTAGATGCTGCTGCTGGATATTCTTTGGTAAAAATATCAAAGGTGGAACGGAGGCAATCGATAGCGAATGCGTTCAGTGCTCCCAAAGTAATGATAAGGATAAGTTTTTTCATATAGAAGAATATACAAAATCTTATCTGCTAAAACAAAAGAAGGCGACCGAAGTCGCCTTTTTAGTATTGTCATGCCTGTATCCTACAGGTATCTTTTGTCTCTCGTCTGTAGGTGCGCAGCACCGTTCTTTCGTCTAAAGCTCCGCCATCAGTCGCTTTTTTGCGGGACTGTCGGGGAGCGGGAGGAATGTCTCTTGAGCAAAGGAGCGCATGAGCATTTCTTGGGCGGCCTTTTTCGGGATGCCGCGGCTCACGAGGTAGAACATCTGTTCGGCATCGAGTTCGCCGACAGTATTGCCGTGGGTGCATTCCACGTCGTCGTGATAAATCTTGAGGACGGGCTTCACGGAGACGGTTGCATCTTCGCTCAGGAGGATGGTATTCACGAGCTGGCTCGAGTTGACGCCTGTGCAGTCGTAACCGACGATGACGCTTCCGTCGTAGCTTACGTGTGCAGAACCAGAAAGCAGGTTGCGGGCAAGCTGGGTACTTGTGGTGCGCGGGGCCTCGTGGTAAATCGTGAGGCGGCTATGCTGCGAGGCTTCACCATCGAGAACGTGGAGGCTGCGGTAATCGAAGTTGGCGCCTTCGCCCTTGAGGTGGCATTCGACGCTCACGCGGCCAATGGCTGTATCCTTGCAAATGCTCGAAAAGCGGACGTTGGCGCCTGCGGCCTGGTTGATGTTGAAATGCCTAAAGCGGAGCGGCAAATCGCAAGCCGGGTTGGCAAAGAAAATTTCGACGTCTGCATCTTCGCCAACGTTGATGTCAAAGCGCTCGGCGGCAATATCGTGCGTGACCTTGTTGTCAAGAATTTCGAGGCTTACCTTGGCTCCTTTGCCGATGTCAAGGACGGTGTGGCCAAAGTCGTTGTTGCACTTGAGCATCGCCATTTCGACGGCGCCGGGCACGATTTCGCGAATCATGGGGCGGGCAAGGTTAGCGATAGGGAGGAGCGCGGCAAAGTCTTTTTCTTGGATGGCCGGGGCTGCTGCCGGGGAAGCCGTTGAGGCTGCTGCAAAATCCGTGCCCATAAATTCCGGAGTCGGGATTTTTGCAACCGGGAAGAACGACCAAAGTTCATTATTGCGACGGGGCATGCCGAGTTCGCGGAGACGTACTATCGCCTGTTCCGCAGTGGGCAAGTTCTGTATAAATTCAGCGTTCATTATGCGTCCTCGCAGTTACTTGGCTTCTTCGATCCAGTCGTAGCCTTGATCTTCGAGCTTGAGGGCGAGTTCCGGACCACCGCTCAAGATGATTCTGCCGTGACGGAGCACATGAACATAAGTGGGCTTGATGTAGTCGAGCAAGCGCTGGTAATGCGTCACGAGAATCACGGCCTTTTCGGGCGACATGATGTGATTGATACCGTTTGCCACGATGCGGAGGGCGTCAATGTCGAGGCCGGAGTCTGTTTCGTCGAGGAAGCTCACCTTCGGATCGAGAATAGCCATCTGGAGGATTTCGTTGCGCTTCTTTTCGCCACCGCTCATGCCGTCGTTCACACCGCGTTCACGATAGCGGGCGTCCATTTCGAGCAAGTCCATCTTTTCTTCGCAGAGCTTCTTGAAGTCTTCGTCGCTCATCTCGGGCTGACCGAGGAAGGCGCGCTTGCTGTTAAGTGCCATCTTCAAGAATTCGACGTTGTTCACGCCCGGAATTTCGGTCGGGTACTGCGTGCTGATAAAGAGACCGGAGTTGGCGCGTTCGTTGATTTCCATCTCGAGCAAGTTCTTGCCGTCGAGTTCTACGGAACCACCGTCGACGTGGTATGCGGGGTGGCCTGCAATCACTTTGGAAAGCGTACTTTTGCCGGAACCGTTCGGACCCATGATGGCGTGGACTTCTCCCGGCTTGACCTCAAGATTGATCCCTTTCAGGATTTGGGTGCCGTCTTCGATACTTGCTTTAAGGTTCTTGATGGATAACATATTTCCTCTTTAATTTTAAAATCTTGTGGGCTTAGCCAAAATCGTCCATAGCTCCGAAATCATCGTCGGGAACGTAGGGCTCGTCATCAGGGACATAAGGCTCTTCGTTCGGGTCGTAAGGCGCTTCTTCGGGTGGTTCGCTTGATGCGAATGGTTCGTCGCCATCGAATGGAGGTGGGGCTTCCATCTCCGGGGGCATTTCGGGTTGCGAGTACTGCGAGGGTTGCGCGGCGGGTGCTGCGAACTGCACGGCAGTCGGTGCGGTCGCGGCTTGAGGTGCTGCAAATTGCGGCGAACTTGGTTGTGCTGCGGTCGTGGCTTGCGGGATTGCAAACTGCGCGTTGTTGAACTGCGCGGCGTTCCCTCCGTTCATCGCAAGCTCGTTAATTTCTGTGTAAAGCTCGATGAGCGGTGTTTTGCTCTGGATAATCTGCTCGGCGAAAACATCCGGCGTGATAGCCGAAATTTTGCGCTTCTTGGAAATCGTCTGGATGCTCTGCGTGAACTTGTTCAACTGCATGCGGAGGCGCATGCCCGCTTCGGAATCGAGCGGGATGAGTTTTTTGTAGCGGTCACACAGGTTGAGCGTGAGCACGGCCAAAGTGTCGTAAAATTCGAGAATTTCGTTCGGCGTTTTCCACGTCTCGTCGGGGAGCTGTTCCAAGAAAAGCTGCAATTGCGGCGAAAGCGATTCGTACAAGGTTCTCGGCGAGAACGCGCCCGTTTCTGCATATTGCGCGAGAATCGACTGGATAAATTCATCGATGAGCGGAGAATCAAAAATTTGGATTCCGCTGGCGGCAAAGTCCATGTCGAAGTATTCTGCGGCGCGGTCGAGAAGTGTGGGGTTGCGGTAAAGCAAATTTGCAAAACGCACTTCAATTGGCGACAAAAGTTCCCACGGGACACTTACTTGCGGTGCTGCGGGCTGCTCGGCTGCTGCCGGCGCTTTTTCGCGTTTCGGGTGTGTAACCTTGATGCCTGCGAGCGAACGCGTGGTGCTGTAACGCTCGGAAACGAGCTTCAAATACTGATTGCGAAGTTCCGGATTCTCGATGCTCTTGATGAGCGTCTTTGCTTGCGTGATGAATGCGGCTCTGTCTTCGGGACTGTTGTTCGGCATCGTACGACCGAGATAGCTGAGCCAGTCTTCGGCAGTGCGGAGTGCTCTTCTGAAGGCGTCCGGGCCTTGTTCGTTCACGAAGTTGTCTGGGTCAATCTTGGTGCCGTCCGGTCGCGAAAGTGCAAAAACTTTTGGCGAAAGGCCCTTGGGCAACACAATTTCGAGACTGCGGCGTGTGGCGTTTTGCCCGGCGGCGTCTCCGTCAAATACAAGGTAAGCGGTCTTTGCGTAGCGGGCGAGAATGCTCGCGTGATTCTCGGTAAGTGCCGTACCCGAGGCGGCCACGACGTTTTGCACACCACTTTGGTAAAGGCTGATGAGGTCAAAATATCCTTCGACGATAATGACCGCATTTTCCTTCATGATGGCGTTTCGGCTGTGATTCAACCCGAAGAGAATATCGCGCTTGCTGTAAAGTGCTGTTTCCGGGCTGTTCATGTACTTGGCGAGCTTTATTCCGTTGTGCGATGCGGGGTCGCTCAAGTCTCGACCGCCAAACGCGACAACGACTCCCGAGAGGTTCTGGATGGCTATCATCAAGCGATCACGGAACTTGTCTGCGATGCCTCCGTTTTCTTTCTCAACGGCAAGCCCAGCCTTGACGCAATCTCGCGGTGAAAAACTGTTGCGTGCAGCGTAGCCGATAAAACCTTCGCGCCCTGTTGGAGCGTAGCCGATGTGGAACTGCTTGCGAGTTTCGGGCGAAACGCGTCGCTTGTTCAAATACTCCAAAGCTTTGGGGCTTAACGTGAGCTGCTCTTCGAACCAGGCACAGGCAAGCTCGTTCAGCTTGCGCACCATAGTGCGTTCTTCGAGAACTTCAGTATTGACATTGTTGCCGAGGTTCGGGAGCGCAAAACCTACGAAGTTGGCGACCCATTCTACAGCGCCCTTGAAGTCTAATTTTTCATGTTCCTGAATGAACTTGAAAACATCGCCACCAGCACCGCACGCGAAGCACTTGTAAATGCCCAGCGTGGAATTCACAGTCATGGAGGGCGAGTGGTCATCGTGGAAAGGGCACACACCGACGTATCGATTGACACCGCTTTTTTTGAGCGGCAAGAACTGCTGAATGACCAACGCGATATCCGCTTGGTTCTTGAGTTCTTGGATGATTTCGTCGGAGTAGAACGGCATGCGCCAAATGTAGAAATTTTTGGGGGTGGATTAGATGAGAGACGAGAGACGAGAGACGAGAGAATGCTTGGTTTGGGTTTTGAAGTCGCTTGCTGATGTGGAAATTTTCTTAATATATTGCCATTTATAGTTTTTATCTATTAGAGTTTTTGTTTAAGTGAATTTAATTTATACTTAAATAACGATTTTAGTTATTGGTTATTAGTCAATAGAAAAATCGTCCGTCTTTCCCGCCGGATTTTTTTTGCATACAGTGTTGTCAATTGTAAAAATTTCATTTTTATAAAAAATAGTGGACCAATTTTTTTTATAAAAAGCGTGTTAATATAATGGATAGGGAGCAATTTTCTGTCTATGGACCCGACATTATCGGGTATTTTAACACTGGAAAATATGGAAAATAATATTCTGGCTGAAACAAAAAATAGCCATGGTGAAATGATTGGCGAAGCTAAAACTTTCGAAGAATACAAAGGCGCGGGCGTTTTTGCTGATCTTCTTCTCGACAGAACTTTTAAGAAGGCCTTCAATCCGGACTCGCAAAATAAGGTTTGCCTGATTGCTCTTTTGAACGCCGTGCTTGAAGGCGAAATTGCGTCGCCGATTGTGGATGTGCAGTCCCGTAATAAGGAATACAATGACGGCTCGAACGAAAATCGGACTTCTGTCTTCGACTTGCACTGCATTGATTCGGCACAGCGGAGATTCATCATCGAAGTTCAGATCCTTTTTCAGGAAAACATAGTCAATCGATCAATTTATTACGCCTCGCAGACGATCATTGCACAGGGGCAACGCGGCAAGAAGTACAATTATGAATTGAATCCTGTTGTTACGGTTGTA
>NZ_JBGUHR010000128.1:0-39902 GCF_045112255.1 Fibrobacter sp.
TTAAGGGAGGCAAACGATGCCTAAAGATACGAAGACAAAGGCCGCCAAGACTACGCGGTCAAAGAAAACAAGCGCGGTATCGACAAGCGAAGCCATCGACGCAGTAGCAGCGGTAAAAAAGCAAACTGCGGATGCGTACGAAGCCGCGTCGGCGGATAGAGCGGCGCGCCTCGCCGAACGCTCGGCGATACGTGATGAGACTGAAGAACTCAAACTGCGCAAGCTACGCGCGGACGTGGCGATCCTTGAGTGCAAGGCGACGAATGAGAATATCGCGTTGCAGAGGCGTCGCGATCTGCTGTGCTACAAGGACGCAGCAGTCGATCAATTCTCTGCCGTGATTAAGATTGTGCATGATGCCATTGAACGATTGCCGCATACACTACGGGATCGTTGCCACCTCGACGCGGCACAGACGGAAAAGGCGGCGAAGGTCATTGAGGAATTGCTCGTTGAGTTGTCCAAGGTGAAAGTCGAATTGAAGTCGGCTGACGAAGTGGACTCGATGGCAACGGGATCACACAGGAGCAAGAGGGAGGTGAGAGCGTATGCCAGTAGAGACTGATATGTTTACGATCCCGTGCTTCGCGCATCTCGCGGCGAAGACAGTGGATGAATGGGCCGAGGATAACATTATTCTACGGGATTCAGGGCGCTTGCGCTATGCGGAAACACCGTGGATGAGAGAGCCGACCAGGGCGGCGGGGGAAGTGTACACCACATGTCGAGTTGTGATAAGCACACCGGCACAGAGTGCCAAGACAACGGCGATCATCGCGGTGTTGTGCCACCAAGCGGTGTATCATCCGGCGAACACAATGCTACTTCTTGACACAGAACACTCGGCGCGGCGATTGGTCAAGAACAGGCTAAAGCCGGCGTTGCGTGACTTCGCCAAAGTGCCTTCGTTGCAGAAAGGGCAAACATCCGGCGTGTTGGATGTGAGCGCCGAGAACTTTAACATCGCACTGGCGAGCGGTGCGAACCTTATTGCGGGCAGCGCCAAGAGTGTGTCGGCATTGGCATCGACGCCGATTCAGCTTTTGTGCCTGGATGAAGTGGATAGGTATGCCAGGGAACTCGATGGCGAAGGCGATCCGGTGACACTGGCAATCAAGCGCACCTTGCGGTATCGGCATTCGATGACGTTAATGACATCGACGCCGACGATTCCCGATGGCCGTATCACGCAGTACTACGGCTTAGGGACGTGCGAGGTGTGGTCGGTGAAGTGTTCGGCGTGTGGCGCGTGGATGCCAGTCCATTTTGACGACATAGACTTCACGGGTAGCACGCCGGTTTATGCGTGCCCGTTCTGTGGACAGGTTTACGCGGAGAAAGACGTTATTGAGCTTGAACATGGGTACGCCCCACCGGAGAACAAAACGCCGTACAGCGACAAAAACGGGCGAATAGCGAGGTCGTTCAAAGTGACGGCTCCACTTGTGCACTCGGCGTACACGTGGGACAGCATCGAGGCGGAGCGACGGCAAGCGGAGGCGATCGGGCTTCCCGCGATTAGGTCATGGCGTAATGTCACGGTCGGAGAGCCGTACGAGCCGCCTTCTATCGCGATCACGGACTTCACAGGATTGCTGTCCAGGCGTCTTATGTACGACCGGGAATCACTGCCCGAATGGGTCGCATTTACCGTTGCGGGCGTGGACACACAGGACAATCGATTTGAGATGGTTGTTGCGGGATATTCTGTTGATACGCTCAAATGCGTTGTGATAGAGCATCGCGTGTTCTTCGGGGACGTGATCAATGATTCGACGGTGTGGGAAGAGTTGAAAGGGTACATTGGGCAGACGGTGTTCAAGACGGTAGACGGCCGATCGCTGCCGATCGGTCTTACCATGATAGACGCGGGCGGCCATGCTACGATGTCAGTTTATGCGCTTGCACTGCAAAGCCCGTATGTGCGTCCGGTTCGCGGACGTTCGTACCGCATGGCGGAGGAAGAACGACAGATCATTGACCGCGTGCAACGGCGAGCACTTAATTCTGTTGGCAATGGCGCAGGCCGTATCGCGTTGACGTGGGTGAATACGCGGTATTGCAAAGACTTGTTGTACTATCGCCTTGGCGAAGTCATCCAAAACAGGGATTGCGGCCTGTACTTTTCAGCCGTTCCGGACCTGAATCAGAATGAGAACTTCTTTGAACAGCTCACAAGTGAGGAAAAGTACGAGACGAAGAATGGCATCTCGCTCTACCGCGTGAAGGCGGGTCGACGAAACGAGGCGTTAGACTGCATGGTGTACGCGATGGCGGGCGCGGAATCGGTGCGTTTGTCATTGTGCCAGCTCCCATCGGTCACGACAAAGCGCGGGATTGATGATGAAAAGCCACAGGAAGCACCGAAAAAAGAAGCGAAAAACGAACAAAAAGCGTTGCAGAACGTGGAAAATACGAGTAATATAAAATCGGATAGTAGTACGAGTATGCCTGTACAGGCGCAGGCACAGCCGACGGAGCTGCCGAGAGCGCATCGCAAGCGCTTGAAGCCGTTGTAGGGAGTGCGAATATGGCGGAATACAAGCTCAAAAAGCCCATCATCACAAGCGCGGGCGAAACGATCGAGGTATTAAATCTTGATTGGGATAGCTTATCCTTTGGCGACTTTTCGACGGTGCGCCGAGTCCGGCTTATGATGGGTGAGGTGAGCGCGAGCGACAGCGTGTCCCCCAAGTTAGATAACGGCTTGCGTATTGCGCTCGCGTGGGTTGCGGCGGTGAAAGGAACGAAGGGTCTTGTGGTTGAAGATTGCGTGCGCCTGTCAATGCTTGACACGCTCGAACTTTCGGACGAATGTTTCGACGGCTATCTTACGGCTTGAAGGGACTTGCCACGAGAGCTCGTGGTTCTGTCCGTAACCTATCACTGTTCAATGCTTGACTTGTACAGGATGCCCATAAGGGACATCATCGATGTGATAAACATCATTCATGCCGGAGGTGGTTGACATGAGTTATTATGGCGTAGATTCAGAGCTTCTAAGCTCGCAGGCCCTAACGCCCGTCTCGACGGAGACGGTGCTTGTCTTTGTGGGCAATTCCGCATCGGGCACGGCGAACGAGCCCGAACTTATTTCGTCTTATTCAGATTTCAAGTCAAAGTTTGGAGCGAGTACGACGTTGGGCAGCGATGGGCTTGCTACCGCCGCGCGTGTCGCGTTTGAGCGTTGCCACATTAAACAGGCGGTATTCATTAGCGTCGGTGTCGGCGCGGTGTCTACGGATGTTGACATGAGCGACATGATCGGCGACGCGACCGAGCAGACCGGACTTTATGCTATTCAGAAAGTTTATCCGAGACTCGGCCTTGTGCCTTCGCTGGTCGTTCCCACGATCTTCGCGGATGAGAGCGACGTGCGCGAAGCGGTGGAGGCTAATTGCACGAAGATCAATGGGCACTGGGACTGCATGTACCTGTACCAGGTCATTGAGAACGCGGATGAAGTCATCGAGGGTACGCACATCGTTAATGCGACGAATGTTCGTTCACGCAAGCGTGGAAGCTCCGAACGCGGTATCCCGTGCTGGCCACATGTGAAACTCGGCAATGAATACGTTGCGGCGAATATCTATATTGCGTGCCTTATGGCGCTTGCGGATGCCGACTACAATAACATCCCGATTCGCACGCAGGGCAATCTCTCGGCGGCTGCGATGAGCGGAATGTATTTGCTTTCAGATCAGACCGCGCCGCTTGTCATGCCCGAAGAGACAGCGACGCAGCTTGCGGATTCAGGTATTACAACGTTTATCAATGTTGGCGCGGGCCGATATTACACGTGGGGCGATGGCACAGCGGCGTTGTCGCCAACGGGCGTGGATGACGAGCGCAGTCGCTTCACGAGCACCATCCGGGTTTTGCTCATGCTCGGAAATCGCTTCCAGCAAATATGGCGCAATACCATAGACGCGCCGCTTGATCTCTCGCTTCGTAACGCGATCCTGGCAGAGGAGCAGGGATACCTTGATTACCTCAAATCGCAAGGCGCGTTGCTTGGCTATCCCAAGTGCGAGTTTCGTTCGGATGACAACACGGTTGAGACTATCCAGAGCGGTAAATTCTATTTCACGAACATTCTCACAGTCACTGCGCCTGCGCGTTACATTGATCTCAAGATCGTGTTTACGTCCGAGGGATACTCAGTACTGCTTGCCGCGTAATGGAGGTGGACTATGCTTAAACAGATTGAACGATATACACAGGTCACTGGAACATCCATCTACGAGTGCGACGATAAATGGCAGAGCAATAGTGAGCCATCGGCGGTGGATGTGGCAGTCACGCTTCCCGCGCTCGAGTTCGAGAGTGCAGACGTTCAGTTTATGGGAACGTTGTCCGTTCCTGATACCACGCGTCTTGGAAACATCCAGGTCACGGCGGCATTGGAGTGCGACAATCCTAAGACGCGTCGGCTTGTCGGCCCGGGGTTGAAACGATGGCGTATTTCGTGGGTTCAGAATATCGTTTGGCCGAACCAGACGCAGACCGCCGTCGGCTTCACAGTGTTTGCCGCGGGCTATGTGGCGGCTGTCCCTGACGGCGCGAAAGAGCTCGGTTCGGCTTCTACCGCGGATTACACAATGAATTGCGTGTCGATTTCGAAGAAAGATTCCACGGGATACCAAGCGTACGACGTTGACCGTGCCACAGGCAAGCTCATCGTGGATGGCGTAGATTATCGCGCCGACGTTAATAGGTTTTTGGGGTAGGGTTTTCTCCCGTTTGCGAGCCCCAAAAGTAGGCCGCCCGCGCGGCGGCCAAGTCTTAAATGGAGGGAACGATGGAAGCACCGCGGACGTTACGCGAAAAGTTAATGCAGGACAGGGCGAGGCTCTATGAGTTTAGGGACGCGTTGAACAAAGCGATCCTGGAACTTATGAGCGGCGCATCCGTTGTGAGTTATTCGCTTGGCAATCGCAGCGTGACGCGTTCCCGGTCCTCTCTCGGCGATATGCGTGCCGCGTTGAGGGACATCGACAGAGAGATATACGAGATTGAGGCGATGCTTAGCGGGCGTCCGGTTCGAGATACATCGACGTACACGTATCAAGACCCCCAATTCCTTATTCCCCCATTTTTCTTTTGAGTGAGGTGACCACAATTTAGACGGATTCAATGCAAATGCGGGCTCGTTTACGTCGCAAGCGATGGCGGGCTTCTTTGCACGCTCAAAAGACGCCAATTCTGATATGCGGTCGCGTCAGACGATTGTTGAGCGTGCACGTTACCTTGACTGCGTGTCCGATGTGGCACGTGCGTTCCACAGCGTCATGCTTGGCGGTGTTGTGGGTAGCGGGATTCGATACGCCGCGCCAAAGCGGTCCACGCGGCTCGATTATTCGGGCAGCGGCCTAGAGGAGCGGTGGGCAGACATCGCGTCCACGACGTGGTTTGATGCCAGGGGTATCAAGACATTCACGCAGTTTGAGCAGTTGGTGTTTCGCACATTTCTCGTAAGTGGCGAGTGCTGGCTGTTTCGGAAGGACCACGGCTGGATTGCCAAAGAGCCTGATTGTATCCGCACGCCCAAAGCGTTTGGGAAGGTGGATAACGTCGTTGAATTGCCTAATGGCAATATCATCATTGACGGCATCGAGCTCGAAGACGGCAAGCCCGTTGCGTGTTATGTGTGCGACGCCTCGAAAGGCGAGGAAACGTACGACCGCGCCGAGTATATGGGCGAGGATGGCTTGCCTATGGTGCTTCATGTGTTCATGCAGGAACGCCCGGACCAGGTGCGCGGTCTCCCTCTTGTTGCGCCGATTATCTCGCAAATATGGTCGTGCTATGCGTACGGCGAGAGTGAGACGCAGATGGCAATCTTGCAGACAAATATGTCGCTGATTATTACGACAAACACGAATCCTACAATCAATCCGTTCGCGGGATTGACCGTTCGCGATTTGGACGCGCCGCTCGTACCGCCTACCGAGGGCGAGAAAGCAGAGCCTAGCAAGGACTTTGCGTGGATTCCGCCAATGGGGGACTCAGGTTTGTTCGGCTTGGTTGACAAAGCGCATTATATCAAGCCAGGACAGACCAGGCATTTGAGCGACGGCGAGGATATTAAATTCGTCGCGCCGACTTCGCCTCACACGGGATTTATACAATTTTGCGAATACCGTATTCGTATGATGGGCGCGGCGATTGGGATCCCGGAACAAGTCCTGAGCGGTCGGTTTGACGCGAACTTCAGCGCAGTCAAGGGCGCGTGCAGTGCGTTCAATCACACGGTTCGTCAGTATCGTAGTGTTTTGATCGAGCAATTTTTGCGGCCTGTTTTCCGTGTCTTTCTGAGCGAGATTATCAGTGATCCTGAAATAGCGGATTTGATTGCATTTGAATCCCAGTGGTTGCCAAACGACAGTCCTTTGACACTCGATCCGAATAAAGAGATTGATTTTTATCTACGTGCCATTGAGGCAGGTCTTATCACACGTGACGAAGCAGCGGAAGCACTGTTCGGGCACAAAGCGAATGGCGAGGTAGTAAATGCGGGAACATGAATTTTATATCATAGCTGATATTCTGGAAGAAGTTGCGCTTGACTTCACAAAGTGGCTTAATACGATACCAGACGGCGTTGACGCATATGTTACAATTTTGTCACATGGTGGCTTGTGCTTTGTGGGCACAGGTATGGGACAAATGATTCTGAACGCGCGTTCGCGTGGTATCCGATTCACGGCGGATGTATACGGGATTTGCGCCAGCGCGGCGTCCGATATTGCATTGGCTTGCGACCGTATCCGTATGGCGCGCGGCTCACAGCTTATGATTCACAGTGCGTATAATGCCTTTTTAGACACTATTGACGAAGGCATTTTGAGAGCCAACGAAAGCCAGTTAAATATAATTCATCTCCATTTTCCGGAATACTCGGAAAAGGATCTGAAAGAAGACAAGTGGATAAATGCAGATGAAGCGGTGTCGCTTGGTCTTGCGGAATATATTGACAATAACGATGAGAGCGTAAGCCTTGCACGGGCGAGGGTCGCTGCGTGCTACGGTATGCGCAAAGGAGTGACTATGGAAGAGACGAAGGTGAAAGCCGAAGAGACAAGCGTGACTTTTACACAGGAAGCGCCCGAAAAGAAAGAAGAGGAAGCGCCCGCCAAGGCCGAAGATCGCTCGATGGAAGATGTCATGGAGGCCGTCGTGAATCGCCTCGATGAGATCGAGCATCGTTTGGCTGTGCTCGAAGGCGAGGGGAAAAAGCAGGATGACGAGATGGCCGAGTGCGGATCGAATGATGAAAAGCGCGCATTGCTTAACTCTCTCTATGCGCGTTTGCTTCGTCCGACGGCGAGCGCGGCTAAACAGAGCGATGACAACGCACCTGAAGCACATTCACAGCAAGTCGAAGAGCTTGCCGATTTTTCAAAACGCGTAAACGTGTCTGATTACATTCGATAAGGAGGCGAACTATGGCTAATACTATTTCTGTTACATCTACCGTAACTCAGGCGAAAACTTACCTGATTGAAGCGCCGAAAGCGAAACTTCTTCAGGAAGTCTTTTTCCCCACTGGCAGCGAAGATGAGTTCGTGACCAAAGAAGTTTTGTTCGACCTTGACGAAGGCGATTTCGGCGTTGCTCCGATGGTCTCTAAGGGCTACAAAAATGAGAACGTGGTCACGTGGAAAGCCACGGCCGTTGAGCCGCCTCGTTGCGGTCTTGAAGTATCCATCGATCCGACGGACAGGGACCGACAGCTTTTCGAGTCTCTTATGTATAATGCCAAGGGCAATCGTGCGATTGCGTTCCAGGATTACAAACGCATTATCGCGGCCCGCGCGGCCGAGCGCGTCTCTCGTAAGATTGAACAGCTTTGTGTTAGTGTGTTGCTGAATAACGCGATTGAAGGGACGATGCCTAAATCGCCGACTGATCCTACCGAGGTTCCCATCGAAATCAAGTTCTATGACGATTCGACGGGCAATCAGCAGCGTTACCTTCCCGCCAATGCGTGGGGACAGAATGGCGCAACGCCGTACGATGACATTTGCGCAATGGTTCAGGCACTCTCCGTCCATGGCGGTGATCCTCGTATCCTTCTTATCAGTCCTGAAGCCTATGCGCTTCTTGCCCTCGATGAGAAATACCAGGCATTTTTCAAGACCTATCACTCCGAAAAGAGTGTATTGACCGGCGATGATTATTCAGGCGCTCGCAAAGTTGCCGACTGCGTCTTCCTCGGCTATCCCCTCGACATCGTTGTTTATGGCGGTGGGTACAAGGATGAGAATGGCCGCATGGTTCACTATCTTCCCAAAGGTTTCGTGTGCGTCCTCGATCGTGGAATTGGTCACACGCTTTGCGGCGGTTGTGTGCTTTGCGATCCCGTTGCTGTCATTTCTGAAGATGTCAATAGCGACGCTTTCCGTCAGATGCGCGGTAAGATTATCGGTTCTCAGTTCATCGATCTTCGCAACCAGAGCGTGTCGGTCCGTATGGAATCCCGCCCGCTTCCTGCGCCTTGGCGTAACTGGACGTGGATCACGATGGACGCACAGAACAACAACGCCATCTCCGGCGGCGCGGTCGGTCCAGTTATCAGCGTTGAGTTCGAGTCCGATGATGAGAACGCGACACTTCCCGCTGACCTTAGCAATCAGCTCGGCGGTAGCGCGGTAACGATCGCGGATGCCACGACTACGACTTCAGGTGTGTCCTTCGACGGGTACTATGTCAATGGCGTAAAGCAGACCAAAAACAGTGATGGCAAGTATGTCTTGCCTAACGTCGATTGCATTTTTGAAGCACGATTCGCATAGTCTCGGCGCCTAGTAAAATGAAAGCCCACAGGACTCTGTGGGCTTTTTTGTCATAACCACTCGTTAATAAATGTGTTTATGTCAGTCTCAGTTTCAGTGCATACCGCTTTGGGGAGCACTTGTGCGTAGCTCGTATCGATGCGTGATGTGATAAATGGAAAATCGGGCAGTGAAGGCTCAGGCGGTGTGATGGAGATGTCGCCGAGCGAGAAAGGCGAGGCACGCAATATGCGCGCAATCCTAGAGGTGAATACGATGCAGGATTGATATAATTCTCGTTGCGCGTTTTCTCGTGTGTATTCTGTGTTTTCGTCGATGACGTACTTCCCTTCGTGTTCAGGATCAGGGACGGCTTTTTCGGCATCCGCTACCGACGGGGAAACAAGCGCGGTGTGGAGCTCGATGCGCAGCGACATTTCGCCAACAGTGGACAGTGTTGACGAAGACAACATGACGGTGACGGATGGCACGCAAACGGGGAATCCGCTATCATTGATTTCATCGGGCGGGCAGACAAGGGGATACACTCTCGGTGTTGCAAGTTTTGCCTCGGCGGTGCTATCTGTCGTTTTGAACAAGAAGCCAGACCATTTGTATTGCTGGAAAGCCGTTTCGAGATAATTACATATTGCATGAATGACAGACGTTGCGTCGAATAGTGTTTCCATATTAGTTCCCTTTTAGTAAGCCAATGTTGCTGACGCCCATTTCGTCGGACATGGTTGTGACCTTGTACGCGGTATCGTTTACATAAATCGTTTGGCCGACGCGTATGTGTAATTCTGCTATGTCCATTGTTGGCACAAGCAGCATCCACGCATAAGATTGTGGCGGATTCGTGCCAGTGTTGTTGTCGATGAGATTGTTTTGCAGCGAGCCAAACGTGTTGATAACGTTACTTGATGAGATTCCGATTTTCAGTGCTTCGCCATAATCCTCGGCGTCGCCGAGGAATACACTTTTGATGTCGGTGGCAATTAAATTCTTTAGGCTCATAGCAGTTCCTCCCCTTGCAAAACTTCGTCGGCGGCTTCGCCGAGTAGAGCGTCCCATTCGGATTCTGATATTGTGTCCGGCATACTCCACGTGGTAGCCACAGGCATAATTTTATGTGTTTTCCGGTCTATCGCAAAGACCTGTTTTCTGTTTTTCCCGAAAAAGAATGACACGCTCCCCGGCGTGAAGGCGTCTCGAATATCTGCATTATACACGTCTATGCCTTGCGCGGGAAGTGCTCGGCGGTTGTCAGAGTTTGATTTGGTGAATACCCATCTACCGCTGTCGAGCTTCACGCGGTGGGGCACGCAAGGCACGCGGCGTGCACTGGGAAGGTCTGTGAATATCGTTGGAAGGTTAATCGGATTCTGATACGCGCCGAACACGCCCATTGTTTTCCCATGTTCCCGCGTTTTGAATAGGGGCTTGACGGCCTTTCCGGTGACTCTACGGCCTTTTATCTTCGCGAGCACGTCGGCTTTTTTTGACGCGACCTTGTAGATTTTCCTGAGTATTCTCGCCTTGTCTTTTGGCGTGATTTCGTGTAAAATTTCGTCCATGGTATAGCATCCTTTTGGAGGTGTACGTATGAGTGACCTGCGATCTTACAACGTGTCGATTGAGCTAGAGAATGCAGACCGCATTAACCTTGAACTCGCTCAAATAAATAAGGGCTTGAAGGGGATGCGTCAAGAGGCATCGAATATGCAGTTTGACGATGCCACAAAGTCGCTCAATGCGCTGAAACGCAGTATAGCAGAATCCGCGAAGGCGGGGAATGATGTGTCGAAACAGCTCTCTGCTTATGACAAGGGCGTCAAGGCGCTCTTGGATGACCTAAGCAAGCAGGCGACGCTGATTAACTACTCTATGACAGAACAGGGGAAGGCGGATCGTGCGCGTATTAAGGCGCTCAAAGAGCGGTCTGACCTTACGAAGGACGAAGCGGCCGAGCTTCGCGCTCTCCAAAAGACTGTCATCGAGGGCACGGACGAAGAACTCGCACAGCTCAAAGTCAAGAATAAGCTCCTTCGCCTTCAGGCCAAGCAGGGCCAGGAACAGCTGAAAGCGGAAACGAGAGAACGTAAGACTCTCAAAACGCTTCTTAAAGAAGACCTCAAAGGCATAACAGATCGGATTAAGAAGCAGAAAGAGTTTATTGCGAGCTTGAAAACGACTGAAGGCCGTTACAAGGCGCTCAAAAAAGTCGGTAGCATGGCGCTCAAAGGCGGCGCGGCGATTGGAGGTCTCGCCGCCGCGGGGATCGCCGGCGCGGTGAGCGCGGCGGATCGCTTCGTGGAGGATGAGGCCGCTATGCGCCGTATGAAAGGCCCGTTTACTGAGCGAGATAGGCGGGAATTGCTCACACGGATGCGCATAGAGACGGGCGCGGACACCAACGCAATCGTGGATGCCGTGAATCGTGTGACTTCGACGCTCAAAGGCTCCACAAACGAAGATGTCGTTACGGCGGCAAAGGCAGAGCTTGAATTTCCCGGCGCGGCCGCGTTGTTCCAGGCATCGACACGGGAAGGCCGACGTGGCAAAGAGTACGGGCGTTTGAACGAGCGCTTGCGTCTCTTGCAGCAAAGGACGGGTGTGAACCTTGGCGACGCCATGGACGCCGCGCGTCGTAGCCGCCTTGGCGGTAATCGGTGGAGTCAGATGCAGTATGTCACGGCGTACGCGGCTTTGCAGGGGTCATCCGCCTTTGCGGGAAATCAGGAAGCCATGGAACGAGCGTTAAACGCGTTTTTGCGCAAGGCTGATCCGTCTAAAGACCTTGGCGAACAGCTGAAGGCGTTCAAGTGGGATACGTACGTTTGGCGCGCACAGGACAAGAACGCGGTGCGCCGTGGTATCGCTTCCATCGACGCGGAATCTTTGTCAAATGTCGTTGGAAAAGGCGGCATGACCACTCTACCGACGTCGGCAGAGACGACCGCCATGAAATTGCGCGAAATGCAGCTCAAAAAAGATGAATTGTTGCTCAAATTCGTTCCGATAGCTTCAAAGCTCGTGGACAAGCTCGCCGCGCTCATCGACAACGGCACAATCGACAAGCTGGCGGATGCCCTTGTCGGCCTTGTGGAGTGGCTCGCGAATCGTTTGGATGACTTGGCATCGCTTGGCGCTACCATCGGGAAAGGCGTCGCATCCGCTGTCGCGGGTGTCGGCGAGTTTTTCAGTGGCGAGAAAAAGCGTCCGACGGATGAAAGCCGTTCAACGGCGCAGAAATCGAATGGCGGTATCGCGTTTGGACGTTCGATCGTAGGCGAGCGCGGGCCGGAACTTGTGATCCCGTTGGATTATGCGCGAAGTGGACGCGCCGCCCAGGTTGTTCAGAACTTTACACAGACGTTTAACATGGCAGGCAATCAAACCACGGGGCAGAGCCTAGGGCAGGCTGTTCGGCGCGGCGCGTTCGGGCGCTCATTCATTGATGCGAGGGCGACATGGTAGGCTTTTTTATTGTAAAAACTGTTGACGGCAACACGTGCGAAGCGCGGTTAGAACACGATAGCGCCATTGAGGGGACGTTCTATCTGCCATATATGAATCGGCGGGGGCAGTGTGATATTGCAGCGGGAAGCCGCTTTTTTGGCGTGTTAGACCCTACAATCGGCTTTGGCGCGTTGCTTGTCGGCTTTGAAAATTGCGATTTTCAAAAAAAGTTTGGCGATAGTATCACGGTGAGCGGTACAGTGCAGGCGAATGAGTGCAAAGCGGGCGATATATCGCTACATGATCACCTTCACGACGCGGGCAAGGGCACGTTGAATAGCCCATCGGGCCCGTGCACAGGAACAACGGGCACGCCTATCATAGTACCGGGGGGATGATATGAAAAACGGAATTATCATAAAAAGCGTTGAACACGCCTTCCCAGACGAAGCGGGATACGATGCCGGCGCGGCTTTGGAAGTATCGGACAGGCGGTGTTATGATTATTCGGGCTCGCCGCAAAGTATTCGCAGGCGTCGCTTCACGAAGGGCAAAACGCACACTGTGTCATACACATTGAATCATTTTGATTGTTCTGATTTCATTCAGGCAATTTATGATTTAGAAGATATGGTGGGTAAAACGGGAACGCTTGTTCTGCATGGCCGTTCGATGGGACTTGTGCTCGTTCAGAGCGTGTCATTCGCGATTGATCTTGACGGCTTGGGCAGTGTCAGCGCGGTCGGCGTGTCTGTGAGCTTGCCCTCGGCGCGCTTGCCGTCTGCGCCGAGTACCGCTGAAGTACGGACGCAGACGTAGGAGGATATATGAGTGTAAAAATTCAAGATTGCCTTCGTAATTTGGGCTTATGTCGCCCAGGTGAACATCCGCTTTTTCGCGGATATGGCCTGAATGATGTGGATTCGCCGTATGGCTTATCTTACAGCGAGGTAAAAAATCAGGTCGCCGCGTATTATCCGGATGTGGATTCTGTGTCCATTGAACGACGTTCCACGGCTGGTGATCTGGCGCTTGGGCAATACCGTTATACGATAACATTTCGTGGCGTGGAGGGCAGATAAATGGCTGATTTGATACCATATACTACTGAGCAAATTCTTGATCTGTTCAAGGCGGCGTATTACGAGCAAACCGGCGAGACGTTGCGCATCGGCTCTGAGGAATTCGCATTTTCGACCGTCGCTTCTTATGTTTTGCGAGTATTTGAGCAGGCAATGAAACGCGGTGCGGATGCTGTCAGCATTAACACAGCAACAGGTGAGGCGCTTGATAATATCGCTGCATCTTTTGGAATTACACGTCCGGGGGCAACGGCGTCGCGTATGGCGATTGCGCTTGAAAGTATATCGGGATCGACGGTAGTTCTCGACGTTGGGCAGATCGTGGCGACGACCACGCAAAATGTTGACTTCAAGAATATCGCGCCGGTATCGCTGCCAGGCGATGGAACGACGGTAAGCCTGTTTTTGTACTGCGACGAATTGGGTAGCCAGTATAACGGAATGATCTCTGATGGGATCGAACTGCCTGACACAGTCCTACTCATAGCGAGCAGTGCATCTAAGGGCGCGATCGATTCCATGGAAGAATATACACCTGAGAACGACGCCGCTTTTCGTGCGTATGTCCTTGAAGGTATCAAGGCACTATCCGTCGGCACGGCGTCGTATTATGAGTATGAGGCCAAAAAAGGTTATGACGGGATCCTGGCGGATGTGTATTGCTTACGGGACGGCGATACGGGTTTTGAGGCGGGAAAGGTAAAGATTAAAACTTTGTTTGTGTCGTCGATTGCGACAAAGGCTTACAAGATGATGATAAATAGTATTATCCACGATTACCTGTCTTCGGATGCCGTGAAATGCGTTACAGATTACGTTGAAGTAGCCGAGGGCGAGTCCGAGTATTTGAACATTATCGGGATTGCTATTTATTACGAGACGCGTTTTCAGGCGTTGAATAGCGACGGCATCTCGATTGCGCAAGCCCATTTCGAGCGCGTGTTTGCAGAATATCGAGAGAGATTATTAACACATTTCAATATGCCTTATATCGAATCCGCGTTGGAGGCTATGCTTTGCAAGCCCGATGAAAACGGCGTGTACGCCACGACGTTCAAGAGTAACGCGTCGTACCACAAACCAGGGGTAGGTAAAAAGTTCATTATTTCGGCGCAGTGGAAGAATGCAACGGTGACCTGGATTTAAGGGGGGAATTATGAAACTTTCTGAACTCGAATCCATGAAACTTTTGCCGCGTTTCGCCGAGGGCTATGAGTTCGCGTGCGACGCGCTTGATGAGTGGATGAAACAACGCGTCAGCTTCAAAGACGCGTTGGAATCGCCTTGGACGCTTGAAGGCATTGCGGCATTATCGGAGGATGACTTACAGGCGGCATATAAAATATATTCCACTGCGGATTACTATCCCGATTTGCCGCGCGCGGATCGCGATCGATTCCTGTTTGAACAAATTGTGAATATCCGCAAACTTGGAACGATCGAAGCCGTCAAAGCGCTGATGCGATATATCTATCCCGGCATGAGTGTTACCATTGATGACACAATCGCATTTGATGACAACGGTAATGTTATCGATTCGACATTATTGCACTGCTATGATGTGCACCTGAACTTGGATTTATCGCAGCTCCCCGATTATGTGATGGGACGAGTCGCGGATAATGTACGCCGATTTATGCGAGCGACGGCGGCGCTTCATAGCATTTCGTATGAAGCAGGCGTGGAGATTCCCATTCACACCACGCCGATAAATGACGAACACGCAATAATGACAGCGGTCACGGATGCTTGCAAAGGCGATGTCGATGCGTGGGGAATTTATGGATATTATCCAATCGGACTTGATAACGGCGACGCAGGTACAGTAAACCAAATGGCATCCACGATCAATCATTCTGGCGCAGTTCCGTGGACACTGACACAAATAAGAAACTGGGCACTATCTGTGTATTCAGCAAACACGGCGGCAACGGCGTCAAAATTGATGCGAACAAGTTCAGTTTTGTACAAAAAAGAAGAAGCCAAAAGAATTGTTGGAACCTTTTATGACACAACATTGTCCTTATCAGTAACAACAAAACTACGCGATGGACAGTTTGGTATATATAAAAACGCACCGAACATTACGCAGATTGAACACCTTTACCGCTCGGATTTCGCGGTACACCCGACGATTCTATTTGTTCTGGTTCACCCTTCGCGCACGCCATACAACGCAGGCGCTTACACTTTCACGCTGGCAGGCCGTTTGGATGCACCGATTCTATGGAAAATCGACGACCGCGTGGCATATAAAGGTGTCGATTTTCCGAACGGTGTTATTTTTGGCATTAAGCAAAGCGGTACTTCGCTCGCCTTTGGCGACGCGTGCAAAGACATGATTGTGGATTATGTGAGTGACGGATTTCTGAGATGCCAAACAACAAATACACTTTATGCAAATGTTCAATACTTTGTGCTTGCATACTACACCGAAGAGGCAAAAGCGGTGGAAGTTCCGATTCGGCGCATTTCGGATGATGCGCAATTCCGCGCATATACGACGCCTGATAATTATTACTTCATTCTGGATGAGAATTACGAGACAAATACGTGGATTCCTGAATCGGAATTGCAGCCGCACGGATACTATATTTAGGAGGGTTTAACGATGGCTTTTGATAATTTTGGCATAACGACAAAGGGATTTGAGATGCTGGCCGCGGCAACGACAGGATCATTGATTCAAATGGTCGGAGGTCGGTGTAGTCAAAATACGATCGCGCAAGCAAACATTCCGAGTGCCACGGATTCGCAGTTTTTAAGCGCGCCGGAAGGTACGGTAAAAGCGATGAGTGTTACAGACACGGCGGCGCAGATTATTATTGAGTTTAGCAACGCGGGTTTGCGGCAAGCGATTACGATCAAATCTTTTTGCGTGCGTGCGATGTCGCAAGGATCGGCGACGGCGTATCCATTCGCAGTATGCAGCTTGGATAATGGCGGGATTACATTACAGCCTCAATCCGTGACTGGAGTTGTGGTGCGTTTTCAGGTTCCGTTCGATTTGACGTTCGGCGGCGCTTCTGCATACATTGAGGGGATTCCCGTCGGAGATAACGCGAGCGTGGATATGCTGGATCGATTCGTATCTGCGCACAGTTTGGGGGATTCTACCACAGGCGACGCGCAAAGGATTCGCGGGGAAAAGACATTTACAGACCCTGTGGAGTTTGGCGATACCTCTACATTCCATGATGAAGCTACATTCAAGAGTGGTATTGCATTAGAGGGAAATGCCGGTGGATCGATTAGGTATGCGTTGTTAGGTTACTTTCAAAACGGGTTAGGAGTAACGAATGTGACACCTACTTCAAACAATACATATCATTTGGGTAATGTGGACAATAAATTCAAAGATGCTTATGTCGGGAGTATTGTCCTTTCAGTCGCTAGCGGCCGGTATATGTCGATTTATGAAGATGACGGCGGTATGATTATTGCGCCTTTTGCGGATGGCGCTTACTTCACAGAAAACACATATTTCCAAAAGAACATAAATGTCACAGGGACGGCGACGCTTAAAAGCGCCATACTCCCGGCATATGGTGACAATGAGTTACCCGTAGGTGCGATGACGGTGCTTGCGCGTTTACCGAGTGGGTTAAACGTCGGCGACTCGTTACAAGGTGACACGTCTTATAAATATGCCACTTTGAATGGATTGCAAGAGCCGGATGCGCGCTTTTCAAAGGCGACGCACACATATAAACTTTTATCAGCCACAAACAGTTCATGTGATTGGGCGATTGTTCTTCGTATTGCATAGGAGGATTTCATTATGGCGATTATCACGAACGGAAAAGACATTCAGAACGCGATTTATGGCGTTCTCAAACAGGACGGCTATTTAATTTTTCTTGGCTCAGGCGGCCAAGAAATTGCACGCGTGAAGGATGAGGCGGGTGGCGAAGACTTGCCATATTCCCTATCAGCACAAGGTTTAGAGCTTTCACTTAAAAACGCAAGTGGGACTACAATTTCGTCAGCCAAAATTGAGACGCCACTTAGACACATTCATCAGCTCTGCTACCAACCGAACGCAGGCGAATGGAGATTTGTTTCAGATTTGTCGAAAAAGATTATTAGTGGTGGACTTTACATAGAACGAGGAACGGTTGTTTCTGAGAACGCACTATCACTAGTCATTAGGCCTTTTAATCTTAATGCATGGCAGTTCCCAACGGGAAAAGATCATTTTTATGACATAAAGGTGACGCTTATGACGGCGGATGGCTATAGTGGTGGTAACGGCGTTGGAAACAACAAAAGTACACGCAGTGCCTCGCCAACGACAGTTTATCAATTCAGCATTTATCGAGATAGTAGTTCGACGACGTATAAAACGTTTATTATCAATATGACTGACATTCCTGAGGCATATCTCAACGCATGGGGAGTCGTTTTCTTGGTAGAGATCGAAGGGTCGCCACTCGAAGCGGTCTAGGTTTTCAACGCAAGCCCCGTTATGGGGCTTTTCTTGTAGAGGTGGGAAATGAATACTTACTCGACAAAAGAAGGCGAAACGTGGGACTCAATAGCTTACGATCTTTTTGACGATAGCTTCGCGATGGATACACTATTGGAAGCGAATGACTATGAGTATTACGATACGGTCACATTCTCAGATGGCGATGTCATTCAGATTCCGCAACAGGCGATTATGGAATCCGCAATCATACCCAATCCGTGGGACGCTACCACTGTCATCGATAATCCGTGGGGGCGACTATGAATTACATCTCATGCCAGGCATATGACATCCCATGCCCGTTCGTGACCGCGTTGTCTTATGCGAAGACGGCGGACGCCTTCACGGATTATTACAGCCGCGTGCGATTCCGTAGTTTTGCGACCGCTGAGATTAGCCTTCGTTTTGAAGTCACTGTGCCACGTTGCCAGCTCATCGGCGAAGACTTTTTTGAGTGGGTGAACAGGCTTGAAGATTGGAGTGATCGTTTGACGGTCAAGACCGCGCCGACGCCGTTTAGACTGAGCGGGATGCCGCTGTACAGCTCGTTGCTTTTCGCGATGACTTCGCTGAATTTGTCCTATCGCCATGACAGGGGGGAAGTTGTCGCCGTTGAGGCGGATGCCGTGTTTTCGGGCGTGTCACCGGCGAAAGGCGCAAGTCGTGATCGTGCACTCATACTCGATGACGATAGACTTCACATTCCCAGGGTATCTATCACGGCCAATGAGGTCACGCTTGAATCATCGGAGTTTGCGTCCCTTGTTGCGTTTACGCTCACTGAACGCGGATGCAGCTTGTCGATGGCGTTCGGGGACGCGACGAAGACGCTTAGCCGAGATGTGCTCGATTCAATCATCGGCGATCCTGAATCCATTATCACGGTGGACGGATACGGCGATTTTCACATCATTTCAGCCGACCTCGTGGACGAAGAATTGAAGCTCGTGGGAAGTGCGTTCCCTGTGTCGTACAATCGGGCATTTAGCAAGACATTTAGAGCAGAATCGCTCGATTTTGACGGCTTTACCGACCTTTTTGGCGTCAAAATTGGCTTCCTTGCCTGGCACGGAACCGAGCTTGAGCGCCTTCGTGCACTTGAGGCATCGCTCGGCTTTCTTGTGGACTTCCCTACGAAGACTTTGCGCGAAGTGCCTGAAAGCCTTTCGCCGACAACGGACTACAACGCCTACGTTGATGAAGATATTGTCACAGAACGCATAAGCGGTATCACATGGCGGGATGGCGTTCATCGGTACACCGCGGGCGATGCCACGTCGGCGGATTATGGCGTGGAGAGCGTATGCCGTGTGGATGATGTGTCGATTGCGGCGAAATACCTGCGCTATGCGCAGTACATGCAGAACACGATCACGATCACCGCTCCCTATGATCCACGCATCCGTCAGCATAGCGTGATTTCAGTGGTCAAAAATGCGACGTATGTGCCCGTCATGGTAGAGCATTATGAGATAGATTTTTTTGCAAACCAAATGACGATAGAGTGTCATTGGGTTTAGGAGTGCGTATGATTTCACCGACTTTTGCTACAATCATCATCATCTCGTTCATTTTGCTGTTTGGCGTGGGGATTCCAGTGTTGAACGTTAAGGCGGAAAAGTTTATATCGTACCGTTGGTGCGTTGTTGTGGTAGTGCTTGCGATGCTTATCGGAGCCGTGGTGGATTTCGAGACGTTATCGGACGAAGTTCGACACACCGTGATCCTCGGCGGCATCATTGTTGCGGGCGTCTATATTGGACTTCGTACCGTAGAAAAAGTATTGTCCAAAGGATGGTTGGCAGGCACGACGCTAAAGGCGCGCAAGGGCGATGCCGAGGTCGAACTGAGTTCGGAGGGGAAAAAAGATGAAAATTTGCATTGATCCTGGACACGGTGGGGGCCATCCCGGCGCGGTCTATTACGGCAGAAAGGAAAAGGACGCGGCGCTCGCCATATCACACCGGCTTGCGATGGAGTTAAAGGCGAAAGGTGTTGACGTGGTACTCACGCGCACGCGTGACACCGATGTCTCCCTTGCCGAACGATGCCGCATCTCTAATGCCGCGAAAGCCGACCTGTTTATCAGCATCCATCTCAATGCAGCGGTAGACCCAACGATTCACGGTGCCGAGGTGTGGAAGTGGCATAAAAGCGATAATCCTTTCGCGGCGAGAGTGCAGGCGGCGCTCGTTGCGGCTACGGGCTTCAAAGACAGGGGCGTGAAGAACTCCCATGAGTTCTACGTATTGCGGCATACACTGTGCCCGGCGCTCGTTGTGGAGTGCGGGTTTATGAGTAACGCAAAGGAAGGCGAGGCGCTTTTCGATCCGCGTGTTCAAGATGCCATCGCGGCCGGCGTCTCGACGATTTTTTGACTGTAAAAGGAGAAAACCATGTCAATCCAAGAAAGTTGTTTGATGCGCGGGATTCAGCGCTGTGGGTATCATGTGTGCGTTTTGGGCGTCATTGGAAGCGGCAAAACGACATTCGCGCGGGCTTTGCAAAAAGCCATTATCTCGAAATATGGCAGATGCGAGGGCTTATGGGAGCCCGTTGAGGGTAATCCGCTTCTGCCGCTCTATTACAAAGACCCTCACAGATACGCGCTCTCAATGCAGATATACATGCTCAATCGGAGACTGGAACAGCAACGTGTCGCACAAGACCTGGCACTCATGGGCGTGTCATCCGTACAGGATTCAAGCCTTTTCGGGGACTCGTGTTTCGTCGAAATGCTGCACAAGGACGGCATTTTGACTAATGAAGAAGTAGACGTTTACTCTCAGTTATTCGCGAACATGAGCCGTGATGTGATGTATCCGTCTTTGGTCGTTTACCTGAATTGCGATCCCGAAATAGCTAAATCGCGCATAATGAAACGCGGCCGAGAGTGTGAGAAAGACATCCCGGTCGAATATCTTGCCAAGCTCAAAGCCGAGCTTGACGTACTTGTCGCCGAGTTCGGGAACTACACACACGTCCATACGATAGACGCGAACGCCGATTTGACGCCTGAACAAATCGAAGAAGAAGCACGTGGCGAGCTTATGACGCTCACACTGCTTCGTGGCTATCCTAAGCTCAATCGGATGGGCGTATGACCGGGCAGCAGATCATAGTGCTTTTCGCCATCTTTGTTGCCCTCGCCTCGGCGGGTGCTTCGTCGTGCAAAGTGAAACGCGCCGAGGAATCGGCCAGAATTGCCCGTGACGAAGCGGAATCACTGCGGGCGCAGTTACAGGACGCCGAAGCGGAAAACGCCCGTATGCACGAAATTTTAGCCCGTGCGTACGACGCCGTAAACCGGGCAGGGGAAGCCGTGGAGGAGGCGGCAAAAGGACATGCGGAACGGCTTGAACAGATTGACCAGGCAGATGACGCTTGGCTTTTGTGCCCTCTCCCTGACAGCGTGCGCGCCGCGCTATGTGGTGAGGACTGAGATCATCACTCCGCCGCCATCGTTGCTCTTGCCATGCGACAAGCCCGAACCGGTGGAAATGACAACGAACGGCGATCTTGCGCGGTATGCCAGTGCGTTGCGCTATGCGCTCGATGCGTGCGCGGCTAAAATAGATGCGCTAAAATTGTTCTACGATGTTGACAAAGCGGAATAATGCGCGTATGTATTTCGTGTTTTGATCGTGCCACTTTGCACGGTTCCCCCACGGAGTTATCTCCTTTTCGACGTGGGGATTTTCGCGGGATGGTGTAGTGGTTAGCACGGCGGGCTATTAACCCCCAGACGCATGTTCGATTCATGCTCCCGCAATACGGTAGCTGTGGAAGGCTACCGTAGTTCCCGGTAGGGAAGACGAAAGCAGAAAACACAGGATAAAGGCCGCGTTCATGCGGCCTTTATTCGTTTCTATGACTTTTCCCTGAATTTTTCTCTGAAATCTCTGACTTTTCTCTGACTTTTGTTGTACTGCCTGTGCAGGTTCTTCGTTTCCCATTTTCTCAAGCGCCGTCCAGGCATCGGTTTTCCAGTCATAGAAACGTGCGATCATAGGGAAGAAAAGCATGCCGTCATTGCTTGTTGCCTTTCCACGCCTGCATGTGAAAGAGTCGTTTTCGTGCATCCCTGGCAAGTTTCGGCGAGGATAGCCAATGATTCACAATATCGACACAAGCCATCGCCGCGCTCCCATAGCCGTTGACGAATAGCCTGAATTGGATTGGATGCGGAATCTTATCAAAAATCTCCCAGTAGTATGGGAGCGCATCGACGAATAGCTGATATGCCGCTTTTTCAGTTTGTGACATGGTGTGTTTTCTCATACGTCGTACTCCCGCATCCATAGTGTTTTGCCCATTCGGTTCAGAACGTCGCCATAATACTCCCGCTCCCACTGCAAGCGGCCTACGCCTCGCCCTTCGGGATTGCCGATCGCGGACACGCGCAATCGGTACTTGTCCCAACGGCCGCCGCCTGTCATCGCATAGACCGGGTGCACGGGCAAGCCGTTGTCGTAGAGATATGCGAAAATGTCCTGAACGGTCATGTAAGCCAGCGGCGCGAACGAGTATTCCGTTTCAAGACCGAACACGCGCACACGTCGGTTGCGCTTCGCGCTCTCATCCGCACGGATTCCCGTGATATGTGCTCCGTAACGCTTTTTGAGATCACGAAGGATATTGTACCACTTCACAGGATGCCCGTCGGCATCGTAGTAAGACGCATCCGCGCAACGGTAATCGTACGAAATCACCTCGTAATCGTGCGAGAGCAGCGCTTGTAACGCCATCTCCACCCGAGGGGAATCCGGATTGAAGTTTTCGACGTTGCGGATGCTCACTATGTGCATGTTTGGCGCGGCTTCCCGCATAAGATGACACATAACAATCGAATCCTTCCCGAACGACAGGCCACCATAAAATCGGCCGTCAGGCCGACCGCGCACAAAGGCTTTAATGGCGGCTTTGGTCTCGGCGAGCCGTGCAAGGTATCCAGCGGTCTTGGCGTGCATCGCGTCCGCGATTTCCGTGCGTTCCCATTGCTCGATGTCGGCGCGTGTGAGGCGAGGCGAGTAAATTAGCATGGTTTCCATATCTCCATTTGTCGCATTGGATGCCAATACGGCGGCTTGATCGCGCCAAAGTATGGCTTTGCGCCTTTTGGCGCTTCGTCGAATACGGCGAGAGGTACTGGGCGCATGAGTACGCCATTATGCAGATACCACGCATCGGACATCGACACATCGAGTTCGGTCACATCCCAACGGTCTACAATGCCGTATCCCGCCGCAGTCTTGCCTCCGATATGTCCGATATGGGAAAGCCAGTCTTTGAGCAACTGAACATCGCCGCGGGCATACCACGCGATCGCACGCACAGTTCGGACGCGGTGGGGCTCAAAAGAAGGTGCGTACGGGCCCGTGATCTGCCTGAGCTTCGCGATTTCCGTCGGCTTGATACGTCCTTTAAGCGTGGCGTAATCCGCACGGCGAACGAAATGCTCTGTCGCTTCGCACACGCCGTCCACGATCGGGGATGACACACAGTAGCACTTTTCGCCGCAGGCAAAGAGTTGTTGTGCGAGAGGCACACAGTCGAGCATGTCATAGGTGAGCGGGTCGTGCGAATTGAGCTGACGGCCTGCCGACAACGCGGCGCATCCGTCGATGTTGTGAATGAAGGCGTGCCGTTCAAGTATGGCATCAAGCATGGGAGCTTCCCCGGCAAGCGGGGAAGCAAGCCATGCCTTTATAAGACAAGGCGAGCGAGTCATGGGTTATTCCTCCGGAGTAGCACCAAAAAAGTCAAGGTCGGTTTGTGTAGCGTTTAACGCGTCCGGCTTCGGCTTGTCATCCGTGGCTTTTTTAGACCGCTTTGCGGGCTTTTTCTTTTCCTCGGCTTCGACCTTAATCGGTTCGTCGAACAAGTCCATAAGCGCGGATCTCACCGTATCCGCGTTTTGCTTTAAGTAGTCCGAATAACCATCGATAAGCGCCCGTTCCTCTCCGATGGCGATGTTCGTGCAAGCCCACTCGATATGGAGTTCACCGTGTCCGATTCGTCCCATCCCGCCAATATCTTTCGACGCGTCGGCCAATGCCTTTAGCAGGCAGCCAATAGCGAGCGGGGATGCCGTTTCAAGGCTCATGGTGTGATAGAACTTCGCTCCCGCCTTCACACACTCGCCTTCGTAGATCATACGGTCTTGAATTGCGTCGGGATTGTTTTCCTCGGCACCGCGTGTGTAAAGATATGAGCCGACAAACGTCTCAGCGCCGTGTGTGTTCTGAACGGCAACGCCCGAACGGCGCTCGATGATGTCGGCTGCTTCGTCGCAAACGAGCAAGCCACGTGACACTTTGAGGCATCCTTGCAGGATTTGTCCTGGCAAGGCGCCGCCAAGCAGTGCGAGAAAGGGCACGGAATCGAGAAGCGCTTTTGTCGCACCAGCCGTTAGCGGATTAGCCTTCGTGAGACGCCCTCCGTGCCACATTAGGTCGGCGAGTTGATAGGGCATGAGCGGCATGTCGATAGCCTTGCACATGTACTCGGCCGCGGGGGCACGGACAAGGCTATGACGAAGCGCGTTTCCGCTTAGGCATGGGATCGAGTAGACCTGCCCGTCTTTGCCGAGGATTGCTTCACGCTGTAAGAGCGCGACATTCCCGGCGGTTCCGTGCATGTGAGTAATTGGGGATAACGCTGTGGATAACATGTGGATTGTGATCATTGTTCCTTGTACTCCATCCAGTTCGCGCGCGCGTTGCAAATGACAAGCAGGCGACGGGTTGCGATGATTTGTTTTGCCGCCGCGAGGTTAAGGTCACGAGCGCTGTCGAAAAACGCTTTGAGATCCTTGTCGGCGGCTGCCCTAACGGCATCCGCGCAAATGTGTGATAGAAGACAATCGGGGATTTCGTCGCTACGGGAGCAACGGGAAGCCGCCACGCTCAAAGCGCTGTCGATGCGTCCCCAAAGGTTTGCGCGGTCTAGCTCGTCGCCATAGAAGCGCGGCAAAATCGAGCAAAGCCCGACAAGGTATTGGTACGCAGCGTCGGTATCGGCAGCGTTCACGCGTTCGCCGCCAATCGGGAACGCGAGATCATGCCTGAATTTTTCCCAGTCTACATGCACAAAGTTGTCCATACTATGATTCCTTATCGGCCAAAGCGAGAAAACCACACAAGCGAGCGGTGGCCGTTTCCTCTCGTTGGGCAAAATACAGATAATCCTCGGCAAAACTTTCGCCGTAGGCATCCATACATTTTTGCAAAAACAGATAATTGGCGGGCTCAAGTACGCGCATTTTTCCCACGACGGACGCGATCCTGTCCGCGATGCCGAGCAATTTCCAGAACTCGGCGTTGATAAGAACTTGTTCCGTCTCGAATTGCACCAGGTAAGGAGTGCCACCAGACGGAATGACTTGCGCGTCAAGTCGATAAATAAGTTGTTTTTGACCGCTGTCCGCGATGATAATCGCGAACTTCTTTTCGACAGGTGGATGGGCCATGACGTCACGAAGCTCTTTACAATGCGCCTTCGTTGCGCCAATCGGCGCTTTTCCTTCTTCGAGTACCCACGAGAAAAAACGCCATCCTAGGCCGCGCTTTTCGCTGCGCGGTGTTTTGGTTGTTCCGTCGAGGTAAGTCACAACGCCGCCTGGAACGTCTTTGAGCGAAAGTGCGCACATAGAGCAGATGTAGGGAGAGAGCCTGTTCTGCATCTCGCGGTAATCGCGGAACGTGTCGCCGAAATAGTCTCGGCCTTTCAATGCCGCACTTGTTGGACATCCGCAGATGCAGCAGTGTTCACCGCCATCCGGCTCAATATGGTTCGGAACGAGTAAATGTGTTGCTCGCATAGTCCGCCTCCTTATTTTCTAGCCATCCGGCATTGCCTCTCTTCGTCCATCACACTCAAACCACACATACAGATCAAGCAGTGTTTCTTTGGCGTCATGACATGACATTTTTCTTTCTTTTTCCATGATTTGTCTCCTTATGAGTCATTTCCGATTGTCCAAATTATCCTTTTGTTTTCTTCAATCCTGTCCTGCAATGATGGGCATCTAAGGTCAATTGCGATTGGATACGCTTCATATATTGCGTATTCGTCTACGGGATAAGACTCAATCTTCCGCACTATATCATCTATTTCGACGGCTTTAACACCGGCGGTTATCATCGCATCATACACGAGTGTTTCTTTTTCTTTGAGCTTCGCCCAAACCTTATTTAGATCGTCAAGGTATATCTGATACTCTTCATACCTCAGATTAGTGCCTGGAATGCCGTGTGCTAACCTTGCCAATGAGGCTACTTGAGATGTGAGACAGCGGCATACACGCTTTCGGTAGTAAAGGTATGCCATTTTCCTTTTGCTGATTTCAATCGCTAGATTCTTTTCCATCATTTTTCCTCCTTCCATGTCATCGCTTCTAAAATTTCATCGATATATACCCACTTAAAACAATTATACGGGTCATCATCTGAGCCTTGTTTGTCTGCGTCCGAATACCACCGCTTGTCCACATTGCTATACCACAGTATCCGGTAGGCATCAGGAGTTTCCACAAGGCACGGATTACATGTTTGCGGAAGCTCTGATAGATTTGCGTAATGCCACTTCATATTGATTCCTCCTTTATCGTTTTGCCATGGCGAAGGCAGCCGCCATCGAATTAAAATGATTTTTGTTCGCATCCTGGCACGCTTTCACGCGCTCGGATTCAAGCGCATCGAGCGTCGGCGTAAATAGCTTGGCACGAAGGTAGTTCAGGACATGAAGACTTCGAGACAATAGTGTTAAGAAGTCATCGAGCGTCATGGTCTTGCGAAGCTCTACGAGTTTCTTGTCCGTCTTTTTGTCAATGTACTTTCGACAGCAATCCGGTGTCGCTCCTTCGTAGATGAAGTAGGTCACGCACCGAACAAAATCTGCCTGGATTGACGTGATCCAGTTGTTCAGTTTGTTCCCTGTGAATGGCTCATCGAGGATGAGCGCGTAGTTGAATCGCACATCGATGCGCTCAAGGACTTTCTCCATTATTTCGCTAAAGAATCCGGCATTTGCAAGCTCGGCAACGGTATCGCGGTCTTTGAGAATATCATCAAGCGGCTTATCGAAAATCGACGCGATCATCATAAGCAAGTTTACAGTATTATTGCGGATGAGTTGGGATGCGAAGCGCGGCGCGTCCTGCTTCCACGGAATCAGGTCTTTTGCGATGGTGTCCGCCAAGCGGTCATACTCGGCGGCCTTTGCGTTGTGGTCGATTAGTACTGTCATTGGTTTTCTCCTTTTCGTGTTCCATGCGTTCGGCGAGCACGCGGCAAGCCACGTCGATGGCGAGCCCTATTGCTCTTGGATCCCCCATCTCCACGGAATCGTTGCCGCGTCGCCAGCGATTATGTTTCTGCAATAATTCCAGGGCTTCCCGTTCAGTCATTCCCGTCCTCGCACGCATCTAAGAATATTTGTTGCTTTGACGCCTGATGCGCGTCAAGCGTATCAAGGACGGCTTTCAAGGCATCCTCCAAAGCCCGAACGGACTCTTTGGAATCATCGGGAAGACCGTACAAAACTTCGTCAATGAGTTCCCGCAAAAGACCGCACATGGAATACAACGGGATCACGGATTCGAGTTCAAGTAAGTCATTCTTCGTCATTGTCTGTCTCCTTGTTCACGCGATGCGAGGCCGCATAGGTCGTTGTCACTCTTTCGGCGCTCGATCTCTCTTGTGAGATAGGCGCGGGCTTTTTCGAGGTCCGCGACCGCATCGGTCATGCCGCCCTTGTGTCCGCAACGCAGAATGTATTTCACCGCGTTCCCGAGTGCGAAGTTCAGGCCGTATGCCTCAATCACGTCGATGGCTTCCATACCGTTCATGCAATAGTGTTCTGATTTACCGTCAAATGCCATGTGTTTAATCTCCTATTCTAATGCCGATCAAGTCGGCGTCAATGCGGGCTTCCATGTAGCTTGGTTGCCCAAAGAAGACCGTGAACTCGCCTAAAAAATTCGCCATAAGCAAGCGCATCTCAATGCCTGGATTCTCCACAGATTTCCACCTAACGCCAAAATGGCCGTATGGGTTGGACAAGCAGTACGCGGAATTGCGACCTCGATTTAGGTAGGGCAATCCGCAATGCTTACATTTAGTCAATTGTCCCTTGTGCACAAACGTCGCGTACACGGTCTTCACAGCGCCGCAACGCTTACACTTAAGATTATATATGCTGTACACGACGCCTGTATAGCGCTCTTTGTACCCCACGCTGGTCACGATGAAGTCTCCGAACTCTCGGCCGATGTCGTGAGAGTAGTCCCTGTTTTTCGCTCGAAGGCGCGTAATGCCACAAGCCATCGCGCGCTCGAGCTCATCATCGGACAGCGTATAAGCGCGCTCACGGATAATTTGTGTCGATAGCCCTGGAGACATTGAGCTCATTCGGCGCATCTGCGCCTTGCTTATGCTTCGCGACCACCTAAAGTTATCGGGCGTGGGCTCAGCCGTCGCATTCACAAACTTTAGCTCATACTGGATGTCGCCGGTAGGTTTAGGGCCAATGTTTTCGAGGATGGCTTCCACGAAATCGAAGTCCACGACAGGCGGCTCGATGCCCAGCTTAATCGCCTGTACACCGACCATGCGACGTAACGTGTGAGAGAACACGCCGAGAGCGGTGAAACGGGGGAGGCGCTTTTCTTTTGGAACGAGCTTATGAATTGCGGATCCCGCATTAGTCGCTAATCGCTGATATGCGCGGATGGCATCTTTGCGGCAAGCCTCGCATCCATGAATCCGCTTGAACGCGCCAACAATGGACGTGAACACTGTGCCACACGCGCACTTATACTCAGCTGTGTCGTTCATGCGCACGCCGCTTTGCGACAAACATGTCACGCCGTGGATGTTCACTTTATTCACAATGCTGTCGATGCTCATGGATTCCACCCTTTGCGCCGTTCGGCGATCTCATCAATGTTTGTTTCACGATCCCAATGCCTTTGGCAAATTCTTTTCCATATCGCAGCAGGGTTGAATTGTTTTGTGTCGATGTCATCGGGCTCAGGCGGTCTACCCACAGGCCTGCCCGTGTAGTCCATGTACTTTCGACACTCAGGGCATCCACGGATGCACGTGAACTGAACGCGTGTGGTTGTGAACTCCTTTCCGCATGGACAACGAAGCGTGATCCGCGCGCACATGTGCAGCGACTCCTCGGCGATGCACGTCACGCCATTTTTGTTTGTTTGCCCTAAATAACTACTTGCCATGAGTCCTCCTTTTCGGTATTATACGCGTTGCATAAATTACATTCTCTCGGGTGGCGCGGCTTTTAACCGCGCTTTTTTCGTATCGCCACCGTTATGTTTTTGATCCCGTGTTTGAAGCGCCAATACAGCGTCTGATACGGGATGCCGTAGCGCTTGGACAAATCGCCAAGCGAGATACCATTGACGTAATGAATTGGGCGTCCGCGTTGCCGCTTGCGCAAAAGTTCGCCGAGAGTGATTCCCGGCCGCCATCGCTGCCTGAGCGCGCACTCGCTTATGCCGTGCGCGTTCGAGATTTCGGCGAAGGACTTGCCCTCAATCAGAATTGTCGGTTTTCTGCCGCTTACCATCTGCCAATGCCTCCAATAGCAGGTCTTGAACTTTGCCCTTTGTCGCCATGCACTTCAAAACGGTTTCGTCCAAGGTGTTCGTGGTAATGATGTGATAGATGAATACAGGCCGAGGGTGCCCGGCTTGCAGCTGCCGCGTTGGCCCGATGCGCTCAATGATCTGTTGGTAGTGTTCGAGATTCCACCAAAGCGAAAAGAACACCAGGATATTCCCGCCGTCCTGAAGGTTCAAGCCGTGCCCGGCGCTTGCGGGGTGCGCAAGCAGGACGGAGATTTTGCCCGCGTTCCACGCAGCGATTGTCGATGGGTCCTTGTCAAGAAGGCGAGCGTCCGGAATTGCATCCATGATGCGCCTGGCATCCTCTTGCCATTGGTACGCAACCAGGACTGGCGCGCCGTTCGCTTCCTCAATGATGGACTTTAACGCCTCAATTTTCGCGTCATGCAATAAGGCGGCCGCGCCGTTGTCATGGTAGACGAAGCCACTTGCGACCTGAAGGCACTTCATCGTCGCCGCAGCCGCGTTTGCTACTTCGATCTCCGCGTTTTCAATCTTCGCGAAAAAGTCATTTTGTAGCTTGTCGTAAACGACGCGCGCTTCCCGTGGCAGTGATACGGGAATCGTGACATTGATCGGCGTATCGATCGGGAAGTAGTCGGACGCATTGAGGCTCACAGACACGTCCGCAATCTTTTCCTGAACCGCTGCCTGCGTCCAATCAAAAGGCACGTATTGAATCGCGAAAGGCGAGCGTCCCACACGTTTCGGCCGAAAGTACGTGGATGCGTACGCATGGTACGATCGGCCAAGCCGTGCTCCCCGGTCTAAGAACCACAGTTGTCCCCACAGGTCTAGCAGACCGTTCGGAGCCGGTGTGCCTGTAAGCTCCACGAAGCGACGCGATCTGAACGCAACGCGGGCGAGCGCCTTAGAGCGCACGGCTTTTCCGCGATAGCGGAATCCTTTGAGCCGCGTCGCTTCATCGGCGACAATCATATTGAAAGGCCAACGCGGATCGTAGTAGTCGATAAGCCAGGGGATATTTTCGTAGTTCATCGTGTACACGTCGGCATCCGTTTCGAGAGCTTTCTCTCGCTCCTTTGCGTTCCCAACGACTGGCACGACGCGAAGGTCAAACCCCCACTTCTCCGCCTCTTGCGGCCAAGTGGACGCCGCAACACGCAGGGGAGCGAGCACAAGCACTGGGCCGAGTCCTTCAGTTAGCTTTAAGAACTCAATGGCGCAAAGCGTGGAGGATGTCTTGCCCATTCCCATTCCGGCGTAAATGGCGCAGCGGTCGTTATCGACGATGCTGTTAATGATGGAATACTGATAGTCTCTCGGGATAAAATTTTTCATGTGAATAGCTCCGTGAATAGAGCATCTACCTCTGCGAAGGTAGACACAACGTGAACAGTTGCGCCGCCATGCACACGCATGGCCTCAAACTCGCGCATTTGATTGGGGCGTGCTTTGCGTCCCGGTGCCTTTGTTTCGACGAAGGCCGTTGTCCCGTTGCACATGATTAAATAGTCAGGGGCATTGGCGCGTCCCTCCCACGCGACTTTTCTCGCAATGCCTCCGAGTGCAGTTGTTTTCTTGATGAGATATGCGGCGATGTCTCGCTCGCACAAATGCCGTTGCATAGGGTTACCCAATGATGTTTGAGAGCTTCCACAGGATCGTGGCAAGCGTGAGGATGAAGGCTATGCAGAACAGCGCGAAGTTGACAGACGGCGACAAGGCGCCCGTCTCAAAGTATTCGTCAATGTAATCTCTCATTTTGTCGCTCCATTAAAGCGTATGTTATTCGCGGCGAAGGCGCAAGCGGCCGAACAGTACAAGTCTCCGGATTCGTCTGTGTACGGCATGTCGATAATAGCCGCGCCGCACTCCCAACACAGCATCTCAGACGTGCACTTAATCCCATTTGAGCGCATTGCACACTCAGCCGAGCAATACTCTTCGTGCAAGTCAGGCTCATCGAGCACGTACCGCGCTTTCTTGTGGTTCGTCATTCCACAGTTGTCACATCTCATCGGTTCCTCCTTTCCCATCATAAATGCCGATGAGCTTAATGCAATCCACGTCAAAAACACTCATGTTTTTTCTCCTTTTTCTGATTAGCCCGTAATGCGAGCATAGACGGCTTCGCCACCGCCAAGGGAGAGGATGTCCTCGACGTCGAAGGATTCGCGGCGAATAGCCTTGCGGGCCGAAATGGCATTCGCGATTTCGCGAACGGTAGCTTTATTCGCATAGGCCCAAATCACGAAGCGGCAAAGGGCAGGGGACGGGCGGTCACCGATGCGAATGGAAGCGCCTCCAATGGCTTCGGCTTTATCATAGCCGAGGGCCGCGGGGACTTGATTGAAGTACACAACGTGGTCACGCAGATTGTTGCACAGATACCAGTTCGCGCCGGCGGCCGTGAAGATGCTGCGGAGGTCGTTGAGCATTGTCTCAAATTTGCTGTACGTGCCGGCGTAAACGGCTTTGAGCGCGCAGCTAAAGGCGATCTGATAGGAACCAGCGGCCTTCACGGTCATGCGGGCGATGATGTGAGCGCGTTTGAAAAGTTCGGATTTCGTCATGGCTTTTTCTCCTTTTCGGCCAATCGGAGGGAATCCGTTTTCCCTCCGTTCTTGAATACCTTTTACCACGACACTTTTTTCGTTGTCAAAATAAAATATTAAAAAATTTCGTCGTTAGTCTCAATCCTTCTTGTACCGATAGGCCTCGAATCCCGCTGCGGATAACGGCAAATCCGCTGCCCAGTTCGGAGCGGTCGCCATGAGCGAGGCGAGTTTGTCGGCGTTGTAGTCCGGTGTGTCCGGCGTCTCAGTAATGAGCTCATCATGGACGGATAGCACGATCTTATATCCCACGTCCTCTACGCTTTTGAGATTTGCCGCCAAGACATCCCGCGCCGTCGCCTGCGTGATATTCTCCACGACCTTTCCCGCGTGCGTTTTGCTCATCGCGAAGCCTTTCCGCACCTTTAACGGTGCGTAGTACTTAAACAGGCAGCGCTCGCCATCCTCGGCCGATCCCGCACGCGGATATGCCATGATACGGCCCGACGGCAAACGACACGCAAGGCCGAATGTCGTATTTGCGAAGGTGCATGGATATGTGGAAGGCGGGACGAACTGCGATGCATCAAACGCGGCGCTGGCACGAAGTTCTGTTTCGCGCCAAAAATTTCGGATTGCCGGATGTGCGTCACGCCATGCCAGTTTGATTGCATTGAGCGCCGTCCACGTGTCTTCGTCCAAATCGTTTGTTGCGCCTTTTTTCGCAAAGAAATCCCATTGGTCGTGCGCTTCGTAGATTTTGCTTTTTGGCAACGCCTCGTACGTGTGTCCGGCGAGCACCTTTAGGTCTACACCGTACATTGTGGCAAATGCCAGGAACGATCCCACACCGCCCATGTATCCCATAGCGAGCTCTAGCACCTTCCCTATTTGCCGTTGCTTCTTCGTAACGTCCTCCGGTTTCACGCCAAACGTTCGGGCGTACGTCGCTTTGTACAAGTCTACTCCCTCGCCGCGATCGTAGGCGCGAAACGCATCTAGCTTCCAGTGTTCCCCGGCAAGCCACGCCAAGACACGTCCCTCGATATTGGACAGGTCGGCGACAACGAGCTTTTTGCCCGGTGGCGCGATAATGGCACCTCGCAGACATGACGCCGCAACGGACGGAACGTCGTTGTAGAGCGTTGACGCCATGCCGTGCTTAAACGCGTCGATGGCAATCTCTGCCTGATCAGGTGTGAGCGTACCGCGTGGCAAGTTTTGCGGCTGGAATAGCCTTCCCGCCCATCGGCCTGTTTTTTGAGCGCCACAGAAAAGCAGGCATCCGCGCAAGCGTCCGTCTGAGCAGGTACTTCGTAAAAGCGCGTCGTACTTTTTAACGCTCGCCTTCGCGCTTTGGCATCGAACGAGTACCAGTTCACGCGCGTCATCGGGCAGTGAAGGGTCATCGAGCAACGCCTCAAGCGAGGCTTTTTTCAGGTCGTCGCACGGTACGCCGTTCGCGTTAAGGTACTCAATAAGCGCGTCACGCTGTCCGGTAGTGTTCACTGCGCCATTGGTGATTTCTCGCACTCGGCGATTGCTCGCCTTCGCGGCATCCGCGCACGCCTCCACAGCGCAACGCGCCAATTCTGTGTCGATCTGCATACCACGGTCGTTGATGTCTTGATCGATGTGCCATTCGGCCCAAAACTCCGGCGTGTCATTCCACGCGGGCATTCGCTTCCACAGCTCACGCATGGCCTCCACATCAAGGCGTGCGTAATTGACAAATTTTTGCCAGTCCTCGTTATCCGATGACGGCAAATACTGGAGATCATCTGCATCGTCAAACAACGTGGACACGGACTTTCGGGGAACGCAGAATTTATGGATAAGCGCTTTTCCTTCTTTGTCCTTCGCTTTGTCCACAGGGAGGCCAAAATAGGTGCATAGATCGCCAAGGCTACCAGGGAGCGACAGGGAGTACGCCTTGATCATGCTGTCCTTCCATCGGCGAGGATCAGCGACAATGGGCCTGTACATTTTCAAAATGGTTCGGTCAAATTGTGCGTTGTGTGCTATAAGCGTGCACGATGGATCACGCAGCGCCGCTTCTACGTCATCGGGGAGCGGCTCTCCGTGTGCCACGTCACAAACGCGCGCAGGCGCGTCATCGATAGCATACGAGAAAAGAAGTACTTTGGCCATTCCCGCGTATTTGTACGCGCCGTCAGTTATCGGCGTCTCAGAATAAGTTTCAAGGTCAAGCCATAGAATCATAATAAGTCCTTCATATAGAAAAGGCGGGCATTTAGCCCGCCCGTCAGTTACGGATTGATCTGCATGAGTGATTCAATCACTTTCTGCATGAACGAAGTACGCGTCATATTCTGTTTGGAGGACTGGCGGTCAATCCACTCAATACATGCACGAGACAATCTGATACGAAGCCGCCCGTCTTTTGGCGTGTCGCGCTCATTTCGCCTTTCGAGTTCGTCAAGTAACGGGTATGCTATCTGTTCTTGTTCCTGTTTTGTGTCACACGATTCGATGAGATATACCAGGCGAGCCTTTCTCTGTGGTCTTTTCATTGTTGCCCCCATTAGCCATACAAATATGCTGAGTCAAAGTCTTCAGGATTGAACGAAAGGTCTGCACCGCTCGGCGCGCTCCCCATGTCGGAGCTCTGTGCGACCTGCTCTGAGCAATCAGGATATGCCTCTGCGCTCGGCTTAGAGCCGCCTGTGAATACCTCGTCGTATCCGGCGAACTGGACAGACACGAGAGATGCCGAGATGCCTTTCATGCCGTTAAAATCGTATGCGAACAGATCAATGAATCCGTTGACGCGGTATCCCGCCTGGAATTTGTCTGCGATCTCTTTGGGATCGGTGAGGATGTGTTTCGGATTCGCGTCCACGAGGTCAGGACGGTAGTCGCTCGTTGCCTTGATGTAGACCTTGCCCGCGTATCCTTCGAGCTCCTTACGGTCGCCGTTTTTCAATGGGAGCTTGTCAGTATTTGCCATGACTTGCTTTGCCTTGTCGCCGAAAGCAGCGGTGGCAAGCCGAACAGTCGCTTCGTGTATCTGAAGCACGCACGGATTGTCACGGTCAAGGATGAAAGTCGCCATATACTTCTCTTTGGCATCCCCTTTCATTACAGCCCGCTTTTCGGCAAGTGCCGGGAATGATAAACGTGCGTTGCGAATAAATACTCTCTCAGTCTTTCTAGCCATTAGTGTTTTCCTCCATGTTAGGGTAATCAAGTGCTTGCGGCTCATAAGCGGGCCGCTTGTCCGTTTCGTCTGCAATAGTCGGTTTTGTGGTCTCTTGGATGATTTCGGGAGCGAGTGCGCTCCATTGGTCTTTCGTGATCGTTTTGTCCTTCGTCAGTTTCTCCATCTTAGCGGGTGAGAGTAATTTTCGTTCGTAGACATCCGCTTGGATGCCTGCGGCTTCAATCGCTTTTATTGCGGCCGCCTCCGACCGCCACTTGCGAACTCCCTTTCGTCCTTCCACAAGTTTCAATCCTGGCACGTGCTCGCCGTGTAGAAGTTTCCCATAGACGGCCTTTTCGACAGAATCGGCCCATAGCCGAACAAGCCCGATGTAGCCATAAGCGCCGGACAAGTCAGCGGGTGACAAGTCCGATGAATCGGAGTTCGCGACAAGCTTCGCGATCCCAAAGAGTTTCGGGCACTGATGCCGGGCGCGGCAATAACGGCACGCGGATTCTTTTGGGACGCAAATCCACTCATCCTCCGGAAGCTCTGTCATTGTCCTGGCAATGAGCGCCTTTTTCTGAATGACCTCGGCAAAGTCTCGAAGCTCAGCGGGCGTCAAGTCCCATTGTGAGACACTACGCACACGTGGCTGCACGATGCACAGGTGGACTTTCGTCAGGCAGTCGAATTTTTGCACGAGCGAGAGGTAGCCCATTGCGTAGAGTGTGAGCTGCGGATTGTGAACTGCATCCACGTACGTCATGCCGTATTTCAGGTCACAAACATACAGCTCCGTGCCGCACCACACGACGGCATCCGCAGTCCCAAATCCATGGGGGCCGAGCCAGCGAGAGAGGTCAAGACCGACTTCCACTTCACGCAATCCGCCAAGGATTGTCACGAAGTCTACGTAGGTCTGAACGTGCTCTCGCAATTCGGCTGTGTCGTACTCTGGGGGGACTTCGTATTTTGTCCCATTCAGCATCGACTCGGCGAGCGCATGGGCGACCGTTCCTTCCTGCGCATAATCGCTCGGCTCATCGGGGAGCGTCATTCCCATCGCGACCGAACCGGGGCAGATCATCCAACGGTGAGCCGTCGATGGCGATAATAATGAATGGTTTGTCATAGATTATCCTCCACGACCGTCACAAGTGCATCGTACAGGCTTGGGTCAAGCGCCGGCAGATTCTTCACGCCTTGCGCGTCGAGGAAGTCCGTAACGACCTTTGTTTTGCCTGCCTTCGTGGCACGCAGGCAGACGCGGCGAACGTCATCAATAGTGAGCGCCTTGGCGTTTTGAGCAGGCTCAGTTGTGGGAGCCGGTGTGGGAGCAGTTGTGGGAGCAGGTTTGGGGGCCGGTGTGGGGGCCGGTGTGGGGGCCATCGGGGGAGCCGGTTCAGATTTCGGAGCGGGCTCAGGAGCTGCTGACAAATCGTAAGCAGCTGTTGGCCCAGATTTCGGAGCGTTTTCCGGTTTGGACGCGAGACTCTCAGCCATCGCATAGACTCCGTAGAGCTTAGGCTCAGGTGCGGGATCAGATTTCGGAGCCGGTTCGGATTTCGACGCTGGCTCAGGAACTGCTGACGAATCGTAAGCAGTTCGATGGGATACGACCGAGGCGAGTTCGTGAATTAAATGCACCAGCTTGTCCGACGCGTCCAAAGTAATGTGTACATTGATGTCCATTTGCTTTCTCCTGCGTGAAACCGGGCGAAGTGCCCGGCGGGTTATTCTTCCATAAAGCGGATTTCCGCATCTAAAAGCGCTTGATAGGCGGCTTTAAGCCCGTCATAGGCGTCGAAATACTCGTCGATCTCTTCGCTCATCGCCTTCCACGTCGCCATCATCGGCGTGTAAAACGCTTCACGATCCCCAAGCATATCGACGACGTTCATACCGATGGCGATGTCTTTGAGAAGATTGGCAAAGTCGCTATTTTCGTCGGCGTCAAGCTCGCATTTGGACGCGTTTTCAGGCTTCAAAATGGTTTCAAGGAGCTCGCGCGTGCGGAATACCTTGCCGATTGTGTCGTTATTGAGATCACACGGTCCCTGGAACTCGATGTTTTTGAAAAGATTCTGTGCTGAAATAACGTTCATTGCCTTTTCTCCTTTTCGGCTTGTTGACGGGATACATTCCCGTCGTTTGTGATGCCATTATAGGGTCTTAAAATTTCTGTGTCAAGATATTGACGAAACTTTTTTTTTCTTTCTCAAAACCCTTGCAAATAGCCTGTTTGGGCGTTATGTTGCCACAACATGACGTTGACGGGGAGACGGTTCGCCGTCGTTCCCCTTTTACCCAAGGGAGGAAAAAATGGCATACATTCCGGCGTCGGTAATGATCCGCGCAATCCTGCAAGCTGGACACACACAAGAATGGCTTGCGAACGTGACAGGTATATCACGACCGGCGATCACAAGACTATTGACAAACGATAACGCACAGAAAGGGCTTCCCGTTGAGAAGTACTTCGCGATTAAGGCCGTATGGGAGCTCGTTATATCTAAGGGGGGTGACAATGGACACAGTTAGGCGCTATGGAGCAACACAAGAAGAATGGGACAGCGCGGCAAAATCGCCGCTAATGCCGTGGGTTGTTCCCATCGTGAGTAACCCAAACGTCCCATCGTCACCGTGTTCGCGGGCTATGCAGAACGGACGCGGCAAAATCCCGTCGATGAAAAACGATAAGGGTGAGGCGGTCGGGCTCAAAAATTGGACAAACCGAAAGGCGAACGAATCCCTCGATGCGTGGAGCAGTGATCCCGATTACGGCTTTGGCGTCCGTCTCGGACGTAGCGGGCTCATCGCCATCGACTGCGATTGCGATGACGAAAAAACATCGAACGATGTGCTTGATGCCGTTCGCTCGTGCTTCCATTTCGATCCGCCATTGCGCCGACGTGGCTCAAATCGATGGGCATGCCTGTTTCAGCTGTCGAATCGGGAATGCTTCCCGAAGCGTCGGTATCCGCTCGACGAAGGCAACGACATCCTCGAAATCCTCGGCGATGGGCAACAGCTCGCCTGCGCGGGAACTCATCCGAAAGGCGACCGCTATGAGTGGACAAACGGGAACGTCGGCGACGTGCACGAAATAAAGAAAGATGACCTCGAAAAGTTCTGCTCGCTTATTGAAGTCGCCTACGGCAATGTGTGCGCGGGCAAATCACGCGTGCGCGGCGAATCGTTCATGGCAAACGATCCACTTGCCGATTGGCTAATAGCCACGAATCGCGTTCGGGATCGCGCGGCGGATGGCACGCTCTACATCCCGTGCCCGTGGGAGAGCGAACACTCAGACAAGGGAAACGGCACAGATACATGTTACTTCCCTATTGGCACAAACGGGCATGAGCGAGGCGGCTTTAAGTGCCTTCACGCGCATTGCCAGGGCAAAACAACCAATGATTTCATTGATTGGTGCAAGTCACAAGGCTACGTCGAAGTGAAGGCCGATGCCTTCCCGAACGTGGAGCAAGGGACGAAGGACAAAACGACAGTTCAGGCATTACAAGCATTTTGGAACGAAAAATCACACGACATTAAGCCGTGTCTTCAAGCCCTTGAGATCGCGCTCGCCGATCCGGACTTTTGCGGCTATGAGTTCGGGTTCGACACCTTCGCTGCTGGCGAGATGAGCCGTAAGCCAGGGGGCGAGTGGACGCTATATCAAGACGCGCTCGCTACTGAATTGCGGCTCGAACTCGAACGCCGTGGATTCAAAACGCCAAAGAAGCAGGACGTTATTGATATGATTAAGGCGCTCGCCGCTCGAAACACATTCGATTCAATGGCCGACTTCCTAGCCGCTAATATACCGGAATGGGACAACAAACCGCGGGTATCGACGTTCTTTAGCAGGTATTGCGGCGCTGAAGAATCAGAATGGACTATCAGCGTCGCGCTCTACATGTTCACCGCGCTGTGGGCGCGTGCGTCCTTGCCGAACGGGTGCAAGGCCGACATCGCGCCCGTTCTGATAGGTCGGCAAGGGACCGGCAAAAGTTCACTGACACGCATCCTCGCATTGAACGAGGATTGGTGTTCGGACGTGGACTTCACCGAAAAGGACGCAGACATCGCACGCGAACTGCGCCAAAAGATAATCATGGAAATACCAGAACTCGGCGGTATGAGCAAGCGCGAACAGAACGGCGTCAAGGCCTTTATGACACGTAAAAAAGATTCGTGGGTGCCAAAATTCGTCGAAGCCGCACGCATAGCCACACGCCGATGCGTCTTCATTGTCACGACAAACGACAAGGAATTTTTGACCGACAACACCGGCAATCGGCGATGGGCTCCCGTGGAGGTGGGTTACATCGACAGAGAGGCCGTGAAGCGTGACTTACTTCAGTTGTGGGCCGAGGCACGCGAAATCTACAAGGATCACGGTGTCATGTACGAGGGCGTGGAAATGCTACAAGAGGATGAAAACTCCAAGTACATGTCCGTCGATCCATGGATGGAGACAATATCCCAATGGGTGGCGCTCTACCCCAATGAGCTCTTGACCACAAAAAACATCGTGGAGCAAGCGCTGCGCCTAAATTACTCGTACCTCAAACGCCGGGATGCGAATGCCATTGCGAGCATCATGCGCTCTTTGGGCTATGAGCGAGTACGAAAACGAATCGCGGGCGAACGCGACTACGAATGGCGACGCAATAATCCGCCACTTTCCGTCGTTTGGACCGCTCCCGATTCGTCGCCGGATGAATGAGTGTCCCATAAGTCCCATGAAGTCATGGGACTTATGGGAC
>NZ_JBGUHR010000129.1:0-1757 GCF_045112255.1 Fibrobacter sp.
GGGGACGGTTCGAGACCACTGAAGAACCCGCTCAAAAACCGGCAACCAAGCGTCAAATGCCGGCAACTTCACAGAGCGGCAAGTAGATTTTCAGCCAATCTCTATCCAATCGGTACAACTGACGCGATAAGAAGGAAAATGCGGCCTTTACTCCCGCGTTTTCCTTCTCTCTTTGCCCAATCAGCGCTGCGATCCGCTTTAGATTCACAGCGATTGCCGTGAGTTTTGCCTGTAACGACATGCTTCGCAGTCCCCAGCCTGCCGCTCGGGACATCCCGTGAAAGCGCTTCATCTCGGCATTCTTCCATTCTATTGCCGCGCGTTTCCTGTATTTCCTCTTGAATTCCTCTGTCTTTTGTCTCTGACTCTCTTCGTAGTAGGCTGCCGTGTTTGTTGATACGTGCAATGTCTTGCCACCGCTTGCTCGCCCCATGCATTCCTCTCGATGCGGACAGCCCCGGCATGCTTCTTTATCGAACGTATATGTATAATACATATACTGCTTCCCGTTGTTCTTCCTCAGCTTTCTCTTCTTCCTGACCGTCCGGTTCCCCATCCGGCAGTACCATTCATCGCTGTCCTTGTTGTACGCATACAGCGTCTCGTCCACTTTGTATACGCACGCGCTTACCGGTATCACGCTCTCGATCTTCCGGCGCTCCAATTCATCCAACAGGTCTTTCTTAAAATACGCCCTGTCTCCGCTCAGCGCTTCGACGTTTATCCCTGTGGCCTCCGTCCTGTCCAGCAGTTCTATGCTCTCTTCTCCGTCCGTATATTCCCCGCTGTGCACGCCTACCGCCGTGATGATTCGCTCTTCCGCTGTCATCGTGAATTCCGTTTTGTACCCGAAAAATGAATCCGTCTTCGACTTGTACCCCACTCGCGCGTCCTTGTCCGTCAGCGATCTCAGACCCTTTTGCGCGATGAATTTCTCATCTGAAAGCACTTCTTTGATTTCCGATATCGTTCCCTTCGCATGGAATCCCGCATGTTCCTCTGTTTGCTTTACCAGTCCCTCCAGATATTCCTTCATGACCCGCTTCGATTCCTTCGGATCCTCTATGCCCTTGTAGTCCGGTATCTGCGTGTCTATCCCCGTCGGTACTTCCCCTTCGTGGTCTGCCTTCACGCTCTCTATCATCTTCTGCGCCAGATGCTTCATGATCCGCTCCGGCACCTGCTTCTTGCAGTTCGCTTCCGTATGCGTACTGTCGATTAACAGCGTTTTCCCTTTGATGATCCCTTTCTCCACACATTGCCGAACGATCTCCTGCAGAATCTCATCCAGTGTGATATCCTTCAATCTCTGCGTTCGGAATTTCGCAAGTAGACTGGGGTCCGGCAGATCGTCGTCCGGATTCAGCCCCAGAAACCATAAGTATGCCAGATTGCATCGCGCTTCATCTATCACTTTCACATCTGACAGATCATACAACTTCCCCAGCACGCACAGCTTTAGCATCATCTCCGGCTCCTTCGCCGGTCGCCCATACTTCTTGCAATAGCTGTCCGCTACCATTACATTGATGAAGCTGAAATCTACTGCTCCATTTATCTGCTTCAATATATGGTTCGACGGTATCCTGTCATATAGCGTGCTGTAGAAGTTCATCTGTCTGTTGTTCTCTCGCAGCATCTTTGTCCCAGCCCCTTGTCTTCCGTTTTCGTATACTATACTATTTCGACATCCTCACCCCGTTGTCCTTTTGGTTTTATAACTTCGATTGTTATGTTTGCATTAATCAGTGGTCTCG
>NZ_JBGUHR010000130.1:0-1797 GCF_045112255.1 Fibrobacter sp.
GCTTAAAAAGCAAAAGAAAAGCCCACCTGGGGTTGATTCCAGATGGGCTCACCATAGGAGGTAATCATGAAAAAGAACTACTCCCAATCCTCCACCCCGCCCCCCGCCCGCCCGCTAAAGCTGGGGAGGGTGGGGGGTGGGGGTGTGGTGTGGGTGTGGCTCTTGCTGCTGCTTAATCTATATGTAGTTTCCTACACAAACTAACAAGTGCACCGTATTCCCATTCGCTATCCAGGTATGCTTTGAAACTTTGGGGTGTTTCTCCGTGAAAGGACAAAGCTTTCATTTCAATTATTGCCATTCGGTTCTTGACCGCAAACGCCAAAGCGTTCATTTCTACCTGGTCAAATTTTGCGGTTAGCGTTTTGTTGTCGGGCATCTTCTTGCTCCTTGTAGTGTCTTTGGCTCTTGATGATTTGTGTCAGGTAAAAGCAATTCTTACGCAAAATGGTTCGCCATTCCTTACGCTCTTTTCTCACATAGGAATTGAAGTCGCAAAACTCCGTGACCCAATTTGTCTCAATGAATTCGCACATCTCATCTAGGATTTCTTCTTCTTCGGTTGCGGTTGCTTTGAGTGCGTTTTCCAGGTCAAAGCCACCGCCACACTCTATGTCCTCACGCTTGTATTGTGCTTTCTCCGGGTTGTCCAAGTGCAAGAAATACCGAACCATTCCCCGGGTATCTCTACAAGGTTGAGGAGCAGGAGCACCCAAAAGCTTTGTAATCTCTTCTACCTGGGCATATGCCTTGACAGAATGAAAGGACAAAAGCAAATGGCGGTGCGCCTTCTTCTTCTCTCCATTGGCGTTTACATCTTGGTCGTGAACCGGGCTAATTGCCCAGGGAATCATAAGTTCCCCTAAAATCTCTTTCCATTTTTCCGGGAGCGACTCACCGGGGTAAACAACGCAAGTCCAGGAAAGAAAACGCTTGCTTTTCGTTTCAGCTTTTTCTACATTCTCCATTAAGGTTTAATCCTTTGCCCCTTGTTGTGTTTTCGCGAGCAAAAACAAGGGGCTTTTTGTTTATGCCGGCTTTAAAGTTTCTCCCTGGTTGTCTTCGAACAAATCCAGTTGTCCGATTTCGTGAGCATACATTTTCGCAAACGCTCCCGGGTGCTCAACTACAAAGCGCATAAGTCCGACTATTGCCGCCGAACGGCGACCGCCATTCCTGGACTTTGTAGGGAACAAATCCGGGTGTTCCGAAACCCACTTGTCAAACTCCTGGAAGACTTCTTCGTCATCCGTGGGAATTGTGAAATTCGCAACTTTCATTTTCCTACCGCCTTTTGTTTCTTTTTGTGTGTAAGGGCTTGATGTCGCCCGGGTAATCAGTTCTTTTTTTTGTTGGCGTAATTCTTCACTTTGCTAAATTTCGCAAACTAAATATACATTTTATTTTTGCAAAAATCAACTACATATGCATTTTTCTTTGAGCACTTGCCCAAATTTTCACTAAATGGCGATTTTGAGCCAAAAAAGGCAATTCCCTATTGCGTGATAGCTGATAGATATAGGGGGGGTCGTAGTCGCCCCCCTATATTACTGCTCAAATTTTAGGAGTATTCGCAAACCCCCTTAAAGTCCCCAACCTTTGGGGACATTGAGGAGCCTATTTTTACGGGTTCGCAAGGGGCTAAAATAGGCTCCTCCTGGTTCTTACCTGGTGCGATAGGTTCTACGGGTGTATGGCGCCTTTCTAGGGGCTTAAAAAGCAAAAGAAAAGCCCACCTGGGGTTGATTCCAGATGGGCTCACCATAGGAGGTAATCATGAAAAAGAACTACTCCCAA
>NZ_JBGUHR010000131.1:0-4747 GCF_045112255.1 Fibrobacter sp.
AGCTCAAAGATGGCTTGCTCGTCTTGCTTGCTCTCGCCGCCGTATGGGGTAAAGCCGTGAGCTTTTGCCCAGTAGAAGTACTCCCAAAACCCGCTCCAAGACGGAACGGGTGCTGGCTTGTATTTGAAAATCGCTCGGTAATCTGCATACGGCAGAATGGTAAATTCTGTCGCGTGCACGTCAACAGGGTTTTTGCCGATGTACTCTAGGTTACATGTTGTCTGTGTCATTGATTACATCTCCTTCAAAAATGACGCTTCCGTCGTCAGCTGTGCTGTATGGTCTGATTCCGCTTTCCTCTCTGAGCGTGTCGCGGTCGCGTCTGATTTCTTCGTATTCCCTGCGGAGGTCGCGGAGAACGTCAAGTTCAAGTTCGAGGTCGCTTTCGAGTTCCTCTTTCTCGGCTCCCGTGTTTTCTTCGTACGAGTCGAAGTACTCCCAACAAAGCTCCTTGATACGCTCTTGCGTTACTCTCATTAAGTCCTCTGTGAAAAACATTGCTCTTGTGTAGATTTCTGATACTTTCATTTTGCATTCTCCTTTGTTTGCGTTTTTTTTCCGCGCGCCGCCGTTAGGCGGCAGGCGCGGCAGGAGAACCCAGCCACGCCCAAAAGAACAGAACCACGCCCGAACGACGGCAGACAACCGCAGGACGGACAGCCCCGACGAACCAAGAAGCCCGAACAGCCGACAGAGAACCAGCAGGAACAACGACCCAACCCCGAGCCGCCCACACGGGACAACCCCGAACCGCCCAAAAAGCAGGACGAGGGAACCGAACGAACAACAGCCGACGGAGAACCGCCCAGACGACGAACAACGGACAGAGAACAACCCCGACCGCCAACCAAACGAGGAACAGCCCCGGGAACAGCGAGAAGCCGCCCGCCACCGACAGGGAACCCGACGACCACCAACGCCAAACACGACCAACAACACGGAAAAACAACACGGGAAACACCACCCAGAAACAAGCTAGCACGAACAAGAACCGCCCGCGCCGCAACACCCCCACAAGAGCAGACGGTCACCCGACCGCCCGAACAGACAAAAGATACCGACTTTTAGAGCACCCCTTGATAAGATGAATGCCGAGAGTGTAACTTGAAAAAGTCTGTAAGGTCTGGGTATAAGGGCAACCCCGTAGCCGCTTGCGGGCAAAAAATTTTCCAAAGTTGGCAATAGCAAAAAAGAAATTTTAGGCAGTATGGGTTTTTGTTTTGTCATTTGCTAATGACAAAACGGAAACCAAGAAATAAACCTTTGATAATCGCTTTTTTTTGCTCGATTTTGCAAATTGCTATTGCCAATTTGGAAATTTTTTGAGGGTTGCCCGACCCGCAAGTCTGACATAATGGGGGTTTTGCGCGGACGGTTTACGCCGTGGTTTGGCGTTGCGCGGTACCGATTTTGCCTAGGAGCAGTCAAGGAACGTTTTCCCGCTGGGGCATCGGACGGTTTGACGGCACGCACCAACGTTTCCTCTAGAAGTCGCTTTCCACGGCGGCGACGAGAGTTCGCCAAAGCCGCCGCGAACCCGTTGTTTCCTCTTTTGCCGGCGGAGCCGTCAGCGTCTTGCCCGCTGACGGCGGTCTACTTCAACAAAGTTAGGAGGTGTTTCATTTGGCTGGTTTACCGCCTTTCAACCACTTTCAAGTCTTTTATCGTGAACATATCGACTCTATCACTAAGCGGGATGCCTTTATCTCCCAAGAGTTTCGTGCGGATCTCTGGCTTTCTGTTCCCACTTATGAACAGGCTATGCGCATCTGCGACTTGCTCACGGCTGACTCATTAATTGATTATGGCGACGGTTCGCGGGATTACCGTCATTATTATGTGAAAGATATGTAAATTCTTGTCGTTTTTTTGTTCTGTGGGGTCGCGCTCTATTACTTGATATATAGGACATTATTCCGTCATGGTATGTCAATTAATGGTCTTATGCTGACTGACAAGGATGCATTATATAACGGTCGTGTCAAATACCGTCGTGAGTCTGACGGTTCACTGACTCCTTTGGAGATCCTCTATTGTAACCGCTTGATATTCAATCCTAGCGGTGTACATGTTTCGGAGTATACTAAAGCCGTGGAATGGCGGCTTGATTATGAACAGACGAACGCCGAGTTATACGGCGGTGCGTTTCCTCGTTCTGGGGCTTATAAGCCCGAACGACACCCCGAGGAAAACCTTGAACGCTCGAAACGTCGAGCTGTCGGAAAAATGCAGGATTATATCTTGTGTAATGACTTCGACTGCTTTGTTACTCTGACTCTCGACGGGGAGAAAATCAGCCGCGACGATTACGGGGCGGTAATCAAACGGCTGAATACTTACCTAGATAACAGGGTGCGACGGAACGGTCTAATCTATCTCGGGGTGCCCGAGTTGCACAAAAAGGGCGGTTTTCATTTCCATTTCCTCTGCAATTCGTCCGCGCTCAAACTTGTAGACAGTGGGACGGTTTCGGTGCAGGGGCATAAACGCCCGATTAAGGTTGCAACCGCCGACCGAAAAGGAATCCCGCTGGAACAACGTCACACGGTCTACAATGTTTCCGACTGGACACTTGGCTTCTCGACCGCGATTATGACGTATGGTGAACGGCTTGCGGTCGCTCGATATATCGGGAAATATATTGCAAAAGGTTCCGAGAAAATCGGCGGGCGGTGGTATTATTCGGGTGGCAAACTTGCCTTGCCTGTCTGTGAGTATTGCCGTGGCGGCTTCGATAAGCTCGGACAAATAACCTATGAGTTCGACTGTGCGGGCGGTCGGTTTAAAGTGATAAAATTCGATGATAAAGGAGAAGCTATAACACATGATAGAAGTGCCGACGAAATACTACAAGATTCTGATGTCAAGTCTTGATGTTCCGAAAGAGGTTATGCGGGCTTGCTGTTGCGCCGTTGGTGTGGTGCTCGGTAACTATTACCATTCAAACTGCATGCCGATTTGCCGCGAGGTTAAAACCGATGATGAGGATATGACAATGTGGGAAGTTTCTCACGCTGTCGCCGACTGGGGCGTAATCAGTGCGGAAATGCACCAGAAACGCCCGTGACGCGCTTTTGGGGAAAATTCTGAATTTACATACTCAGGACTGTAAACACGTGACACGCGCCCGATAACGTGCTATAATAAGCATATGGGGGGTGCTGTAAACTGGCGCGTACGATTTACCTTAAGCCAGCGATTTATAATAAGCTCTATGCCGCGATGCAGTATGAAAACGCGCTGGCGTTGCGAACGAGCCTTGAAACGGGCTGGCGTATAGACGACGTGTTACATTTGAGAGTGTCCGACCTAAAGGGGAGAACGCTCTCTTGTGTTTCGATGAAAACGGGAAAACCTGATAAAAAAGTTATAAGCGCAGACCTCGCAAAACGGCTTCTGCAGGTCGCCAATAATGGGCGGCTCTTTGATGGGCGTTTTGGTGACAAGCCGAGGACAAGGCAAGCAGTCTGGCGCGACGTGAAAAAAGCTGTAAAACGGCTTGGTATCGCGGGAAACGTGGCACCGCATAGTGCCCGCAAAACTTACGCCGTTGAGGATTTCAAGGATAACGGGCTTGCACAAGTTCAAAAAGATCTGCAACACGACAGACTAAGCACTACTCTGATTTACGCCTTTGCCGACTTGCTGACGGCTTCCGAGGGGATTCGGGGCGGCGCGTTTTTGCGAGCCGAGAAAAACGACGGCTCCGAGAAAACCGACGACGGACAGAAACAGAACGCTGCCGAAATCGCCACGGGAGCAAAAACAGGACGGGCACAAGGTGCCGCGCCGCTGAACGCACACAGTCAGACGGCTATGGTTTTCGCTGAATACGTCGCCGAAAAAGTACTCGAACGGATTGAGCCGCTAATTTTAAGGTTGACAAACGCGGCTCGATAGTGTATCATGTAGACACTTGATGATAGCGAGGTGAGAAAAAACGAAATAACGAAATCAGCCCAGACGACCGCGACGGTCTTTCGGGTGGACGATTGGAGCAAAATCCATATTTTGTACCCCGAATGGGGCTTGTAGTTGAGGGGAGAAAAACTCCCCGAGAGTTTTTCTCCCCTCAATTATACAAAATATAGGGTTTTGATTCAATCGAGCTTCCGTTTGATGCCGTTTTGTCAACGGCTCTGCTTGGGCTGATGTTCCTATAATTGAATAGAACCTTTCCCACACATTACACACTTTACACGGGAGATTTACGCTCGTTCGGAGTGCCGCCTCCCCGCAAGATTGCGGGGACGGGAGGGGTGTTGATAGGGTGTTTTCATGAATGTATGAAGTCTGGTTTTTAGATTATAGTCGGTCGGTGAATTGAATATGCTTTTTCTACGCGGGGGTTTCTTCACTGCTTCATCTTTTCGGTAATACCTCCATTCGAGTTGATTTTTATTTCCTCCGCGTTGAAATAGAAAAAAGCACCTATGAGCAAAGGAGTTCCGCGCGTCATAGGTGCTTGTTTCTTTGTCTGCACAAAGCATAACAAAAGACGGCGGTTCGGCTCTCGCCTTACCGTCGCCCTTTGTTACTTGATGATAGACTTTCGTCCGTCGTGCCAACTAGATTATATCATGGATTCATAGCCTTGTCAAGCCACTCGCTCCATTCCCGCTGTTGAGTTTTCCACTCGTTGCGGATTTGCTGAATGTTCAGCTCAAAGATGGCTTGCTCGTCTTGCTTGCTCTCGCCGCCGTATGGGGTAAAGCCGTGAGCTTTTGCCCAGTAGAAGTACTCCCAA
>NZ_JBGUHR010000132.1:0-2122 GCF_045112255.1 Fibrobacter sp.
GACCTGACGACCGGTACCATGCGGAAGCACGACAGTGCCACGAACCACTTGGTCGGAATGTTTTGGGTCCACACCGAGATTGAAGTGTACTTCGACCGTCTGGTCGAACTTCAATTCGGACTTTTTGAGTATTTCGATTGCTTCCTTCAAATCGTACGCCTTGGTGCGATCGAAAGATTCAGCAATCTTTTTGTATTTTTTTCCTCTGAACATGAAATTTTCCTGTCAGATACGTAACGGTGAATTACCTGCCTCAGTCAACCACTTCAATACCCATGGAACGAGCAGTGCCCGCAACCATGCGCTTGGCGGCTTCGAGGTCGATTGTGTTTAGATCCGGCATCTTCTTTTGGGCGATTTCCGTGATCTGGGCTTGAGTGATCTTGCCAACTTTCTTACGGTTGGGTTCACCAGAGCCGCTCTGCACGCCAGTAGCCTTCTTGATGAGGGCCGGAACCGGCGAGACCTTCGTGATGAAGGTGAAGCTCTTGTCAGCGTAGACCGTGATGACGACCGGCACAATCATGCCCTTGTCATTCTGAGTCTTAGCGTTAAACTGTTTGCAGAACTCCATGATGTTCACACCCTTCTGACCAAGGGCAGGACCTACCGGAGGAGCTGGGTTAGCTGCGCCACCGGGAATCTGGAGCTTAATATAACCTGTGATTTTCTTTGCCACTGTATTATCTCCGTTTCAAAGACCGTATCAATTATGCGTCGGCGGATTCGACTTGGTTAAAAGCGAGTTCGACTGGCGTAGAACGACCAAAAACGGAAACCATGACCTTGATCTTGGCTTCCATAATTTCATCTACGACGCCCACAAAGCCCTTGAAAGGACCTTCCTTGATGCAGACATTTTCGCCAATTGTGTACGGAATTTGGATCTCGCCTTCGATGGAGTTTTCAGGATCAACACCCAGAAGACGATCGACCTCGCTCTGACGAAGCGGAATAGGTACTCGAGAAGCGCGAGTCATTCCGCCGAAATGGGTGACACCATTGATGGTGGACACCAGGTGCTGGGTGAGCTCGTCCAGCTCCATTTCAATAATGATATATGCAGGAAACAAATTTTGGACGCTAACACGACGCTTACCGCGAACGTTGGAAACAACTTCGCGGATAGGTACGAGTATACGTCCAAATTTATCTTGAACGCCTTCGCGCTCAATCATTTGCTCAAGGCGTTTCTTGATATTGTTTTCTTGACCGGTAAAGGTGTGAACGGCATACCACTGCATGGACATACACTAACCTCTACCCATAATGAAATTTACAATCCAAGAGAGCACAAAGTCGAGCCCTGCAATATAGAATCCCATGATAACGCTAAAAAGCATTACAACAAGAGTAGAACCCTTAAGTTCTTCCCAGGTGGGCCAAGTAACCTGTTTCAGTTCTTGGACAGATTCTGATACATATTGCTGAACCTTACGCATTTTTTCTCCGGGAAGTGAGCAGGTCGAGAGGGACTCGAACCCCCAACCAACGGTTTTGGAGACCGTGACTCTACCAATTGAGCTATCGACCTATTCGGACTTCCTTACTTGGATTCCTTGTGAACAGTATGCTTGCGGCAGAAGCGGCAGTACTTCTTGTATTCCACGCGGGAAGGATGAAGACGCTTGTTCTTGTCGCAATCATAGTTGCGCTGACCACATTCTGTGCATTCAAGCACGATGAGTTCTCTGGGCATTTTTTACTCTATTACTTGATGATTTCGGTTACAGAACCTGCACCAACCGTGCGGCCACCTTCGCGGATAGCGAAGCGGAGCTGCTTTTCCATAGCGATCGGAGCGATGAGGTTCACGTGGATCGTGACCGTGTCACCCGGAGTCACCATTTCAACACCTTCCGGGAGCTGGATCGTGCCAGTAACGTCGGTGGTGCGGAAGTAGAACTGCGGACGGTAGCCGTTCATGAACGGCGTGTGGCGACCACCTTCGTCCTTCGTGAGAACGTAGATTTCAGCCTTGAATTCGGTGTGCGGAGTGACAGACTTCGGAGCAGCGAGAACCATGCCACGGACAATGTCCTTCTTTTCAGCGCCACGGAGGAGGAGACCAACGTTGTCACCTGCCTGAGCGTCGTCGAGAAGCTTGCGGAACATTTCAACA
>NZ_JBGUHR010000133.1:0-62834 GCF_045112255.1 Fibrobacter sp.
TCGTCGAGAGAATAAAGCGTCGGCCAAGGATGGGGAGGGTGCAGGGAGGGGCCCGTGCGGCCTTCGCAACTCCGAGCTGGGGCCCCGCCCGCATGAAGTGCTATTTTGATTTGAAAAAGATTTAAAAAAGATTTGAAAAAGATGTATTATCTTTTTTCAAATCCATTGTCGAACTCGACCTTAAACCATTTCTCTTCGATGATTTCGTAATCGGAACCGCCGTTAAAGACGTTTGCGTTTCCGTAGACTTCGTAGCCTTTGCGCATGGAAACAGGGCACACGAATTTTATGGATAGCTGCTTGCAGACTTCCTTGACGTCTTCTTCCGAGATGTTCTGACAGTCGGCGCAGTTGCAGAGCCTTGCGCTGATCTGCTTATTGAACTTGCGGAGCAAAAACGTGTAGCTCTTGAACATGAATTCGGAGGATTCTTTTTCTCTGGCAAGGGCGTCCTCGCTACAGGAAATTGAACCTATGACGCTGTATTCGTAATCCATCGTCTATAAAGATAATAAAAAAGCCTGCTTTCGTTTTAGACCGGTTGGGTGTATGCGAATATTTTCACTTCTTGTCAAAAACAGACATTATCTATTTGTATATTTGCAATGAGGTAAAAAGATGGATATGACTTCCTTGATTGTTGCGACTGTTGCGATTGTAGCCTTTGCGCTTGGTGCACTGGTGGGGGCGCTTGTGATGCATAAAATGGAGCGCTCGATGCATGATGATCGCGAGGCTCTGTTCAATGCGGAACTTTCGGCCATGAAATCGCAATTTGAGGCGGTGTCGGCACGGCTCCTCAAGGAACGCAGTGAAGAATTTAAAGGCGAAAACCGTGAGCACATGGAAATGATCACGAAGCCTTTGTTCAAGGAACTCGACAACATGCGCGAAATGCTTGGCCGCGCGAAAGAAGGCAATGACAAGAATATAGCGGAGCTGAATGGAGCCATCAAGACGATGGTGGAACAGTCCAGAAAACTCGGGCTTGATGCCGAAAATCTGGCCGATGCGCTCAAGAACCGTGGCAAGGTGCAAGGCGACTGGGGCGAGGTGGTGCTCTCGAATATTTTAAGCGATAGCGGCCTGCGTGAAAATCAGGAATATTTTGTGCAAAAGAGCTACACTGACGAAAATGGGCGCGAGTTGCGTCCGGATGTGGTTGTGAAGTGTTCCGATGGCTCGAATGTCATAGTCGATTCGAAGGTCTCGCTGACGGCTTATTCGGAATACGTCTCGGCGGAAAATGACGAGGCTCGTGACGCGGCATGCAAGGAGAACTTGGCAAGCATCATGAAGCATGTCGATGAGCTTGCTGAAAAGAACTACCCGAAGGTCGTGCCGCATGCGGTACCGTATGTGCTCATGTTCGTGCCGAACGAAGGAAGCTATATTCTTGCGGTGAACAAGGACCCTGCCATTGCGCAAAAGGCGTATCGCAAGGGTGTACTGATTATCAATCCGACAAATCTGATGCTTGCGCTGAACTTGATTTTGCTGACCTGGCAGAATACGCGCCAGGAAGAAAACTGCGTGAATATCATGAAGACTGCCGAAGGGCTTTACGAAAAGTTCTGCGGCTTTACGGACAACTTTGTAAAGGTTGGACGTCAGTTAAATACGGTGCAGACGGCTTATGCCGATGCGCTTGGGCAGCTGAAGGATGGCAAGGGCAATATTTTAAGCCGTTTTGAAACGATGAAGCAACTCGGGATCGCAAGCACCAAGACAGTGAATGAAAAGTTGAAGTAATATATTGGGCGATTTAAAAAAGTATCTTTGTCTTGAGTAGAGGCGTTTTTACATGAAGTTTATCCATACCGCAGACTGGCATCTTGGCAATACGATGCATGACATTGACCGCACGGAAGAAACGGGCGCATTTTTTGACTGGCTGAAGTGTGAAATTGAATCTGCCGGTGCGCAGGCGCTTGTCATCGCGGGCGATATTTTTGATGTGGTGAATCCTTCGAACATTGCAAAGACGCAATATTACCGTTTTTTGGCATCGCTCTTGAATACTCGCTGTACCAATGTGATTGTCGTGGGCGGCAATCATGATTCTGGGACGCTTCTTGATGCGCCGGCGGGCATTCTTGATGCGCTGAACATAAAAGTTGTGGGTTCCATTAACAATCGCAAGGTTGAAGATCTGGTGATAGAACTCAAGGATGGCGGCGGCGATGTCATTGGCATTTGCTGTGCCGTGCCGTTCATGCGCAATCTGGAACTCGAACAATTCTATAAGGCGAACGGGCTACGCGAATCTGGCGAAAGCGCCGATGCGGTGTCTGACGAGGATTTACTGAAGCGCCTTTATGCAGATGCGTACCGTTGTGCACTTGAACTGCGTGGCGATCGGGATATCCCGATTATTGCAACGGGGCATTTGTATGCGGCGAAGCTTTCAGGTCGCGAAAACGATGGGCAAGAATCTGGTGCTGAAATTGCAAATGTTGAAAATGTAGCGCTTCCTGGAAATTCTGTTGACGATGGCGTTCGCGAAGTGATAGGAACGCTTGGCAATGTCGATGTTTCGACGTTCCCGGACGGACTCGATTATGTGGCGCTGGGCCATATCCATTATACGTCAATGGTCGCCAAGAATCCGAAAGTGCGCTATTCGGGTTCTCCGTTCGTGATGGGCTTTGATGAATCGTATTGCAAGCGCTATGTTCTTGGCGTTGATGCTCAAGCGAATGTGCCCCCGACTGTTGAAAAAATTTTGGTGCCCCAGACGATGCGGTTTGAACAGTTCAAGGGAAGCGTGGAGTCGCTCAAGCGCGATTTGCGCAATCTTGAAAAGGAACTGCTTCAAAATCCGGTGGAAACGTATGTTGACTTGCTTTTGACTTCTGGCGATTTTGTGAGCCTGAATGAAGCGCTCGAAGCCGAAGAATCCGGCAAGCATTTTGTGGTCAAGCGCCACCGCATTTCGCGTGATGTTTTGCGCAGCGCGAATGCGTTTGATGAATGCGTGGAATCGACAACGCAATACACGAAAGAAGATTATTTCAGAATGCTAATCGCCTCGAATGCAGAAGAAAGTGACGATTCCGAAGTTGTGAAAAGCCAGTACGACAAGTTTATTGGTCTGTTTAATGAAGCCGTGGCGAAAGCGCATGAGAACGCATAAGAGGGACCGATGAAGATTAAGAAGATCGAGTTTTGCAATATCAATTCCCTTGCGGGCGAATGGACGATTGATTTTGAATCTCCTGATTTTGCAAATAGCGGCATGTTCTGCATTTCGGGTCCGACAGGTTCTGGAAAGACATCGATTCTCGATGCAATTTGCCTTGGACTTTACGGCAAGACGCCGCGCTTGGGCGCCATTGTTGGAGATTCCAACGAGGTGATGACCTATGGTTCCAAGAGCTGCTATGCAAAGGTGGTTTTTGAATGTGGCGGAAATATTTATTCGGCGCACTGGAGCCAGCACCGCTCTTCGAGAACGAATAAGTTGCAAAAGTATTCCTGGGTGCTCTCGAATGAAACTACGCATACCGTAGAAGCGTCTTTTTCAAAGCAGTCCGAAATTGAATCGACGATGACTCGCGTGATTGGGCTTGACTTTGGGCAGTTTACCAAGTCCATGATGCTTGCACAGGGCGAATTCAACAAGTTCCTGAAATGCAATGAAAATGAACGAGCCGCCATTCTCGAAAAGCTGACGGGCGATAGCATCTACAGAAAAATTGCCGTTGCCGTTCACGATTTGTACGCAAGTGCCAATAAGGCTGTCGAAGATGTTGAAAACAAGATGGGCGCGGTCGCTTTGCTGAGTGAAGAAGAACTTGCTGAACTGAATTCAAAAATTGAGACAGCCTCGTCGCAAAAAGAATCGCTTGCTCTTGATGAAAAACGCTTTGGCGATATTTGCATTTGGTTCGAGAATCTGCACAACATTGAATCGCTTTTGCAAAAGGCAAAAAACGGGCTAGAAATTGCCGAACGTGAAAAGGCGGAATTCGAGCCGAATTGCGAAAGGCTCGAACGCGCCATGTGCGCGCAAGAAGTCGAATCGTCGTATGCCGAATTCAATTCTGTGCGCGGAAATCTTGAACGCATGAAAACGCAACTCGGCGAATGCAATAGTAAACTCCCGGTTGCTGTAGCCGATCTTGAAAAAGCTTCGAAGGATAGCGGTGAAAAACAGGCATCGTTCGAAAAGTGTAAAGCAGATTATTCTGAGAATGAATCTGTTTGGCAGCAGGTTTCTACGCTGGATGGCGATATTCGAAATGTCCGTGCGCAATTTAAGAATGCAGAGACGGATGCCACGAAGATTGAACAGGAAATTGTGGCGATTCAAACGAAAATCAAGGAGTACGGCGATAGAATTTCTGAAAATGAAAAGGCGTTAAAAAAAGTTGAAACGTATATCGCGGAAAACAGCAAGGACGAATCGATTGATGGATTGCTGACGCTCCTGAAATCGCAGGCGGCGGAATGGAAAACTGAAAGTTCGAATGTTGCTGAGGCTTTGCGAACGCTTGAATCTCAGAAAAAAGCGTTGCAAGAGTTTGACTGCGCTTGCGAACAGCAAAAGCTGGAATTGGGCGGGTTGCGGAATTACTTGACGGAACACCAGATTGATGCGGATCTTGTGAACCTTTTGCCCGAATTGAACGGCTATACCAACGATGTAGAGCGTCACCACAATGAATCGGCGCGTTTGCAGGGCGAAATTGAATCTAGACAGGGCCAGAGGGTGAACCTCTCAAGCGAACGCGAAAAGGCGCAAGCGGATTTAGCGGCGCTCCTGAAAGAGAAGGAATCTGTTATTCAAAACGATATCCCGGTTGTCGTTGCGGAACTTCGCCGTAGTTTGAAGCCGGGTGAGCCATGCCCTGTTTGCGGTTCGCGAGAACACCTGTCGTGCGAAGATTCGACGGCGATTGAAAATGGCGCTGACCGCCTGAACGATTTTGCGGATAAGTTGCGTAAGATCAATAGTGAAATGGAAAAGGTCCAGCGCTTGCTAGATAGCCTGGCTGCACGTGAGCAGAACCTCAATGAAGCGCTTTGTGAGCTTGCCGAAAGACAGAAGGTCGAAAAGGCTGCGGAAACATCTGCGATTAAGCTTTTGGATTCTAGGCTTGAACCGTGGCGAATCTCGGCGAATCTCGAAAGTGCGAATCTCGAAAATGAACGTGTAAATCTCGAAAGTGCGACTCCTGAAAAATTTCGCGAAATTTTGCAGAACTTGCAGACGCTTAAGACAACGTATCTGCAAAAAAAGGAAAGCGCGGATGACTTGCAGAACAAGGTCAACAATGATGTGGTCAATCGAGCAAAGCTTGCGGGCGAGTTGAATATCGTCGAAGATGCGGTCAAGAAATCGCAGGACAAATCGCAAAGCCTTTCGCAGAAAATTGAAGCTTCGCTTTCGCCGTGGTTCCCGGATATCCGCATGGAAAATGTGGATGATTCACTTCTCGAACTTGAAAAGAAGAATACCTGGTGGAAAAAGGCGCAAGAGAAAAAAGTCAGGGTTGAAGGTGAACTGGAAAAAGACCGCTCAGGTGTGGATCAGCACAAGGATCATCTTGAACAGGCGCAGTCGAGACTCGATGAATCCAAGCGAAAGCTAGACGGCCTTCGTGAAAATCTCGCCGCGCTCGAAAAGAACCGCAAGGAACTCTTTGGCGAAAAATCTGTGGACGACGAACGCCACAAAGCGAGAGCTTTGCGCGATTCTGCTGAACGTATGGCCAATGATGCCCGCCGCCTAGAACAGCAAATGCGCGAAGCGAAAATTGCGCTTGACAATACCATCGTAGAACTGAACCGCCACATTGCAGATGCTGAACCGAAACTTGCAGAACTTCAGACGATGTTCCTCGAGAATCTTGCTTCGAAGAATTTTGCTGATGAGCTGGAATTCATGGCCGCAAGGCTCCCGGAATCGGAACGCAAAATACTCCAGCAAAAGCAAAAGTCTGTGGACGATAACTTGACAACGGCGCAAACGTCGGTCAAGAATTTTAAAGACCAGCTGGCGGAACATCTGCAGAAGCGCAACTTCGAGGAATCCGAAGACGTAGCAAAGCAGAATCGCGATGATGCGAAGTCCAAGCTGAACGAATGCACCGTAAATCTTGCGACCTGGATTGCGCAGAAAAATAGCGATGTGCAGCAACGCCGAAAGTTTAGCGATATGCAGGCGGAACTTTCTCTACTCAAGTCCAAGCGAAACGACTGGGAACAGATGCAGCGCTGGTTTAATGGCAACAGGCTCGATACAGGCAACGGCGATGTGTTTGTCAAGTTTATCCAGACCATCACACTCCGCAATTTGCTGAAAATTGCAAACGGCTATTTGCGAGACATGTTCCCGCGTTACGAGATGGTGACTGAGCCCAATACGCTCAACATCCAGCTCGTGGACCATGACAATAGCGATGCCGTTCGCCCGATCGACAACATCTCCGGTGGCGAAGGATTCCTCGTGAGCCTCTCCTTGGCGCTTGGAATTTCGACGCTCGCGAGTCGCAATGTGCGCATCGATTCCATGTTCCTCGATGAAGGCTTTGGAACGCTTGATGCCAAGATGCTCCAGGAAACGGTCATCGTGCTACAGAAAATGCAGCAGGAGAAAGGCAAGCTCCTGGGTGTCATTACGCATGTTGATTTGGTCAAGAGCGAACTTCCCACGCATATTGAGGTCACGCCTTGCGGAGGGCGGAGCGTTCTCTCTGGCGCGGGTGTCGTATCATCTCGGGCTTAAGCCGGGAACCGTGAAATTAACTATAATATATTTGAATTTGTCGGGAGCATTTTTATGAATTTTAATGGTTTGATTAAAGGCGCTTGGTCGAATGGCATCGCCAAGAAGCTCTTGATTTTGCTTGGCTTGTCCTTGATTATTTTTGTCGTGGGCGTTTTGCTTGGCTCATGGGTACTTGGCGAAAAGACGCTTGGCTGGAAGGGGTTCCTGTCTGGCTACGTTGTTTTTGCGGTGCTCTTTATCAGCGTCATCATCAATGTTTTCAAGAATACGTCCGAATCGATGCGCGAAGGGAAAAAACATGTTGATGTGCGTGGCCATGTGCTTGTGCTTGGCGCAGGGCACCAGCTCAAAAGTATCTTGCGTGTGCTCAAGGGCGATAAGCGCCCGGTTGTTGTCGTGAGCCGCCGTGATATCGATGGGCATTTTATCCATTACAAAAAGGATTACGAAAACGAAGAAGATTTGCTCTTTGCTGGGGCGCTCCTGGCGGATCAGATTCTTGTGATTGGCGAAGACGGCCCGGAACGCGATTCCCGGAACTTGCATTGCATCGAGGTATTGCGAAACATTACGGAAAAAGCTCCGCGCGACATCCATTGTCATCTGTTGTTGTGCGAACCGTCGTCTTCTGAAATCTTGTGGTATTTGAAGGCGCCTGAACAGAGCAAGGGCCATTTGCTTGTTGATGTTTTTAATGAATATGAATTCATGTCGGAACAGTTGCTTGTGGGCACGGATTTTTTGCCGACCATCCGTGAACCGGAAAATGAACGTTTGCATGTGGTGCTGATTGGCACAGGGCCGATTGCGCAGGCGGTTGCTTTTGAGGTTGCGAATATTTGCCATTATCCGAATTATAGCCGCACGAATTTAAAGACCTGCATCACGTTTGTCGATGAAGATTGTGAAAAGTGGGTGGACCGCCTTGTGGTTTCGCGCATGGGGCTTTTCAGGCTTTCGAAGTACACTTATGTCGATGCGAATGGTAACAAAGTAACTCACGAGCCGGAGACGGCACGAGGCGACTATCTCGATGTGGAATGGAACTTTGTCGATGCCTACTGCGAAGCGGACTTGGCACGTAACTTTATTGCAGCCGTAGCCGCAAGCCCAAAGGAACGCCTTGTCGTTTGCATTTGTAAGGAAGATGCTTCCAAGGCTATTTCGACGCTTGTGCATTTACCACGTGCCGTTTATGACAATGCCGACATTGCCGTCTACTGGCGCGAAGCGAATGACGATATCATCAAGCGAATCAATGAAAGCGGAATGTATGGCTATGTGCGCATCATGGGTGACATTGATGAAATGAAGGAGTTTGTGCATTCCAAGCGTGTAGAACGCGGGCAGCGCGCAAATTATGTCCGTGAACGCCACCTGAATCCCGATACGCGTGATACCGAAGAGAAAATGTGGTATCGCTTGAGCGAGGCCGACAAAACCTCCGCTATTTACTGTGCGAACGCGCTCCCGCTCCGCAAGCGTTGTTTTGAAATTTCGGGCGATGACTACCTCCTCCGTGAGGCGGAACATCGCCGCTGGATGATGTCCATGCTCTTGATGGGGTACCACTCGGGGCCTACCGATGAACGCACGTTTACGCGTCACGATATCATCCCGTTCGAGCGCTTGCCGGAAGATCAAAAGTCGAAAGATTCGTACATTCTCGAAAATGCCGAATACATTATGAACGGGTAGTTTGCAACAAAAAAGCCTCCGCTTTTGCGGAGGCCTTTTCAAATACTTGCACGTTTAAGTTTGCGCAATCCTGAACATTACTGGATGCGGATGTTCACGCGGCGGTATTCTTCTCTGGAACCGTACTTGAACTTCTTGAACATGCGCTTGCCGTACCACTTGGCAGTGATCTTGGAAGCCGGGATGTACTTCGAGAATTCAGCCTTGACGGTTTCAGCACGGCGCTGAGAGAGCTCGTCGTTGTATGCGACAGAGCCGAGATCGCAGGTGTAGCCTTCCACGAGGAGAGATGCTGCATCGACGTTGGTCTGGGCGAACTTGGAGCCGAGTGTTGCGATGACTGCGCGGCCTTCGCTGCTGAGTTCGGCACTGGCGAGTTCGAACATGCTGCTTACGTTCGGGAATTCGATAGAGGTGGCCTGGCCGTTTTCAACCTTGGCGAATGCGTCGTTGAGGAATGCTTCTACTTCGCTGTTGGTGGTCAAGAATACCTGAGAGTTGTTCTTGGCGGCTGCAAACTTGGAGAAGTCAAACGGTGCCGGCTGTTCTGGTTCCGGTGCTGGAGCTTCGACCTTGGCCGGTTCCGGCTGCTTGACCGGAGCTGCCTTTTCAGATTTCTTGTCGCCGCAGGCAACGAGCACAGCAAGCGAGATGGCGACCGGAAGAATACGACCAATTGTTTTTACCAGATTCATTATAAAACCTCCGATTGAAAAGTGGTATAATCCTTGGATCGCTTTTTAATATAAGTAAAAAAAGCTAAAGAGGTAATTTTTTTTTATTTGTACAAAAAAAATTCGCCTTTTTAGACGAATTTTTATATGAAATTTGGGCGTCTTGTTTGAAAAAGTAGCCTAAAGCGTTATTTAAGTTTCCATTCGAGCGTTTGTCCGGCTGCAAGCGGTACGACGCCGTTCACGACGGCAGGAACGGTCCACGATTCCTTGACAACCTCGATTTGCTTTGTTGTTCGCGGGAGGTGGTAGAAGTCTGCGCCAAATCCTGCGATGAAGTTCGGGAGCTTATCGAGGGCGCCTGCGCGGTCAAATTCCTGCACCAAAAGCGGGATGGCGACCGGTGCGCTGTAGACGCCTGCGGCGCCGCACGGGCATTCCTTTTTGCCCTGCTGGTGCGGGGCGGAATCGGTACCGAGGAAGAACTTCGGGTTTCCGCTGAAGGCGGCTTCGCGGATGGCCTTGCGGTCTTCCGGGCGTTTCGGGAGCGGTTTGCAGAAGTGGTGCGGGCGGAGCGCGTCACCGACGATATCGTCGAGAGTCATCATCAGGTGGTGTACCGTGAATGTGGCGGCGACGTTTGCAGGGAGGCGCTTTACGGCTTCCACGGATTTTGCGCTGCTCAAGTGCTCGAATACAATGCGGAGCTTCGGGAACTTTTCGGCGAGCGTTTCGACACGCTTGATAAATGCGGGTTCGCGGTCCAGGCAGAATTCACCCGGCTCTTCGCCGTGAACGCAAAGCACGAGGCCGAGCTTTTCCATCATCGCGACAACCGGGAAGACCGCTTCGAAATCGCTGATGCCGTCTGCGCTGTTGGTTGTCACGCCTGCGGGGTAGTACTTGCCTGCGACAACGCCAACGGCCATCATGTCCTTCAAGTCCTGTTCCGTGTAGTTCGGGTTCAGCTTGAACGTCATGAGCGGCTCGAAGTCCGGGCGTACAGGAGCGGCGGCTTCGAGAATCTGCTTCTTGTATTCTGCGATGGCTTTTGCGCTTGTCATCGCGGGGACTGTGTTCGGCATGATGATGGCGCGGCCAAACTGGGCTGCGAGATCGCGGACGTAACCGGGCATAAATTCGCCCTGGCGCAAGTGCGCATGAAAATCGTCTGGTAATGGAAGGAACATAACTTTTATCAGGTGTTAGGTGAAACGGATTGAAGATCGCGGAACTGGTCTTTGGAAATTTCGCTGTCCGAACGGAGCCAGTAGTCAAAGGAATGCGGCTCGGTGAGCTTTTTCTGGTGCAAGAATACGAGATTGCAGTCCAGTTCCTTTGCAATCATGAGGTCGTGCGTGACGATGATGATGGATGTCTTGAACATCGTTCGCATGTTGTCGATCAACGGCAAGAGGTTTCTGCGGTTGTAGTTGTCGAGACCTGCGGTCGGTTCGTCCATGAGCAAGAGCTTTGGGTCCATTGCCCACGACCTTGCGATGGCGACGCGCTTTTGCATGCCCACGCTGAGTTCATGCGGGTACATGTATGCGAAGTTGCGGACGCGCATCAGGTCCATGGCCATGTTGACCTTCTTCGTAATTTCTCCTTCGGAACCCATCTTGTGGTAGCGAAGTGGTAATGCGATGTTGTCTACAACTTTTAGGTTTGAAATCAGTGCTGCATTCTGGAGCACGTAACCCACCTGGCGCTTAGCGACTTCAAGTGCGGTGAGTCTTTCTGACGGAATGTATTCGCCAAAATAATAGATGTGCCCCTTGAGCGGACGCGCAAGCCCAGCAATCATGCGGAGAATGGCGCTCTTTCCTTTGCCGGAGGGGCCTGCGATGCAAATCGTCTCGCCAAGTTTTAGCGTGAGGTTTGCCCCTGCGATGAGCTGGTAGTCCTTGTTGCTTTCGCTGGCCTTTATATTCTCGAAATAGCTGACTGCCCTCGGGATCGAAAACATCGTTCCCGACAATTCGTTGGTAGAAAGGTAAACATCTTCAAGTCTGAGGGCTTCGTCTAGCATATTTTAGATAATCGCTGAAAGGTTCTGCATATAATCGTTAACGAAGTACATCAAGAATAAGGCGTCAGTAAAAACGATATAGAGGAAGGACATGATGACCGAGCGGGATGTTGCCTTGGGGACTTGGCGGATATCACGCTTGATGTTCAGCGCCTGGTAACATGCGTTGATCGTAATGATGATGCCGAATACGAGCGGCTTTATGATTGCAAAAACGAAGTCCGGGATGGTAAGTGCCTTGATAATTTCGGTAGAGAGGATGCTCCATGTGATCTGCAGGTTGGACAAGTTTCCAGTAACGAAGACGATTCCTTTCGTGACGAGGAACCCAGCACCGATAGCGCATGCGCTAAAGATGATGTTCATGATGATCATGGCGATGGTTCCGCCGATAACGCTTGGCATGACAAGGTAACGGATCGGGTTAATGCCCATGGTCGCAAGAGCGTCAACTTCGGAATCGATAACCATGCTGCCAATGTAAGTGGTCAGAGAGGATCCTGTACGGCCTGCAATGAGGAACGCCGTGAAGATGGGACTCAGTTCGCGGATGATGATCACCACGATGAGGGTGCCGATGTTGTTTGAAAAACCCATCTTGCCCATGAGGGAGAACAGGTAGATAATGACGACGGTTCCGAACAACGTGGCCACGGCAAAGAGCGGCGGAAAAATTTCAACGCCGGTGAAGAACGTCTGCAAGATAATGTTGCGGGAGTCGCTCTTGAAGTTATGGCTTTTGTCGAAAAGGGATGCAACTGTGCGGAGAAACAGGGCGACGAGTTGCCCCATTCTTCTTTTCAAGATGAATATCCCGAGCGTATGGAATAATCGCCCGACGGGAGTCATCTTTTGCCAGTTCTTAAGTTGCGTCTTTTCCATTATCGCTATGTATTGCCTCTAGGATTTCGGTCCAGAGTTCGTCGAGTCCTGTTTTCTTGAGCGAACTGACGCAAAGCGGCTTTTGGTCGAGGTCCAGGCGCTGCTGGATGTCCCTGAGTCCCTTGGCGAGTTCGGACTGGTTCACCTTGTCACGCTTGCTCGCGACAACCAGCACGGGGCAGCCCGTGGCTCGGATGCTTTCGACGGTCTCGATGTCGATCGGCGTTCCTCCGTGGCGGATATCTACGAGGTAGATGAGCCCCTTGAGGTCCTTGCACTTCTCGACATATTCACGGATAAAGTCGGACATCTGGTCGCGCTTCGCATTGTTGACTTTGGCGAACCCTACACCAGGTAAATCTACAAGAAAAAATTCGTCATTGACTTTGAAAAAATTCAATTCGCGCGTTTTTCCGGGGGTCGAACTGATTTTCACGAGCTTTTTCTGGCCCATGAGCGTGTTCATGAGCGAGGACTTGCCTACGTTGGAGCGTCCGAGGAACGCAATTTGCGGGAGGTGTTCTTCGGGGAGGCCCTTGAGGCTCACGGCGGCCTTGACAAACTTTGCCGAACGGACGGTGTAACCGCCAACTTCAACAGGGGCCTGGTGGACGACTTTTTCTTTTGTACTCATAAGGAAACTCTCCCTTCGAATGCGCGAAGCATGGTAACTTCGTCGATGAATTCCAGGTCGCTGCCCATCGGAATGCCGCGGGCAAGGCGGGTGCGCTTGACGTTGACGCCGGCGAGCATGCGATCGATCATGAGCGCGGTACTGTCGGCTTCTGGGCTAGAACCCAAGGCAAGGACAAGTTCTTCGATGTTTTCTGCTTTGATGCGTTCCACGAGTTGCGGCAGATGGAGCGCTTCGGGGCCGATGCCGTCGAGCGGTGAAATTACGCCGCCAAGGACAAAGTAAAGACCCTTGTGCACGGAGGATCGTTCAAAAGGCAGGATGTCCGAATTCTTTTCGACAACGCAAATGGACTTGGCGCCTTCGCGGGCCCTGCATGTGGGGCAGATGTCTTCGTCAGTGAAGGCGTGGCAGCGCGGACACTGGTGTACCTTTTCGGCGGCCTGCATCAGGCTATCGGCAAAGCGCTCGACATCGCCTTTCTTGCGCGAGAGCATGTGATAGGCGAGGCGGCGTGCCGTCTTTAAGCCAATCCCCGGGAGGGAGGCAAATTCAGAAATCAGGTTTTCCAGACTTTGCGGTTCTACGTTCATGAGCGTGTGTCCAAATGCGCGTACAGCATGATCGTCAGCCATTCCTGGATGTGCTTCATGCCGACCCAGACGATGGCGCCTTTGACGTTTTCGATGACGGGCTTGTTGCGGATGTCGGAATTTACGAATTGCAAAAGGTTTGCCGAAATGTCCGGGTGCTTGTCGAATTCATCGCAGAGGCTTTCGAGCGTCGGGCGTGTGCGCAAGAGCTTGATGATTTCAAGGATGGCGGCCGATGTCGCGTCGATCTTTTGGCCTGTTACGATTTCGGGCTTTGCAAAATAGAATCCCTGGAAGTAATCGTAGCCGAAGTCCTTGCAACGTTTGTATGTTGGTTCATCTTCGACTTTTTCGGCGAGCAGCTTGATGTTTCTTGCCTTGAAGAACTGCGATGCTTTCGCGATATCCTCGGGCGAGTTATCGACCAGGTCCATCTTGACGTAGGAGACGTATTCAAACAGCGGTTCGAAGCGGCGGATATATTCGTCGCTCATGATAAAGTCATCGAGCGCAAGCTCGAAACCGAAAGACTTGTGGCGCTGAATGGCCCGGATGAGATTTTCGTCTACAGCGACGTCTTCAAGAATCTCGAGGACGAAACGGTCGGGGTTCAAAAGCCCGAACAAGTTGTCGAGAAGAATCTCGCGGCTGCAGTTGATGAACGCCTTGCTTTCACCGACGAGGCGCGTAAGCCCGATGCTGTTCAAGATGTTCTCGAGCACCTGGGCGGTCGCCTGCAAGTCGCTAGCAATTATTGCGGTATCGCTGCTTGGCGAGTCTCGGAATAGCAATTCGTACGCGAAGATATTTCCATCGCGGTCGAGAATCGGTTGACGTGCCAAGTAAGCGAGAGATTGCATGGTTTAGATGAGAGACGAAAGACTAAAGACGAGAGAGTTTCTTTTCAAGAATTTTAGAAACTCGTTGATTGAAAATTAGATGAAAAAACGGACAGAGAGAGAAAAATTTAAGTGTGTTTTTGCTGAATTGCAAAATTGTGCGAAGCACGACTATTAAATCTTTCGTCTCTCGTCTGTAGCCCGCTGTGGCGGGCGTTCTTTCGTCTAAATGCGAGCGCTTTCGATGCCGAACAGGAGGATGCTCCTTGCGCCTGCGTCCCAGAGCTTGTCCATGATGGCGTTGGCTTCTTCACGCGGCACCATAGCCTTCACGGAGTACCATTCGCGACCGTGGAGCTTTGTGACTGTCGGGGCGTCGAGACCCGGAGTCATTTCGCATGCCTTGGCCAAGAGTTCGGAGGGGCAGTCGTACTCGATCATCATGTACGTCTGGGCGACGAGCTTGCCCTGGATGCGGCGGATGAGCGTGTTGACTTCTTCGAGTTCGGTCTTCTGCGGGTTGCAGAAAATGGCGGCGTTAGAGCGGAAGAGCGGTTCGCCGATAATGCGCAGCCCTGCCTGCTTGAGCGTCGTACCCGTTTCGACCACGTCCACGATGGCGTTTGCAACACCGAGACTCACGGAGATTTCGACGGCGCCTTCGAGCACCACGAAGTCCATCTTCTTCTTGTAGTAGCCTTCCACGATGTTCGGGAAGCTTGTGGCGATCGTTGCGTCCTTGAGGTCAGCGAGACTCTGGATCGGGCTTTCGTTCGGCACTGCAGCGCAGAGCTTGGAAGCGCCAAACGGGAGGTCCAAAACCTTCACGGCCGGGCTTTTTGCTTCGGCGTTGAAGTCGATACCCGTGATGCCAGCGTCGATGATGCCGCGACCCACGTACATCGGGATGTCGCTCGGGCGCAGGAAGAAGAATTCGATACCGTTCTTGGAATCGATCTGGGTCAAAGTCTTGTAGGGCTTCGATGCCTTGTAACCGCAGGCCTTGAGGAGTTCCTGGGTCGGTTCAAAGAGCATGCCCTTGTTGGGGAGAGCTACCTTAATCATAGTTTAGCGTACACTTCTTCGAGGGTGAGACCTTTTTCTGCCATCATGACGGCAACATAGTAGAGCACTTGAGAAAGTTCGAGACACTGGGCGTCGCGCGATTCAAAGCGTGCAGCCATCCAGCTTTCGGCGGCTTCTTCGACGAGCTTCTTGCCGATGCCGTGCGGACCCTTCTTGAAGAGTTCCGTGGTGCCCTTGCCTTCCGGCATGTCTTTCTTGCGCTGGCAGGCCAGTGCGTACATTTCTTCAAACGTCATAATTAGACCTCTTTAGTTTTACACGCGCAAAGATAGAAATTTAGGAGTTGCTTGTACCGACGCATTCAGTGAAAATGCTGGGAAATCGTTGATTTGTCATATCTGTAGTCAAACGTGCATGTCCTTTCACAAAATGTCATGCCCCACTTGATGGGGCATCTCCTTTTTAACGATTTTATATTTATATTCATTACTATGAGTTGGTTTGTACATTCGACATTTGGGTTTGCTTTGTTCGGGGCTTGTGTGTTTTCCGCGTCTTTGGCGTGGGCAGAAACATCATCTGAAGAAAACATCGTGATGGAAAAAATCATCTACACCGGTGATATGCTCCAAGCGCGCACTCCAAGCGGAATGTCTAAAATCCGTTCCAGCAACGATGCCGAGGTTTTCTCGTCTGGTGAACGTTATTTCCCGGTGATGCTTGTATCGACGGCCGACTACAAGGCTCTGGATTCATCGTTTATCTCGCGCCTGTTCAACGAAGAGGGTTTTAAGGACAACGGAAACTTTGGTAGCGTTCGTGATTATTTTATTGCAAGTTCTGCTGGACAGTTTAAGCCGACTTACGATATTTACCCTATAACGCTCCCTAAGAATTTTAGCAGTTATGCTAGCGATAGCGCCCTGATTTTGCCTTCGCTGGATATTCTTATTGAACGCGATGATTTTAAATCCCGGGCCGTGAAATACGAAAGCGTAATTCCGTTTGTCATTTTGCATCCCTTGTCTAGGGAAAAGGCGATTTCGTATAATTCGAGCCTGTTTAACCATCAGTACAAACTACAGTATAGCGCAAAACGGGTCTATTCGAAAAATGGCTACAAGTTTAACAGCTATGCGTTTGTCTCGCAGAAGGCAGAAAGCAAGGCTTCCTCGACAAGTACAAATGATGTCAACATGCTTGGCACTTTTGTTCATGAATTTAGTCATGTGATTGGACTTCAGGACTTGTACAGCAACGATGCGAACGGCTATGCAACTATTGGGCCTTTGCCTTATGACGTCATGGCGCTTGGGCTTCGCAATGGGAGTGGCTGCTATCCTCCGACGTTTTCTGCGTTTGAACGTGAAGCGGTGGGATGGCTCAAGCCCACGGAGATTGTGAATCGCGATACCGTCTATGAACTTAGAAATATTTCTGGGATGCAGGCGTATGCGGTATCGAACCCGAATCATCCCGATGAGTATTTTCTCATTGAGTACCGCCCAGCGGTTGGATTCGATTCGAAAATCGGAAGCTCGTCTTACAGTGGCAAGCAGGGCAAGAACGGAGTTATGATCTGGTACATTGACTATGACTTCAACGCCTTTTTCAGCAACGACCCGAACGGAGATGTAAACCACCAGCGCGTTGAAGTGCGCTCTGTGCTTAGCAAAGACCAGGAATCTTTTGCAAAGTTCAATTTTGTCAACAAAAATGGCAAAGCTTCTATTGATGGCATTTTCAATGTGGTCTTCGACGGAAACGACCGCGTATGCTTTACGGTGAACCCTTCCAGGAGTCTAGACAAGTGTCCCGAAAAGATTGCAGAGTCGTCGAGTTCTGTGGCTTCGAGTTCGTCGGAAACCGTGAAATTGCCTATGGGAAAAATGCTGCCCCAAATGCAGATGCGCGTTGATGGTAAAAAATTGAATGTCGAGGTCCACCTGGAGGGTAAGAAAAACCTTCGTTTTTACGATGCGCTCGGAAACATGATCGGTTCGCATTCCTTTGAAGAACATTTTGCGTCAATCGATATTTCTGGGTGGAATCGTCCCGTATTTGTGCAACTCGACGTCAATGGAATTTTGTTGCTTACAAAACGAGTCCTGCGCCGTTAAACTTTCTCTATCCCCAAAGAGGAGTTAATTATATTTTAAATGTTGAATAGATACCTAGCCGTGGTGCATTAGCAGGATGAGGAATTGATGAAGAACATTTATTTGTTGGGGAGCGCGTTTGCTCTTGCGTTACTTGGATGTGCATTTACAAGAGGCGACAGCGTCTCTAAGGCGGAAAATTTCCAGGGTAAAACAGGCATTATTGGCGTGTTTCGCCAGCCCGCCTATTACTGTGGCGAAGGTATTCCGCATACAATGATGCTTGGCGGCAAGTCCATCATCGTAAAGCCAGCCTTTAGCAGCGAACAGGAAAATGTGTTCTTTAGCGAAATGAAGCCTGGTGTGGCAACGCTGACGGAATACAATTACACATGCGGTGAAAATGAAAACAAGATGGCGCTTGATACGGCGGGTGCTGGGAATGAGCGCTTCCCGACGTCGGTCGTGATTCCCGAAAAGGGGTTCTGCAAGGTTGTCATTTCCTTTATGGAAGGCGACAAGCTTTTTTCGTATAACGGCGAAATCTTGAGCGAACAGTTTGCAAAGGCGGAAGTTGCCGTGAATACCGACAGCATCCCGTATTGCGAAATTCGCGACAACAAGGGTAATAAGGTTTCGATGGCGAACCGCGATTCCATTCTGGATGTAAAATTTGAAGCTGCGGTGAAAGATGCGTCGGAAGCGCTGGAAGAAGAAAAGTTCACGATCGTGACGCTTGATGAGTACAGTGACAAGGTCACCTGGAACGGCGACAAATCTAGGCTTCTCGTCGTGACGCTTACTTCGGATCCGGAAACTTATAAGGATGGCGAACTTGTCAAGTCCGATAGCGTGGTCTGGGTCGTGAATGAAAAGGAACTTTTGATTTGGTTCCAGGATCACAAGGACGGGGTCCGCAACTGGGACTTGAGATTCAAGCAGCTGTTTGGTGAACCGAGAACTTCCAAGGCGACGCACATGGCGTTCTTGTGGGTGAAACCTGAAGATTTGATGCGCCCAGCTTATGTGCCCGACGTAAAAGCTTTTGATATGCGTACGGCATTCGAAGGAGAGCTGAGCAACGATGCCGAAATCTCGGAACGCATGATGTGGTTCAAGAACTGGTTTGACGCTCGAGCTTCTAAGATTTATTCAGGACCGGATGCCCGCCCATGGACGCGTCTAGGTTATACGTACGACTGGGGCAGCAAGGGCGACAAGTACGGACTTACGGAATTTATTGTAGTGCCCGGAGCCGAGATGGATGTGCGCTTTACACGCAACTTGAAGTTCATCGCCAACTGGATGAAGGACCGTAAATAATTAGGATTTAGGAAATAGGAATTAGGACTAATGCATAGGGCGAGTGAAGCTGGATTGCTTGCAAGCCTATTTCCGAGTCCAGCATTAGGTACTTTGATTTAATGTGGCGGCTTTGCCGCGATTATTATAATTCCGTATTCCGAACTCCGAATTCCTAATTATTCAGTTTTAATTATAGTTCTCCACAGCTTTTGTCCGGCTTCTTTGTACTTGCGTTCGAACGCCGTTTCAGGATTCTCGGGGTCGAAGCTCTCGCATTTGATTGTCTTTCCCGTCCCCGAGTGGGAATCTCCTCTTTCGTCATCCTCGAAGCGAAGCGTAGGGGATCCATTAAGTTCTTTCGCGGCAATCCTTGCAGCTTCGGCAAATTCCCGGGCGTAGATTTCCCAGTTCGTGCGGAGTTCAATTGTTTCTCCGAGCGCAAGGAGCGTCGGGAATATCGGGTGCATGTGGAAGCGTCTTGTGGCCTCGCTTTGCTTGGGCCACGGATTCGGGTAATACACCGCATGGTACGGGATTGTCCACTGGCCCGATCTGACGTGATCCAGTGCGAGCCGCCAAAAGTCTAAGAGTTCAGCGCGGATCCAGAATGCGTTTGACGGAACGTCTTCGCCCGCCGTTTGCGATGGGTTCCCGGCCTTGTTCAGGCGGGCGCAGGACTTGTCTATCCCGATGACGGGAATGCCCGGAAAGCGGCGAGCGATGTGGATCGTGCTTTCGCCAGTTCCGCAGCCGGAATCTAGAATGACCGCGACCGGCGCAGTCACGTCGCGCTTGTCATCCTCGGAGCAACGCGGAGGGGATCCATTATTTCTAGCATCGTAGAACTTTTTGACGAATTCTTCGACTTCCGCAAATGCTTCTCGCGTGTGGTCTGCGATAGGGCGCAAAAAAGTTGTCCGCGCGTACTTGCGGACAACTTCTTCAAGATCTTTGTGCAGAGTTTCCTGGTTCGATGTTACAGAATTTGCGCCTGGCATTATTCCTTTGGTTTCCAGATGTTGAGCAAGTCCTTGCCGATGAACTCAAGATTGTCCAAGTGGAATTCTGCATCGCTATGGAATACAAATGCAAGCGAGCTTACGTTTTTGCGGTCAATCTCGTTCGGAAAGAGGTCGGAGAATGCAAGCTTGTACTTTGTCTTGGTCTCAGCAAGTGTAATGGTGTAATTTCCCGCCGTATATGTAACTACTCCTGGTGGCGGATTTTCTGGCTTGCGGTTCTCGTCGGACATCTGGATTTCTGCGGTGCCTTTTCCCCAGGCTTCAAAAGCGATGGAGTCTACAGAACTCAAGTCATAAGTCCGAGAAAGGTTGCCGATAGCCATGCTGACGCAAAGCCAGGACTGTTTAACCAGCGTTGTATCCGGGAATCCAAAGGTAAAGTTGACTTCCTTGCCTCCGTTTTCAGAATCCTGGATGCCAAGATTAAACGGGTGACCCGACACAAACATTGGAAGTTCTGGAATTATTTTGAAATCGTACAGGCTGGGGTATGTGCTTATATTCCACATGCCGTCCAAAGCGCTGGTTGCGTATTCGGGAGCGATAAGGTTGATATTGTCTCCGTCTTCGAAATCGTCGATGAGGAGGGTTTCGTTTTCGGATTCGGGAGCCTTCGGCTTGAGTGTCGTAATCGAGTCGCCGGCGTCCGTTTCGACAGAAATCTTTACCGTATCCGTCACGCTTTCTGGAATGAACACCATGTTGATGGTGCCTGCCGGGAGTCCAAAGACCTGGAACTTGCCGTTCGTGATGGCGGCGGAATGGTCAAGACCACGGAACTTGACAAAGCCGTTCATGTTCTTAAAGCTTTCGCTGCTGGAGTCGTCAATAAAGTCGGCAATCGAGCCGCCGATGAAGACGGACTTCTGCAAGCTCTGCTGGCCAAGATCGATGTCGTTCACCGTATCCTTGACATTGACAGGGAGCTGGAGCGAAAGCGCGGAATCATCAACGATGGCTTCCATCGTGTAATTGCCAACGGCGACTTTTTCAATGGTCACGATGCCGCTGTCATTTGTGACGGCCGTGTAGCCTTCACCGTCGAGACTGTTTTGCACGACGAGCTTCACTTGGGCGTGTGCGGCAGGTGCATTTGCAATAAGGATCTGTGCAGTGATGGCGTTGCCGGCTTCTGTGCCGCTTGGGCCGCCACCTGCAACCTTTTCAGAACCGCAGGCGCAAAGCGAGAACCCGATTGCAAGCGGTGCAATCAGCGAAACCATGCGTCTGTACTTGTTCTGTTTCAATTCCATACCCTTAATATATAATTTCTTTCTGAAAATCATTTGGCACCTCCGTTGTTTTCGGGCGAGGTAGGGCCTGTTGCCGGGTCGTCCACCTTGTCGGAGAGGGGGTACATGGCGATGTTCAGTGCGTAAACGCGGTCAGCGCGTTCGCTCTTGCGGGCAAATTGCAAAAGTCCGCGGCGAAATTCTTCGATCTTGTGCTTGATTTCGGGCAGGTCGGATTCATCAGCGGTAAACACCACGCTCGAAATGTCGCGTTCTTCGGGCTTGTGGCGGTCGAGCGATTCCTGCGCAAGTTCCATCGTGTGCCTGTGGAAGCTACGGACTGCGGAACTCTTGACTTCGCCGCCGGTGCTGATGATCTGGTCGGTGATGTTCCAGCCGCCAGTGCCGTCCGGCACGACGAGTCCAAGCTGCTTCAAGATGCCGAGCGCATTGCGGGCGTCATCCTGCGAAATAGGCGGGTTCAAGTGCTTGCCGAGGCCAGCGATATCGCTCGTGTCCTTCGTGATGCCGATGAGGGCGCGGAGGGCTGCGCATGCCCAGCTGCCAAAGTAGGCAAGTTCCGGTTCCGAAAGCACACGCGTTTCAAGCGAGCGGAGTTCCAGAAGCTTGTAGTAAAGCTCGGAAAGCGTCTGCTTTGCCTTGGTCTTGTTGAACCTGTAAAGGGTCTTGAAGTATTCGGCGCGACGGTCGTCAAGGCCGCAAATTCTGATGAACACGGGGAGTGTGCTCTCGTTCAGATGGCCTTCTTTTTGGAAAACACGAACAAGCCAGGCCGGGTCCACGCCGGTTTTCTGGCCGAGATAGCGGTACGATGTGAACGGGTTGTCTTTTTTGGTCTCGACAAACCAGTCTTTGAGGTACTCGCGATATTCCAGGTAGTCTAATACTTCGGGCATACCCTATAATCTATATTATTATAGGGATGTGTTGCGAAAACCCGTTGAGAAACCGTGCTTCGCGTTGTAAAATTTTCAACGAGTGTTGTAAATTGCCGTTTTTTCGCAAAAAAAAACGCAGGGTACCCGGCTGCGTCATCCCGAGCGGATGCGAGGGATCCAGTGATTATCCTTCCAAAAATTTCAGCAATTCGGGCATTTTGTTGTGTGCGTCTTCCTTGCCGAGCTCGTAAAGTTGGGTGATTTTCTTCTTGTTGTGCTCGATGTCCGAAATCTTGATGAGGCGGCTCGGACGGTAGATAAAGACTTTGCCCTCGGATTCGAGTTTCGCGAGCCTGTCGAGCGCCTGGTTGTAGCGGATATGGCGCGTGGCGACCGCTTCGACGAATTTCGGGTAATGGCGGAATGCAAGCTTGACGAGCGGGAGCGCCTTGTTGATTTTCTTGCGGTAGCCGAGCGGTCGCGTAAGAATCACCACGGCGCGTTCGAAACCGCTTTTGAACATGGGCTCGAACGGGATGCTGTCGGCAACGCCGCCGTCCAGGAACTTTCTCCCGTGAATCTCGACGATTTTGCTCAAAATCGGGAGGCTTGCCGATGCACGGATGCTATTCATGTCGTCTTCGTTGCGGTAGTCCAGAATGCGCGGGTATTCGGCAAGACCTGTTTCGACATCTGTCATGCAGACGCGGAATTCGGTCTCTTGGCATTGGGCTGCGAACTTGTCAAATTCGAACGGGTCGATTTTATACGGAATCTGCTTGTAGCAATAGTCAAAAGCAAAGTAGTCGCCTGTGAAAAGCAAATTCCTGAAGCTCATGTAGCGCGGACTCTTGGAGTGTACGGTATCAACGCGGAAATTGCGACCGATTTGCCCCGAAAGGAAACTGCACAGGTGCGTGGCGCCTGCAGAGGTGCCGCATGCCCCGCCAAACTTGATTTCTTTGTCGGCGAGTACATCAAGAACGCCGCCGGCATACGACCCGCGTAAACCGCCGCCCTCGACAACGATGGCTGTGTTTTTGTACTTCATAAAATTAACCCGAACCCGATTTATTAATCTACATTAATTAGTTTGGCTTTTTAACTACTTTAAACTTATTTTTGCATAATTTGTATTGACTGTATCCAAGCGTAATCTTTGGGGTGGTCCACAAATTTTTCGGGATTTTGGGTGTGCATGGCCAAAAAATCTTCGCGCGTCATCAAAATGAAGTCGTCCACTTCGCCTGGCTGCGGAACAAGGTTTTTTACCTCTTCGTTAGATAGTGTTATTTTGTACGTGTCGTAATACTCGTTGTCGAAATACGTTCCGTTGTTCAGGATGTTCTCGTGGGTCGCTTCGAAAAGGTATTCCAGATCTTCGGGACGCTTGGTGACGCCCATTTCCTCGTGGAGTTCACGGACGCCGGCGTGACGGCTGTCGTCGCCTGCCGAAATGTGCCCTGCGCAGCTCGTGTCGAGCAGGTTCGGGTTGTTTTCCTTGAGATGGCTCCGGAGCTGAAAGACGATTCTACCGTCGGGTGCAAATGCCCAGATGTGGACGGTGCGGTGCCAGAGACCCTTCGCATGGACTTCTGTTCGGCCGCGGGAATACCCCGCCGGAGTTCCGTCGCTGTTCAAAATGTCAATCATCTCTTCTGCCATGTTCGCCACCCGCGGTTTGAGGAATTATTGAAGAATATAGCAATGTTCCCTGAAAAAGTATTTATATTACTATAGCAGGGGAGCGATGCTCAGAATGATAAATATCTATCATTTTTTATGATTAATCTAATATGAATAATCTATTAGTCATTATTAATCTCCTATGCTACATTTGGGTGCGAAAAAAAGAAGGTGTATAAAATGGACTGGCTAATTGACCTGTTTGCAAAGCCCTCCGTGGGGCAACAAGTACTCGCGCTATCCTTGACGGCTGCCATCGGCATCATGCTGGGAAAAGTCAAGGTGAAAGGCGTGAGTCTTGGGGGAGCTGGCGCTCTTTTCGTAGGAATCCTTCTCGGTCATATCGGAATGCGAATCGAGCCCAGCGTTCTCCATTTTATGCAGGAATTCGGTCTCATTCTCTTTGTCTATACAATCGGTATGCAAGTAGGCCCGGGCTTTATTGACTCCATAAAGCGACACGGTCTGGTGCTCAATATTCTTGCAGTGAGCATTGTCCTCCTGGGTGTACTTGCTACCGTTCTTATTTACTTCACGACGAACATGCACGATAACGTGCCGGTGCTTATCGGTATGCTTTGCGGTGCAGTGACAAACACTCCGTCGCTCGGTGCTGCAAATTCGGCGCTTACGGCGGCTGGCGTGGATGCGTCCTTGACGGGCGTTGGCTATGCGGTGGCTTATCCGTTCGGCGTGATTGGCATTATCCTCGTGATGATTCTTGTGCGCATCTTCTTTAGGCAAAAGCCGGACACCGCTGCTGCTGAATACCAGAAAGAAATTGCAGAACAGTCCAAGGAAATCGTCTCTTGCACACTCCGTGTGGACAACGCAAATCTTGTGGGCTGCAAAATCAAGGACATTCCGGGACTTACTTCTTCGGGTGCTGTGGTGACGCGCCATGCTCGTGACCAGGTGATTAACATGCCGAAGGGCGATATGACGCTTGAACTCCATGACTTGGTGCATGTCGTCGGGATGCCGGATGCGATTGAAAGCTTGCAGAAGATTATTGGCGAAAAGCAGGAAACTCCGATTACGCTCCAGAAGTCGAATCTGGCGGTCAAGACGATTCTCGTGACGAACAAGAAAATTCTTGGTAAGAGCATCCAGCAGCTTGCGCTCAACGACCGCTTTGGCGTGACCGTGAGCCGTGTGACGCGTGGCGGATTCAAGTTCACCGGGCGCCTCGATATTCGTGTGAAGTTTGCTGATAAGTTGCTTGTTGTCGGTACGCCGGAAAGCATTGCCGCTGCTGCAAAGGAACTCGGTGACTCTCTCACGGCGCTTGACCATCCGGAAATTCTCCCTGCTTTCCTCGGCATTTTCCTCGGCGTGATTGTCGGAAGCATCCCGCTTGCAATTCCTGGAATGCCGACACCCTTGAAGCTTGGCCTTGCTGGCGGTCCTTTGATTGTCGCGATTATCCTTAGCCGCAAGCGTAAGATTGGTCCGCTCAACTTCTTCATGGCAAACAGCGCAAACCTCATGCTGCGTGAACTCGGCATTACGATATTCCTCAGCTGCGTGGGCCTCAATGCCGGTATCAAGTTCTTTGATGTGCTCTTGAATGGCGACGGATTCTACTACATGGCGCTCTCGGCAATTATCACGTTCTTCCCGCTGATGATTGTGGCGATTGTTGGCAAGGCGGTGTTCAAGGTCAATTACCTCTCGCTTTGCGGTGTGCTTGCAGGTGCAACGACAGACCCTCCGGCACTTGCTTTTGCGAACGGCCTCAGCAGTTCTGAAGCGACGAACGTCGGTTATGCGTCTGTCTATCCGCTTACGATGTTGCTCAGAATTTTAAGCGGTCAGGTGCTTGCGATACTCTTGATTTCGTGATGAAATAAGCACCATTTTTAAGTTCTTTTTTGTTTTTCCTGATGAATCAAAGGGCGGCCCAGAAGGGTCGCCCTTTTCGAATGAATTGTCTTTGCGTCTACGCATGACTGTTTGCCTTGGATATAGAAACACGCAAGCAGTTTCTGCATCACTCGGCTCAGCAGTCATCCTCCGTTAGGAGGATCCATACAGTCTTGATTATGCTTGCCTAAACCATTATTTCCCGTTTCTACGTTTGCGAGATGATTTATTAAGCCTGGACTTTCTTCTTGTCCATGTGCGCGTAGATGCCGGCGAGGATTGTTCCGCTGATGGAATGGTAGGCGCAGCTGATGGCACAAGGCACGACGCAGAGCGCTGCTTCCGGGTGGAGGGCTAGATTTTCCGGGTTCGCGAAGAATGCGCCTGCGAGTACGGTTGCCATGCCTGCGTTCTGCACACCGACTTCGATGGAGATGGTGCGCTTCTTGGCGGTGTTGAATTTGAACAAACGACCGACGTTGTAACCGAGCACGTAACCGAGGGCGTTGTGCAGGAACACGACAGCGAGAACGAGCGCGATAAGCCCCATGCCGTTTGTCAAGAGCTGCGGACGCACGGTCACGATGACGCCACCGACGATTAAAGCGAGACCGATGACGCTCACGGCAGGCATGTTGGATTGGAATTCCTTGAAGCCTGCGCGCTTACCGAAGAAGTAGTTGCAGGTGAAACCGATCACAATTGGGAAAACGGTCACGTAAAGGATGTTGAGGAACATGCCGACGGCGTTCACTTCAATGCTCGTGTCGGCGAGCCAAAGGACCAAAAGCGGAGTCATGAGCGGGGCGAGAAGCGTACTTGCCATAGTCATGCTCACGGAGTAGGTCACGTCGCCTTTAGCCAAGAAACTCATGACGTTGCTCGAAACGCCACCCGGGCAGCAGCCGACGAGAATAATGCCGATTGCCAAATACGGGTCAAGCCCAAAAATCTTCGTGAGCGTAAACGCGACGAGCGGCATGATGGTGTACTGTGCCACGGCGCCGAGGAAAATGTCGGCGGGGCGTTTCATCAAGTTGCGGACGTCGTCCATGGTAATGGTAAGGCCCATGCTGAGCATAATGATGCCGAGAATGATCGAGCTTGTGTTGCCGTGAACCCAGCCAAAAAGCGTGGGAATGAAAAACGCGATGACTGCGCATGCGATGACGAAAAGCGATGTGTATGTCGATAAAAAGCGGCTAACTGCCCTTATTAAATTAAGCATTATTATATCCTTCTTTTTGAGGTGCCCTAAATATAGGCATATACGCGGGGCGTGGCTAGGTAATAAAAACACGGCACCGAATGCCGGTGCCGTGTTTTTTGGTGTATAGAAGTGTAAAAAATTAGACCTTGTCGAGAGCCTGCGTGAGGTCGGCGATAATGTCTTCGACATTTTCGATACCGACGCTGAAGCGGATCAAATCCGGTGCAACGCCTGCTTCAATGAGCTGTTCGTCGCTGAGCTGACGGTGCGTGTGACTTGCCGGGTGCAGTACGCAGCTGCGGGCATCGGCCACGTGGGTCACGATGCAGATCATCTTGAGGCTATCCATGAACTGGATGGACTTTTCACGACCGCCCTTGATGCCGAACGTGAGAACGCCGCACGGGAGGCCGCCCTTGAACTGCTTCTGGGAAAGTTCATAGTACTTGTCGCCTTCGAGACCAGCGTAGTTGACCCAAGCGACCTTCGGGTGGTTCTTAAGGAACTTGGCGCAAGCGAGAGCGTTTTCGCAGTGGCGCGGCATGCGGAGGTGAAGCGTTTCAAGACCGACGTTCAGGAGGAATGCGTTCTGCGGAGACTGGATTGAACCGAAGTCGCGCATGAGCTGTGCGGTAGCCTTCGTGATGTAAGCGCCCTTGCCGAATGCCTTCGTGTAGGCGAGACCGTGGTAGCTCGGATCCGGTTCGGTGAGGCCCTTGAAACGGTCGTGGTTTGCTTCCCAGTCAAAGTTGCCGCTATCGACGATGCAGCCACCGACTGCCATGGCGTGGCCGTCCATGTACTTGGTCGTGGAGTGGGTCACGATGTCAACGCCGAATTCAATCGGACGGCAGAGAATCGGGGTCGGGAAGGTGTTATCGACGATCATCGGAACGCCGTGCTTGTGGGCGAGATCGGCAAAGCGTTTGAGGTCCAAAACCTTACCAGCCGGGTTTGCGACAGTTTCGCCGAAGACGCACTTGGTGTTCGGGCGGAAAGCCTTTTCGATTTCTTCGTCGGAGGCATCCTGGTCCACGAACGTGCATTCGATGCCGAGCTTCTTCATCGTGACGGAGAAGAGGTTGCTCGTGCCACCGTAAATAGCGGAAGTGCTGATGAAGTGGTCGCCGGATTCGCAGATGTTAAAGACGGCGTAGAAGTTTGCGGCCTGACCGGAACTCGTGAGCATGGCGGCAACACCACCTTCGAGAGCGGCGATCTTGTTGGCGACAGCGTCGTTTGTCGGGTTCTGCAAACGGGTGTAGAAGTAGCCGGAAGCCTTCAGGTCGAACAAGTCGGCCATGTCATTGGTGGTTTCGTACTTGAACGTAGTGCTCTGGTAGATGGGGAGAACGCGCGGTTCGCCATTTTTCGGCTGCCAACCGCCCTGAATGCAAAGAGTTTCGATCTTGGACATTTTTTTAGAATCCTTTATAAAATTTTTATGGCTTGTAATATAGCTAGATTCTATAGCTTGGTCTAGTAAAAAGGTTCTTGAAAGTGGGTGAAATTTAGAAAATGTGGGTGAAGTTAGGGAAAAGTTATAGATGGTAATAGTTTTAAGTTATAACTAAGGGCGTAATTGCTCTTTTGGCTTTATTGCGAATTTTCGTTTTGTCCTTTTAGTTTATATATTATGAACAAGAAAAGGAGACCGTATGCGGAACGCTAAACTTGCAATTACACTATTCAGTTTTGCAATTTATTTTGCTTCTTGTGGGGATGTTTCTCCGTCGTCGAGTAGTTTTTTGACGGTGCCTGAATCGAACGGTTCAATGTCTTCTGAAGTTGTAACATCTTCTAGCAGTTCTATCGAGGGCGTTTCGTCTCTAGAGGTTTCTTCTTCAAGTGCCCTTTCTTCATCGAGTGAATTGTCGTCATCGAGTGTTCCTAATGTCAAATCGAGTTCGTCGGTTCGAGTCAATGGCGTTATTATAAAGAATGGAGATAAAGAAGAGACTGTTCAAAAATTCGATGCGGATCCTAAAATGACGCAGTCTGCCGGACGTTTTTGGTTGTTGATGGCGGGCGATCTTGATAAAACCGAAACAGAATCTCTTGAAAAAATTGGAATTCATAGACAGCGTTGCTACAGTGGCTCCATTCATTATCTCTTTGAATATAGCGGTAATAGAAGTGAATATTCCTATATGTGTCTTTGTCTGATGAATGCTGATAAAGATGTTGAAAAAATGACCATTATGTCTTTGGTTGATGAGGTGTACAATACGTATGATGCTGATGAATCTGTAGCGAATGGTATTGTATATCGTTCTCGCGGTAAAGAAACTCTAGTTAGAAGGATTGATGAAGATTCGCTTATGACGCAAGTGGCAGGGCGATTTTGGATCATCAAGGATTACCCAATGGACAAAGAGGAACGCAATTCGCTTAAGGAAATCGGCATTGACATTGTAAATTGTTCTGCTCTTCATGCGGATAACTTAGATATGGGCATCTGCTTTGCAACATCGGAAAAGGATGTTGAAAAGACGGCTATCAATTCTCGTATTGATGGGCTGTATAATACGTTCAGTGTCAATGATACGACGAAACTGGAATTTGACTACACGGGGGCACATTGGGTTGTTGAAGATGTGTCTCTTGAAATCGTTGTGGGCTGTTGGAATGATGTTCCAATGGATGCTTGTAAAGAAATTCTGAAAGCTTGCAAAGGCGAGGATGTCGCATTAGATAGATCAATCATTCTTGGCACCGCTACGAGCGAAACGATCGATTGCCTTTTGTCGAATAAAGATGTTAACAGTGTGGAACCTTTGCGATATGGGACCCCGTTATAGACTACTGGCTTTATAAAAAAAAACTATCTTTTCGTTCGATGAAACCGACACCGATTAAAAATTTTTGGGGGCTAATGAACTAATTGCATGTTTATAACCGTGTAATAAATATGTAATATATTTTCTGGCTTGTTTTTTGTTACTTGGTGCGAAATAGAATAAATTTGTACGCGTTTCATTTAAAAAAGTAAGAAAATGTCTTCAAGTAAAAAAACTTCGAAACTTACATTTCCAAAGATTGTTTTAGCTCTTTTTGGGGCGATTTGCCTTCTTTTTATATTTATTGCTTTTTTTGTGCCTCGGGTAGCATCTACTTTTAATGATTATTCTTCAGGGTTTTATCAGGCGTCCGCAAATATTAGTGCCACGTTGTATAATTCAATGTCCCCTTTTATAGCCATTGTTGCTGCACTTTTGACATTTATGGCTTTTTGGGTACAGCATGAAGCGAATGAAAAAATGTTGAAAAATCATGAAAGGCAAGAAGTTGAACGCCAATTTTATGAAATGCTTCATATCCATAAAGAAAATGTTAAAGAATTAAAATGGGATCGATGGTCGATTGTGGAATCGTCTAATCCTAAGTATGTCTGTGAAGATGAAACAATAGGGAGAGGGAAGTTTTTCTATAACAATAAATATGCGTTTTAACCCGTAATGGGAAATGGGGTGTTCGAGTATTATGAAGTTGAATTTCATTTTATAGAAACTTGTTTAATGAAAGCTATTGAGGTGGTTAAAAGGAATCCAAATGTGAATTTAAGTTTTAATCACAAAAATATAAATGATTATAAGACTGCTTTTGCTTTTGCTTATAAGATTTTTTATGAAGGAATAGGTGTGATTGAAAATTGCTTTTTTGAAAGCGCGAGTTTCTTTTTTAGGGCATGTGAGAAAAAAAATAGTATGATGAAAAAAATTATGGGAGGAGGAAATTGGTTTAGCTTCAAAAAGAAAAAGTTTATATTAAATAGTGAATGCTTGTTTAATGATTATAATGGGTATATTTATCTTTACTGTTACTTTTTTATTTGTATGTATAGAAGTAAATTAGAGTCGTATTCGTTTAAATCTTCTTTTCGAAGGACTTTTGGTGGCAGCTTGGATTTATTTGAGGGACATTCTGCTGACTTGAATCGCTATTATCGGCATTTGTATCAAATGGTAGACGTCGTTGCTAATTATGATGAAAATATTATAGAAAAAGGCGAAAAACGAAGATTTCTGAGGATGCTCAGGCCTCTGCTTACTGGTACTGAACAGTTGATGCTTTTTTATAATTGGTTTTCTGGGTATGATAGTGAATGGGAAAATGAAAAAAATCATTTTTTTACAGAATTTCGCATGATCCATAATATGGATGTGGAAGATAGCGAAATCTTCAAAAAAATCAAATATGATAAAATTGTAAATATGATAAAAAATAAAAATCCTGGTTATCGTGATTATGAAAATGATTATTTGTTTGAGTTTGAAAAAGTAAAGATAAAGACGATTACAAGTTTGTATGAAAAAAAATTAAAAAGTAATAGCATCCTTATAAATTATGATTTGTTGCCTGTTGAGGTGATCGAGGTTATAGGGCCTAGACGTTATTTTAAAGTTCAAAAATATGTGTCTGAAAAATATCAAAACAAATGGCCTATTACTGGAATGCCGAAGGAAAAATATAAATTGGCTATAACAGATATCCAGAATTTCATAAAGCAAATGTTTATCTGGGAAGATTAGTTTTTCTATCTTTCCGTTCGATGAAACCTGCTCCGATTAAAGCTTTCGAATCTTCTGCAAGCGCCTCGCGTGGACTTGCGCTTTGGCATGCCCTTGCGATTGGGACGATTGCGTTTTGGGGCACGAGTTTTGTGAGCACGAAGGTGCTCTTGAATCACGGTTTCTCGGCGGTGCAGATTTTTACGTTGCGTTTCACGGTGACGTACTTGTTGCTGCTCGCGATGACGCATAAAAATTTCCGTTGCGAAAACTGGAAGCATGAGCTGATTCTTTGCTTGTGCGGGCTTACGGGTTGCACTCTTTACTTTTGGGCGGAGAATACGGCGCTCTCGATTTCGCCGTCGAGCAATGTCTCGTTGATTGTCTGTACGAATCCGCTTTTGACGATGATTTTTGGCGGTCTCATTTACAAGAGCGAACGTCTCGGCAAAAGGCAGATTCTTGGCTGTGTGATTACGTTTGTCGGCATGGTTCTCGTGGTGCTGAATGGGAAGTTTATTCTAAAGCTTTCGCCGGTGGGCGATTTGCTCGCGTTCAGCTCGGCTTGCATGTGGACGATTTATTCATTGATTGTGCGACCGCTCAATGGAAAATACTCTACGTTGTTTATCACGCGAAAGATGTTTTTCTATGGTGCGCTCTCGTCAATAATCATTATGCTTGGCGAAACGGCTTTTGCTCCAAATGAGGCGGGCGCTGGACATTTCCTCGGAGTCCCGTGGCAGAACTTTGCGGAGCCTGTCGTGTCGCTTAACTTCCTTTGCCTTACGGTGTTCTCGTCGCTGTTTGGGTACCTCATCTGGAATAAGGTACTGAAACAGCTCGGGACGGTTTTGGCAAGCAATTATATATATGCGATTCCGCTGGTGACAATTATTACGGCGGTCATTGCTCTTGGGGAACGCATCACGTCGGTCGCGATTGCGGGTGCTGTTGCCATCGTTGCTGGAATGGTCCTTGCCGAATGGAAACCGCGGGGATGACAATGTCCCGAATTGTTTACTATATTTTTCATAGGAAATGCCTTATGCGGTAAAACGCTGTATTGCATCGCCATTGATGCGATATAAGAGAATCCCGTGAAAGCCGGGAACGGTCTCGCCGCTGTAAGGGAGGACGAAACCAGCATAAACCAATGCTTGCCGCCATGGCGGGTGTGAAGGGGCTGGGTGTAGAATGATCCCCGAGTCAGAAGAACTGTAAGGCACAACGGGCGCTTTGCGCCACGGGTTGTTAAACGGTGCGAAAGACATCGCTTTGCATAGCCACGCGTTTGCGTGGGTGTTTGACTGCATGCTATCGTTCTGGCAGTCTCTTGGGCGTTCGCGTGTGCGCGGCCGTACTGCTTGCGGGCGTTTCTGGTTTTTCCGAAGAGTTTATTCAAGATTTAGGCGAGACCTCGATTTACGAGGCTTCTAGCGTAGAAAAGCCTTTGCAGGCGTCATCGAGCTATGCCGAAGTTTTGCCCGAATCGTGGGAGGGCCGAGGTCTTTCGGCTGCAGAAGTTTTGGCTGCGCTTCCGGGCGTACAGTATTACCGCCAAGGCGGTGTCGGAAGTTTTCAGACCGTGAGCATCCGCGGTGTCGCTGCAAAGAACATTGTCGTTTGCATGGACGGAATTCCGCTGAACGATGCGTCGGGCGGTGCGGTCGATTTGGGAACGATTGACTTGAACCAGGTCGAAAAGATTGAAGTCTACAAGGACCGTGTGCCGGCGAAGTTTGGCGGTCGCGGCATTGGCGGTGCCATTAACTTTGTGACGAAGGGTTCGAAGCCTGCCGAAGCTGTGCTCAAGCCGGAAGATAAAAAGTCGGGCCGTGTGCTTTTGAGCTACGGTAGCCATAATACGTGGGAGGCTTCGACGCAGTTGCTCTCGCGCTTGACGGATAGCGCCTCGGTGAGTGCGTCCCTGTCGGCACGGCACAGCGATAACGATTACGAGTTTAAAAGCCAAAACGGAACTCAGTACGATCCGGATGATGATTATACGGATACGCGTAGAAACGCCGAGTTTACAGAATACTCGGGGCTTTTCAAGGCTCGCGTTCTGCATGCAAGTGGCGTGTTCTCGACGTTGAATTTTAACTTTAGCCGTTCGGAAGGCGGTAATCCGGGTCGCGATGATTATCAGACGTCTGTCGCGGGCTACAAGGGCGAGTTTGCGCAGGCGACATACCGTGCGGAACTCCCGCAGTTGCTCGGTTGGCTCTGGCTTGAATTTTCGCTGACGGGAAAATTTGAAAAGGCTGTTTCGCATTCGTATTATCCGCTCGATCACTTGGGCTATGCTTCATCGGATTTTTTGAAGTATGGAGCTGCGGGCTATAGCCTTATTCCTGAAATTTTGGCAAACTACTCTAGCGAAAAGATTGAAGCGAATTTGCGCTTGTCGCTGGATATGAGCTACTATTCGGGACGCGGTTCTTCGAAACCTTGGAACTTGACTCGCTACGCGACGACATCTTCGGGAGATGTTTCGTATAACATCCTAAAGACGCTTTCTGTGGGCGGCGAAGGTTCGGCTCTCTTTATTAAGGACGATATTCACGGCGGTGAATATGTTTCTCCTGTATTGACGAAAAAGTTGAAATCGGCTAAAGATCGCGATGTTTCTTTTGCGGGCCGTGGGTTTGTGCGGTATGATGCATCTGATTCTAGATATGGCGGCAGCATGAGCATTGGACGCTTATTCCGTGCGCCGCAGCTGATGGAGATTTATGGTGTTTATCCTGGTATGGTCTCGAATCCGGATCTTCTTGATGAATCGGCTCTCCGTTTTGAGGTGGGCGGCTATTATATGATCCCTAAAAGCCAAACGGTTATCCGGGCCACATATTTTCAGACGAGTGTAAAGAATGCGATTTGCTGGATCAATAGCGGAAATTTTCTGAAACCGTTGAATGTCGGCAAGTCGCATATTCGGGGCCTTGAAGCCGAATTAGAAAGCAAGCCTAAAAAGTGGTTTACTGCGATTTTACGTGCAACATTCCAAAAAACGGAAGACAAAAGCGAGGAACATTATTATAACGGAAAAATGCTCCCGTATGAGCCGGCGCGTTCGTACTATGCGGAGGCAAAATTTGATTTGCCGTACCATTTTGATTTTATCTGGACGTCGGAATATCGTACAAAGATTTTTGAAGATAGGACAAACCGTGTCGAGCAACCTGCGGTGGATTTGCACCATCTTTCGCTAGGTTATAATCCCTTTAATAAAACCAGACTTGTATTTGCGTTGCGGAATATTACGGATAAGACATATAGAAATGTATATACGCCGTTCCCTACTCCTGGACGAGAGTACAAATTAACATTAACACAGGGGTTTTAACCCCGCGCAGTGAAAACCTTGCAAAACATGTAATGCTTTTGCTGCGAAAACATAAAGAGGTAAACGATGAAAAAACTCCTTACACTTCTTGCAGGCTCTACGCTTGCTCTCTACATGCAGGGCTGCTCGGATAGCGGTACTTCTGCTAATAATGATAACCCGTTTAAGGCTTCCGTCTATGTTTTCGGAAGCAACCGTTCGGATGCTGGAGAACTCCGCTGGATCGACGAAGATGGTGAAGTCTCTGAAGCCAAGGTCTCGCTCTATCAGGACTCTAGAATTTTCCCCATTGATGGAAAAATCTTTGTTCTTGAAGGTCTTTCTATAGATAACATTTCTGTTTTCGATCCTTCGAAGAACAAGGTCACGGCGCAGATTAAACTGGACGACTCGTCGAATCCGGTTGATGTTGTAAAGGCAAACGATGATGAAGTTTGGGTTGCTCTTCAGAATGCCCCCAAGATTGCAAAGGTCTCCGTTGAAAAGAAGAAGGAAACAAAGAAAATTAAGACTAAGGACTTTATTCAGGGTAAGGCAATCTCTCCGAACGTTGTTGATCTTGAAGTGACTGGCGACACCTTGATCGCTCTCTTCCAGCGTATGGATGAAAATTGGGGAACTCCTGCTCCGGGCCTCATTGCCTTGTATACGCTTGATGAAGGCAAGTTGCTCGACACCATTAGACTTGCTAAGTACAATCCGCAGACAATGGGTTTTGCTAAGGGCAAGCTTTATGTAGGCTCTATTGCTGGTTATGCAACTGAAGACAATGGCATTGAAGTTGTTGATTTGGCTAAGAAGAAGTCTTCTGTGGTTGTTGACGGTAAGAAGCTTGGCGGTGGCGTTTTCTCGATGGCGCTTAACTCGGATGATGGCATAGCATATGTAGCCGTTTATGAGGCTTGGGGAAAGATTACTCTTGCTCAAGTCAATCTTTCTGATAAGTCTGTAAAGAAGATCAAGGGCGTTTCCAATATCATCGGTTCTATGGCCTATGATTCCGATGCCGAAACCTTGTACATTGGTAACGACGACTATTTCTATAGCTATAAGGGCGACAAGGTCGAAAAAGTTGAAAATGCGGCAAAGGATGCTCTCCAGCCGTACGGCATTGCTATTGTGAGATAGTGTTACTGGGTCCTTCGCAACGTAATGTTGCTCAGGATGACGGATTGAACATTTTAGTTCGAGGCGGCTATTCCTAGCCGCCTCATTGTATAACCGAAAAAAAAACGCCAGCGCTGGGCTGGTGTTTTTTTCGGTTGTACAATAAAGTGATTTTTCCTGTCGGAAAAATCCGAGCACTTAGTCAACCAATAACCTTATTTTATATGGCGAAGTATAGTATTCTTCTGAGTCTCCATTAAAAGAAATGGCACTTTATCTTTGTCTACATTCACACACCTGCAAAAGAGGGAACAATTGCGAATTTAGCACTATAGGATCAGCTCCCCAGTTGATCTGAGAGTTTTTCTTTCTGATGTTTGTGAGTGGACGGGTCTTGGGGGCTGGTTTAAGCAGTACTTTGCGAAAGATGATGTTCTTAGCATTGAAATTGTTGTAACCACTCATTGTCTTTATACGTTCTGCAGATGCTATGACATAGTCAATGAAGGTCTTGGATGCTGCCAGTTGCTGGTTGGCGCCAGTAGTGACGCCGCTCTTCATCTCTACTAAAATAACATATAATTTTTGGTTAACTGTAGCTAACAGAATATAGTCGCAAAACTTCAAGAGTCCTGTAGGTGTGTTATTTACGGCGGTGTGTTCTCTATTGAAGAAAGGCAGGAAGTTGTGCTCTTCTAGATCGTAGCGGTATGCCTTATAATTGTCAACACCCTTGTCAACAATCTTGCACGTATGATTTCCCGCCTGTTTCGGTTCCTCCATCTTCTGCTGATTGGGTGACAAGAAACTCTCTGATAGCATCTGGATAAAAAGGTCGTACTCAATCATTTTTCCTCAGAACACAATGCAGCATACAATGTTTCCGCTGTAAAATTCTGCTTCTGAATAGTGTCATCTATGGATTCCACAGCAAAGCCTTCGTCATTTATTTCAAGAGAGTATGTATTGACAGTATTTCTCTTGACCAACTTGAACAATAGAACAGAAAGTTCATTCTGTTGAATGAGCATGTTTTCTGTATAGCCAAGTTCGGTGACTGTCTCCATATCGCCTTTAGCTGCTATTGCTCCAGCCATAATCAGATTATTGAACTCTCTGACGATATAATCACTATGAGTACTGATTACAACTTTCAAACCCTTGTTGACAAGAATAGCAAATATCCTGGCTAATACAACCTGGACGTCAGGATGAAAGTTCATTTCCGGTTCGTCAATAATAAGAGTATCGGACGGACGAGCCATATGCCTCAAATATACTACCAGACTAGCCATGGTCTTAACAATAGAGGATGACAGGTGGAATGGTAGCCGCTTAGATTTAAGCATATTCTTAGCGTGGAATTCCACATCACCGTTTTTTGTCATACTCACTTCACCGCAAAGTATATTCTCCTCAATCTGTTTGGAGAGATCTGCGTATGGGCTTTCTGCCTTCTGGACATTCTCCAAATCATTGGCCACTCTCAGACTGCTTCTAACAGCCAATGGATAACGACGTGATGAACTATTAATGATGTCGACAATGTCAATTTCGGACTTGTCTGACTGGGACTGTATCCTATCTATCAGCTCATTGCGACTCAATGACAATTCTGTTTTGAAGGTGTAGATGCTGTTTCTCTCTACTGTAAGCATTCTGACACCGCTGTCTTTGCCGAGTGTCAAATCCCGAAAAATATTGCATAGAAGATTGTTAAGTCTGAAAGACTCTGCTGACATAACACTAGCGTCATCAACATTACACTCCACACGAACTTGGACTTCTCCTGCCTTTTTTTCTATTTTCCAAACATACTGGCTATCGGAAATCTGAATATCAATAACCGTATTGTCGATAGCATATTGATAGTCGTTGTCGGTGAAATCCACACTAAGGTTAAAATCAGAGAATAATTTTTCCTTAGTCTTGTCGGATATAGCAAAAACGCTCCCCAATTGGTTCATTACTTCGCGGCAATTTTTCGACAACCACTCATCAATAATGCTCTTTTCTATTTGGAAACTATGATTCTCCATTATCTGACGGGCTAATTTTTTTGCACTATCAAGGCGAAATACTTTCGGCTGTGTTAGAAACGCGTGGAGTATATAAGACACGTACGTCTTTCCTGTACTATTTTTTCCACAGAAAAGTGTCAGTTTCTTGGAAAGATCAATCCTCGCCGACTTGACAGTTCCTAAATTATCTATATTAAGTATCATATCGATCCCGTATATTTGTCATGACCTTTTTTATGTAAAACTACTATTTTTTATTATTGCTGTCAGCTAAAATTCATAAAATTACGGCTTTGCAAAGGAAAAATAAAAATTTGATGATGCCTATGCTAATTTGGTTGATGATTGTTGCGTAAAAGCATGGCTATGTATGTAGTTTTTCTGAAAAAATGGTTTTGGTTGGCGGAAAATATATAGGATTAATTACGCCGTGACGTGTGGTAGTGAAGAATGTTTGAATTTGTGGACTGATTTTGCTTTAGAAGATGAGAAGAAAGCAGAAAAAGATTTGAATCAAAACATTTGGCGTTAGCCATAAATCGAATGCGTCTTTTGTGGAAGGTGCAAGACCGGGGTGACAATGCGCTTAGTTCGAGGCGGCTATTCCTAGCCGCCTTATTTTGTAAATAAATGTATGAAAAGTAAATTTATATTGATTAAATATTGTATATATTTTATTTTGTATTGCATCTAAATAGGTGATGGATATGGCCAACCTAATTTTGGCGGGGCTATAGGTGGTTTTAGATTGGTGAGGAGGTTGAAATAGAATGAAAAAGTCCGTTATGTTTTTTTTAATAGCGTCATTTTTATTGGCGTCCTGTGCGGATAGTGTTTCTGAAGATCAGACTTTTGGCAGTGTTTTTGCTGATAAGGAAGAGTTTCATGTAGACTCTCTGCTTTTGAGTCAAATAGCAGGATCGAAAAAAATAGATGGCGGTCTTTATGTGTCTTTTTTGAAGCCGAACTCAAAGAATTCTTTGGATACGGTGACTGTTTTGACTTCAGAAAATAAAGTTCTTTATTTGAAGGATAGTTCCTTTAATTATGTTGCTGCTTATGATTGTCGTAATTCTGACGCTAAATCAGATATCGCTGGTGGTTATGACACAATGTTTGTTAATTATGGTGAATCTAAAAAGATGAACTATATACCATATCAAAAAATACCTTCCATAAACAAGCAGCTTCTGAAAAGTGTGCTTTCGGTAATCTCCAAAGAAAAAGACCATGTTTTGTCAGATACGATAGTTTCAAGTTATAAATTAAAAGCAAAAAATTTTATAGATGGAATTGAATTTGTTGATGCGAACGATTATCCTGAATATGTGGATGATCCTTGCCGTGGTCATATGGAGTATCCAGAGCCGTTGGAAAACTGGAAATATTATTTAGAGAATGTGAGTCGAATTACTTTGCCTAAGGATACGACTGTTGATTGGATTTTAGTATATACTGATCAATATGGCCGCAGTGATTCGTTGGCGATCACAACGCAATTTAAATAGTTGTGTTTTTTTTTGAACGTAGCTTTTGCAAATCTAGTTCGAGGCGGCTATTCCTAGTCGCCTTATTTTGTATATTGAACAGAGTAACAGTGAAAATGTATTTGTTCAAATCGTGAATACTGCTATGAAGGTAATAAGATAAGGTGAAAAACATTTTAAAGATTTTTTTTATTGGTTTCGCATTTGTTACTTCGATTGCGTTTGCTGATGTCGGCCGGCAAGATCATGATTTTTTCCATGTTGCTTTACGTGATTCGGTTCACTGGCTTGAAATGGAAAAGAATATGGACTATACTATTTGCACTGACGATGCTCATGATGGTACGTGGAAAGGAACAGATTTTTCTTTTAAAAAGGAAAATAATTGTATTCAATTAAATTCTGGCAATTACGTGAAGAGCGGAAAGCTTTGGTATGTGACAAACATGGGTAATGTGCATACGTTCAATCTTCTTGTGGGGATGAAATATGTTGATTTGTCAACGCAAGAACACCTAATAGGAACAGATTTGCGTTGTTTGCGAACGAAATCAGGTAGTTGTGTCTATAAAGATCCTATAAGGCGAGTTCGTATAGAAAAAGTTCTTGCTGTTGATAAATATAAGGTCACAGATTGTGAATTTATTCATGCGTTGTGGGATTCGATTCCTGTACAGAAAATCAAAAATTTAGATGATAACAATAATTTTTGGATTGAAAAGAAAATGCTCATGAAAAAGGATGGGACTTGTGATGCTCATGATTCCGCTGCAATTCGTGTTCATCTTTATCATGCTTTTGTATATGCGAATATTAGAAGTTTACGAGATGGTTTTAAACCGGTATACTCTTTTAAAAAAACGGAATCAATGAAGAGATCCTTTGATAAAAAGGATGGTTCTTTCAATATTGATGGGACTAGTTTTTTTGCTAATGTTGCAGAAAACGTGAATGTGGTGATTGATGAAAATGCTGATGGCTATCGTTTGCCATATTATGATGAGTGGATGGCTTTTTCGCGAGGCAGTGTAGGAACATATGGTGAGAATAACTTGAATGATTCTACAAGAAAATCTCAGTATGCTTGGTTTGGTGTTCGAGAAAGTGATGATTTTTATTCAACTTTAGATAAAAATAAATTTGAAAATAAAATTACTCTAAAACATTCTTGTGGCCTTTGGAAACAAAAATCTCGCCCTGTGGGAATGCTAAAACCCAATGATTATGGCTTGTACGATATGCTTGGACTAGTTTGCGAAAGAGTAATGTTGCCTGGCAGAAGCCTGTTCCATAATGAAGTCTCGTCATGTAAAGGAGGCTTTTTAACATCCTCTATTGATGAATTAAATGTAAGGAACCATTGTGATGATGATGGTTTTGCTAGCAAACTGTTCCAAGGCCTTCGTCTAGTTCGTCAGATTAGATAAACTTTAGAAAGTGTATTGTATAAATGTTCCTATACTTTGTTATAGGAACTTTTTATTTTATATTTAGTACAAATGTTTGTTAAGGAGTAAGAATGAAACGTTTGTTTTATGTAGCATTGTTTTCCACTTTGATTCTTGTCGCTTGCGGTGATGATGACTCTGGCAATCCTTTTGTTGCGAATGAAGATTCGTCATCGTCATTTGTTTTACTGTCATCATCGTCATCCGTTGCTGAATCAAGTAGTTCTAATCATGAAGAAAAGAAAAAAAACTTTCTTCATCCTCGGCTCCGATTGAAGATCTATTCAGCAGTAGCAGTGAAAGTTCTGTCAGCTCTTCAAGTGTCCAAAATGAAGAGTCTTCATCGTCTATAAAAGTGGATTGGCCGACGGATTCTATAATTGATGACCGCGATGGTCAGAAGTACAAAATTGTGAAGATTGATAGGCTATGGTGGTTTGCTCAGAATCTCAATTATGAAACTGAAAATAGCCATTGCTATAATGATTCTACGAAATATTGCGATAAGTATGGGCGCCTTTATACGTGGGCTGCTGCAGTGGGCAAATCTGAAGAGGAATGCGGAGAAAGACATGTTTGTAATCTTTCTTTGCCGGTGCAGGGCGTATGCCCATCGGGTTGGCATGTTCCTTCAAATTATGAATGGAATGATTTGTTTGTTTTTGTTGGAGGCGACAAGGTTGCTGGCGAGGTCTTGAGGAATTCTAGTGAAGGTGGCTTCGCATTGCTTTATGCGGGGCGAATTAATTTTGCGGGCGATTTTGTTCAAGAAGGGCGTAGTGCGTGTATATGGAGTTCTAATGAAGTTGATGATTATGACTCTTATTATGTGGATTTTTATTATACTTATAGCAAAGTCTTTTTAGAGGATGCGGATAAGACAGACGGCTATTCTGTTCGGTGCGTGAAAGACGAATCGTAGTTTTTGCAAATCTAGTTCGAGGCGGCTATTCCTAGCCGCCTTATTTTATATAGCATCATGCGTGGGCTCACGGAAAGGTCGCGGCCGGCTGCGCTCATGTTGCCGTCGTGACGGCGGAGCGCTTCGCTCAAGATTTCGCGCTCGTAGCTGTCCATCAGCGTGGCGAGAGGGCTATTGCCTTCGGGGAGTACGGACGTGCCTGATGTGATGTCTGTTTGCAGCGTGGGCGGTAGGTCGTAGGCATTGATGCATACGTCTGTTGTTGCAAGACATGCGTGTTCAATGCAGTTTTCGAGTTCGCGCACGTTGCCGGGCCAATGGTAGCTCATGAGCATGTCGATGGCGGGCGAACTTAAACGCAAAATTTTCTTGCCGTATTTGTGGTTCATCTTTTCGATGAAGTGATCGGCTAAAAGTAGAATGTCCGTCTTGCGCTGGATGAGTTCGGGGAGCGAAATCTGGAAGATGTTCAGGCGGTAATAAAGGTCTTCGCGGAATGCGCCGTGCTGCATCATGGCTTCGAGATTCTTGCCGGTGCTTGCGATAAGGCGCACGTTGCAGCGCTGCTCGATGTTGCTGCCGAGGCGCTTGAAGCTTTGTTCCTGAATAAATTGCAAAAGCTTGATTTGCGCGGGGAGCGGCAGGTCGGCGACTTCGTCTAGAAAGAGCGTACCGCCGTTAGCTTGTTCGGCCTTGCCGATGTGGCGGTTGGTGGCGCCAGTGAATGCCCCGCGTTCAAAGCCGAAAAGTTCGCTTTCGAAAGAGTTCGCGCCTTCGGTGAGGGCGTCGCAGTTGAGCGCTACGAACGGGGAATCTTTGCGTTCCGAAAGCTCGTGGATGCTGCGGGCTACATATTCCTTGCCGGTACCGGCCTTGCCGCGGATGAGGACGGTTGCTGCGGTGGGGGCAATTTGACGGACGAGCTTGCTCACTTCGCGCATTTCGCGCGTGTTGCCGATGAGTTCGCCTGGAATGCCTTCAATGACGTTGCGGATTTTCTGGCATTCGATTTGGTGCTCAGCTTCGACGGTTTCGAAGTTTTTCTTTAAAATCCCGTGGATGCTCTCTAAAAGCTCGCCACGCTTGCGAACCTTTTGGATTTTCTCGACGATGGCCGCGAAAGTCGTGTTTTCAAGAGCTTCGATATCCATTTTGCATTTCGGGGAATCTCTGTTGCTGCATCGGGCCGTTTTTGGCGACCCGACGCAGCTCTAGGAGAGATGAACGTGAATAATATAGTAATAAATTGCGTTCTTGTTTTACAAAAATGTAATAAAGTGATATAATTTTACAAAAATGTAATGAAAAGCGAAAAAAATAGGCGATTTTGTACAGTGCAAAGGGGTAAAAGCATTGCTAGTTTTAAGTCTGTTAATTAAAAATCTCTGAAATGGCGATCCCGGAACAAGTCCGGGATGACAAGACGGGGAAGACATTATAGGATAAAAAATGAACAATAGTCGTAATAAGGCCATCTACGATATCGCAACTGCTCCGGTGAGTGCTGTGATGCCTGCCGCTCCTGCGAATGTCGATTTCTATGGCGAAGACGTTTTCAATGCCGATGCCATGCGCACCTACCTCCCGAAGGACATTTGCGAAAAGTTGCTCGCAACGATCGACGAGGGCGTGGCTCTTGATCCGAGCATTGCAGGCGATGTCGCTCACGCTATGAAGCGCTGGGCAATGGATCGCGGCGCGACGCACTTTACGCATTGGTTCCAGCCTTTGACGGGTTCGACGGCCGAAAAGCACGACAGCTTTATTGAACCGTCTGGTGGCAAGGCCATTATGGCTTTCAGTGGCAAGAATTTGATTGTGGGCGAACCGGATGCTTCGAGCTTCCCGAGCGGCGGTCTCCGTTCCACATTCGAGGCTCGCGGCTATACCGCTTGGGACCCGACTTCACCGGCTTTCATCAAGCGTCACGGCAATGGTGCAACACTCTGCATCCCGACCGCATTCTGCAGCTACACCGGTGAAGCTCTCGACAAGAAGACTCCGCTCCTCCGCAGCTTGCAGGCTCTTTCCAAGTCGACTCGCCGCCTCATGACTTGCTTTAAGGCTGGTCCGAAGAAGACGACTGTTACGCTCGGCGCCGAACAGGAATACTTCCTCATCGACAAGAGATTTTATCTGCAACGCCCGGACCTGTACCAGGCTGGCCGCACGATTTTCGGTGCTACCCCTGCAAAGCACCAACAAATGAATGACCATTACTTTGGCAGCATCCCAAGCCGCATCTTGAACTTTATGAACGATGTGGAAAAGGAACTGTGGAAGCTTGGCATCCCGGCAAAGACCCGTCACAACGAAGTGGCCCCGGCTCAGTTCGAACTTGCTCCGCTCTTTGAAGAAGTGAACCTTGCTTGCGACCACAACATGCTCGTGATGGAAACTCTCCGCAATGTGGCGGACCGCTACGGTCTCGTTTGCCTGTTGCACGAAAAGCCGTTTGCAGGCGTGAATGGTTCTGGCAAGCATAACAACTGGAGCCTTTCTTACGGCAAGGGCAATTTGCTCAATCCGGGTAAGGACCCGCATCAGAACGCCGTGTTCCTCACCGCCATTTGCGCCATCATGTATGCTGTCGATACGCATGCTGATTTGCTCCGCATGACTTGCGCTGGTGCAGGTAATGACCACCGTCTCGGCGCTCATGAAGCTCCTCCGGCAATCATCTCCATTTACCTTGGCGATCAGCTCACCGACGTGATTGAACAACTCGAACAAGGTGTGCCGAAGTCCAGCAAGCAGGCTGGTGCCATGAAGCTTGGTTCCGATACACTCCCGCCGCTCCCGCGTGACGCTACCGACCGTAACAGAACTTCGCCGTTTGCATTTACGGGCAACAAGTTTGAATTCCGTGCACCGGGCTCTAGCCAGAGCTGCTCTGAGCCGAACGTTGTTCTGAATACGATTGTCGCTGAAGCTTTCGACATGATCTCTGAACAGCTCGAAAAGCTCGATGACAAGAATTTCCACACGGGCCTGCAAAAGATTTTGCAAAAGATTGTGAAGGAACACAAGCGCATTTTGTACAACGGAAACGGTTACACCGAAGAATGGGTGAAGGAAGCTGAAAAGCGTGGCCTCCCGAACATCCGCACTTCTATGGAAGCGCTCAAGGCTTTGACGAAGGACGAAAACATTGCGCTCTTCGAGAAGTATGGCGTGATGAACCGTGCTGAAATGGTTTCCCGTTACGAAGTGAATGTGGAAGATTACCACAAGCGCATCCATATCGAAGGTGAAATCGCTCGCGACATGGCAAAGAACATCATTATGCCGGCTGTTGTCGAGGCTTATTCCAAGGCGCTCAAGACAAACGAAATGGCTCTCAACCAGGGCTTCCCGGGACTTGACGGTTACGCCAAATCGCTTGGCGAAGGCATGAACCGCTTGCTCGCCGCAATTGACGTGATGGAAAAATCTCTCGGTGGACTCCACGAAGGCATTGTCGATGCGATTGCCGCTCTCCGCAAGGAAGTGGATGGCCTTGAAAAGATTGTGCCGAACGAACTTTGGCCGCTGCCGAAGTATCGCGAGATGCTTTTTATATATTAGACGAAAGAACAGTTTCTGTTTGTTTGATTTGTAATTAAAAAAGTCGCGGGAATGCCTCGCGACTTTTTCTGTTATTTCTTTCTCAAGCTCGCCAGCGCAAACGCAAGCGATATGGCAATCCCGACAAGCGGCAAGTAAGCGGGACTTTGGATTTTTGCAGTCGAAGCGAGAATCGCGGGGATGAACCCGAAGAGTCCGCCGATAATCACGCCTGCGTACCAGAGCGTTTTCTTGACTTTGAATTTTTTGTGCGCGATGATGGCGACCGCGAGCGGGGCAACGATACCTGGCGTGTAAACGGAGTACGCCATCGTTAAAAGCCCGATGATGTCTTTGCCTTGGAGCGCAAGGTAGGTGGCGATAATGCCGATGACAACGACGGAAATACGCACGACAGAAATGCGGCGCGTGTTCAGAATGTCGTTCCCGAAAATGGCGGCGGAATTGATAAGGCATGTATCTGCCGACGAAAGGAGTGCCGACAAAAGCCCGACGGAAAGAAGTGCTGCAAGCGGGAGTGGGAGTACGCCGGAGGCGAGGCGGAATAGCGGATTTGTGGCGGAGCCTGCTGTTGCGGGAGTGTAAGTGGCGGCCCACATACCGAGTAAAACGATAATCACGCTAAAGACGAGGATGGCGAAACTGCCCGCAACAACGGCTTTGCGTGCCGATGTTGCATCTTTAGCGACGAGGTTTCTGGAGATGACGTCGGGACCGAGGAAGTATGCTCCGCCGATAGTGAACAGCATGATGGCTAAATCGCTTGCGCCGAATTTTTCGTTCAGAAGATTGAAGCTGCCGAATGTGGCGAGGCTGGCAGAATGCGCGGCTATTGAACTGCTGGTGGCGAGACCTGCGGAATGCGCGGCGTTTTCGATTCCCGAAAATCCGCCGAATAGATAAATGGCGGCGGCGAAAAATCCGAGTGTCAAAATTCCAAATTGCAAGGCGTCGGTACGGACAACAGAAAGCTGCCCGCCCAATAGCGTATAGACAATGACGATCACGGCGGTAATCAATACGGATTGCGTTCCGGCATCGTGACCGAGCACAAGACCGATGAATCCTGCAACGGCTGCAAATTGCGCGGCGATAATTCCAATCCAAGAAACGGCTATGATTAAAGCGACGAGCTTTCGACCTGTTTTGCCGACAGTCTTTTCGGCGATTTCGGGGAGCGTACGTACATCGAGATCGTGAACGGGCTTGCTCAAAAATGCGGCTTGAAACCAAAACCCAATTGCTCCAACGGCAAGCCACCAGAAGGCGGCAAATCCGATGCTCTCGGCACGTGCAGCAATGCCCACTGTAGCGGAAGCCCCAAGGACAGTTGCCATGAGACTCATGAATACGAATGGGGAGCTTTGTTTGCGACCTGCAACAACGTAATCGTCAAAATTCTTGACTTTGAACAAGTCTCGAATGCAGATGAAACCGAGAACAAAGAAGTAAATGAGTAGAAGCTTCATAGCGACATGAAAAGGAGATGCCCGAATAAATCGGGCATGACAGGTTTACGGTATTGTAAAGTTAGAAATTTTACAGGTTGCCGTATTCTCCGATGTCGGGGATGAGCGATCCCGATTTCATGTGGTACGTGCGATTGCTGTAGCCAAATGCAGAGCGGTCGTGCGTGGCGACAATGACGGCTGCGCCTGATTTTGCAAGCCTTCCGAAAAGGCTGAAAACCTTGCGGCTGTTGTCTTCGTCGAGATTGCTTGTCGGTTCATCGGCGATAATCAAGTCGGGATTGTTGACGAGCGCTCGTGCGATGGCGACGCGACGGAGTTCTCCGCCCGATAAGTTGGCGGGGTATTCGTTTGCCAAATGAGCGATGCCGAGCTTTTTGAGAAGACTCTGAATTTGCTCCTTGTCGATGCGACGCTTGTAAAGGCTTGCGGCAAGTTCGATGTTTTCGGTTACGGTGAATGTGGGCAAGCAGGCTGCATTTTGCGGGATGTAGCCGATGCGCTCGTTGCGTAACTTTGAACGGTCTTCGTCATTCAAGGTGTAAAGCGGTTGTCCGTCAATGACGATGCTGCCTGAAGTTGGTGCACTGATGCCTGCGAGAGCGTTCAGAAGTGTACTCTTGCCACTCCCGGATTCTCCGAAGATGACCGTGTAATCGCCTGACCAGGCGAAGAAATCGGCGTTGTTGACGGCAGGGAACTTTTCACCGCGTCGGGTATATTCTTTTGTAATGTTGTTGCCATTGAGTATCATTAAGTTTCCTCCTTTAAAGCCGAGTAAACATCTAGACGGCCAACTTGTTTAGCTATTCGATAGGCGGCTCCTGTGCCTGTGATTGTAGGGATAAGTATTGCGGCGATGATCGTCGCAAAAATTGTGAGTACGCTCGGGAGTAAGAACGGTACGGACAAACTGTCAATGATGAATATGCGGAACGAGAGCGTTGCAAAAATGCTGATGAACGTACCTATGATGGTTCCAATGACGGTTGCGAGCAGAGATTCGCCAAGGACGATGTGTTCCAATCTCTTTTGCGTGAAACCGATGACGCGGAGCGTTGCGAATTCACGCTTGCGCTCGTTTGCTGAAATTGAGAACGCGATGGAAACAGCGGCGATGGCGACAATCAAGAAAAATACGGCGATAACCCAGACAATGATCTTGAAGGAGCCTGCCGTGGCGATGACGTTGTCGAACAGGTCCTTGCGCGGAATCACGTGAATGTCGTCGAATTTCTCGTGAAGCGTCTGTGAGATTTTTTCGAAGTCTGCACCTTTTTCGAGATTTGCAAGAATGGCGGAAGGTTCGCCTTCGGAAATGAAGTTGACGCCTTTTGCCTTGGCTGCTTTCTGCAAAATTTCGATGGTCCCGATGTCGGCAAAAATGGCTTGGTCAAGCTTGTTGCCCATGCGCTCTAGGCTTGCAACGACGGTGAATTCCTGGTCGAAGAACTTGATTTTCCCGGATTCGTCCACTTGAATGTCGCTACCTGCGATTACAGAACCGATGGGGAAGTCTTTCTTGTAGGTCTTGCGAATCCATGGCTTGATGGTAAAATCTGTCTTGGAATCGAAACCGATGATGTTGACTTTCTTATCGCAGCAGCTAGACCCGAGCGTGGAAAAATAGAATTGTGATGTGGCAATCTTGATTCCCGGAATTTTTCGAGTGAATTCGAGAATGTCTTTGGGAAGCGTACGATGGCTTAATTCTCCTTGCAAGAGAACGGGTTGGTCTTTTGCTTCGCTGCCGTAAGGAACAACGAGTAAGTCTGCGCCCATGCGCGTTGAAAGCTGCTCCAGACCTGCGTCAAGGCTTTCAGAAAAAAGAGCGCTTGATAAAAGTGTTGCCGAAGCGACTGCCGTTAAAATAACAAGTCCAATGCTTCGGAACGGATGACGCCAAAAGTTTGTATAAATAATCCTAAGTATGATTTGATTCATTTAAAGTCTCCTGTCGCGTTATACTGCGATTCAATAAGTAGATGCTGTTGACAATTCCAACGAGCGCAATGACGATTCCTGTGATTTGCAAAACCGGTGAAGAGATGGAATGGCAATGCATGTGGGGTGCGGCGCAAACGCCTACGATCACGGCGGGCACAAGGGCTGTGAATACGCCGCCTGCAATCACTGCTACCGACAATGCCTTTTGTGCTTTCGGGATAGCGATGTAGGCAATGCCGAAAAATGCGATGACAATACCGATAATTCCGTCAACACTGGAGGTCCTTTGGCAACGCATGATCATGTCGCCGTGACCCGAGCAAAATGGGAGTAGAACAAATGAAAGTAGCGAAACGAGAACGCCAAATGCAATTGCTGTTGCGCCGAATAAAATACCTTGTTTCATAATGACCTCCTAGTTGACTTTGTGCTTTTGTTCGATGCCAAATATAGAAGGCAAATATGAGTTTGTCCAATACTTTATTTTTAAGGGCTGTTATAGAAAAATTCTATACAAGATGTGTATGGAGATGCCCGCTCGGTGGCGGGCATGACAAAGTGGTTGGCCGGGATGACGTAATGAAAAACGCCCATCGTGATGATGGGCGTGGTGCAATGATTTTGTGCGCTTGGGTTAAGCGTTCGGATTGTGCTCGGCGGTGTATGATTTGAGGTATTCTTCCATCTCGCGGATGTAAATGCGGCAGATGGTGCTGAGCATAAAGTTTTTCTTGGTGATGTAGCCAATTTCCATTGAACGGTCGTCTTCGCCTTTTGCGTCCTTGAACGGTACCGCAACGTAATCGGAGCCGTTGATTTCTTCGCTGATGATGCCGGAGCAAAGCGTGTAACCGTTGAGGCCCACCATCAAGTTGAGCATTGTAGCGCGGTCGTTTGCCTTGATGGTCTTGTGGTATTCGTTTGTACTCAGGATTTCTTCGGCGAAGTAATAGTTACCGCTTTCGCCCTGTTCAAACGAAAGGCACGGATAATCCGAAAGGTCTTCAAGCGTCACGTAAGGCTTGCTTGCGAGCGGATTATTTTTCCACATGTAGGCGTAGGCCTTGCAGTCAATCAGCTTCTGGAAGACGAGGTCGTGTTCCTTGAGCAAATACGTGATATACTTGCGGTTGAAATCGCTCAAGTAGATGATGCCGATTTCGCTGCGGAGGCTCGTCACGTCATCGATGACTTCTTTAGTCTTTGTTTCGCGGATGGCGAATTCGTAATCATCGATGTTAAACTTCTTGGCCATGTTCACGAAGGACTTGACGGCGAAGGAATAGTGCTGTGTCGAAACGGCAAAGCGCTTTTTCTTCTGTTCTTCCTTGCTGTAGCGTTCGAGAACGGATTCGTAATGGTTGTAGAGTTCGTTCGCGCGGGCGATGAATTCTTCGCCTTCGGGCGTGAGCGTGATGCCGCGGCTTGTGCGGTTGAAAACGGTGATGCCGATTTCATCTTCAAGTTCGCGGATGGCGGTCGTGAGAGACGGTTGGGATATGAACAAGGATTCGGCAGCCTTGTTGAAGGAGCCTGCTTTTGCAATCCCGATGGCGTAACGTAATTGTTGTAATGTCATGGTCTGTTTATATCCTTTCTTTGATTTGTCATTCCCGTCCCGGAACAGGTCCGGGATGACAGTCGGGAATCTCCATTGGGAGTGCCTGCGGTAAATATAAAAAATTTAATAGTCTAATCCTATACGTATGGTAGGAATATCAAAAAAAGAAGAACCCCCAGGTGGATTCTAAGCATCCCGGGGGCTCTCGTTGCTTCTATTTGATAGAATCAAGCGCAACTTTTAATCTGTTGAGAGCCTCCGCCAGCGTACTTCGCGGACATGCAAGGTTCAAACGCTGGAATCCTGCGCCGGTTTTTCCAAATTTTGTGCCGCTGTTGAGCCAGAGTTTTGCCTTGCGGAGGACAAGACTATCGACCTGTTCGCTCGTGAGTCCGGCGCCGTTAAAATCTAACCAGGCGAGGTATGTCGCTTCCATTGGTACGAGCTTAACTCCTTCAAGGTTATTACGTACAAAGTTTTCGGTATAGTCGATATTGCCTTTAATGTACTTCAAAAGTGCATCGAGCCAAACATCGCCTTTGGAGTAGGCCGCTTCGGCAGCGACGATTCCCTGAATGCTGACTTGGCTGTAGCCTGTTGCATTGATTTGGTAGCGGAGGGCGCGTCGAATTACGGGATTTTTCACGAAAGTATGGGAAATCTGGACGCCGGCCAAGTTGAACGTTTTTGTCGGGGCGGTGACAGTGATGGAATTGTTTGCAATTTCTTCGCTGAGGGAACCGAATACGGTGTGTGTTCCTTCAAAGACAAAGTCACTGTGGATCTCGTCGCTTACGACAAGGACGTGGTGCTTTAGGCAAATCTCGCCGATGCGCAAAAGCTCTTCGCGAGTCCAGACGCGGCAAACGGGATTGTGCGGGCTGCAAAGCAAAAAAAGCTTGATGTTGTTTTCGATAATCTTCTTTTCAAAATCTTCAAAGTCAATATGGTAGCGACCGTCTTCGCCGTAAACAAGATTGTTGCTGACGACTTTTCGTTCGTTAAATTCAATGACATCGACGAAGTGCATGTAGACCGGCTGCTGGATGAGCACTGCATCACCGACATTCGTGAACGCTTTTACAGCCATGCCGATTGTAAACATCACGCCGGGCGTTTTTCTGACCCAGCGCGGGCTTTCAATTTCGTAATTGTGACGGCGGCGATAAAAATCCTGGAGAATGTGGAAGTAATCTTCTTGCGTTTCGCTATAGCCAAAAATTCCATGTTCTGCGGTACGGATCAAAGCGTCCTGAACGAATGAACTTGTCTTGAAATCCATGTCCGCAATCCAAAGCGGAAGAATGCCGCTTGCGTCGTCGCCGGGTTTCACAAGTCCGCGTTCTACAAAGAAGTCGTACTTGATGCTTTTCGTATGGCGACGATCAATAACGGTGTCAAAATCTAAATTTCTTTCTTCCGAATACATACGAGGTCAAATATAGAAGTACGTTATAGTTTTGTCCAATACATTATTTCTAGTATGTTTTATAGGATATTTCTATAACTGTAGGCTTTTCGTCAGCTTTTTTTACAAGTAATATTCTGGTTCTGGAATCTTTCCTGCAAAGTTCAAGATTTCAAGAATCTTTTTGCGGTACAAAATGAACGTGTCTTGCGTGCGGATTCTTGGGAACGGCAAATCAATATGGATGACTTGCTCGATTTTGGATGGGCGCGCTTTCATCACAACAACGTAATTGCTGAGGTAAAGCGCTTCATCGACATCGTGCGTGACCATCACCATCGTGGTCTTGTATTTTTCCCAAAGTCTGTGAATTTCGTCTTGCATGGCCATGCGCGTAAATGCGTCCAATGCGCCGAGCGGTTCGTCCAAAAGCAGAATGTTCGGGTGCCCGACAAGTGCTCTTGCGAGACTTGCGCGTTGATTCATGCCGCCCGAAAGCTCGTGCGGATACGATTTTTCAAAACCCTTGAGGCCTACGGTTTCGATGAATTCGTCGACGTCTTGCTTGTGCTCTTTGTAGATGTGGCGAGCCTTCAGGCCGAGCGCAATGTTGTCACGGATGTTGAGCCACGGGAAAAGTGTCGCCTGCTGGAAGGCAAAACCTCGATCGGCTCCGGGCTTTGTGACTTTTTGGCCATCGACAAAAACGCCGCCAGAAGTCGGTGTGGCAAGTCCTGCGATTTGTCGCAAGAGCGTTGTCTTACCGCAGCCAGAAGGGCCGATCAAGCTTACAAAACTTCCAGGAGGAATATCAAGATTGACGCCATTTAAAGCGGTAACGGTTTCGCCCTCGTTGCTGATAAACGTCTTGACGAGATTTTCAATACGGATTGCGCCTTTCAATTTTTCTTTATTTTCTGTTACCATTTTAACGTACCCTTTTGCCAGTTCAAGACTTTATCGCGGAACTTGAAGAGAAGTGTGAGAATGAGCATGCAGTAGACGGCGATGACAATGATGCCTGCGTAAACGCCACTGTAGACGAGCATTGCCTTTTGCCAGGAAATGTACCAGCCAATTCCGTATTTTGCACCGAACATTTCGGCGGTCATGAGAGCCAAAAATGCGTTGATGATGCCGTAGAAAACGCCGAGGAAAATTGAGGGCATGGCGGCAGGAATGCCAACGCGGAACACCTGGAAAGCGCCGCTTGCGCCGAGCGTGCGCGAAACTTCAAAATACGCTTTCGGGACACTCTGGATTGCAGAACTTGTCATCAATGCGACCGAGAACCATACGGAAAGTGCGACAATGAAAACGCTTGCGCCAAAGGGCGTCGGGAAAATCGTGAGTGAAATCGGGATCCAGATTGTTGCGGGAATCGGGCCGATGAGCTTGATGTAGGGATTCACCCAGTAATTGAATTTTTTGCTGAATCCGAGAAAGACGCCGGTGATAAATCCGATGACGGAGCCGTACACAAAGCCTAAAACCAATAGCTTTGTCGAGTGCCAAATGCATTTCAGGATGATGTCGTAGCCTTCGAAGAACATTGCCAAAATGTTGTCGTATTTTGGGAAGAACAAAACAGGCAAAAGAGCGTACTTGCCGATAGCGATATCGATAACGGCGACAACAACGCCGACGCCACCCCAAAATGGGCCGGAGTGTTCAAGTTTTGCCCTGAAATTTTTCAAGAAGAAGGAAACTGCGCCGATGATAAATGTTGCGGTCAAGAAAAAATACAGAAAGTAGCTGTAATAAGTGTCTTCTGCTTCGGGGTGTTCAATGTCGTCTTCAATCAGCACATGAACAAGAAACGCGATAACGGTGCCTAGAAATGGCAAGAATCTCTTTAAAATGTCAATCATTTCGTCTCCTTTGTTTACCAATCGCTTGGAATAAAAAAATGGCCCCCTCCCATGTGAGGTTTCGGGAAGGAGCCAAACGCAGTGAGTCTTACTTCTTCAATGCGTAAACCTTGGTGGAGAGGTATTTGAAGCCGTTGTCTGCAGTAATGACGACAACGTTCTTTCCTTCGTTTTCCGGGCGGGCTGCAACGATGGATGCTGCGTAGATGCCTGCTGCGCCAGAGGTTCCGAGGAACACACCTTCGTGTTCGGCAAGTTCGTGGGCAACGCCGGTGGCCTGGAGCGTAGAGACTTCGATGTATTCGTCATAGATCGTAGAGTCTTTCAGCAGAGGAGGCGGTTCCGGGACGTTTGCGAACGGGGCGACACCATCGATCACGCCGTGTTCTTCGGCTTCCGGGGTGAAGAAGCGGGAATCCGGAGTGGCCTGCACACCGACAATCTTCACGTTCGGATTGTGTTCGCGGAAGTACTTGGAAAGGCCATTGAGCGTGCCGCCCGTACCTGCCATGGAAACGATGAAGTCTACCTTGCCATCCGTATCGGCAACGATTTCCGGGCCGGTGGTGTAGTAATGGGCGAGCGGGTTGTTCTCGTTTTCAATCTGGTTGATGAAGAAGGCGTTGTGTTCTTCGGCATACTTGCGGACGTCGGAGAGCAAGACGGCAACGGAGAAAGAACCTTCCTGCAAGAGCTTGCTTACGTTCGGGAGAGAATCGTAACCGAGGAGTGTTGCGCCGTAGGTCTTGATGACCTGTACGCGTTCTTCGGAACCACCCGGTTCAAAGAAGACCGTGAGCTTGTAACCCTTGGCGGCGGCAATTGCGGCAAGGCCGATGCCTGTGTTGCCGCTTGTGATTTCTACGATTTCTCCACCCGGCTTGAGTTTGCCTTCGCGTTCGGCTTCTTCAATCATTCTGAGAGCGGCACGGTCCTTCACAGAACCGGACGGGTTGAAGTATTCAAGCTTGGCAAGAATGTGGGCTTTGGCGTTGTGGTTTTTCTCGAAGTTGTGGAGTTCGAGGAGAGGAGTATGACCGACAAGTTCGGTTATAGAATGGTGAATATTGGACATCGTTACCTCTTTTTTATTTTTAAATGTTTTTTTAATGTCACCCCGGACTTGTTCCGGGGTCGCCATTGTTTATTTGGATGCTAGAGACTTGGGCTCTTCGAAGGTCTCTGTAAATTTGTCTGTTTTTGCATCGTAGATGTAACCGTCAGGAATCTTGATTCCCTTGGCTTCAAAGTCTGCGAAGTGCTTGTTAATGAATTTTTCAATGTTCAGCTTTGCCTTGAGAACGCCTGTCTGCTGGAGTTCTGTAGCGACAATCTTGAACGTGCGGCGAGCGGCCTTGCGGGACGGAATGTGACCGTAGCTTTCAAGCAACTTGGCGTTGAATTCCTGATTGCCGGCGACAACATCCTTGGAAAGCTGGAGTCTTGCTGCTTCTTGCGGGTTTGCTGCAACGAATGCGGAACCGCGGGCGACAGCGCGCGTGTATGCGGCGGCACCTTCAGGATTTTCTTTCCAGAGCTTGAGGCTCACGAATGCGACACAGCAGTATTCCGGGGCGAACTTCGGGTCGGTAGAAGTGTCGAGCAACTTCTTGAAGCCGTACTGTTCTTCTGCGGTGGCTGCGGTCGGGTCGTGTAATGCAATCACGTCAACTGCGCCTTTTTCGAGGGCAATCGGCAAGTCGCTTGCGCCATAGACGATGAATTCTACATCAGCTTCTGGGCCGTCGGCAACAATGCCCAAGTCACGGAGTTTACGCCTAAAAGACATCACGGAACTGTCGGACAAACCGATGACGCCCACCTTGGTCTTTCTGCCTTTCAGAGCATTGAGGTTCTGGATGGCGGAATTTTTTGTCACGTAGAATTTTGTACAGCCGGTATGGACGCCAATCACGAATGTAATCGGAAGTCCGTTCTGGATCGGCTGCAATTCCGTGGCCAAGAGGTCGTTCCCTGCATCGACTTTGTTTGCGACGATGAGTTCGTTGATGGAATTCTTTTCGGCGTTCACCGGGACCATCTCGTACTTCTGACCAATCTTCTTGAATTCTTCGTCAAGGTAACCCTTGAGCCATGCGACGTGAACCGGGGCACTGCACAACACACCAGTGTAGTGGGCGATTCGGACGGGCTTGAATTCTGCGAAAACGCTAGTCACGCCGAAGATGAGTGTAGAGACGAATGCTGTTTTGATGATGCTTTTGAAATTCATTGTCTGGTCCTTTTGAGATTTAGAAGGCAAATGTGGTTTGGAAGATATAGCCGGAGTAGTAGGCTCCATGGGCTGCATATTCAATGTCTGTGAACAGGGTCAGTGTCACGTGCGGGTTGACGGCATAGGAAGTGCCTGCCCAGAAAGAAATGTTTGAAGAACCTGTTCCAGATTTCTTTTTATCGGCGTCTCTGCCGTCTGTCAACTGGCTTGTGAATACCCAACCCGTGAACGGCGTGAATCCAGACTTGAATGCGTAATAGAATTCAAATCCATAGTCTGCGGTGATTCCACCATGCTGGCCGCCATCGTGCTTAAATGGGAAAGTCAACGCGAATTCGTTGCCGATGCCAAACTGGTCGGTGATGGGCAAGTGCCATTGTACACCAGTCTTGAGGCTGAATTCGTTGTTTGTGACATCATCTGTACCTGTAGGGATGTTTGCATCGATGAATGCGTAGAAGTTCGGGTCAAAGGCATACTTGAGGCCGACTGTAATGTCCTTGAAGCCGTTATTGCCGCTAGCGCCGTCATGGTCGTTGGCGAAGAACTGGTAGCCCAGATTCTGGAGGCTGATTTCCAGGCCTTTTACGACAGTGAAGCGGGCGTCTACATCGAAATCCGTAGAATGGAAATCTCCGTTGTACCAGTAATGGGCACGTACGCGGGCTTCGCCGTGGTGTTCTTCGGGGATGTTGTAGTAATCCCATGCGGCAAAGGAACTAGCTGTAGCAAGGGCGATTACAGATGCGATTTTTTTAACGTTAAAATTCATTGGTTAAACTCCTTAGATTCTTGATGTATTGTTATGCCACCAACATTGTGCGGGGCATCTCCTTACAAACGTCTTGTGTTGATTTTAAGAGGCATGCGTACTGAAGATGACCTCCGTTTTTATCAACTGAATTTGAATCGTTTCTGCGGTCTTATCCTTTTGAATTTGAGGGTGGATCGTTGTTTTTGATCCGCTTTTTTATCGTTTCCTTGCGACGAGCTTAAAATTAAAAACCGTATTTGCATTCTCAAAGACTTTGTGCAAGCGGAAAAGTGAAATACTTAAAAAAAGTTTGTCCTTAATTTTCTATGAATATTGGGGGTAATAGGTAAATATTATAGGAGCGTCTTTTGTTGGTGTGATATGAAAAACGCCCGCAGCGTAGTGCTGCGAGCGCAGTGGTGTTGTTTGGAGGCTCTTTAAATGTTCTGGTTTCTGGCGAGCGATTTTGGCTCTTCGTAAGTTTCTTTGAACGTATCGGTTTTTAGGTCGTAGGCGTAGCCGTCCGGGACTTTGATGCCTTTGGATTCGAAGTCTGCAAAGTGTGCCTTGATGAACTTGTCGATGTCTAGCTTTTTCTTGAGGACGCCCGTCTGCTGAAGTTCCGTGGCGACTCGCTTGAATGTGCGAAGTGTAGCCTTGCGGGAGGGAATGTGGCTGTACGTGTCAAGAAGTTTGGTGTTGAAATCGAGGCTCCCGGTAACGATATCCTTTGAAAGCTGGAGACGTGCGGCTTCACGCGGGTTTACCGAGATGAATGCGGATGCGCGGGCGATAGCGCGAGTGAATGCGGCGGCACCTTCGGGGTTGTTTTTCCAAAGCTTGAGGCTTACGAATGCAACGCAGCAGTATTCCACAGCGAATTTCGGATCTTGAGCGGTGTCAAGCAACTTGGTGAATCCGTATTCTTCTTCGGCCAACGCTGCAGTCGGATCGTGCAAAGCGATGATGTCAACGGCGCCCTTGTTGAGTGCGAGTGGCAAATCCGAAGCACCGTAGACGATAAATTCAACTTCTGCTTCGGGGCCTTCTGCAATGACGCCCAAGTCGCGGAGCTTGCGCTTGAATGACATGATGGAACTGTCGGAAAGGCCAATCACGCCCACCTTGGTTTTGCGCCCTTTTAAGTCCGTGAGCTTTTGGATGGTTGATTTCTTGGTGACGTAGAATTTTGTACAACCTGTGTGCACACCCGTCACAAATGTAATGGGGAGACCATTCTGGATTGGCTGCAGTTCAGTAGCCAAAAGTTCATTGCCTGCATCGGCCTTATCGGCAACGATGAGGTCATTGACAGAACCCGAGCCTTCGGCAATCGGGATCATTTCGTATTTTTGTCCGATTTTCTTGAATTCTTCGTCAAAGTAGCCTTTGAGCCAAGCGGTGTGAACGGGAGCGCTGCACAAAACTCCTGTGTAATGTGCAATTCGGACGGGCTTGCTTGCTGCGAAAACGCTTGTGATGCCGAAGAAAAGCGAAATTGCAAATGCTGTTTTGATAGAGCCTTTTAAATTCATTATTGTAACTCCTTAGTTTTACATCGTTTTATTGATGTAGGTTTGTTTTTATTCAATCCGCTTGTTTGTCGTTTCCCTGCGATAGTTCAAAATTAAGAACCATATTTTAAAACTCAATGCTTTTTTAAACGAAAAAAGTGAAAAGAATCAAAAAAGTTTGTTCTTTATTTTCTTTAAGTATTGGATGTAATGTAAAGATTTTATACGTATATATTTTGTTAATACGTAGCGGGTGTAATGTATTGCGTCATCCTGAGGAATGAAATGATGAAGGATCCAGTAATTTCTTGTTGAAAAAAGACCTTCCCGCAGGGAGCTGGGGAAGGCTGGATATTGGAGTCTAATGGTAAAACTTTTTATTTCTTCAAGGCATAAACCTTTGTAGACAAATACTTGAAACCGTTGTCAGCCGTGATGACGACGATGTTCTTGCCTTCGTTTTCGGGACGGGCCGCAACAATGGATGCTGCGTAAATGCCTGCTGCGCCTGATGTGCCGAGGAACAGTCCTTCGTGTTCGGCGAGTTCATGCGCAACGCCTGTCGCCTGCAACGTTGAAACTTCGATATATTCGTCGTAAATGGAGGAATCCGTCAAAAAAGATGGTGGTGTTGGAACATTTGCAAACGGGGCGACTCCATCGATCACGCCATGTTCTTTGGAAAGCGGCGTAAAGAATCGGGAGTGGCCTGCACACCTACAATTTTTACGTTCGGATTTTTCTCTCTGAAGTATTTCGAAAGTCCGTTCAACGTGCCGCCAGTGCCTGCCATTGAAACGACAAAATCAACTTTGCCATCCGTATCTTCCCAAATTTCAGGGCCGGTTGTGTTGTAGTGGGCGAGCGGGTTGTATTCGTTTTCGCACTGGTTGATGAAAAATGCGTCGTGTTCTTCGGTGTACTTTTTGATGGCGCCAATCACGATATCGTCAGAAATCGTACCGTCTTCAAGTGCTTTTTTCAATTCGGGAATGTCTTCGTAATCGAAAAGCTGTGCGCCGTATGTCTTGATGACCTGAACGCGCTCTTTAGAACCGCCCGATTCAAAGAAAATCGTGACTTTGTAGCCTTTTGCGGCGGCGATAGCGGCAAGTGCGATGCCTGTGTTGCCACTCGTGAGGTCTACAATTTCTCCACCCGGTTTCAATTTGCCTGTACGTTCGGCTTCTTCGATCATGCTGAGCGCCGCGCGGTCCTTGACGGAACCTGTTGCGTTAAAATATTCGAGCTTGGCGAGAATATGCGCCTTGGCATTGTGATTCTTTTCAAAATTATGAAGCTCAAGAAGCGGCGTGTGCCCAATAAGTTCTGTAATGGAATGATGAATATTCGACATTGAAACCTCGTGACTATTACCGATTAAAAAGTAAAAATCGCTCTCGTTAAATCAAAGTTTTTTTGTCTGTGAAAATGCAAAACATAAAGAAATAGTTTGTTGTAATTCACTCGTAGTATTGAGTGCTATAGAATGTTCCTATAAAATAAAAAACTCCCGCGAGATTTCTCTCGCGGGAGCGTCCACGCCTAAGGAAACGAGGTTGCGGACTTTAATTTTCTAACACGTTATCTTGTGCCTTCCGGCTTCAAGAATTTATCGGTTTCCTGTTCATACCACCACTTGGTATAAGGCAACTTGATTCGGGCGGCGAGGCTCTTTTCGAAGCTGCGATTCTTGATGGTGTCCAGGATGCTCTTTGCGAATCGGAGCGTTCCCTCATAACCGAAAATCATGTATTCGTCAGCGACGAAGAGTGCGGCGTAACCCTGCTTGATCGCCCACACGGTTGTACCCGGGTGACGGCTAAAGTAAATGTCCGGCTTGAAGTGGTTCAAGATGCTAAGCACTTCGTAGTTCTGCTGGTCAGCCACGGAGAGCTTGAGGCCCTTCGGGGATGTCTTGAGCAAATGTTCGAGTGCAGGCGGCACCTGGCCATTATCGTACTTGTAGTCGTAATGCCAAGCGAGACCGTAAACCACTTCCATTCCGAGTTCCTGCAAAACGCGGGTGACTTCGTAGGTGTAGCCCGGACCCATGCCAATCACGGCGCGGAGTCCCTTGAGTTCCCTCTTGACTTCTTCGATTTGCGGCAAGTAAATGGCGCGCTGCTTTTCGATGTAGCGTTCCACTTCGGCTTCCTTGCCAATCGTCTTGCCGATGGCGCGGAACCAAGTTTCAAAACCGCTGATGCCGTTCGGGTTGATGGTACGCACGTACGGAACACCGTAAGTTTCTTCGAGGGCGTTGCCGAGGTAAGTGCCAAGCGTACCGCAAATGCAAACCATTGCCTGGGCTTCGCTCAAGTGCGAAAGTTCTTCGACCGTGGAGTTGCAATAAACGAATTGCGGTTCTGCACCGATTTCCTTGAAGAGTTCCGTAATCTGCGGGCGGGCGCTTTCAAAGAAGTTCTTGAAGATAATCTTGTTGTTCTTCTTCTCAGGCGGTTTTACGATGCCCTGCAAAACGGCGTGGTCAGCAATGTCGAAACCACTTGCCCAAATGCGGCTCTTGAAACCTTCGCAATGGATCGGGATAATGGGAATATCGTATTCGTCGGCGAGTTCATCGGCGAGACCGTCAACGTCTTCACCAATCACGCCCGACACGCAAGAAGACGAAAGGAAAATCGCTTCCGGGTGGAACTTTTCGTACGTGTACTGCGTGGCCTTGCGGAGTGCTTCGATAGCGCCAAAGACTGTATCGTTTTCATTCAAGTCCGTGCACACGTAAACGGAATTTGTCTTTTCGTTGATGCGTTCGGCAAGCTGGCGGAACTTGACATCTTGACCTTGAGCAAGAGCTACGCAGCCGGCAGGAGCGTGATAGACGACAGCTACATTGCGAATACTGATGAGCTGGTCCAATGCGCAGCCCGAAAGGCATGAACTGGATTGGCTAAAGCAGCGTTCACGATTCTTGACGGAACCGCACTGGGAGCGGTGTGCGAGCGTTTCCAAGTCACCAGAAAATCCAGTGATGGATCCAAGACGGTTTTCACGAACACCGACGTTTGCATTTTTAAAATTAAATGGCATTAGATCCTCCTTAAATTTTCAGCATGGAAAGTGCTGCAGAGTAAATGTCTTCGAGCAAGTGGAGGCCACCGCTGTAGCCTGCGACGTGAGCGTTGATGACGATTTTTTCGATCATCGGATAGCTGATGTTCACGAAGTGGCCCTTGAGTTCGTGGGCGAGTTTCTTTTCCCAGTTTGAACCGATGATGAGCGGGGAGCCGCCAAAGTCCATCTTGCGGATTTGATTTTGAAGGTCGAAACCATCCGTGGTGAATTCGACATTTGTCTTGATGTCGTAATTGAGCGTATTTGTTTCTTTGGTGACATCTTCGCGGAATGCTTCCGGAGTGTCGTCCGTGACGAACAATTTTTGCGGGAAAAGCCCCATGTCGTTTACGAGGAACTTTGTCACGGCGATGACGTACTGCGCTTCGCTCACGACCGTGAAGCGCTTGCTCACGATGCGGCTTTCGAGAATCGTGTCGGCGTAGCGTTCCAAGTAATAGAAAAAGTTGGCTTCGTTTTCCTTGATCACAGATTCGGTAAGTTCCTTGTCTGCGCCCGTGAAATCAGCAACTGCGCGGAGGAACTTTGTCGTTTCGGCAGCGCCAATCGGCAAAATCGGGTAGTGCAACAGCGGAATGTTGAATTCCTTTTCAAGATACTTTGCGCTTTCGAGACCCGCCCACGGCGAAACGAGAATCGTGTATTCTGCGGAAGGAATCTTCTGCAAGTTTTCAATCCCGCGACCAAAACCGAAAATCGTGTTCGTCTTGAGACCGATGGATTGCAAAAGACGTTCAAGTTCACGCAAGTTGCCAAGCCAATACGGGTCCTGCTGCGGCACTCCAGCGAACAAGTTTACAAGTCCTTTCTCTTTCGGAGCGCCCTTGTAATTGCGAACGTACTGTTCGAAAATGCCCTTCAAAATCCAGTCATGGCCGATGTAGTTGTTGCCCTTGAAACCCGGAGTTTTTGTCCAAATGACCGGCTTTTCTTCATCTTGAAAATCTTCGGCTACAGCCTGGATGTCGTCACCGATGATTTCACCCGTGCAACCCGAAAGTACCACGAAAAGGTCGGCATCAATCACGCGGAGCGCATTCTTGATGGTGGAACGCAATTTGTCTGAACCGCCGAACACCACTTCTTTTTCGCTGATGCTTGTGCAGGGATAAATGTTGGCGCTGAAGCGGCCGCTAGTTCCGTTGTTGTCGTTCAATTTAGAAGCGCAGCCTGGGCCGGAGTGCAGTATAGGAATTGCGCCCGGAATGGATTGCACCGTCTGCATAGCAGCTAATGCACATTTATAACGTGCTTGATCTAATATTTTAGCCATGAGAGAATGTCTCCTTTACACGGATGCGATCCATGTAGATTTGCGCACCGATATCGTAAACGCCTGGGACGCCGACGGCGTCGGCACGGCAATGCGCGCAGTGTTTGAATACGTTGATGAATACGCCGGCCTGTTCCTGTGCAATCGCAAGTCCCTTCGGAGTCGGGGCCGGAATGTCCTTGAATCCGTTCTGCGGAATCAGAGGGATAATGTTGTATATAATTGCTCCAGCTTCGCGGACGGTGGCGGCCAAGTCTTCGATGTGCTGGTCGTTGATTCCCGGGCAGAGTACTGTGTTCACCTTGATGAGTGTGCCGCTTTTGGCGACCTTGCGGATGCCCTCGAGCTGGTTGTGGATCAGGATTTCAGCAGCCTCGACGCCCGTATAGGTCTTGCCGTGGTAGAAAATCCTTGCGTTGATCATTGCCTCGATTTCTGGGTCAACGGCGTTCACGGTAACCGTGAGCGTGTCGATGCCCACGTCGATGACTTCGTCTGCCTTGTCGTTCAGCAAAAGACCATTCGTGCTCATGCAACGAATCAGCTGCGGAAATTCTTTTTTCACCAAGCGGAATGTGTCCAGCGCAAATGGCGTGGCGAGCGTATCGCCAGGACCCGCAATACCCACCGTAGTAAGATCTGGAACGTATTGCAACGCCTTGCGGATGTATCCGCAAGCCTCTTCGGGCTTGATGACTTTACTTGTATTGCCGGGAACCTGTGCATCTTCGTTAATGCGACGGTCGCAAAAACGGCATTCAATGTTACAGCCCGGGGCGACGGGCAAATGGATGCGCCCTTTTCTGTTCTTGCACGCCCCGAAGCAGGGGTGCTCTCTAAAAACGTTTTCTTGA
>NZ_JBGUHR010000134.1:0-2281 GCF_045112255.1 Fibrobacter sp.
CGAAGCAAATCGAGGAAGATGCGGAAGCCCGCTCCCGGGACAGCGGAGTCCAGCTTCGCATTGGCGACATGGAGATCAGCCTGACAAGCGGATACGACCGCGAAGTCCTTCGCAGCGTTCTGGAAATGCTGAGGTGATCCCATGATGAGCCCAGAGCAGTCGGGGCGGGAACGGATATTTATCTGTGAGCGAGCAGTGAATTTGCGGAAGTCGTTTGACGGGCTGAGCGGCGTAGTGGAGGGCATCATGGGGGAGGATCCTGAAGCTGGCGACCTCTTTGTTTTCTTCAATCGGACACATAGACAGATCAAGGTTCTGCAATGGCAGTGCGACGGATTTGCAATCTGGATGAAACGATTGGAACAGGGAAGCTTCCATCTTCCCGAACCGAAAGGGGATCGCGCGAAGATTGAGGTCAACGCCCGTGAGTTTGCTGCGATTTTGAACGGAATCAAGCCGGAGAAATATTACAAACGCTATTTTCGAAAGAAAAACTGATTTTTCTCGAATCTTTAAACAATAAAATCAACCTCGTGAGCGTTATCTGAGCGAAAGGAAACCATCAAACCAGTTACCAGTCTAAAACACGTCATGAGCCCTGCGGAAACAAACATAATGGCCTCGTTAACGAGGGAGAACAAAGAGCTTTCTGCGGAAAATGAAAGACTGAAGTTGGAGAACGCGTGGTTGCGACGCAAACTGTTTGGGGTATCCAGTGAACGTTTGCTTCCAGAGAAAGATGAAACACCGTTTCTTGATGGTTTAGCTCCGCATGCATCTGCTCCTGAACCGGAGAAAGAGGTTCAAACCGTTGCAGCACATGAGCGGAAGAAAGCGCAGCCATTCGAATATGAGGTTATTCCTGCCGATGCCCCGGTCAAAGAAATCATCATAACAGATCCGGAATGCGAAAAGAAGGGGCTGAAGCCTTTCGGCTTTATTGAATCCGAACGCGTAGCCGTTCAACGTTCCTTGCTTGTTCTGCGATACAAGCGCATGAAGTATAATGACCCGGACAGAGGTTTGGTTGTCGGACCGGCGCCTGGAGATTTCTTCGACACTCCGAGTGGAAAGACGAAATACGACGCCAGTTTCCTTGCAAAGGTCGTTTCCGACAAATGCGAATTCAGTATCCCGTTGGAACGTCAGGCCAAGATGCTTGCATCATCGGGATTTCATATTGCCCCATCCACGCTCGGGTATATTGTTTCGATGACAGTATCCTCGACCTTGAAGATTCTCTATGAGCGAATGGTCTCGTTAATCCGGCATTGCGAAATTCTTCATGCGGACGAAACACATATCAAGCTCGTCGAAAAAGGCCGAAAAAAATGCAGGCAGGCTTATTTCTGGTGTCAAATGGCTGGTGTCGGACCGCCGATGGTCACGTTCCATTTTGCCCCAACACGATCCAAAGATGTTGCTGAACTTCTACTCGGCAATTATTCCGGAACCATCATCAGAGATTCTTATGTCGGCTACAGCGGCCTTGCTTGCGAGGCAGCCTGTTGCTGGGCGCATGTCCGTCGCAAATTTTTCGATGCGCGAGAGGCCGGCTATCTTCATGCGGAAGAATTTTTGAAATTGATTGGCAATCTCTACAGAATCGAGCAGGTGGCGAAAACACGGGCCGAAGAGAAAAATACCGAGGCTGCCCTCTTTCAGGAGCGCAGAGTCGCACGCCGTGAATCCCGTATCATCGTGAAGGCGTTTTTTGACCGATGCAGACAAGTCGCCGAAATGGAACGTCCATCGTCCCCTGTGCTGAAGGCGATCAACTATGCCTTGAATATCGAAGAAAATCTGGAAAAGTTCCTGGATAATCCCAAGCTCAATATCGACAATAATCCGGCGGAACGAGCGATTCGAGGGATTGCCATCATGAGGAAGAACTGTCTGTTCGCGGGAAGCGAAACTGGCGGCCAGAATCTCGCAATCATCCTTTCGTTTGTCGAAACCTGCCGGGCAAACAAAATCTCGTTCCGTGTCTGGCTTGAGGATGTCCTCCGCCGATTCTCCTCTACTCCCGCGAAAGAGATTGACTCGCTCCTTCCTCAAAACTGGAAGCCTGTCGCTTCTCCGCTGGATTAATTCCACCCAGTCTGCCGTTTTTCCAAAAAACGAAAATAGAGCCTCTATCCACAACCTCGACCTGTATTACACTGGGGGGTTACCTATATTATAACAACCCACGAAAAAACAAGCTGGAAATGCCGGAAATGCCAACATATGCTAAGAAACTCCGCTTTTGGGCAGTTTTTTGAAAGAGTTTATATCATCA
>NZ_JBGUHR010000135.1:0-68298 GCF_045112255.1 Fibrobacter sp.
CCGGGCGATAGACCAAAGGGACTCATTATGAGACAATACGAAACGATGGTGATCATCGACGCTATGATCTCTGACGACGCTATCAAGGCTGAAGTCGAGACTATCGCCGCCAACATCACCAGCGGCAACGGCGAAATTCTCCGCCGTGACGACTGGGGCAAGCGCAAGCTCGCATACACAATCAACAAGCGCCAGCACGGCTACTATGTCATCTTCTACTACAAGGCAGAAGCTGCAACGGTCGCTGCTATGGAAGCCGCTCTCAAGCTGAACGAAAACGTTCTCCGTTGGATGACCCTCGCTGATTATCCGATGAGCGAAATCGTCTACGATCAGACTCAGACACAGTCCACCGAAGAAATTGTTCCGGTTGACGCAGAAGAAGGGGAGGCTGAATAATGGCTTTTGAAGATAAGAAGCAGGCTACTCGCATCCGCCGCAAGAAGACTTGCTGGTTCACCGAGAACAACGTCAAGTTCATTGACTACAAGGACGAAAAGACTCTTCGTCGCTTTATCTCTGAACGTGGCAAGATCATCCCGCGCCGCATTTCTGGCACTTCCGCTAAGTATCAGCGTATGCTGAACGAAGCTATCAAGCGTGCCCGTCAGATGGCTATTCTCCCGTTCGTTTCGGACAGCATGCGCTAATAGGAGGAACTAGACTATGGAAATTATTCTTAAGGCTAACGTCCCCCACTTGGGCAAGATGCTCGACGTCGTGAAGGTTAAGGATGGTTACGCTCGTAACTACCTCTTCCCGCGCAAGCTCGCTGTTCGCGCAACTAAGGAAGCCAAGCTCGAAATCGAAAACAACCGCGCTGCTGTTGAAGCTCAGTTCCAGAAGGAACTCGCTGCTGCCGGTGATGTTGCTGCAAAGCTTTCTCAGATTTCTGTCAACCTCGAACGCCGCGTTGTTGAAGGCGAACGTCTCTACGGTTCTGTGACCGCAGGTGACATCGCTGAAGCAATCACCAAGGCTGGTGTCAAGGTTTCTCGTGCTCAGATCGACCTTGCTGAACCGATCAAGCAGCTCGGTGTTTACACCGTGACTGTCAAGGTCTTCAGCGACGTTGAAGCACAGGTCAAGGTTTGGGTGGTTGCAGAGAAGTAATTCTCTTCAGCTCCACTGAAAATCTTACGGACCGCTCCCGATCGGGGGCGGTTTTTTGCGTTCAAGCCCCTATTTTACAACGATTTATCGTGATTGCAGTTGAAAACGTAAGTAAAAAATTATATTTTTCAATGGGTTTGATTAAAAAGAGAGTGGTTTATGTTTAAAAAGATTGCTATGTTCGCTCTTGCCGTATCGGCAGCGTTTTCAAATGCGGTTGCCCAGGACGATTGTTCAGTTACATTGTCTGGTGCCACTGTATTCACGGGTTATCAGATTCAGCCTTCGGTAACAAAGGTCATATGCGGCGACAATGAATATACCGCAGACCAGTTGACATCGGTTTCTTATGGTGCAAATATCAATGCTGGCACAGATGCCGGTTCTGTTACGGTAAAGCTGCCCAATGGGGATCGAATTACAAAGAACTTCACTATTAAGTCGAAAGGTATCCTTGTAAAGATTGAAGATTGCGAAAAGGAGCTGGGTGGTGAAAATCCGGAGTTCTCCTGGTATATCGAAGAACGTACGAACATGAGCACTCTTCAGGCGGATACGGCTAAGAAATTTCAGGCTGAACTGGCCAAGAAGTTCAAAACGACTTTGGCTACGGGTGTCGAAGAGGTCGGCTTCAAATTTGAAATTTCCAACGACAAGTCTGTTGATTTAAAAAAGCTCTTCCCTAACTACGATATTATGGTGACTAGTGGTTACATGACCATTACGAAAACCAAGATTAAAGTTACTGCGAAAAATGCTGGCAAGACTTATGGCGCTGCTGATCCGAAATTAGAATATACGATTACTGGTAATATTAAAGAAGCTGATTACAAAAAGCTGGGAACGATCACTCTTTCTCGAGCCGAAGGCGAAAATGCCGGCACCTACGATATTTCGGTCTCTGTAGTCGAAGAAACTGAAGATTACATTGTTACGGCAGTTCCTGGTAAGTTTACCATTTCCCCTGTAGCCGCATCCTTGACTGTCGATAGCTTTACAAAAGTTTATGGCGAGACTACTCCTGAATTTACATACAAGGTCTCTGGACTTATTGGCAAGGACGTGCTGAAAGATGTCACGCTCTCGTGTGCGAAGTGCCTTTCGACGAATCTTGAAAATGTGGACGAATACACAATTACGGCTAACGTAAAGGCCGGCTCCAATCCGAACTACACGGTGAAGGTAACGAATGGTACGCTTACTGTTACTCCGAAGGATGCAAAGGTCTATGTTGGTACTTTCGAAAAGCTTTATGGCGATAAAGATCCGACATTTACGTTTGAGACTGAAGGTCTTGCCCGTGAAGGCGAAGAACTGGAACTGCCGAAGGTTACCCGCGCCAAGGGTGAAAATGTCGGTACTTACAAGGTCAGTGTTTCTTTTGCAGAAGGTTCGAACACTAATTACACATTGACTATTGTTCCTGGTTCTTTGACCATCAATCCGAGACCGGTTGTCTTGACGGTAACAGATGTTGTGAAGAAATTTGGCGAAAAGGACCCCGAACTGGGATACACTGTTGACGCCTTAGCTACCTTCGATGGTGTTAAAGACGTGCTGAAGGGCGTTGCCTTGCAGCGTGAACCCGGTGAAGACGCTGGTGACTATGCGATTACCGCAACGGTCGATGACGAAGCCAATCCGAATTACATTGTGAGCACGGTTGATGGCAAGTTGACCATTGTTGCAAACAACGACAAGATTGTTGTTACGGTTGTTGGTCACGACCTTACTGCGGAATACAATGGCAAGGAACAGGTTGTAAAGGGCTTTGATATCTCTTGCAGCAGTGAGGCTTATTCCTTGGACTATGTGGAATACACTGGCGATTCTGTTGTGACGGGACTCGACGCTGGCAAGTATGTTATGGGTCTTTCCGCAAAGAATTTCAAGAATACATCGCTTAACTATCCTAACGTGACTTTCAATATTACGGATGGCGTCTTGACGATCACCCCGAGAAAGCTGATTGTCTCGGCAAAGGCTGATACGATTACGTATGGCGATGAAATCCCGACAGAATTCAAATGGACTGCAGATAGTCTTCTGGAAGGCGATGAACTGACTGGAATCCATGTGTCGCTTTATGATGGCATGCAGGTGGATGAAAATGGCGCGCTGAATGTTGACGCCAATGGTCGCCTTGCCGCTGGTAAGTATTTGCTGGATTTCGATCAGCGTAATCCTTCAAATAAGAATTATGTTGTAAGCAAATATGAAACGAGCTTCCTTACTGTGCTTAGAAAAGAGGCTGTGCTGGCCATTGCCGATACATTTAAGGTCTATAGCGAAGCTGATCCGGATACGTTTGCTTATGAGATTACGGGCCTTCTTGAAGGCGACAAGCTTACCGGAATTTATGTTGCCCGTGAATTGGGTGATACAGTGCGTCCTGCTGATAATTTGTATCGAATTTCAGCATTGGTTGACGATAATCCCAATTACACCGTGGTCGTTAAACAGGGTTACTTTACGGTTAAACCCTATACGGGAAGAATTACAGTTGCCATTTATGGCGATGTCATCAAAGCTCTTTATACTGGTGAAGAAATTACGGTGTCAAAGAGTTTCGATGTAAGCCCGATGCGAATTCCTGGTGAAGAATGGCTTGCTGATAGTATTGCCTATAAGAAAGAATTTGTGGCTTACAAGGGCGATCTGAATATGTCTGGCGTGGATATGGGAACCTACGCGATGGGCCTCCAGGCTTCCGATTTTGTCAATATTTCGCCGAACTTTGAGCGAGTCAACTTCATCGTTGCCTATGATGGCAAGTTGGTGATTACGGACGAGCCGATTTCGATTGCTGCTGTTAAGGGAGTAAAGGCTTTTGAGGTTTCTTCCATGAATCGCCGTATTCAGATTAGCGGTTCCACGGTGGGTAAAGCTTATGCCGTTCTTGATATGCAGGGAAAGGTTATCAGCAAGGGCTTTGTCAAGACCCCGAATTTCGGAATTACAGTCCAGAATTCTGGTGTCTACATGGTGCGAATCGGTTCTTCGGTACAGCGTGTTCGCGTGAAGTAGCCTTTGTTTTAAGAATTTATTGAAGAAAGCCTCGGATTTGTGTCCGAGGTTTTTTGTTTTGACAACATTTTTTGCTATTTTAGAATCATATGCGCAAGTATGTCCTTTTACCCTTGTTTTTAGGTCTGTCTCTCGCCCAGGTTTCTTTTGCTCAGGTGCGAGATCTTTTCGCTGAATTTGAAGAAGAGGCTAAGGCCCCGGCTTCTGTTCCGGCAAGTTCTGCTTCTGTTGCTCCTGCGGCTACTGCAGCACCTGCGACTCCGGCGGTCGCTCCGTCTAGCTCTGCAGCTAAGGCTCCGGCAAGCTCCGCTTCCAAAAAGTCTAAGGCGAAGTCTTCAAGTAGCAAGGCTGTTTCGAGTTCTTCAGCGATTCCGTCCAGTTCTTCGGAAGTCGTTGTGAGTTCGTCCGCTGTAGAGGTTAGCGTTTCTAGTTCATCGATGGCTGTCGTGGAGTCCAGTTCATCTGCGGTCGATGTTGCACCAGTTGTTGCTGTAACGGACACCTCGGTACTGGATTCTGCGGCCCGTGATTCCTTGATGCGGGAAGCCGCCATTGCTGAAGCCGAAAAGATTCGTGCCAGTGCAGATTCTTCAAGGCGCGCTGATTCTATTGCCCAGGCTTTGGCCGCTGGTCTTACGAATATGAGCAGCAGTTCCGTTGCCGCTTCTTCAAACAGCATGAGCCGTCGCGATCTTTTGGGACCGGTAAAGGTTTCCAAGGTTCATGGGATTGATGAAATGAAGGGTCGTTACAAGAACCCGCGTAAGGCTTTGTTCCTTTCGCTCTTGGTTCCTGGCGTTGGACAGATGTATGTTGGCGGTTCTACGGCGACTTATGTTCGTGGTGGCGTTTACATGGCCTTGGAAGCGTTCTTGTGGACCGGCTGGGGATACTTCTCCGTCCATAAGTACAATCAGCAAGTTGATAAGTACAAGAAGTTTGCAAAGGAACATTATTCCATTGGTCGTTACGAAGCCGTAATGCGCAATCTCTATAGTGCAGAGGGTGGTGATGTGTATCGCCAGGAATTCAATAACCGTTACATGGGAACGCGTAAGTCGTTCTGTGAAGCCTTGTACGGTAATGCAAGCTACGGTGGCTGCTATCACGAAAATGTCCTTTTTGATAACGATTCCAAGCACTTGAGCAATTTCCCCAACCCAGATGCCAGCTCCGATAAGAAAAAAGCCAACTTGGGCACGGAAATGAAAAATTTCAAGGGAAATTTCGACAAGGAATCTGAAGTGTTCCAGTTGATTTCTGAAGGTGCATATGTCCGTGGCTGGGATGATGTTAAGAATGGCGGAACTTTGGCTATCAACCTTAATCTTGAAGATCCGAATTCCGAAACGGTTTCGCTCGGTGAATCGGACAACTTGAAAAAGTATCGCTCCATGCGTAACAAGGCGAACGATTATGCCGACATGCAGGCGTGGTTCATTGGCGGCTTGATTTTGAACCATATTGCTTCTGCGGTGGATGCTGCCTTTACTGCTAATGCGCATAATAAGGTCCTCTACGAAGAAAAGGTTTCTTGGTATGATCGTCTGCGTTTCGATAGTGGTTTTTCGTTTGCGGATTCCTTCAGCTGGGAAGTTCGTGCAAATTGGGGATTCTAATGCGCTTCATTCTTGCCATACTGCTTGCGTCAGTCGCCGCTTTTTCGCAGATTGTAGTGAGTGTCGATGCAGATGTCTATAGGAACCGCGATAAGAACGTGTTCCTTGCTGTAGGTGCTTCGGCGCTTTTGCCTGGCATGGGCGAGTCTTATCTGGGTGAACAGAAAATGGTTCGTCCGTTTTTGTGGACAGACCTTGCTCTGTGGGTGGCTACAATTGGTTCTTATGTGGTGGGCGACCGCTATTTGTCGTCTGCTCATAATTATGCTGTCCGCCATGCAGGATTCAATGGCAACAAAAGTGTGTCCTTGTTGAACACTGTAAGCGCTTACCGCAGCCGTTCCGGCGTGTTTGGTCAGAATTCTTCGCCAGATATGAATGAAGATTATAATCAGGCGATGATCCGTTCGGGCAAAAAAGTGGATGAAGAATTCTCGAACGATGTCCAATGGGACTGGGGCAGTTCTGACAATCCAGAATCGTCCAGGCATATTGATGAATTTAAAAGTCGCATGCGTCATTATCGCGTGAGCCGTATTGTGTTCCAGGCTTCTGTGGGAGCGCTGATTTTGAACCGTGTGGTTTCCATGCTCGATGCAATACGCATTTACCGTGCAACCTCGGCCAAGTCGTTCTCTAGCAGGGTGCAGTTTGAACCTGAATTCTATGATGATGGCGCTGCACTTTACATGAACGTGAAGTTCTAAGGCAGTTCGGAATTAGGAAGTCGGAATTCGGAATGTCCGCTAGTTTTATTCATGCAACTTTTTAAGCTCGTCATGCATCTAAAGGGTGCAAAATCAAAATGTCAGTTCCTAATTCATCATTCCGAAAACCGAATTAATCAAACTACTTCCTACTTCTAACTAAAATATGAAACACCTTCTTCTAATAGCTCTCTCTTCTCTCCTTCTTGTTGCTTGTGGTAGTAAAGGCGATTCTGCTAAGGGTGCTCCTGGCGGCAAAGGCAATGGCGGCAAAAAGGGTGGCGCCCAGCGTGTGCTGAATGTCGAAGGTTATGTGGCAGAGCTTGGGCAGCAGGGCAAGAACTTCCAGACAATGGCGACTCTCGTGCCGAAGAACTGCGTCTCGCTTTCGGCGGCGACTTCTGGCCGCCTGGTAAGCCTCAAGGCAAAAGACGGCGCGATTGTCAAGAAGGGTGCGCTCCTTGCAAAGATTGACGATTCTGAACTCCGTGCGCAGCTCAAGCAAGCCGAATCGAATAAGATGCTTGCCGAGCAGAAGGAACAACGCGTTCGCAGCCTCTTTGAAAAGAACGGTGCAACTAAGCAAGATCTGGAATCGGCTGAAGCCTCGCTCAAGTCTGCTCAGGCAAGTGTAGAACTCATCCAGGCGCAACTTGCAAAGACCGAAGTCCGTGCGCCATTCAGCGGCAAGCTTGGCTTTGTCGATGTGTCCGTGGGCGCCTGGCTCAACTCTGGAACGCCGATTGCAGAACTCAGTGAAGTGGACCGCCTCAAGGCAAAGTTCTCGCTCCCGCAGCGCTATGCGTCTGTCATCAAGGTGGGCGACAAAATTTCCCTCAAGGACTCTGAACGCAACGTAGAAAAATTCGGCGTTGTCTCTGCTCTTGATGCCGTGATTTCTGAAAGCAGCCGCACTCGTCGCGTGATGGTCGATGTTGATAATGCAAAGGGCGAACTCATTGCGGGTAGCTTTGTGAGCGTGAATGTCGCCATGGAAGCTAGCAACGTGCAGAGTTTTACGATCCCGTCCGAAGCGATGATTCTCGACAGGGAAGGCGCTTACGTGTTTGTGAGTCAGGGCGGCAAGGCTAAGATCAAGCATATCACGACGGGACTTCGCACGCCGATGTCTGTGCAGGTGCTTTCGGGCCTTGATGTAGGCGATACGGTGATTGTTTCTGGCATTGTGAGCCTCCGTCCAGGTGTTGATGTCAAGATTAAAGGACTCCGCCATTCGATCAATTACGAGGTAGAGTAATGAGCGTAAGCCAGCTCTCCGTCCGTCGCCCTGTCCTCATGACTGTGATGGCGCTTGTCATCCTGTTGCTTGGATTTTTTGGACTCAGCTCTCTCGGCATTCGTGAATACCCGAACGTCGATTACCCCTTGATTCAGGTGCGTACTTCTTACCCGGGCGCAAATGCTGCCGTGGTCGAAGCGGAAGTCACTGAAATCTTGGAAGCCTCCATCAACAGTGCATCGGGTATCAAGGCTTTGACCTCGACGAGCCGTGATGGATTCTCTTACATCAGCATTGAATTTGAAACGGGCATGGACCTGGAAGCGGCTGCAAATGAAATCCGCGACCGCGTGAGCCGTGTGCGTCGCCGCTTGCCGGATGATGTCGATGAACCGACGGTCTACAAGTCCGATAGCGATAACGATCCGATCTTGATGGTGAGCCTTGTGAGCGACAAGTTCGACCCGATGGAAGTTTCGGAAATTGCGAACAACCATGTGAAGGAACGCTTGCAGACGATTAACGGCGTTTCGGAAGTGGCGATCTGGGGTGAAAAGCGTCCGGTCGTGCGTCTTTGGATTGACCCGGTGCGTATGCAGGCACTTGGCGTCTCGGGGGCGCAAATGGCTGCTGCCTTGAAACAAGGCAACTTGGAACTCCCGTCTGGTTCTATCGAAGGTTCTGAAACGACGCTTTCAATCCGTACGCTTGGCCGAGTTCTCGATCCGAAGTCCTTTGGCAACATTGCGGTGAGAACGGCTGAAGATGGAACCGTGATCCGCATTTCCGATGTGGCAGACATCCATTACGAACCGAAGGATACGCGTACTGGTTTTAGACGTAACGGCAAAAATTCCATTACGCTTGCGCTCATGGCGCAGCCGGGCAGTAACCACGTCGAAATTGCAAACGAATTTTACAAGCGTGTCGAAGACATTCGTCGTGAAATCCCGGAAGGCGTGGAACTGCTTTACGGTCGCGATACTTCAATCAACATTCGCGCTTCCATCAAGGAAGTGGTGGAAACCATCTTTATTGCGTTTATTCTCGTGATTGCGATTATCTTTGCGTTCCTCCGCGAAGGCCGTACAACGTTTATCCCGATGGTCGTCGTGCCGGTATCCGTGATTGGTAGCTTCTTTGTGCTTTACCTCTGCGGGTTCAGTATCAACGTGCTTACGCTTTTGGCGATGGTCCTTGCAATTGGCCTTGTTGTGGACGATGCCATTGTGATTGTGGAAAACATTTACCACAAGATTGAAAGCGGCATGACTCCGAAACAGGCGGCGATTGCAGGGACAAACGAAATCTTTTTTGCGGTGATTGCAACGTCAGTCGTTTTGATGGCTGTGTTCATTCCGGTGCTTGCCTTGGGAGGTACGACGGGGCTTTTGTTCCGCGAATTTGTGGCGGTGATGATTGGAACGGTGTTCCTTTCGACGCTTTGCGCTTTGACACTTTCTCCGATGCTTTGTTCCAAATTCCTGAAGCATCAGAAGAAAGGGCGTTTCTTTAAGCTCACGGAGCCGTTCTTTGACTGGCTGAACGGGATGTATTCCCGCTTGCTGGGCGGATTCCTCAAGTGGCGTTTGCTGTTGTTCCCGATTGTGGCGGTACTCTTGTTTGGGGCATACTTCTGCTTTAACAACATGAGTAGCGAAATGGCGCCGACTGAAGACTCGAACGCCGTGATGGTGAATATGAGCATGCCCGAAGGCGTGAACCTCTCGCGCACCAAGCGCATGGCCGATGAATTTGTCGATGAAGTGACTTCGATTCTTGATTCTAATGAATATACGGAATTCCAGGCGGGTGCTTGGAATGCGGGCAACTCGAGAATGCGCTTGTTCTTGAACGACGATAAGAAATCTCGCCGTCCGCAGAGTGAAATCGCCCGCGTGATTCAGGTGCTCGGTAACGAATACCCGGATTTGCGTGTGATGGTGTTTGAACCACAGAGCATCAGTACGCAGCGCGGTGGACTCCCGGTGCAGTTTGTGCTACAGGCTCCGAACATTGAAGTGCTGCGTGACCTTGTCCCGAAATTCGAGGAAGCGGCAAGCAAGAGTCCTGTGTTTAGCGTGGTGAACAGCAACTTGCGTTTCACGAAGCCGGAACTCCACATCGAAATTTTGCGTGACAAGGCTAACGAAGAAGGCGTGTCGGTGAACGATATTGCTCAGGCGGTGCAACTTGCGATTAGCGACCAGACTTATGGCGATTACTACAAGGACGGCCGTCAGTACGATATCATTGGCGCCGTTGGTTACCAGTACCGCGATACGCCGGAAAACCTCTCGATGCTTACGGTCAAGAACGGTAAGGGCGAGCTGGTAAGCTTGGACAACTTTATCACGTACAAGGAACAGTCCGCTTCTCCGTCGCTGCCGCGTTACAACCGCTTTAGCGCTGCGACTATCCAGGCGGGCCTTGTGCCGGGCAAGACGATTGGCGATGGCGTCGAAGAAATGCGCCGCATTGCAAAGAAGTTGCTGAAGGATTATCCTAGTGTGAGCACGACCTTGAGCGGTTCGTCCAAGGAATTCGAAGAAAGCTCTTCTGGATTGTACGTGGTGTTCTTGCTTGCGCTTGCGCTTGTGTTCCTGGTGCTTGCGGGGCAGTTCGAAAGCTTCCGTGCGCCGTTCGTGATTTTCTTTACGGTGCCGCTTGCACTCTCGGGCGCTTTGGTGAGCTTGTTTGTCACAGGCCAGACGCTCAACATCTTTAGCGAAATTGCCTTGATCTTGTTGATCGCTCTTGTAACGAAGAACGGTATCTTGATTGTGGAATTTGCAAACCAGATTGCCGAGAATACGGGCTGCAGCAAGCTCGAGGCGGCTCGGATGGCGGCGGAACGCCGCTTCCGCCCAATCCTCATGACGAGCCTTTCGACAGTATTGGGCGCGGTGCCGCTCATTTTGACCGGCACCCCGAGCCGCATTGCAATGGGTGTTGCTATTGTAGGCGGTCTCACATTTGCGACGTTCATGACGCTCTTTATTGTGCCTGCCGCATATAGCTTCTTCGCCGGGAAGGTCGAATCCGTCCGCACCGATGCAAGTAAAATGGCGTAGGTTTAGACGAGAGACGAAAGAATTTTATTATACTGCACCAAAGGTGCCTTACTATTACTCTCGTCTTTCGTCTAAAGCGAGTTTACGAGCGTTCTTTCGTCTAAGCAGCGGCTTCGCCGCTACTTCACCAGCTGAAATACTTTCTCGTTTTCGCGGCTCATGCCATAGTGGGTGCGAAGTATTTCTTCCTTGTAGAGGGAATCGGTCTTTAATTTCTGAATGAGCTGTTCTCGATTCTCAAGAACTTTACCTAGAGAATCAATTTGTTTCTGGTAGAGTTCTATTTCCTTCGCAATTCTACGCTGTTCCGGAATGCTGTTCTTGCCGAACAGCAAATGGAAGACCAAGAACGCGAATGTAATCGCGGTGGCAATTCCAATAATAAGTCGTATGTGCAACTAATTATGCTCCGTTAAAATAGAATTGGAAGTTGTCTTTTGATGAAACCAGACCAGATATTTCTAGCTCCGTCAATATAGCTAAAAGTTCTGGTGCCTTAAAGTCAAATTCCTGCTGAAGTTCCGAAAAAGTTTTGCGAAAACCGTTAAAACGCTTAAATACCTTTTGAGCTCCGCTTGAAAGTTCCACTCCGCTTGCGCTCAGTTCTTCGATATGAGCGCCTTCGATGAGCGGTATTCCCGCCACGGACCGTAGACTTTCGGGAATGAATACCGGCTTGGCGCGACCGCTGTCGAGGAGCGCGTTTGTGCCGCTGTAGAGTTCGCAGTCGAAGTTCCCGGGGCAGGCGAGGAGCGGTTTCCCATCGTCTAAACAGAATTGCGCAGTGAGGAGTGCCCCTCCTTTTTTACGGCTTTGCACGACGAGCGTGGATTGGCTGAGTCCGCTGATGATGCGGTTTCGGGCGATGAAGTTTCCTTTGTAGGCTGGCGTGTCGCCTTCGTATTCGCTTATTAGGGCGCCTCCCGCGTCTAAAATTCGTTGGGCAAGTAAGGCTCGTTCCCCCTCGATTTTGGCGTCTAGTCCTTGCGCCAGAACGGCTATCGTTGGAATGCCTGCATCGAGTGCTGCACGGTGGCAAAAGCTGTCTATGCCCTGCGCTAGCCCTGAAACGACGACGGCGTTTGTTCCTTTGAGCGATAAAACGAGACGGCGGCAAAGTTCTTCAGCGTTTGCGGACGGACGGCGTGTGCCGACCATGGCGATGCCGATTTTATCAGCGGTGGGGAGGGTTCCCTTGTAGAAAAGCTGTTTGGGGCAGTACTTGGAAGTTCGTAATGTGTGAGGGTAGTTCTCTAGTGTCAGCTCGTTGTATGTTTTCGTTTCCATAAAAGCTAGTGTTGATATAAGAAACGATAAAATTAAGAATCTAATAACGGTATTACTAATTTACAGAATTTGTCAAGAAAAAACAAGGGGCGCATTTACTTTCTATCTTTGTGTACATGAAATATTCGTTTAATGATCTCGTCGAAATTATGGCTCGCCTTCGTTCGGAGAATGGCTGCCCGTGGGACCGCCAGCAGACCACACATTCACTGCTGCCGTATCTGGTTGAAGAAAGTTGTGAATTTATCGATGCCGCACAGGATGGCGACAAGGAACACATGTGCGAGGAACTTGGCGATGTGCTGTTCCAAGTGATTTTCCATTCGCAGGTGTGCAAGGAACAGGGAGACTTTACGATTGACGATGTCATTCAGGGCTTGTGCGAAAAGATGGTGCGCAGGCATCCGCATGTGTTTGGGGATGCTAAAGTGGATACGGCAAGTGACGTGAGCCGCCGCTGGGAACGCATCAAGGCGCAGGAAAAGAATAACTTAAAACATGCTGGCGAGTCTATTATGGACAAAGTCAGTAAGAGCATGCCGACACTTGCGCGCTCGCAAGACATAATCCGGCGCGTGGCAAAAGTCGGTTTTGACTGGGGCGAGGCTGCACCCGTGTTCGACAAGGCTCAAGAGGAATTTGCGGAATTCCGTGCCGAAATGGAAAAGGTTTCTCCCGAGAATGCGAACGTGGACCGTCTGGAAGATGAATTCGGCGATATCATGTTCAGCCTCGTGAATGTGGCCCGCCATTGCGGTTTCAACGCCAACATAGCATTGCAACGCGCAAACAATAAATTTGAAAGGCGCTTCCGCGAGGTGGAGCGCCGTGTTAAGGAACAGGGTAAAGAAATTAAGGATGTAGGGCTAGAGGGCTTGCAAAAGCTCTGGAAAGAAGCAAAGCTCAGTCGCTAGTGTGGTCTATTGCCTTACAATTTTAATTGAATCTAGCAAATCGATGCGAAGAAGGCCGTCTACAGCAGAAATGTAGAACTTGTCGTAATTACAGCCGTTGTTTTCGGCTTCAGTAGCATCGAATTCCAGTACATCACGGTAAGTTTTCTTGCCGATTTCCAGCGAATCGAGCATACGGACTGTGTAGCCGTCCGCATTTGTCATCTTGTTGCCTTTGAGATTCTTGAAAACGATTTCAGGACCGTATTGCCAGCTTTCATCGCGGAACTGCTCGATGCAGTATATGGTCATGTTTCCGCCGTTGCTGTTGCATTCGATTCTTGCGCCGACATGGATCTCGTTGAGGGACCCTTTTGCTTTGAAATCGAAATTCTCGTTTTTGTGGCTGTATAGACGTTGTTTGTAATTGTCCTCGATCCCGATATTGTCTATGACATCAATCGAGTCGTTCCATTCCTGTTCTTTCTGAACAAGCTTTCCAAAATCTCCGCCGACATAATCATCGTCCAGGCTTAACCCGCATGAAGTTAATAGAAATGAGCCTGCAATAAGAGCTAGTACATTCTGCTGAATCTTATTCATTGTCGCCTCCTTCCTTGATCGTGAAATATTCGTCATCCGAGATTTCAAGTTTCAGGATCCCTTTCTTTTTTGAAAAATAGAGACGTGATTTGTCGTCATTTTTAACGACGAGAACGCTATCGTAAGTTACACCGTTGAATGTAATTGTATCTAGCGTTGCAATATCCTCTTCATCCAGTATATGCCTTTCCTCTAGTTCTACGTAAAAAGAGGTTTCGCTGTTGCGGACCATCATTGGAGTCGTGTATTCGCTTCCGTAAAAATTGATTTCGACGTTTATGATGGGATAGGTTGAAGAAAGGATAACCGAGCGAGTTTCTTCAACACCGTCTACACAAAAATCCCTCAGTTTTTTTGTGTAGAACGAATCTTGCGCAACGGTTAAATCGAATTCGAAACCGTTGGAATGAACGTAATGGGTGGTCTTGCCTTTTTTGAAATTCCCGACTGTTTTCTGGATTTCTGCGAGCTTGTTATCTGGATGAGCAACATCGCTACAGGTGTCTGTACCGCAGCCATATAGCGCGGTAAGTGCAAGGGCGAATAGTGCGAATAAAGATGTTGTTTTTTTCATAAATGAAATCCTTGCTTTCTTGAAGTTTCCGTTATATTGTATGAAGAACTTAATTCTAAGATACAAAAAATAAATTCCATAATCCAATCTGGAATGTTCTTTTTGGGAATTTTATTTTTTTAGAAATTTTATCCGCACTCTCAATTCGTGTACTATATTATTCTTGTGGCACAAGTAAATTCTGGTTCTGAGACGGGATGCCGGATCGAATCGCGGAGTAGAACTTACTAGTGTTACGTTTATACGAGAGTCCCGTGAGAGCATTGCGGGACTCTTCTTTTATGCGAATTACTGTGTGTGTGTAAACCCTAAACAAAAAGACCTGCAACTTTCGTTGCAGGCCTTTTAAACTTTCGAGCCTTTCGCATTTTGCGGTCGAGTTTGTGAGCAAAAAAGAAACCCTCGGTATTAACCGAGGGTTTCTTGCGAGAGGAACGGCTGTGACGTAATTTCTTACTTAAGTCTAGCCGTTCCGGTCGTGTTAGGCTCTTGCCTTGACCTTGTCGCCGTACTTCTTGATGAGTTCTTCCTGGATGTTCTTCGGAACCGGGAGGTACTTGCAGAATTCCATCGTGAATTCTGCCTTACCCTGGGTCATGGAACGGAGGTCCGTAGCATAACCGAACATTTCGGAAAGCGGAACTTCAGCAGTGATCGTGGTCATGCCGAGTTCTTCGGAAGTACCAACGATGCTACCACGACGCTGGGAAACGTTACCCACGACACCGCCCTGGAATTCGGTCGGGGTCTGGATTTCAACCTTCATGATCGGTTCGAGGATCTGAGCGCCAGCCTTAGCGAAAGCTTCGCGGAAGGCCATACGGGCAGCAACCTGGAACGCCATATCAGAGGAGTCGACCGGGTGGAATGCACCATCCTGGACTTCCATTTCGATACCGACAACCGGGAAGCCGATGAGGGAACCTGCTTCCATGCAGCTCTGGAAACCCTTATCGCAAGACGGGATGTATTCCTTCGGAATACGGCCACCGACGACGGAGTTGACGAAGTTGTAGACCTTTTCCTGGTCGCCTTCGACAGCCATCGGACGCATTTCACCGACAACCTTAGCGTACTGACCAGAACCACCGGTCTGCTTCTTGTGGGTGTAGTCGAACTTGGCCGGGCGGGTGATGGTTTCGCGGTAAGCAACTTGCGGAGCACCAGTCGTCACGTCGCACTTGTATTCACGGCGCATACGTTCGATATAAACGTCAAGGTGGAGTTCGCCCATACCCTTGATGATGGTCTGACCAGATTCCTTGTCAACTTCGACCTGGAACGTCGGGTCTTCCTTCGTGAAGCGGTTGAGGGCCTTGGACATGTTGTCGAGGTCGTCACGGTTCTTGGCTTCAATAACAAGTTCGATAACCGGGTTAGGAACGTGCATGGAAGTCATGTTGTAGTGGTTCTTGCCATCCGTGAATGTCGTACCGGATGCGCAGTCGATACCGAACAGAGCAACGATGTCGCCTGCACCGGCTTCGGTGATATCCACCATTTCGTCAGCGTGCATACGGACGAGACGGCCAACGGAAACCTTCTTGCCGGTTGCCATGTTGGTGATCATGTCGCCCTTCTTGAGGGTACCCTGGTAAACGCGGACGTAGGTGAGCTGGCCATAGCGGTCGTTCACGAGCTTGAATGCGTAGCAGACGAGCGGTGCGTTATCTTCGGACTTAAGAACAACTTCAGCTTCGTTGTTGTCGAGGTCGAGAGCCTTGTTTTCAACGTCGGTCGGGCACGGGAGGAAGTCGATAACACCGTCGAGGAGCTTCTGGACACCAATGTTCTTGTGTGCAGAACCCATGAACACCGGAGTGATGTCAAGACGGATGGTGGCTTCGCGGATGACCTTCTTGAGGAGGTTCTTGTCGATCTGATCGACACCGTATTCGCCTTCCATAGCCTTTTCCATGACTTCGTCGCTGTAGTCTGCGCAGCAGTCAACGAGCTTTTCACGGTATTCGTTAGCCTGGTCAACGAGTTCGGCCGGAATTTCCTTTTCGATCATGTCGTCGCCATTGTCGCCTTCGAAGTAGTATGCCTTCATTTCGAGAAGGTCGACCACGCCCTTAAGATTGGATTCCAAACCTATAGGAATCTGCATGACGCACGGCTTGTGGTTGAGCTTTTCCTTGAGCATGACTGCAACGCGGAGCGGATTTGCACCAGAGCGGTCGCACTTGTTCACGAACACGACGCGCGGCACATGGTAACGGCGCATTTGGCGGTCAACGGTAATAGACTGGGACTGGACGCCTTCAACGCCAGTGAGGACGAGGATAGCACCGTCCAACACGCGGAGAGAACGTTCCACTTCGATCGTGAAGTCCACGTGCCCCGGGGTATCGATGATGTTGATGGAGTCGCGTTCACCGGTCTTGGTGTGAGTCCAGTTTGCAAACGTAGCAGCAGACTGAATCGTGATGCCGCGTTCGCGTTCAAGTTCCATGGAGTCCATCGTGGCACCGACGCCGTCTTTACCACGAACTTCGTGGATAGCGTGGATACGCTTTGTGAAGTAGAGGATACGTTCGGTAAGAGTAGTCTTACCGGAGTCGATGTGAGCAGAAATACCAATATTTCTGTGCAGCTGAATGTCTTTCATATTTTTATTCCACTAATGGAGTTGATGTTATTGAATGATGCGCCCAAAAATAGAAAATTTTGGGGGGAACTCAAGGGCGTAATTTCATTTGATAGTATAAATGGTGGCTAAAATGGCTAAAATTTGCGTTTTTGCACAATCTGGTAGATTAAAAATCCCGTTACAAGAGAGATTCCAGTCCATAAGGCGAGTGAGTGGAATGACACCCATGGACCTTGATTCATGAAATAACGTTGGGAAATTCCATAATAATCGTTAATAACAAGGGAATATGCAAATCCTTCGATGTTTAGCGGTATGTAAAAATGACTGAGGGCGATTTGCAGAGCGAGCAATATTGCAACAGTCTTTGCGCTTAGGTCCGTTTTGTCGAGGGTGTCTCCGAGTGGAACGAGAATCAAAGGCAGGAGCGGGATGACATGCCTTGCCTCGCTGTCTATTGCAAATAAAATGAAGGCGAGGAACGCAAGCGCGTAGCCGGGACTCCGGTTGAAAATGTTCTTTGAAAAATCGCGGAACAAAAAAATCACAAGTAGCGGCAAGATACCGAAATAGCAGATGTGTGCGACCGGTGTGATGAACGGGTATTTGAGCGGGCGCAAAAAGACTTGAAGGATAAATGCGACTTCGCTGAAATAGAAATCGTCATTCGCATGGGCGCGGAGGTAAAGGTTAATAGCAATGAAGGGGATGGCGATCAACGCCAGTTTTTTCCACGGGGACTGGCGGATAAATTCGCGGGCGTATGTGGACGGCGTGTAGATGTGGCCGTCGCAGTTTCGAAGGACGATGTAAAGGAAAGCACTCCAGGCAATAGCGCTAGTGAAGAGTAATGGCTTGGATATTTGGATGAATAGCATGCTTTCGAGAAGCTGCTGCTTGTGTAGCAGATATAGGGTGGCTACAGCTCCGACTGAAAGTAACGGAAGCGTTATGGAGAGGAGTTTCCCGGTGTGGAGCTTTAGGTAGGGTGCGTTTTTAGGAAAAGGATCCTTGAAAATGTAAAGGAGCCAAATGATGTAGGCGACTGTTGGCCATGTGAGAATGCCCAAAAATGAAATGGCAATTGCTTGCAAATATTTCTGCCGCAATAAATAATAATAGGATGCAAGGAAAATCGTATTTGCAAAAGCGTCCGTCAGGAATATTTCGTAGCCGCAGTTTTTGAGTACGAAATGATTGAAAAAGAAACACCCGAAGATTAAAGCCGAAGTCGTCGGTTTCCAGGCGCACTGCTTTATGAGCTTGAAGAAGAAAAATAGCAGAATGGCGAGATTGCAAAAATGGAGCACGTACATGGAGTGCATCAGGTTTGCAAGCGTAGGCTCGATGTCAAAGAACGAGAAAAAAAGATTTATCAGGAAAAATGGGAAAATACGGAAAATGCGGAATCGGTCGTAGCCCGTAGTCCAGAAGTCTGTGGTAAAATTTTGTGCGACCTGGTAGTAGAAGGTTCCGTCGTACCCGATGCCGTTGTTCAGCGGCGTTTTTTCGCCCGTAATGGATAGCGTAAAAAGAATCAGTAAAACGAGCACAAGGAGCACTGAGGCTCCTTGTGTTTTGATCAATTTATGGATTTTATGTATGACGCTCACGGTGGAACGCTGACGTTAAAAAGGAAAAAGATCAGTTGTTTTCGTCAGAATTCTGTGCGGTTGAATCGGTGCCGTTTTCTCCGCTTGCGCTTTGATCTGCACCATCATCGCCAGATTCAGATTCCTTGTCGATGGCGTTTTCGACGAGTTCCGGCTTTTCGACACCTTCGAGTGCCTTGAAGTAGGACTTGGCCGTCTTGCCGACTTCGTTTGTGTCGAAGTAGGTGTATGCTCCGTTACCGATGGCGCCAATGGCAGGGATTGCGCGGAGGGCGATTCGACCGAGGAAGTTTGCTGAAATCTTGACTCCGATTTTCTGGAGCAGCTTCTGGAGGGCTGCAAGCGATAGCTTCTGTACGACAATGCGGCTGCCCGTGCGGACGGCGACATCGCGGAGGAGCGAGGCTGCACTGTGGCGGAAAAGGCACCAGACCATTGCTTCACGGGAGAGCATCGCGAATTTGCCATAGGTGCAAGCGATATCGGAAACAAGCTGTGCCTGGATGCGCCAGACTGCTGCTATATCCGGAATGGAGGTGAGGACTCCAGTGAATCCTGCTGGGATAGAGAGCGAGGTGCTGACTGCTGCGGCTTTTAGGGCTGCCTGCTTGATCAAAATGTCTGCGCGCGTATCCGGGTCCCTGTTGGGGCAGAGGAGCGAGTCCGGAATATCCGTAATCAGGTTGAAGACGACCGAATTGAACATTTCCTGAATGGAATTGGATTCGTCTTTTTTGAATTCGTTAAAGTTTAACATGGCAGCCTCCTTCTATTTCAAGAACATTTTAACAATTCCTGCGAGGTTTGGGGGAATCATGTAATTAAAATTACTTTTTTCTAACCACAATTTCACAATTTCATCTATCCAAAGTCTATCTGAAGCGATTTTTGTGATGAAAAATTCGGTTCTTTCGCCATTTTCGACAATTTTGTAGTTTAAATGGAACGAGATGGGTGTCGTTTCGCCATGCGGAATGATTGTAAGGTCCATCGTCTGCTTTTCGGCGTTGACGCTGAAGGAGACGTTGTTCAATGCTTTCTGAAGTTGCTCTTCCATGATTGCTCCATCTGTGGCGGTTAGAACAAAATTTTTGCGAACAAACCCGTGCCCTTAGGGAGTGCTTTCTTGATAGAATGGCCTTTGAACCACCAGGCGGCGATTTCATTGACCAACATTCGTGGGCTGTCTACTTTGTTTATGACAATCATCGTTCCTTGTTCTGTATCTTCAAAACAGTAGTGTGCACAAAGTGTGGTCGGCGTAAATTCTCCGTGCAGAAGGATGGTCACGGTTGCTTGATTTTCTAGCGAATCGATATCGACGTTCTGAATTTCACCAAATCTGTTGATGAAGTCATTGCGCCGGAAAAACATCTCGATGGCTTTGTCTCGTGCGTTGCTGAGAAAGGACATGGTACTTGCTAATTAGGATTTAGGAGTTCGGAATTAGGAATGACTTTGGATGGTTGTAATATATAATTTTTCACGAGAATAACAAAAAAGGTGTGCATCGCTGCACACCTATTAAAATCTTGCGAAATCGCAAATCTTTTTACTTCACGACCTTGTAAGTCTTGTCGCCAACAATGACGAGGAAGTTGCCTCTGCTGTTGATACGGACTTCTTGCAGGGTGGAGCTTGTCTTTGCAGCCTTGAGCACACGGCCGTTCACATCCGTGATTGCGAACTTGGAGCCGATTGCAGCGTTTTCAATGACAATAGCGCTGTTGTTGGACCAGACCTTCACGGAGTTGTTGAGCTTGGGCTTAGAGGCAATAGAAACATTGTCCGGCTTTGCGTTCACCTTGTAAAGCTTGCAAGATTCAAACGAATAGAAAGTCGTGTCCTTTGCAATCTTGACGCCATTGTGTTCGTTGGCGGTGACTTCCTTTTCCGTAACTTCCGGCTTCGGCTTCCAAATCTTGAATGTGCCGCTCAAGTGGAGCATGGCGAGGTAATGAACGAGACCGTCGTAGTAGCGGTATTGACCGGTCATGAGGCTTGCATCCCAAGCCATCTTGAGATTCTTCTTGACAGCGTCGTTATACTTTGAATCGTTCATCAAAGCCATTGCTGCCACGGCGTTTGCGCCGGTTTCGCCAAGCGTATACTGTTCCTGCGGATTGGAGCCGTCCCAGTTGAAACGAGCGTGCTTGTAGTTGTCTCTTTCGAAGAAGTCGATGATGCGGCGGGCCATTTCTTCTTGGCGAGCAGAATCTGCGCCGAAGAGGTAGTAGTCCATGCCGAAGTTCATTGCGCAGCGCATGGCATCGTACATGTACTTTTCTGCATTGCCGTTGTAGCTTACGCCGTGCGGAGTACCGTCGAAGTTGTTGTAATCCGAGAACAAGCCGGACTTCGTGTTGGAGGATTTGTACAAGTGATCGCGCGTTGCCTTTGCTGCCTTGCTCCACTTATCCTGATTGGAGGTGGACCAGCGAGCGAAAAGATCGACATAGGCCGGCAAGTCGTAAGACGGGTCGGAGAAGTTGTTTTCGTTGCCCTGCGGCTGGAACGTGATAACGTAATGCTGCGGGTTGAAAAGGCTATGCTGGCCGTTGTCCCACATCTTCTTCAAGATGTACTGGGCATCGTCCATGTACTTGCTGTCATTCCAGCGGTTCGCTGCAAAGAGGAGCGACATCATAAAATACATTTCGCCGTCCGGTGCGCAGTTGTCGTCACCGCCGGAGCCGCTTTCGTTGCGCTGCCAAGCGAAGTAGCCGTCCCAGCCACCGCTCTTGTGCCACATGTGGTTCTTGGCCCAGTTCCAAAGCTTGTCGAATTCTTCTTTGTGGCCAGTCTGCACGGCAATCATCATACCGTATGACATGCCTTCAGAACGGACGTCTCTGTTGTTCACGTCGAGAATGTAAGCTTCGTTGCCCTTGTCGTAATAGACCTTGGAATTGTTGTCGCCCTTAAAGTAGTGGTCCCACAACTGATCCATTTTTGCCTGGATTTCTTCGTCGGTCTTGCCCAAGACGGTCTTGAACGGGCTTTCGTAATTACCGGTGTAGTATGCGCCGGAATAGTTTTTTTCTTTATCGCAGTCCGGGCCATAGTAAGCGCCGTTTTCGTCAAAGAAATTGCCTACGGTATCGGCTGCAGTGGCCATGGCGGCACTGAACAGCAAGGAGAGAGAGAATGCAGAAAGTTTTGTTGTTTTCATGTCAACAAAATTATTCTTTTTTGATTTTTTTGAAATAGGAGCGTTTAAAATACTATTGTAAAACATTACATCAAAAGATTTTATACGTAAAAACGCCTCGTGCATTGGATTGCGCGAGGCGTTTTATATCTCTTTCGTCTTTAGTCTGTAGGGCGTTGCCCGTTCTCTCGTCTATCTTGGAAGCGTGAGGATGTCGATGCCATCCTTGGTCTTCACGACGGTGTGTTCCCACTGGGCGCTGAGAGAGCCATCGCGGGTCACAGCGGTCCAGCCGTCAGCGAGAGTCTTGGTGCCCGGGCGTCCGACGTTGAGCATCGGTTCGACCGTAAAGACGTTACCGATTTCAATGAACGGGCAACGTTCGTAGTTGCGGAAGTGGTAGACGGTCGGTTCTTCGTGGAAGCCGCGACCGATGCCGTGACCGCAGTAGTCTTCGACAACGCTGAAGCCGTGTTCGTCGGCGATGTCCTGGATGGCGCAGCCGATGTCGTTCCAGTGGGCGCCTCTTTCGCCAGCGGCGCGGATGCCTTCTTCCATGCAGAACTTGGCGGTGTCCACGAGTTCGCGGGCAATGTCAGAGACCTTGCCGACGCAGAACATGGCGGACGTGTCGCCGTGGTAGCCGGAGAGGATCGTCGTGATGTCGATGTTCACGATGTCGCCATCCTTGAGAATCGTGTTTGCGTTCGGGATGCCGTGGCAGACAACTTCGTTGATGCTGATGCAGGCGTAACGCGGGTAACCGTGATAGCCCATGCAGGCGGAAATGCCCTTGTGCTGGCGAGTGTAGTCGCCGATGAATTCATCGATTTCGAGCGTGGAGACGCCGGGCTTGCACATTTCTCCAGCACGGATCAGCGTTTCGGCAGCGAGAGCGCCGGCATCGCGGATCAGTTCGATTTCTTTTGCTGATTTTACTTTGATTTTTGCCATTTCTAGGCCTTCTTGTTTTTATTTAAGTTCTTTTGTGCGCCTACTTTTTCCATGCGAATCTGTCTAACAGGTAGGCAAGTAGCATCTGGTCGTCGGTTGTGCCGTTCGCGAGATCCTTAACGAGCGGGAGCATGCGGCTGATGCGTTCAGTTGCTTTTTGACCGCCGAAGTGCTTGCGGACTTCTTCGAGGCGGACGCGTGTACGTTCACTCACCTTCTTTGCGATTTCTTCGTTCGTGAGCGGATCCATCTTGATGAAGTTGATGCCGAAGTCGACTGCCGTCTGGCGGAGGTCGATTTCTTCGACCGGCGTGATAAGCGAAATGCAGAGGCCACTGCGGCCTGCACGGGCGGTACGTCCGCTGCGGTGCACATAGACTTCGTGGTCGGCGGGGTGGTCGTAGACAATCACGTGCGTCACGTGGTCCACGTCAATACCGCGGGCGGCAACGTCTGTGCAGATGAGGATCTTGAGCTTCTTGTCGCGGAAGGCGTTGAGTGTCTTTTCGCGGAGGCTCTGGGTCACGTCGCCACTGAGTGCGCCGACTTCAAAGCCGTAACCGGAGAGCACCTGTTCGAGGTAGCTCACGTCGCGCTTGTAGTTGCAGAAAATCATGCAGCTTTCGGGATGGTAGTATTCCAGAACCTTGATGGTCATGGAATCCTTTTCCATCACGTCGCAAGTGTAGTAGCGGTGTTCGAGGTTGTTCGCGATGACCTTGTCATAGCTGAGCGAAAGGAAATCGGCACCCGGGCGCTGGAATTCTCGGGCAAGGCTCTTGACCGTCTGCGGGATCGTGGCGCTGTACATTGTGCAGGAGATGGCCTTTGGCAAGTACTTGCGGATCTTCTGCATGTCGGGGTAGAAACCCATCGAGAGCATTTCGTCTGCTTCGTCAAGCACGAGGTCGCGGATGGAAAGTAAGTCTACGTTACCGCGCTGGATGTGGTCCATGAGGCGGCCCGGAGTGGCAACAATGACATGTACGCCGGAGCGGAGCGCCTTGATTTGCGGTTCGTAGCTCACGCCACCAAAAATAGCGACGGACTTGATGCCTGTACCCTTCGAGAGCTTTTCGAATTCTTCTTGCACCTGGATGCAGAGTTCTCGAGTCGGCACGAGGATGAGTGCCTGCGGATACGGATGGTCACGGACAATGACCTGCAAAAGTGGGAGGGCGTATGCGCCCGTCTTGCCCGAACCCGTCTTCGATTGCACGAGCATATCGCGGGCGGCGAGCATGTAAGGGATGGACTTGCGCTGGACTGGCATCAGTTCGGTCCAGCCGTGTTCCCGGAGAATAGCCTTCTGTTCTTCGGGGAGCATATCAAACGTATAATCGGGGAGCTTGTTCTTGGGCTCGATAATTTTGACAGGCGTTAAAAACGGATTTACTCTTTCTTTCGTTTCTTCTTTAATTTCGTCACTCATAGTGAGCGCAAAGATAGAAAAATTGCAAGTGGAAGGTCTTTGTTAAGAGTTACAAGTTACTAGTTACTGAGGTTGCTTTGCTGTAGTTTTGAGTTCTTTTTTTGTCATTCTCCGTTAGGAGGATCCATACAATTCAAAATCTGCAATGTATGGATTCCCTCCTTCGCTACGCTCCGTCGAGAATGACTTTTTTATAGAATCTCTATTAACTAATGACCAATGACTAGTAACTAATAACTAATTAAAGCGTCCAGTGGTATTCAAACCCGAGGCTAACAAAGCAATCGAGGGTGAATCTTCCGATTGTTGTGGGGGCGGCGCCTGCATCGGGTGATGGGGCTTCATAGAGGTCTCTTCCTCGGCTTGAAATCCCTGCACGTAAGTCGAGACCATAATGCTTTTTAAAGATGAACTGACCGCCAACGCCTACTAACGCGCCTTTGTAAACATCTTCGAACTTGATGCGGTATTTGTAAGCCCTGGAGGGTGTCTTGACCCCTTTTTTCAATTCGATGTTTTCAGAATAGAACGAGTATTGGAATCCCAGGAAAAATAGCGGTGTGATGTCTAGCCACGTGGTGATGGGGTAGGTCATGGACAAAAGTGCATTGAGTCCGATGTCATGCTGTCCAAAATTCCAGTGGTCTAGCTCGCGATAGACGGTATCAGCTTTGTCCGTTTTCATATCGCGGTTGGAATAACGGTACAGAAGTTCAATGCCTATAAAACCGTGCCAGGTAACGCCTGTATAAAGTGCAAGGAACGGGTCTGCATCGTCGATAAAGTTCCAAAGGCTTACGGAGTCCTTAGTAATGCGGTAGTTCTTGACTCGGCTTTTGGTGTGGCTTCTGGTCCAGTTGTCGGGGGTAAGCGGGAAATGCGCCCGGGAATAACCGATGCCTGCTCCCGCCCAGATTTTCAAGTTCGGGACTTCCTTGTAAAGGTCGTCAGGTTCGGTCTGCTGCTTGAGACGTTCTTCCTTGGTAAGGCGGCGCTTGGTGCGCTTGTCGAAAAATGTGGCGGCGATATCGTCGCTGAGGGCGACCTTGTCGGTGTTTGCCTTGACGATGCCTGCGGCTTTGGGTTCTTGCGCCGTTTCATCAAAAATGGCGATCTGGATGTTATTCCCTTGCGGCGCGAGGAACAGGACGATGTTGTCTTCAAGAGCCTGGATCTTTGCTGCCATGCCGGGGTGCCTTGTGCGCAAGTAGCTTGAGGGCAATCCTTTTTCAAGATTGTTCGAAAGCCAGGTGCCGTAGCGTGTGGCTATGGTGTCGCGTTCCCATTCGCCGAGTTCGCGGCACTTGGGTTCTCCGATGCCTGTGTTGTTGCGCCGAAGCGAAAGGCAAAATTCATTGGCGTTGATAGGCGAGTTGCCGTCAAGAGTCCAAATGTAGACTGTAGCATCTTTCCAGAGTGTAAAACGAGAATCGAAATACACTTCAGATGCGCTTGCCCAGGCGGCCAAAATCATCAAGATAACGAGGAGCTTTTTCATTTGACAACTCCTTCGTAAAGGTTCTTCCTGATTTTCTGTACCGCAATCTGGACCAGGTTTGTCAAATTGTTGAGCTTGTAAATTGTAATGGGCTGCTGAATTTCGTCAACAGCGCTGAATAACGGGCGCTGCTTTAGGTTGTCCCAAAGTGTATACGAAAAAATGGCGCTGACGTTATCGGGCTTGCGGATGCTGCCACTTTCATTGTGGATAAGTGCATAATCAAAGAATGTTTCGCGTTTCAGATCCGTACCGATAATGAATTCGTGCAGTATCAGGACAACGGGAGGCACATTCCCTGCGGAGTCCTTGAGCGTAACGCCTTGTTCCGGAATGTGGCCCTTGATGAATATGCGTTCATCAAGCTTTAAGCTTTCTTCGGGGAAAATGCGGTTCGAGGAATCCGGGATGACTATGAGGTTTCCGTATGCCTTGCGCATTTCGGTTTCGAAGGTGTTGCGGCAATGGAGCGTTCCCTTGATCTGGATGCTGTCTGTCCCGATTTCGAGGCGCTTTGCAAACCAGTTGGAACGAGTAATGACAAATGCGTTTTCGATGCCTGTCACCGCAATACCGCCATAAGGTGCCTTATGGTATGCGGGGTGGCTTGCTGTCCAATGATAAGAATCTGCACACCCGGTGAGCATGCAGATTGCAAATCCAATGGAAAGTATAGACTTCTTAAATGTCATTTACTCTCGTTTTCTCAGAAGCTTTAGACTGCGCCCCATTTTTCGCGGTAAGCATAGACGCGATCAAGGATTCCTTCGGGGGCGTTAATGGCCTTGCGGTTTTCTTCGCTTTCGAGGAATGCGATGATGTCGTTGATGTTTACGATGGAGTGGGCTTCGATGCCGTATTCATCTTGCACGGTCTGGAGAGCTGACTTGCCGTTCTCGAGCTTTTCTTTGCGGTCCACGGAAATCAAAAGGCCGATGACGTTTGCATTTTCAATCTGGGAAAGCGCCTGCATGGTCTCGTTGACGGAAGTGCCTGCGGTGATCACGTCTTCGATGATGACGACATTTGTCTTTTCGGCATACTTGTAACCGACGAGGGAACCGCCTTCACCGTGGTCCTTGACTTCTTTTCTGTTGTACGTGAATGTGAGATTCTGGGCGTACACGTCAGAGAGTTTCATTGCCGTTGCTGCACAGAGCGGGATGCCCTTGTAGGCTGGTCCGTAAAGGTTCTGTGCCTTGCCATCGAAATGGACCATGTATGCGGCGGCGTAGAATTCAGCAAGCCTGGAAAGCGATGCTCCTGTACGGAACTCGCCAGTGTTGATAAAGTAAGGCGTTTCGCGACCGCTCTTGGTCACGAAGTTGCCGAATTTGAGAGCGCCTGATTCTACGAGAAAGTGTACAAAAGAGTCTGTTTTATTCATTGCAAATACCTAAGCCTTGGCTCCAAGAAGGAGTGCTACAACTTCAGAGATCATGTTGTAATCGGTTATGAACTGGATCGCAACCATTGCGACCAAGCATAATACGCAAAGTACTAAATAGCTGTGGAAGGATTTTTCAAAACCCTTGATTTTTAGCTTGAAAATGAGCCAAACGCCAAAGCTCAGGATCGAACTAAAGACCCAGGCGGCGGATGTGTTCAAGTCTACAAGTCGGCTAACGGCAAACGTGATGGTAATGCCCGGTAAAAAGAAGAATGCGATGCTCAAGACGACGAGCAATGCAAAGCCTACATAGTAAGCAAGTCCGCGGTCTTTCTTGATGATGACTTGAGAACCGATCGAGGTCTGTTCTTCTTCGCCAGTCATCGGGTTTACGTATGTTTCCGGCTTGAACTGCTTGTACGGGGAATTCGAAGATTTTTCCTTCGGCTTTGCCGGAGAAATGACTTCGCCCGTCAGCGGGTTCACAAGTTCTTCGGTAGACTCTTCGATTGGCTTTGTGACTTCGGCCGTAGCTTCGGTCTTGACTTCGCTATCTACAGTTGCGGTCGGCTCTTGATCGGGGACTTCATTCTTGATTTCTTCGGACATTGGGATCTCCTAGAGAATAAATGTTCTGCCGGCGTGAACGAACACACGGTGTTCAAGCCACAGTTTGAGTGCCTGCGACAGCGTACGCTTTTCAATGTCCTTGCCGAGTTCGACGAGTTCATCGATGCTTGCCGTTTCAGGAACGCGCTGGATGTCTTGACAAATGATTGGCCCCTGGTCGAGGTCCTCTGTCGCAAAGTGTGCTGTAGCACCGATGATCTTTACACCCTTGTGCCATGCCTGGTGGTAGGGCTTTGCCCCCTTGAATGCCGGCAGGAATCCGTGGTGGATGTTGATGATGCGGTACTTGAATTCTTCGGTAAACGATTCGCTCAAGATCTGCATGTAGCGGGCGAGTACAACGGTATCGGTGTTTGTTTCGGCAATGATTTCGCGGAAACGGTTCTCGGGAATGGACTTGTCCGGGTTGGACGGCACATAGTAGAACGGTACGCCAAAAGATCCGCCAACAGGACCTAGATCCGGGTGGTTACCCACGATGCAGCTGAATTCGCAGGGGAGGTCGCCGTCGCGATGCTTGAGGAGCAGGTCGTAAAGGCAGTGGTCAGTCTTTGAAACGAATATGGCAACGCGTTCGGTCTTGGAGGTATCGAATAGCTTCCAGTTGAGCTGAAGGTGCGGGGCGATGGTCTCGAGGTGTCTTTTGACTTCGGGAATGTCGTCTGATTCGATGTCGAATACGGCGCGTAAGAAAAAGGTTTCGATATCCTTAGCGGTGTGTTGCTGGAGGTCGATGATGTTTGCTCCGGCTTTGGCAAGGACTTGCGTGGTGCCGGCGATAAGCCCTTTTTGGTCAGGGCAAAGGATCTGAAGAATATAACGAGTCATAGACATATTACAATATTAAAAAATTTAGGCCATATTACCAAATATTTTACGAACAACTAGATGAAAAATAACTAACATTACAATAAGAATATAAAAAGGATTGATAAATGGAGAGAATTAAATTGTTCAAACTTGGAATTTGCTCTGCGCTCATTTTATCCGCGCAGGTATTTGCTGCTCCCCCAAAAACGTGGGATGCCATTTTTAACGCCGAAGGCCAGGGTGACTACACTGCGGCAAAGATTGACGGCAATATCCGTTTTGGCGAATACACGCACTACAAGAATATCCAGCCGGTTTCGTTCCGTATTCTTGATGATAAGTTTGACTTTTCTGTTGCGGGTAACATGACTGTTCCGGCAAAGATGGTCGAAGATCCGAATTTTTACGAAAGCTGCCGTAATACGATGGAGGCTTGGGTTTCATACTTTGACAAGCCGCGGCGTTTTGGTAACGAAGACCTCATCATCAATATCGCCGGTGTGGACTTTGCTTGCGGTAACGACTTGTTCAACGTCCATGATTTGCGTATAAAGTTTACAAATCCGCAGGCCCAGAAGGCTTGGGTCGCAGAACTTGAAGGTCGCCAGAAGTACAAGCGCGAACAGCTCTCTGCATTCCGCGTTGCCGAGCAGGAACACCGCGCCGAAATTCGCGACAAGTCTACTTCGTTTACGGACCCGCGTGACGGACAAGTTTACCGAATCATCAAGGTCGAAGGCCGCGAATGGTTTGCCCAGAACGTGAACTACAATGTTGAAGGCCACTCCTGGTGCTATGAAGACAAGGATTCTTACTGCGCTCGTAGCGGTCGTCTGTACGACCTCGAAGGTGCCCGCAAGGCTTGCCCGGAAGGATGGCACTTGCCGCGTGACCGCGAATGGTCCGACATGCTCAAGGGCCTCACGGGTTGCTACGATGGTGTGGACAAGTGCGGTAACTTTGCTACAAAGATGAAGGCTACGACTGGCTGGCAGGGCGGTGGCGGTACCGACGAATACGGTTTCACCATTTTCTCTTCGGGCTATCGCAAGCTTCTCGGCAAGTCTACGGTTCGCTATGAAGACATGGGCGAATACGCTGGCTTCTGGTCTGCACAGAATGGCCGTAACGAAACGATTTGGCTTTGGGCTATGGGACGCATGAGCGACCAGATGGTTCGCCAGCTCGTTCCGGCAACGGCTAGGAACAACGGCTATTCTGTGAGATGCATTAACGGGAATTAGTTTAGACGAAAGACGAGAGACTAGAGACGAGAGTTTTTTAGTCTAGCATTTATGAAAAAAGCAAGAACATATGTTCTTGCTTTTTTACTTTCGTCTCTCGTCTGTAGCGACGAAGTCGCGTTCTCTCGTCTAGGTTACATCTGGCGGATCGGGAAGAGGCCGAGCAAGTCGAGCACGTTTTCAAGCACAATCTGCGTAGACTGCACGAGGAACAAGCGGGACTTTTCTTCGGCAGATCCGAGCACACGGTCTTCGTGGATGAACTTGTGTGCGGCTTCGGCAATTTCGAGTGCGTATTGCGCGAGTACGCTCGGTTCATCGTCCTTGACGGCGGCGAGAATCTTTTCGCCCTTCTTGGCGAGAATGTTGATGAGGCTGTAGGCGGCGTCATCGGTAAGCTGTGCGTAATCCACGTCGGCCACCGGAACGGTGTAGCCGGCCTTGCGCATAATGCTGCAAAGACGGACGTGTGCGTTCTGCACGTACGGACCAGTATCGCCTTCGAAGCTCATGACGGCATCCCAGTCGAAGCGGACGTCCTTCAAGCGGCTGTTCTTCAAGTCGTTGAAGGTAAGGGCGCTGATACCGATCTGGCGAGCGATGAGTTCCTTGTTTTCGAGGGTCGGATTCTTTTCGTCGATGAATTCGAGAATCTTCTTCTGGGCGGCTTCGATCACATCGCGAAGGAGGCTTGCCGTACCGGTACGGGTCTTGCCCTTTTCCCACTTGCCATCGACCATCTGGAGAATCACGCCGAACGGAATGTGGTACATGTCCTTGTACCATTCGCGGCCCATCTTCTTCAAGACGTGGAACACCTGCTTGAAGTGGAGTGCTTGTCCGAGGTCCACCACATAAAGGCACTTGTCGAAGTTGTATTCCTTCTTGCGGTAGATGGCGGCGGCGAGGTCACGGGTTGCGTACAACGTGGAACCGTCACTCTTGCGGATAAGGCACGGGTTCAGGTCGAATTCGTCGAGCATCACCACGTCGCGTTCCTGGCTGTTTACCAACAAGTTCTTTTCACGGAGTTCGTCGAGCACTGCCGGGATCTTGTCTTCAAAGAAGGATTCACCGGTGTAGTGGTCAAAGCCAACGCCCATCATGTCGTAAATGCGCATGAGTTCCTTGAGCGTTGCGGCACGGAATGCGGTCCACAGCTTGCGGTAGAATTCGTCACCTTGTTCGAGCTTCGTGAATGCGGCGCGTGCTTCGTCTTCGAGACCGGGTTCTTCCTTGGAGGCCTTGGAGAAGCTTGCGTAAAGGATGTTGAGTTCCTTCACAGTGAGTGCGTTCAAAGTGGCGTCATCGGTCGGGAGCTTTTCGCGGAGGTACATCACGATGAGCTTACCGAAAGCGGTGCCCCAGTCGCCCAGGTGGTTGATGCGTTCGACCTTGTAACCGGCAGCCTTGTAGATGCGGGCAAGCGAGTTACCGATCATTGTGGAACGCAAGTGGTGGAAGGCGAGTTCCTTACCGATGTTCGGGGAGCTGTAGTCAATGCAGACAACCTTGCCGTTCGATTCGGCATGGCCGTATGTGAGACCCTTGGCGGCGATTTCGTCGAGGGTGGACTTGGCGAGGAATCCGCGGTCGATGAAGAAGTTGAGGTAGCCGTTCACGGCTTCAACCTTGGAAAGCCCTGCCGGGAGCTGAACCTTGGCGGCTAAATCTTCGGCAATGAGCTTCGGTGCCTTGCGGAGTGTCTTTGCAAGCGAAAAGCACGGAATAGTGTAGTTTCCGTGGCTCGTGTCAGGCGGCACGGAGATAAGTTTCAAAGCCGTATCTTCTGCAAATGCACCCGTTGCGGCGAGGGCTTTTGCAATTTCTACATCAAATGAGTTCATTGTCGTCTCCAGACTTCTTCTTGTCTTCGCGGATGAAGTCTTGTTCGTCGAGGTTCATGAGTTTGCCGTCTGCGTAAAGACGGTCGAAGGAAATTTCGTTTCTCTTTTCTTCTTCGAAGAGGTGAACCATCAGGTCAAGACCAGCATCGAAGATGGCCCAACGCACACCTTCCTTGTATTCAACACCAACGTAGTGGAGCTTGCGAGCCTTGAATTCCTTGGTAAGTTCATTCAGAATGGCCTGCATCTGGGCTTCACTTTCGCAAGTGGCGATGAGGAAGTAATCCGCTTCGTTTTTGACGCCGCGGAGGTCGATGAGCTGCACGTTCTGGGCGCGAAGTTCAAAAAGGATTCCTGCACCAAGCTTAACGGTTTCAGAAAAATCTTGGTTATTTGTTGCTGTCATTTTGTTCTCCCTGATCGGGTTCTATTATTTGTTGAAAATCTCTACCTGTGTGTACGACGGCATCGACTGTGGCGTTTTTGTCGAGTATGACAAGAACGTTCGTTGTCTTTAAGGTGGCTGCGAGAGCCTGCGCACCTTCCCATTCCGGGTTCCTAAGCACGATGATCGTTTCGTCGTAGTTTTGGAGGCGGTCATTGCCGATATGGACTACATCAAATCCATTATTGCGTAAGAAAGCGCGCATCTGGGTGGCTGCGCCTTTCATGCTACAGCTGTTCAGCACTTCGACTTCGCCTTTGATGTTATGAACTTTGCGAACGACCGGCGCTGGCTTTTCTTCTTCGCAGCCACAAAACGCTGTAGCGACAGGCAACAGCGTCAATATCGTCAAGGCTTTGCGAAGCTTTTTGCAAGCTTGGATTGACTGAACATTCATCACCTGCAAAAGATAGAATTTCTCCACGGAGTGCATGGCTCGTAGAGATGATTATAAGGGCCGTAAGCCTTGAATGCGTCTTTTTCGTTGATGAACATGACCCTGAACGTCATTTTATCGTTTGGTTTGTATTCGAGTGAAATATCAGGAATCAGGACATCTACGTTTCCCTGTTTTACATCTTCCCGTGCGATGCCTTTACCAAAGCGGAGACTTGAATAAAGCGGCATCCAAAGACCTACATTGGCATACAAATGAAGCGCTGGCGTAAATTCGTATGCGAAATGTGCCATGAAGCTTTGCTGCGCAAACGATCCAAATGAACCGCCGATGAAGCTCACGGAATAGGTGTAGGCTACTTTCAGTGCGGGATCAAAGGTGTCGTGACGTACAAGGCGTTCTGGGTCAAAGCTTTCGCGATTCCAGGGAATGCCGCTTTCTTGGATAACGTAGATTGTATCGACAACAGTATCCTGTGCTGCAACGAGTGTTTCCGAGAGCGCAGCCGAGTCTGCCTTTGCGGGGGAGGTGGCAAAGGCAAGCGCAGCAAGGAACAACACTGTAAAACACACGAATCGCATATAGTGAATATATAAAAAAGGAGGCTTCGGAATAAAGCGAAGTCTCCTGGTTGAGTTTGATTTTTCAGGAATTATTTTTTGTTGTCGGCTTTGGGATCGTCGTTTTTGGTGACTCCGGCGAGTTTTGCACCGAACATGGAGCCAAGTACCGTGCGGAGGTCGATGCCGAGCGAATCCGTGAGGCCGTTCGTGACCTGCGTAAGCGTCTTGGTGATGTCGCCAGTAAGCTTTGCCGTATTGCCTTCACCGTACATGGTGATGTTGCCAATCTTTTCCATCGGCTTTGCGATGGCGGCTGCGATTTGCGGCATCTGCTCGAAGTACTTTTCAATGGTCTTGAGCTGCATTTCCTGGCGGGCAGCGTCGCCGTAAAGTTTCATGGCTTCGGCCTTCTTGTTGAGCGCTTCGGCTTCTGCAAGACCTTGTGCCTTGATGGCTTCAGCTTCAGCGAGACCCTTTGCCTTTGTGGCTTCAGCTTCAGCGAGAGCCTTTGCCTTTGTGGCTTCAGCTTCGGCAAAAGCCTTTTCCTTTTCGGCGTCTGCGATCTGCTTGATGGCCTTGGCGCGCTGTTCTTCCTTGTAACGGACGGCTTCGGCGTCTTTTTGTTGCTGGAAAAGTTCGGCTTCGGAGCGCTGGATCTGGGCCTGGCGTTCGGCTTCGGCTTTCTTTTCGATTTGAGCCTTAAGTTCCTTTTCGGTCACCATGACCATGCGTTCGCGAATTTCAATTTCCTTTTCTTGCTTGGCGACTTCAGCTTCGGCCTGTGCCACGTTAATTTCCTTCTGCTGAGTCTGCTTCTGGATTTCGTAAGCGGCGTCTGCGATTGCCTTTTCCGTATCGGAAATTTTTTGCAAGTTGGCCTTTTTCACGGCGAGGTCGTTTTGCTTCTGGGCGATTTCGAGTTCTGCGGCAACGGCTGCGTCGTTTGCTTCTTTCTTGGCCTGCGACTGTGCGACGCTGATATCGCGTTCGGCATTAGCCTTGGAAATGGCGGCAGCCTTGCGGATGGCAGACGTCTTATCGACACCGAGATTTTCAATCACGCCGTTCGCGTCTTCGAAGTTCTGGATGTTGAATGTCTGCACCACGATGCCGAGCTTTTCAAGGTCCGGGATCGCGTTTTCGAGCACGAGTTCAGAAACCTGCTTGCGATCCCCCACGAGGTCCACGAGCTGCATGCGGCCGACAATTTCACGCATGTTACCTTCGAGAATGTCAACGATCATCGCGCGGATATCTTCGGGCTTCTTGTTCAAGAAGTTCTGAGCTGAGGATTTGAGACGGTCTGGATTGTCCGAAATCTTGGCGGTCACGACGGCATCCACGGATACATTGATGTAGTCCTTGGTGGGAACGGGGCTGCCTGTCTTTACGTCAATCTGGATCAATTGCAGGGAAAGGTGGTCCGCGCGTTCGAAGAACGGAATTCTGAAACCGGCACGGCCGATGATAACCTTAGGTTCTTTGCGGATACCGGAAACGATGATGGCTTCGTCCGGTGCGGCCTTGATGTAGGACATCGTGAAGATGCAGATGAAAAAAAGTGCTGCGATGCCTACAGCGACATACATTAAGTCTATTTGCATTGAATAACCTCAATATTATAGTTTACAATTAATATACAACATTTGATTTGTTCTAAAAAGCAAAAACGGAAATTTTTTTGCGGTTTGTTATAAAAAGAAAAAGCCCGGCGGAGCCGGGACATTCAAAAGCAGAAATCCGTCTGCTAGATCTTTTCGATGATTTCGTTTTTTCCGTTAACGCGGATGACGGTTGGCTTCCAGGTCTTGGCTTCTTCTGGGGACATCGTTGCGTAAGCCACGATAATCACGAGGTCTCCCGGCTGAACAAGGCGCGCTGCGGCACCGTTCAAGCAAATCACGCCAGAACCGGCTTTGCCTTCGATCACATACGTATCAAGGCGGGAACCATTATTGACGTCAAGGACGCCAACTTTTTCGAAAGGAAGGATGCCTGCTGCATCCATCAGATCGCGGGCTATAGTGATGGAGCCTTCATAGTTGAGGTTCGCATCCGTAACTGTAGCGCGATGAATTTTGCTTTTAAGTAATTCTAGCTGCATTGCTGCTTAGAACTTGACATTGAAGAAACTTGCAACGCCCTGGTCCGGAGTCGGAATGATGCCAAAGCTGAAGCGGTTTGCGTCTGGATTGCTATCCCACTGAGTGGTGATAAAAGCATCTGCAAAGGACCAGAGATGAGCGGCTGCGATTCCGATGAATCCCCACCACCAGTAGCTCTTATCCTGAGAGTAAAGAACAATTGTCGTTGCGATACTGCCAATTTCGAGGACATCCATGAAGGTTGCCTTGGCAGTCTGCTTTGTTTTCCACTGATAGTAAGACGGAATCAGAAGAGAAATATAGGCACTGCTCTGGTCGCCATTACGATAGCGGTAAGAACGGTCGATGTCTGCATCTTCCATGCCTTCGGCACGCTGGCTGAGCCAATCTTCTTCGCTCACGCCGAGACGATTCCATGGCTTCTGCAAATATTCAGTCGGGCGGATACCGAGTTCAACGAGCTTCGTGAGCTTTTCACGAGAAACGCCCTGTTCCTTAGCCTGCTGGTATTCCCACTGAGTAAGGCCCATGTCTTCGTACTTGAAGCCTTCCCACTGACCACCGACGGCCTGAGCGTTACCGATGTTTGCTTGATTTGTTGCTTCGGCGTTTGCCTGTGCAATAGAGTCTGCTGTAGCAGCATCTTGGAAATCGTCAGAAAAGAGGTCGTCAGACTGAGCAAACGCTAGTGAGCCCGCGAAAAGAACAGCAGAAAGCACTTTGAACATGTTACTCATTTTGATCTCTTTCTTAAACGTTTAGTGCCGGGGGAGGGAATCGAACCCTCACACTCTCGCGAGTACTGGATTTTGAGTCCAGCGCGTCTACCAATTTCACCACCCCGGCGGGGGAGCACAACAAATATAGCACTATTTTTGCTTTTTTTGTAGGTATAAAGCGAAAAAACGCAAGTTTTCTGCGTTAAAAACTGTAAAAAATTTTTTCGAGTATAATTTTAATTGCTTAAAGGGATTGCTTGATTAGCATCGGCCTAAATTCCACATTGAGCGGAGCCAGCTTTTTTGCTCCGTAATCTACTGCGCTTTCCTTTGTATCGAATGGGCCTGTGCGCACGATATAGAGGACTTTGCCGCTTTCAAGCGTGTTCTGGCTGATGGTGCAGTTGATGTTGCGCTTTTTAAGATTGTCTACGAGCAGGTCGGCGTTGGACTTGACGCCAAATGCGCCCAGCTGCAGTTGCCATGCGGATTTTGTTTCGGCGGGCTTTGCTTCGGGAGCCTTGGCCTGTGCGGGTTCGGCCGTGGCGGTGTTTGCTGCGGCCTTGGAATCAGCGATTTTAGCAGCGTTATTGTTTGCGGCCTGTTCAGCTTTTGCTTGCTCGGCTTGAGCTTGTTCCTTCTTGGCGGCGGCAAGCTTCTGGGCTTCGGGATTGCCGAGATTCTTGCAGGCTTCGTTCAAATCTTCGCTGTGGGCGCGGTCCTGGACGGCGACGCAGACCTTTTGTAGCACGGTCACCTGATGCGGCTGCGAAGTTTCAATGGCGTGTACGAGGGATTCGGCAGCCTTATTGTAGCGGCCAAGGTACATCTGGAACTGAGCCTTGGTCATCATGAGGTCTGCGTAAATGGCTTGCTGCGGGTTCGTCTTGTCAATGAGGCTGTCGAGGCGCTTGCCGGCCTTGCTGAAATCAGCGGCGATGCCCGTTTGCGAAAGGGCTAGCACGTTCCATAAATAGCATTCGGTACGAGAGGCTTCGGGCTCGTTCGGGCAAACCTGTTCGTATGCGGCGGCGGCGACTTTCCAGTTGCCGTTGACGTAAGCTTTTTGGGCGGTGGCGAGAGTCGGAGCGGCCTCAGCAAAGGAAGCTGTAGCGGCAAACGCGCTCAGTGCGCCTGTAATAACCAAATTGTGAATAAAATATTTAGCCATATTACCCTCTAGTTACCCTCAAGAGTAAAGATATAAATATTTTTACGAAATGGCACGTTTTGAACGCGTAACTCGTTGATATTCCGTAAGTTACGATGTCTGACTGGAACGCACGGTCAGTGGCTTTCGGTCGTGCTACACGAGGGTGCCGCGGAGCGTCCAGCCGCGGATGTCGTCAATTTTCACCTTGACGTAATCGCCCGGCTTGATGATGCGGCCTTCTTCCGGCTTGAAAATGACCTTCTTGAAGTTGTCCGTCTTGCCGACGAGTTCCGTCTTGTCGCGGGTGGAACCGTGTTCGACGAGAATTTCTTCGGTGCGGCCAATCATCATCTGGTTGCGCTTGAGTGTGATGGCGTTCTGGAGTTCTACGAGGCGTGAATGGCGTGCCGACTTTTCTTCGGGCGTGAGGATTTCGGCTTCGTTGAACGATTCGGTGCCTTTGCGCGGGCTGTAGATGAACATGTATGCCGTGTCGAATTGGCAAGCTTCGAACGCCTTGATCGTCTGTTCAAAATCTTCGTCAGTTTCGCCGACAAATCCGCAGATGACATCTGTCGAAATCGCGTAGTACGGGTCACGGCTACGCAACTGCTCGATGACGGTCATGTACTGTTCCATGTTATGCTGACGGCGCATCTTCTTGAGAATGGCGTCGGAGCCGCTCTGGAGCGGAATGTGCGCGTAATGGCAAACTTTCGGGTTGTTCAAGAGAACGTCGATGAGTTCGTTCGTGTAATGGCGCGGGTGCGGGCTTGTAAAGCGGATGCGCTTGATGCCGCCGATTTCAGAAACTTTTGTCAGTAATGTCGTGAAGTCTGCGTTTGGCGTCTTGTATGCATTCACCGTCTGGCCGAGCAGCATCACTTCGGTGATGCCCTTGTCGGCGGCGCGTTTGACTTCAGTCAGCACGTCGTCCATGTCGCGGTATTTCTCGGGACCGCGGAGGTATGGTACAATGCAGTAGCTGCAGCGCTTGTTGCAGCCGCGCTGGATTGCAACGAATGCGCTCACGTCATTCTGGAGCTTGGCGTATTCACCGAGGTAGTTCTCGTCGCGGTCTTCGTCGATGAACATCTTGTGGTGCGTCTTGTGCAGCGGGCTTTGTGCATCCCCGAACAGAAGTTCCGGAATTTTGCGGTACTGGTCCGGGCCTACAATGTAGTTTACGTTCTTGAGGCGCTTGAGCAGTTCTGGTCCGCGATTCTTGGCCATGCAACCGCACACGACGACTTTCACGTCGGGATTCTTCTTGCGCAAGTACTTGAGCTTGCTGATGTTCACGATGGCGGTTTCCTCGGCCTTTTCACGTACGCTGCAGGTGTTCACGATGATGATGTCGGCGTCTTCCTGGTTGTTCGTCTCGACGCAACCGCACATGTCCAGCTCCTGCGCAATCATCGCGGAGTCGTATTCGTTCATCTGGCAGCCGTATGTGGCCAAGTGGTATTTTTTCATGCGCGCAAATTTAGTAAAAGGCGAGCGACGCGCGAGTCAAGCTTGCTTGAACGAGCATGTCCGAGCCGTACTAAATGCACGCGAAGCGTGCCAAGATAGATTTTTAGGCGAGAGACGAGAGATGAAGGGCAAAAATGGTGGGTGTTGGAGTTCGAATGTGCGAAAAATGCAAAAAACTCATAGTCTCAAAGGAATGTTCTGAAAAGCCTTTGATCCAAAACGATGTGAAAAAGAATTGTAAAAGAAATCTTTTTTCATTGATTGTTTGTTCTGAATTTTGTTATTTATGGCTATGGCAAATTTCTTTAGCAAATATTTCAGCGAGTTGGTATTGATGGCTACAGCGATGCTGTGGGCTGGCTGCGGTAATGTCGATAAAGATTCGAAAAATGAAAAGTCGTTAAGCCGCGCTTCGGACCGTTTCGGTGTTGCTGAAATATCCAATCCTGTTGAATCGTCTGATTCTGCGGCGTTGCCGCATGCATCGGAAAAAGACGATTATTTTGCGAATGTGTTTTCTAACGATTCTTTTATGGCTGATATAGAACGCCTTCTTAAACATGCTTGTGATTATGGTGCTTGTGCAAGACGTTATCCTAGTTTTGAAAATAGTTCTGCCATTGAAAATAGTTATTTTCGTACATTGAAAGTTTTTTATAAAAATATTGAATTCGCAAACACGCAAACTCTTAATCAAGCCATGTTTTCTAGAGTTGAACGTGTTTTTCGACAAAAGAGTCTCGTTCTAAGGCAATTATACGGAAAATACTTCAAGAATGATTCTGTTAATGCTTTTGAAGGTGAAATCATTTTGAAGTTAACGATTGCTGCAGATGGAACGGTAGAAGAATCTTCAATAAAGAAATCGACTACGGGTGTTGATAATTTTGATGAAGAGATAAGAACCGTAGTAAGCCGATGGACGTTCTCTAAGGTTAAATCAGGGATGACTGTTGTTTATGTCCCCATTCGTTTTTTTAGAGATGATAAAACTTCGTCGCAGCCTAAATAATCGAAAATTTATATCTTCTAAGCATGAATAATATCGCAAAATCTCATTTGTTCTTGCTAGCATTAGTTCTCCTGACAACGCTTTGGTCTGTTATCGGAGTTGAGGATACTTACCTCACGTGGATTCTTGAAGCGGCACCCGCGATTATCGGGCTAGTGGTTCTTGTATTTACTTACAAAAAGTTCAGGATGCCCACGTATCTTTATGTGGTCATGGCGCTCCACATGGCGGTACTTTTGGTGGGGGCGCATTATTCGTATGCGAAGGTACCGCTTGGATTCTGGATGGAAGACTGGTTCGGCTTTACGCGCAACAATTACGATAAAATCGGGCATTTGATGCAAGGCGTTACACCTGCGCTTGTGATGATTGAACTTTTGCGTCGCACGACTCCTATCAAGACGGCTGGCTGGACGGGATTTTTATCGGTGTGCGTGGCCGAGGCGATTTCTGCGCTTTATGAAATTATCGAGTGGCTGGCATCACTCAGCAATCCGACGGATACGGAGGCGTTCTTGGGAACGCAAGGCTACATTTGGGATACGCAGACGGATATGTTTATGTGCCTTATCGGGGCGACTGTTTCTGTTTTAATTTGTTTGAATGCTAAAAGATTTCGCAAATCAGAAACCTAAAAATATATTTAAATTATGGTTGGATTTTTGATTGATGCTTTAGGTAAAAAGATGACGGCGTTTTACGCGCTAGCCTTTGCGTTGATCTTTGCGGCTTGTGGAGACGAAAATACTAACTATTTCCCCATTGCTCCTGAACGAAATTCTTCATCGGAGACTTTGTCGAGTTCTTCTGCGAATGAACTGGTCTCGGTTTCAACGACTATTGTAGAAGATACGTTTGAAATTTATGCTTTGGGGAGTGTGAGTCTTGATGTTGTTGCGGATTCGTTCCTGGTCAAGTTTGATTATGGCGATGTTGTGACGGTGATGATTGCTGGGTATGACACGATGGATGTTCCTGTGGTTGCAAATTACAGCGATGCGTTCCCGGGAGAGTTCTTTTTGTATGCTTCCAGAGGGTTGAACGCTATCAATCTTGAGGCTCGTTACGGCCAGATGGCGGAGGTTATTGGCCTTGGGCGTGATTCGAAATTCCCGATTGATGTTGTTGTGCAAATGAAGGAAAAGGGTGGCTATGTGGACCATCTCGAAAATTTGAAGTCGCTTTCGTTTGCTTATTCTCCAGAATCGTATCCTGATTTGTCCATTGAGGAGTTTGCAAATTTTAGAATGGTGCGCACAACAGGAATGGGCGAGGGGGTGTTGTACCGTTCGTCAAGCCCGATTGACCCATCGATTCATCGAAGTGCGTTTGCTGATTCCTTGGCTGCACTTGCTGGCATCAAAACTTTCGTGAATCTTGCGGATGATAAGCGGTATGCCGAAGAATACGATGGCTTTGCTGAATCTTATTATGCAAAGCAGAATGTGGTGTATCTTGCTGTTGATCCTACTTTTGCGAATACGCTTTTCAAGAAAGGGCTTGTCAAGGGTTTGCGCTATATGATTGAACATGATGGTCCGTATCTGTTGCATTGTACGTATGGCATGGATCGAACCGGGTTTACGATTGCTGTACTCGAAGCGCTGATGGGGGCGACTGCTGATGAAATCAAGTCGGATTATGCCACGACTCACAAGAATTTCTATAACGTGATTGATGGCAAACATGTTGATTTAACTGCAAAGCAGGTTGAGCTGCTTCAGACGATTATCGTAAGGCTTATGCAGAATGCGTACAAAGTAGAAAATGTTGATGTTTCTGATTTCGAGAATGCAGATTTGGCGGCTGCAGCAGAAAAGTATTTGCTTGCGCTCGGCATGGAAAAGAGCGAAATCGAAGCGCTGAAAGTACGACTGAAGTAGATAAAAGTCTTTGGGGGTATTTATTGGAGTTGTTTGCGTCCCTTAAATTTTGTTATTTATGATGTATGGCAAAAAACTTTAGCAAATTTCTTGGCAAAATCGCTTTGATGACCGCTGCAGCGCTGTGGGCGGCTTGTAATGATTCCGATAAAAAGACGTATCCGATAAAGCCGAAAAAGGGTGAACTCTCTAAAATTTATCGTGACAGTATTCCTGTAAAAACGCTAAAACCCGACTTGGGTGGATTTATACAAAATCAAAATGTGGCTCTTTATGGCGTTCCTTCGGATGTTGTTTGCGAAAATTGTCCTCGTGGGTATGTTCCTCGGTGTCGTATAAAGCCGTTGTCTGGAAAAAATATCGTTATCAAAGGACTTGATATAGATGTTCAATCTTTTTTAAAGGTATATCGCCAGCGCGTTCCTGGTTTACGTTATGTCTGCAACAAGAATATAAGGAATCGTTCGGATTCCGCAAATGAATTTGAAGGGAAAATTGTTTTGACATTGAATATTGCTTCAAGCGGCGAAGTTGGAAAAGTTGAGATTACATCGACTACAATCGCTGAAAACAGTCCCTTTAGTGCCATGAATGAAGAAATAAAAGAATCTGTCAGTCATTGGATGTTCCCAAAAACGCAAACTGGTGGAACTATTACGTTTCCTATTAATCTATACGAAATTATTCCTTTTCCCATCAAGTGATTTTAAACAGCCTTCGCTGCAAGTGGAATAAAAAGTATCCTTTAATTGTATGGATCCTCCTATCGGAGGATGACGTGTTTCGTTAAATAAACTCTGCGAAGTCCTTGATATGGCCTGCGGTGTAACGCGGTTCTAGCGGGAGCAAGTTTTCTGCTTTGCCGAAACCATTGAAAAGCGTGATGCAATCGATGTTAGCGTTCTTTGCCGCAAGAACATCGGGCGTGTCGTCGCCAATCATAATTGCTCTTTCGGGGGCGATTCCTGTCTGGCGGAGAATCTCGTAAATGCCGGCGGGGCTTGGCTTGCGTTCGGGCGTGGTGTCTCCGCAGAGGTATGTGGCGAAAGAATTTTCAAGACCGAATTTTTTGAGAATCTTTTGTGCTGGGGCGACCGGCTTGTTTGTGAGCATGGCCGTGCGTCTTGACCCGGCGCTTGTTGCAATCCGTTGCACGACTTCTACTACACCTTCGTAAGGTTCCGTATTTTCGGTGCAATGCTCCCAATAAAAATCTGAATAAACTTTATGGATTTCCTTGACTTTCTCTTCGCTGTAGTTTTCGCAGGCGAGCGTTTCGGCGACTTTTTCCATATTGCGCGTACTTGTGACGGAAATGAAATTTGCTGCGACTGCTCGGCGGATCAAGTTCATGGAACCGTTCCCGATGAACGTTCGCACGTCATCGTTGCTATGCGTGTGCAGGCCGAATTGAGTCATCGCGTAATTTACGGCTGGCGCCAAATCGCCGAGAGTATTGAAGAGCGTTCCATCCAAGTCAAAGATGAACAGTTCTTTTTGTGCGATGAGAGCCTTGATTTCGTCGAGTGTTGTCATGGCGCCAAAGCTAGAAATTTTGTATATTCACACCATGATGTCTAGAATTTTTAAATCTGTTTTTGTGGCGGCTCTTGCTTTCTCGGCGTCCGTCATGGCTGAAGATATTATCCGCTTTGTGCCGGACCCGTATCCAATTGGTTATGCGGACCAGGGCGATGTGCGCCATATCGTCATCAAGGGCGCCAATATTACGAATAAAGAAATTATCCTTGAAACTGTGATGGGCCAAGGTATTGGCATGTCGAACTTCAAGTATCCGACGAAAATTGCGCCGAACGCTCCGGTGACGATTGAATTCGATATGGATTTTGCAGGCATGGATGGCCAAATCAACCCGGTCGTGGTGATGGTCGATAATCAGGGCAAGTCGTATGCCGCTCAGCTTGACGGCTATGTGAAAAATCCGATTTTCTTTGGCGAAAAGCTTTTCGATACGGGCTATTATGCCGCAAACGAAAAGCGTGAATGGACGTTCTACGTCTGGGGTACGGACAAGAAGACTCGCCCGGACTTGGCGCTTGACGAAAATGCCCAAAAGGAATTTAAGCTCAAGACTAAGAACGTGATGCTCAATGTCGATGACATGGGCAAAATCAAAGAAGGCGGCAAGGTGCCTGGCATCAAGGTGACGCTTTCGACCGCTGGGCTTACGCGCACGGGCTGGGAACTCAAGCAGAAGAGCATCCGCAAGATTGTGGGCTTCAAGAGCAAGAAATTCCCGAAGGCAACGCCCGAAGTGCTGATTGTTGGTTACTGGAAGGACTAGCGCTATTCTAGAAAGGACTGGAACTGCCGGAATGGGCTAATTAATGCTTTTTTCGGGAGTTTGCCTTGAAAAAATACCGTGGTTTAACTAACTTTGGCATACTCTTGTAAGAGACCTCGGGATGTAGCTCAGCCTGGTAGAGCGCTTGAATGGGGTTCAAGAGGTCGCTGATTCGAATTCAGTCATCCCGACTAAAAAGACTCGTCATTGACGAGTCTTTTTTGCGTTATGGCCTGCGGGGCTTTAACGTGGCTTGGTTTCAATTGCCTTTTTTTTCGGCGATTTCTTTGTACAAAGCGAGTTGGCGCTTGAAACAATCGTTCCAGCTGAATTTTTCAGCGTACTTACGGGCTTTGATTTTTTTCTCGGTGAGGTCGGAATGGTAGAGCTCGACGATGGCATCTGCCAGGGCTTCGGGAGTGCGTTCCTTGAGGATTGTGCCTGCACCAGAGGTGGTGACGTGCTCGAATGCAGCTCCGGCGGCGGCTCCGACGAGGGCGTTTCCGCTTGCCATGCTTTCCAGAATCGAAAGCCCAAAGGTTTCCCAGCCAGAAAGTGCAAGCCCCATATCGACGCTTGCGTAATAGCGGGCCATCTCGTCGATGGAATTCACAAAGCCGATATAGCTTACGTGCTTGTATTTGGCTGCGGCTTCTTGTACAAGTGGGAGGCTTGGGCCTGTGCCTGCAAAGACAATCGCGGGTTCGTGCCCGAGCTTTTCCGTTAAAATGTCGTAAGCGCCAAGAACGAGGTCTATACCTTTCTCGTTGCAATGCCTGTGCGGAAAGAATATCGTGAGGCGGTTCGGGTCGCCGTCCTTGAGTTCCTTGACGAGCGCTTCGTCGCGGCGGCTCGGCGAGAACGTGTCAATGTCGCAACCGAGCGGAATCCAGCGCGGGTCGGGGAGTCCGTTCTTCTTGAGGCGCGCCATTGCTTCTTTTGAAGATGCCTGTACGCAATCAAATCCGCTGAATTCTTGATTGGCATACCAGAACGCGAGCTTGCGGAAGAACGTGCCTGCGCCAGCGCCAAGCTTTTTGGCTATCGGGCGCCCGACATAAGTCACTGGGAAATCGGCATGCCAAAAACTGAACAAAGCCGCGTTCGGCACGATTTTCTTTGCAATATGGCGAACGACTGAAGGCAAAATATAGGGCGATCCCACTTCAATCACGTCTGGCTTGTACTTTTCGAGAATCGGGCGAATCTGGTGGGATTTCCACATAAAGCGGTATTCCCAGTTACCCGGAAATCGAAACGCCTCGACATGTTCAATAATTAACCCTTCACTTCTGGTTTCGGTATAAGTGCTTGACGAGGGCATCACGAAAACGGAACGGACATCGTTTTGATGTTCGTAAAACGCCATTTTTTGCAGATGGTAACGGCGGACTCCGCCTCCCGACGGACTCCAGAAATTATTGAAATCGACAATGGTAAACATTAAGCTTCTTTCATGCGGCTAGATTGTGTGTCAATCGAAATATTATTTTCGTAAATGCGGCTTGAGCCTAAACGCCTGGAATCGACGGATAGGTTCAGAACGCCGTCCTTTTCGGTAAGCCAGTAAATGGCGTCGGAATCGCGGAGGTACGCGCGCGGGCCTAAAAGTCCCATGTTGGAATCGATGAGTTCTCCACCGAGGAAAATTGGAATGTCGAGCGCTTTGTACAAGTCGAGCATGATGGACGAACGCTTCTCGTGGATGTCCGGGAGTTCCGGGCGGTCGGTAATCTTCATGTGGTCGATGCCGTCAATCACGAGAATCAAGTCCGGGTGGTCCTTGAGTTCCTGGCTAAGAGTCTTGAGCAAATCGCTAAAATCGAGCGAAGGCATGTCGTCCCAGATTTCGAGACGGTTGTTGCGCACGTAGCCCATCAGGTCGCGAGTCGCTTCCAAAATCTTTTTGTTGATTTCGTTGTCTGTATTTTGCTTGCGGACGGTCAAAATGGATTGCCCGATGAGCATGGAAACAAGGCGGTCAAAAATTTGGCGACGCGGTGTTTCGTAGGCGACGTAAATGACCTTGAGGTTCGGGTTGCTTTCGATGAGGTCTAGCGTAAGGCTTGAAAGCAGGAATGTCTTGAGGCCAAACGGGTGTGACGATACAAAGAAGCATCCCGACTGCACACCGTCAATTTCTTTGGTAAGCTTTGGGAATGTGCTGAGCTTATAGCCTACGCTTTGGTCTGGCGGGCATGCCATTGCTGTATCGAAGTTTTCCTTGATGTCCTGCAACAGCATGGAGCGGCGGTGCGAGTGTATGGTATCGACTTCGGTTTTTGAAATGAGGTCGAGAAGCTTGTCAGCGCCGTTCTTGCGTACAAAAGTATCAACCGTTTCGTCCTTCGGGAGCACAATGGACTTGAGGCTCATGTGCATTTGTTCGGCAAGCTTCAGGTACTTTTGAATTTTAAGTTCCTGGTTTCGTCGATCTTCTTCGCGGCGAAGTATGACGGTAAATGCTTCGGCGCCACAGGCTTTAAGCTTGTAGAGGTGATTGACGTTTAGTTCCTGGTACATTGTGGAGACAACGCCCGGGATGCCGGCGAGGTCTGCGGTGAGCGCATCGAAGAACCCCTGCACGATAATTGGGTTTTCGCTGTCGGGCTGGATGTTGAACGGAATGACGGTTGGTCCCGAAGCATACGTGATATAGGTGTGGCTCTTTTCGTTATCGTCGATGAGCCTTCCATAGACAGAATGGATAAATCCCTTGGAATTGCGGGCCGGAATTGTAATTCGCGGTTCGTGGTACGCTTCGAGGTTGTCGAGGTAAAAACTGATCTGGTGGCGTTCGATGCCGGAGAGCATGCAGTAGCTGATAAACGGTTCGGGGTCGCCACTGTAATAGCCGAGACCGTAAAGTTGGGCTTGTCCAATGCTCCAGCCGCGGGCTTCGAGGAACTTTGCCGAGGACGGGCTTTTGCAGGCGGCCCAGTGGCAGTAACGCACAAAGCATTCGAGCACCTTGGACTTTTCGCCGCCGACTTCCTTGACCCAGGGGTGTTCGCTATCCTGGTTGTTTGCCAGGTCCTTGTCGAGTGTGCCCAGGAATTCAAAGGCTTCAGTACGCGCGGTCTGTTCGTCCATGCCGTTAAAGCGGCTTTTCATGAGAAAGTCGACCAGGTCGCCTTCGGCGCCGCATTGAAGGCAGCGGTACCGCCAGTAGCCTAGAGCATCGTAGAAAAACAGCGATGTCTCTTCTGGAGCGTGGAACGGGCAGCAGGCAATAAGGTTACGGCCCCAGCGGCTCAGAGGAATCCCCAGCTGCCTCGGGTGGGCTTTTGTTCTCATGTAGTCTGCGTGTTCCTGGTCAATTAGCATTGCGGCCTCCTATAGAGAAATCTAATAAAGTACGCTCCCGTAGATGCGTTTTTTTTTGAAAAAAAGGCAATTCTTTAGTCTTTCATGTATTCTTTAATGGGAAAAACAGGTCTTATCAAGGATGGAATATTATTAAAGGTGTAAGTGTGATATTGAATTAAATAGGAAGAGTGTACTTCGTTGAACGAATAAAAGCGTCGGCCACAACCTTAAAAGGCGAGTGCCGCGACCATACTTGTATGGTCATGGTTGAGCCGTAAGGTTGGCGCTTGCGCCAGGATGGGTTAAGAATTCTCCGAGCTGGGGCCCCGCCCGCATGAAGTTCATACTTGAATTTTTTATAAGCTTTTGGCGATAAGCCTATCTTTATCTATTTTTTGAATTATGGTTATTCTTGGTATTGACCCGGGTTCGATTACGACCGGATATGCATTCTTGAAAAAGACTGGCAACCAGATTCAGGTGCTGGAATATGGCACGTTCCATGCGAACGCCGCCAAAAATCTCGAAGACAGGCTTGTGCATATCGTAACGGAACTGGAAAAGCGTTTGGACCATTACCACCCGGTTGCGCTTGCGATGGAAGGCGTGTTCTTTGCTAAAAACGTAAAGAGTGCTTTGGTGCTTGGGCATATCCGAGGGGCGATTCTTGTGGCATGCCACCGTCGTGGAATGACGTATGAGGAATATCCGCCGAAAGTCGTGAAGCAGGCCGTGACAGGCGATGGCGCCGCCTCGAAGGAACATGTGGCGAATATGATTTTTGCGCATCTGGGAATCGTTGGCGGGGATCTCCCGCTTGATGCGTCGGATGCGCTTGCGATTGCATGGACTCATGCGAACCCGGCTCCGTTGGCGCAGTCGCTTTTGGGCAAAAAATCGAAGCCTAAAAAGAAAACAACGGTGCAACAGTGGAAAGACTTGATTGAAAAAATGGGAGGGACGATTCAATGACGGACTTGTCGTCTCAAGATTTGTTGCCCTACGGCCTTGGAACGCCGGACTTGGTGGAATTCCAGCCAGGATACTTTGTAGACCGCGAAATTGTAAGCGATTTGCGGACCTTCTCGGAAGACGCCAAGGCGAACGGTTTTGAACTGCGCATTGAATCGGCGTACCGCTCATTTGAAAAGCAACTCTCGATTTGGAACCGCAAGGCGCGTGGCGAACTGAAGCTTTTGAATGAAAAGGGTGAACCGATGGAACGCCCGAAAGACGAAGAAGAGCTGATGTATGCGATTCTCACATGGTCGGCATTGCCGGGGGCGAGCCGTCACCATCTGGGGACGGACATCGACGTCGTCGATGGAGCTGCGTGTCCGGAGGGCTACGAGGTAGAGCTTACGCCAGCGGAGTGCAGTGGCATGTTTGCGAAGTTCCATGAGTTCTTGACGTCTCGGATGGAATCTGGAACATCGTTTGGCTTTAGCCGTGTGTTCATTCCTGGACGCGGAAAAATCAAGCCTGAAGGTTGGCACATTGCGCACTTGCCGACATCGCGTAAGCGCTTGGAACATTTCTCCCTAGACACGCTGCGGAGCATCTATGAACGTTCGGACATGGAATGCAAACGCGCTGTACTGGCGAACCTCCCGCAGCTCGCGGAGGAATACATTTATCCTTACTTTGTGTAAAATGTATTACATCATACAGAGGAATGCATAACGTCATACTGAGCCCAAAGGGCGAAGTATCCAGTTAAAGTTTCGACTAGTCCTATGAAATTCTCTCCAGATTCTCGCGGTATTATCCGATTGCCTTCTCTTGAATATGGACGCTCTGTGCTGGGCGCTCCGCTGCTGTACTACCCATGCAAGAATAAATGCAAGTTGCTTGTAATGGCGGGAATCCATGGCGAAGAGCCTGAGACGACGTTCCTCCTGAGCCGCGTGCTCCGAGCTTTTGACGAGCCTTTTGATTCCATTGCTTTTGTCCTGTGCGCTAATCCGGACGGAGTCGCTCTTGGAACGCGCGGAAACGCCAATGGCGTAGACTTGAACCGCAATTTCAAGACGCAGAACTTCTCGCCGGAAAAGGTGGGTTCACGCTCGATTCTCGAAGCGCCGCGCGATACGCTTTTGTCGCCGGGATCATTTGCAGGGAGCGAGCCGGAAACGCAAGCGCTTGTCGCGTTAATTGAAAAGCTGAAGCCGGCGGGTGTACTTGCGATGCATGCGCCCATGGGCTGCGTCGATGCACCGCAAAAGACTCCGCTTGTCGAAGGGGTGATGGATGCGTTCAACTTGATGTGGCTGCCGGACATTGGGTACAAGACGCCGGGGAGCTTCGGGACGTGGTGCGGCGAACGTGGCCTGGAATGCGTGACGCTTGAACTCCCGCGCATGTCGCTGGAACATTTGTTCGACCGCTACGGTCGCGCGTTCGCGGAATGGCTGGAGGTCGCGGAGTCTCGCTAATACGCCTCTAGGGAAGCTGTAAAAAAAGAAACCCCGGAAAAAATCCGGGGTGAAAATTCCTAATTCCGATTTCCTAATTCCTAATTACTTCTTCGCTGCTTTAGCTTCTTCGATAATCTGTTTGCGGTAGATGATGCCCACACCGAAGCCGATCACCATGTAGCTTGTACCGAGGACGAGCAGGTATTCGAGGATGTACGGCACTTTTTCGTTGTAGAAAAGGAGACCGGCAACGTAGGTAAGCAAAATCAGCACAATCTGGAAAATGTTGAAAGGCTTGTTCTTGCGCGGCTGGAGCTTCGGGAGGAACAGCGGGCTTACCATCAGGAATCCTGTGATGACAAATACGATGATCGGAAGCCAGAAGATGAATGTGCTCGGATCGTCAAAAGTGCCTTTGCTTTTGAGGAATACGATGAGGGTCGCGTTCACCATGCCTGCAAACGTGGAAGGAAGCCCGGAGAAGTGGTGGTGGTAGGTGTCGCAGTCGCAGGCATTGTACTTGGCAAGGCGCATGGCGGCGCAAAGTACGTAAATCGCGAGTGCGATAACCATCAGCAAGCCGTGGTTCTGGAACCATTCCGGTGCGTAAGTCTTGTAGGCAAAGAAAAAGCCGAAAGCCGGAGCTAATCCGAAGGCGATCAAGTCGGCGAGGCTGTCGAACTGGGCGCCGAATTCTGAACTGGCGTTCACGAGGCGGGCGGCAAAGCCATCGAGCTTATCAAAAAGGGCACTCAAGATGACGAAGTAGGCACCCATGCGGATCGGGTCTGCTGCACTAAACGAACCGAATGCGCCGGTTGTCCAGCATATGGAAAAAACACCCAACAAAAAGTTTAGACTTGTGAAAGTATTTGGCAAAACAAATCGTAATTTTCCCACGATATACTCCTTGAAATGGTCTGCTAAAAATAATTTTTTTAACGGAAAATGAAACTTTTTTATTGATTATCCTGCTGCTTGACAGGCACAATTTCCCATAGTGCGCTCACTCCTGCTGCGACAACGAGGTTATTTGGCGGTGCATATGGGTTTTCTGCGGTAGGGAAGTTAGTCCAGTGCTTAGTCGAAAACTGATAATAGGTGGATGGCCTGTACATGATCGGGAGTACAGGGACCGTCTGCATGAATAAACTGTTTAGTTCACGGTAGGCCTGCACGAGCGTATCTTCGTCCGTAATGGTCGGAATCTGCATCAAAAGGTTGTTTATCTCTGTATTCTGGAACCGCCCCTGGTTGGCAAAGGTCTCTTCGCCAACGGGCCTATACGTGGTGCTGTTGAGCATCTGGTAGAACCTATTCCAGGGGTTTGCTATGGAGTGCTCCGATGGCGGAGTCTTCATGGCGAGGTCGAATGTGCCCCGACGCAAGTTCATGTCCCAGATCCCGTAATCTTCGATTTTGGGAACCGCTGTAATTCCGATTTCTGCAAACGATTCTACAATGACATTGATGGCGTCGATCCAGTCGGTCCAACCCTGCGGGCATTCGATGGTGATGTTTCGAACTGGCTTTTTCTTTTTATCGAGCAGCTTGCCTTCTTCGTTCCAGGAATAGCCGGCATCCTTGAGGATTTCGCGAGCTTTTTCCGTGTTATAGCTGTAGCCGAACGCGTCGGCATCTTCCTTGTTGAAGAACTTCTTTTCCGGGCCGAACGGGAGAATGAAGCCCGGCTGCATGGTGGGGGTGTAGTTTGAAAGTGCCCGTGCCTTTATTTTTTCAAAGTCGATTGCATGGATGAGCGCACGTCTAAAGTTTACGTTGCTGAACGGTTCTTTTTGCGTGGCGACGACCAAGACCGTAATAGTCGAGGGGAGCTGGTAAGGTTCCTCTCTGCTCCAGGCTCGGATGCTGTCCTTTGTTTTTTCCCAAATTCTTGGCAGGTAAATGGATGAAACGTCCAAGTTGCCGCGGACCATGGCACTATTGAAATTGTCATTCCCGTCGTAAATAGAGTGGATGATGTACTTGGGTGCCGGTTTTCTTCCGCTGTAATTGCTGTTCCGCCAGTAGTTCTCGACACGTTCAAGCACGATCTGGTCGGGAGAAAAATTCTTTAAGATGTATGGACCCGAAGCGACCGGCTTGTTCTCGTTTCTGAAAATGAGAATCTTGTCCATGTTGTAGGTTTTTCCGACCTTGGCGGACTTGACCAGGGGTTCAAAAACAGATTTGGGGAGAATGGATGTTTCGGCTATGGCGTTGAGGACCATGAGCGGATTTCTGTTTGCCGCCAGATGGAACGTGATGAGGTTTTCGCTGTCGGCGGAAACCGTCTTGATGTACTTCCAGTTGTTGTGATGCGCGGTCGGGAGAACGGAATCCAGCTTGAAGGTATATACAACATCTTCGGGGGTGATTTTTTCTCCGTTATTCCATTTCGCCCGTGAATCTAGGTGGACCGTAATGGATGAGTCTGTCTGGGTGTATGAATCCGCAAGCATCGGATCGAGCTTGCCGGTAAGCTGGTTATAGGCAAGGAGCGATTCGTACATGAGGCGGATGTTTCCGTCGGCTGGGAAGTTTGGGTCAGGGTCGAGCGGATTGAAGGTTGTGGGCGGAGCCCAGTCAAAGCCTCCGATGTAAAGCGTCTCGTTTCGCGGGTAATCGGAGAGCACCGCCTTGGGCGTCTTGGAAACATCATCTTTACAGCCTGTAGCCATGAACGCAATCGTCATGGAGAGGGTGAACTGGATGAATTTCTTAAAATGATCGCTCATTGGATTCCTGCAAAACTGGATTGGTCAAATGTAGTGAGTTTTTTCAAATCTGACCATTAAAATTTAGTTTACTGATACCTAAAGCTATTTCTATAGGTCGTGCTCATAGCGGAAATCCGTATAGCACTCGTTTCGGGGAGGCACTAAACAGGGTATGGTTCAAAATGAAGGGGGTGCCTGCTCCGCCAGGGGTGTTGAATGTCTTTACGACTTTGCCGGTTTTGATGGATAAGGCTATGAGTTCGCTTCCTTGGTCTATCCATGCTTTCCCGTCATAGATGAACGGTTTTGAGAATATGGATTTTTTTCCTTGATATTTCCAGAGCGGGGTTCCGATGTTGGAATAAAGGAGTATCGATTGGTCTGCTAGCGAAATAATGATTTTATCTTCGTTTTGGTCGCGGAACACTTGCGTAGAAACGATTGGGTATTCCATAAGCACTTGGGTTGGGCTGAAATCCTTGTGCTTTGTGTTTTGCAAAAAGAGCTTGTTGGTGCTTGATACAAGAACGAGCGTGGAATCGATTCCTTCCATTGCGGTGATGTTGACCTGAACTTTATTTGTTGAATTTTCTATAGCGAAGCCGTTGTCGTCATTGAGCCGCATGAGTTCTCCGTCTAGGTTGCACAGTTGCAGGTTGCGGTTTTGCTTCACTACGTGGAACGGCATGGAATAAACTTTGCGAGACCAGATGATGTTGTTGCTTGAACGTGAAATCTTGAGTAGAAAACCGTTCCAGGTCGATGCGTAAACATTGTCGCCACTCATGGTGAAGCTGAAGGCTTTGCCTGGCAATGGCAATGGCTTGTTGAATGCATCCTTGTTCATGTCGTAGATATGCATCTGGTAGCCGGTTGAAATGACAATGGAATTTTCGTCGGATTCAATGACGGGGGCGTTCCCGATCTTTCCGATGTGCTTGCTCCAGCGTTGTTCGCCTGTTTCGGCATTGATGCAGATCAGCTGTTCTGTGGCAGGGTCAACGGTGTAGAGGTTCTTTTTTGAACCCAGAAATTGCGGATACATCGTCTTTGGGGAAATATTTAACGGGCTTGCAAAAATGGCTCCGATGACATCGCTATAATGACTTAGAATCGTACCTGCAATTTGCGGGCTTCCAATAGAAAGCCTTACGGCTTCCGCCCATGCGTTTTGACGGCTCTTTTCAGGAACTTCCTGTCTTTCCAGGTTTAATGCCTTGAGAAAGTGCGCTTCTGCATTACCGGGTTCGTTTTTTATGATTGTGTCCAGTATCGGGATTACATTTTCCCAGAGATTTTGCTTGGCCTGGAACATGGCTTGTGAGGCAAGCTTGCTCGAGTATAATGGCCTTTGTCCGTAATAATGGGCGTCGATTGCGAAAATCTTTTTATCGTTAAAGGGAATGTAAATGAACCGTTTCTTGACGATGGGCCGCATCTTGGGGGGCTTGGCGAAGTTAAAACTCCATAAGGGGCGAAGTAATGTATCGACCGTGATGACGGAACCTTCGTTAGAGAATAGACCCAGTGTTCCTTGCGCCAGAGGGTACATGTTGGATGCGTTTGCGCGGATGCTTGAAAGGACGGCTCCTGTGTAGTGATTGTACAGGCTTATTTTTCCGGACGCTTCTAGAGTGACTATGTTGTTTTCAAAAGCCTGGATGCTCTCGATGTTTCCGACGGTTGCTTTCCACAGAGGCGTTTGCGTATTTTGCAGGGAATAGCAGAAGAGGGTATTTCCCGAAATCAGGTAAATTAAGTTCTTGAATGTGAAAACGTGCTGTATGACATCGTATTGGGCGATGGTAAAATTTTCAGTGGCGGAACTTGCTGAAACGAAGTGGAGCGCGTTATCTGGACAATTGATGATAAAGTTTTCATTGATGATCTGGTCTTTCTGGAGCTGGCATGAATTGTAGTCGGCGCTTCCCTTGATGATAGAGCCTTTGCGGTCAAGGATGTAGAAACTTTTATCGATGACGGCTATGGCGATTCCATTCACTGCGGTGAACTGGTGCACGTCTTTTATATCGTAAGACGTTATTTGGTTGGGTGAGTTATGAGGCTTGTAAAAGAGGGAATCTCGTGCGGGATTCTGGTACCACATCCCATCGGAATCAATATGCAGCAGATGTTCGTTTTCGTTTAATCGAGATGAAATTTCAAGAATCATGCCGCTTTCGATTTTTGCAATACGTCCGTTTTCAAACAGGATGTTTGCGTTCTTGCCGTCAAAAATTTTTCGGACAGGACTTGCAAGGGGGATTGTCTTTTGCAGAAGTCTTTCTGGGGAAAAGCTTGTGGCTGCGTCTCGTCCGGCAAGCCAGTAGGCTTTACTCGTGTTTGCTGTAATAGCTTGGCTGCGGCTGTAAAAGTGGTTGGCCTGTGCTTTGTTATTTGCCAAGTCGTAAATTTTACCGAGGTAGAAAAAGGCGGATTCCTTGTCTTCTTCGTCTCCCTGGCGTGAAATTTTTTCAAGAAGCCTTATGGCGTCATCGACTTCGCCTTTCATTTCGAAGAGGTAGATGGCTTCTTGAAGCTGCGATGCCATCTTGCTTGCATGTACATGAGCCGAAAATAACGAGCAGAGGGCGATGGTTATAAGTAACCACGCCTTGCAGATGTTGTTTTCTCTAGGTCTCAAATTATGCATCAAACTTGTAGCCTGCACCACGGATAGAAAGGATGATTTTGGGATTGGCCTGATCGTCTTCGAGTTTGCGTCTCAAGTTTACAATGTGGTTGTCGATTGTTCGCGTGGACGGCATGTTGTCGGGCGTGTAGCCCCAGAGGTCCTGCAACAAGTCCTCGCGCAGGACAACTTCGCCACGGCGTTGCCAGAAGTATTTGAGGATCTGGAATTCTCTTGTGGAAAGCTCCAGCGGGACCCCGCCCTTTGTGGCGACGAATTTCTTGAAGTCCAGGTGGATGTCGGCAAAATCGACGGCATCGACAGAAGCGAGCTGCTTTGTGGGCCGTGCTTGCGCCTGCAAGTCGATACGGCGAAGGAACGCTTTTACGCGGGCCAGAAGTTCCAAAATCGAGAAAGGTTTTGTCACGTAGTCGTCGGCGCCCATGTCGAGTCCTGCAACCTTGCTCGTCTCTTCGGTCTTGGCGGTAAGCATGATGATGATGCATTCCGGGTGCTTTTTGCGGATGAAACGGCAGACCTCAAAACCGCTCTTCTTGGGGAGCATCACGTCCAGCAAGATGAGGTGTGGCTGGAATGAGTCCGTCTTGGCGATGGCTTCTTCGCCGTCGCATGCCGTTTCAACTTCGTAGTTTTCGAGCTCAAAGTTGTCCTGGAGCCCAAGCCGGATGATTTCTTCGTCTTCTACAATGAGAATTCTGTGTTGTTGCATAATCATTCTGCCTTCTTGAATCGTACGGTAAAAGTAGAACCCTTGCCTGGTTTGCTGGTGAGTGAAATTGTCGCCTTATGGGTCTCGGCCACGCGCTTTACGATGGCAAGCCCAAGACCGGAGCCTTTTGTGCTGCGAGTCATTTCGTCACCAACCCTATAAAAATCATTAAATATATTTTTTTGTTCTGAAGAGGGAATCCCAATTCCGGTATCGGCAACGGAGAAAACGACTCTGTCTTCGTCTGGTGCAACTGTTATAGTGATATCGCCTGGAGCGTTCGTGTATTTAATTGCGTTTTCGATAAGGTTCTGCACTAGACTGTAAAGGGCTGTGTAGTCGCCAATGACAAATAGGCCAGGCTCGATTTTTGTATTGAACATCAGACCTTTTTCAACGCCGATGTCTTCTACGTTGTCGAAGACCTTCTGTACGCAGGCTGAAAAGTCCAGCTTTTCCCAGTGGAACCCGCCCTTGCCGTGCTCCATACGCGTATAGTTCAGAATGGCGCCTATGAGATTTTCGAGACGGGTGGCTTCCTTGCCGATGAGTCCTGAATATTCCTGCACTTTTTCCACTTTCTGCACACGCCCGCGGGCCATCATTTCTGCAAACATCTTGATGGAGGTGAGCGGCGTCTTGAGTTCGTGCGAGACGCTCGAAAGGAAGTTCGCCTTCATCGCCAAAAGCTTGTGTTCTTGCGTGAGGAATCTAAACATCACGATAGAGCCGAGCAGCACTGTAATGAGCGAGAACGATAGAAGCCCGTACATGAGGAACATGCGCTTGCGGGTTTCCTTCTTGATTTCGCTTAAGCCTTTTTCGTATAGAGTCAAGTTCCAGGAAATGACTTTGTCTAAAACAACTTGCGTCAAAACGGCGGAACTGTCGGAGACGTGACCAAGGATGAGAGCCTTGTCTGTACCTTCGGTGATGGAGTAGGGGATGCCTTTCCAGCCCTGTGCCGAGGTCTTGAGCTTGGAGCGCATACGTTCGCGGTATTCATCGATATTCACCTTGGCAAGAACGACCTGGTCACCGGATAGAATCGGGTAGCTCATTTTGATGAACGTCGTCTTGTTGTTGCTCATGATGTCGATGCCGTTCTTGGACGTCGATTCCTTGTTGAGGAGCGCCTGGACAAGATCCTTGTTGTTAAAGAATATGTCCATGTAGCCGAGCTGGCGGTTGAAGTTCTCGCGCAAGTTCCAGAACGCTTCGCGTTTTTCCTGGGTCAGGTTCTCGAATGAAAGAATTTGCGTAAACGTTGTTTCAAAGAAGAACTTTGCCGAGGGCAGATTTTCGATATTTTCGCTTTGCAGGAACTGGTTCAAGACCGAAAGCGTGTAGTCTTCGGCTTCCTTGTGCTTTTTTTGGGCCACAAGGATTTCAAAGTGCAAAAGGTTCACCGAACGGGTCAGGTCAGAATGGAGATAGCCTTGCTGGTGCGGGTGCTCTTCGAGAATGTTTAAAAGACGGAGCGCTTCATCGTAGTCTTTTGTTTTATAAGCGATGCGCACAAGCCCAAGGATGTTCTGGATCTGGTCATCGGGGGAATCGTACGAAAAACGCAGCTGACGGGCCGATCGCGAAAGGTTGGCTGGCTGTGGCATGGCCGAGGTGACCTCTTCGCGGAACAGCATCTTCTCGAATGGGTTTGCAATGCTGTTTGAATAATCCGAAGTCTTCGAAAAATGCTTTGACGAAATATCAGGATATATAAGCGATCCCTTGTTGTAAAGGAACATCGCCTCGATGCCGTTCACGGTCTTGAACTGTGTTGCATTTCCGAAATCAAGCAGGTTGTGGGGCTGTTCGTAAAGGTAAAGAGATGCCGACTTGACTTCCTGGAAGATTTTATTTTGTTCCTTGTTGATTGTCGATACGCATTGTTCCCGGAATGTCGTCGTGCTTTCGCTAAAGTTCTTTTGCGCGAGGAAGGCTTCGTTCTGGATGTTCCTCACACTCAAAACCGAAAGAATCGCCGTCGGTAGGACGATTCCCCCTGCAAAAAAGGATAGAAAGAGAAGATTGCTACGAGATATCTGCATTGGAGAGCACTTCCTTAAAATGGAACATGCGCTGACAATTCAGGATAATTCAGTATAAGAACACTTCCAGCCATCAAGATCGCTAGAATCGAAATCGCAATGCCAATTATTATTAATAAGTTCTTTGTCACTGTGCCAATTTCGCTTGATGGGTTATTGAAACCTTGTGTCCAATTTCAATGCGGCGGCTGTTCGAGTAAACTTCGCGAACGAGAACCGTAGATTCGTTGTCGGTTGCCCTGGCGATGATGCCTCGTCCAAGAAGTCTCGGCGGAATGCTTGCATCCGAGCGGTCTTCTTCCCAGATGGCGATGGCGTCGCCGGTGTTGTACTCTTGCTTTGTTCCCTTGTCAACCATGATATAGGCGTACGCGCCGATGATGAGCATCGGGTCCATTGTATAACGGATCATTGCCATTTCTTCGACTTTTGCTTCGGGAACGGCCGTGTAGCCAGTGACATTTAATACATTGAGGGGTTGTTTTAAACGGGCCTTGGCATGGTCAAGCTTAATTTCCCTAAAGCTCTGGACAATCTTTCCTCTCGAAAGAGTATCACCAATAGCGGTAATCTTTGCATAACCCGAAAGCCTTACCAGAGCGAAATTGTCATAGCTCTTGCCTTTGTGGGCGGGCACTTCGATGGCGCGGGCATCCAGGATTTCAACAAGGTCGCCTTTTTTGAGGGACGGATTTGTCTTGCGGCCAATACCTACGACAACTTCGGATTCCGGAATATGGATAATCGGCTCCTTCTTTTCGCCAGAGCGGATGGAGAAGAAACGTGAATCCTTCTTGATGGAATCAAGCGTGTAAATCTCGGGGGCGAGAATCTGGTAGTAGCCGTTGAAAATCTTTGGAGCCGGGCGCTTTTTGTAGAGGTAGGTGTCAGCCTCTTTTTTCTTCTTGTGCTTTTTGTCCTTATCGCGCAGGTTCCCGAGCATTTTTTCGAAATCGCCATTGCGGGCGTCTCTTTCATCGCAACCGACGGAGGTAATTCCCTTCGGCAAGTTGGAATCGGCGACAGCGGCTTCGCAGGGTCTCGTTTTCGGGAGTCGGTAGCCTTCATCGATACCGTCGCCCAGGTAAATGGAGTCGCCCGGATAAATCCAGTGTGGGTCTTCAATGTGCCTGTTGTTTTCCCAGAGGTCCGGCCAAGCGAACGGATCGTTTAAAAATTCAGCACTCAAGTCCCAGAGGGTGTCGCCTTTTTTTACCACATAGGCGGATGCAATCAGAGCTGAAAGACCGAGACAGATCGAAGCACATTTTAAAAATCGCATACATTTCCCTAAGCAAAATTTGGTATTTGTTAAATAATTTAATCTTTTCTTTGCTTAAAAGATGGCGTTTTTTGCACAAAATGCGGAATATCCGACGAATTTGAGCGCATGGGGCGTTCTTTCGGACGCTGGATATTGCGTGAACGGTGTGCAAGGGCCGGGTTCTGGCCCAAAATGCCAACTCTATCCGGCACGAACAGGAAAAGAATCTCGAAGGTGCCGCGGCCCGGTTCCATGTAAAGCGGAATGTTCTTGCGGAGCATGTAGCCTTCATTACGGAAAGCCTTGATGGCCTTGGAGGCGGTTTCGAGGTTCCCGGTCTGCAAAAGGATGCGTTCAGGGCGGGATCCTGCAAGCGTGAGAATCATTTCCGAAGTGAGGGTGTCGTTCATGCCCAGGTTGAGGTAGAACGTCCATCGGCCTTCGGCGTTGTCGCTTTTCGAGAAAAATTTCGAGATGAAGTTTGCATCCAGGTGGCTGCGGTGGAACCGCATGTTCTGCGTTGCGACATTGCGGATATTCAGCTTGGACGACTGCATCGCCACTTCGCGGCAGTCGAGCGATTCGACCTGCTTGAAGAACGGGGCGAGCGATGCCGAAACATAAGAGGAACCGGAGCAGAATTCAAAGAAACGGTCTTCGCGGTTCGGGTGGATGGCGTCCTTGATGCGCACGGGGAGATTGAGCCATGCATCCTTGATGCGCGGCGTCCAGTCGAGAACGTGCATGCTAAAGCCAGTTGATGCAATCGGCATAAAGCTACTGCCGAAGGAGCACTTGGCTTCGACTTTCATGCCTTGTGCATCGGCAGGGTCAAAGAGACGGTCCGGCAAACACTGGATCTGGTGGCAGCTGATCACTTCGGGACAGCTGCGTTCGATAAAGTCCACGAACGTCTTGTAGCCGTGAGCCGAAATCTTGCCTTTGACGTTTACTTGTACGAGGAGTGCAAATCGTCCGTCGACTGTGGCGCGGAACCAGATCTGGCGCAATGCCTTTTTGAAGATGCGCAAATGTTCCTTGTGGAGCTGATCCAAGACTCGGCTCACAAGCTCGATCGGCTTCATGTCGCGAGACGGAGCGTCGATGACCAGGTTTTCCTGGGCGCCGTGGAATTCCTTGATGATTCTCCAGTCGGAATTTTCGGGAGTGGCTTCGGCGGTAAACCAGGCCTGCAACTTTCCCGGAATGCGGTCGTTTTCCATCCAAGCGGCAACTTGGTTTTTGATATCGTCGAACGAAAGGATCCTGCGGACAACAGGCTTTTCGGCCTTTGCCTTCTTTTCTTCGAGTTCATCGTCCTTGCGGACATCGGATTTTCTGGAAGCGTGGAACTTGCCTCCGGCGAGAGGTTTGCCGATTCTGTTGCCCATGGTGTTGCGGGCAATGCTGCCTTCGGAGCGGCGTGAAAAACGATTGTTCTGTTTGTACATCTTTATAATCGTGTTGAATGTTTAAACTACAAATCTAGGATAAATCCAGGAGCATTCACGGGCGAGCGTCTTTGGAAACTCGCGGAACGAGCCGTTAATTTGATACGTGTTGAGGCTGCCTTCGACTGGCGAGAGCGAAAGGACGCTATCGGCGCGTGATTCAAGATAGGGGTATTCGCCTATGTTCGTGGATGTCACGACCGCGCACCCCGTGAGGGCGATAATCGAGTCTACCATCTGCATCAGAATCTGGTGTGGGGAGCCGCTGAGCCTTGATGACTTCGGGTTGTGCAAAACGGCTGAAATCGGGTCGATCACGACAACCTTGTAATCGTGATTCTCGAGCTTCTTGGCGCCTTGGATGCGCTTTGCAATGAGCTGTGCGATTTCAAGCGGCGTAAGCGCTGTACCGCGTAGGTTCAGGAATCCAAACTTGGGCGTGTTAGGCTGTAGGTTGCGCTTTTCGCCAAGCAAAAAGAGACGGTTCAGGAACACGGACTTTGTGAGTTCCAAGTTGATGTACAGAACATCGTTTTCGTTTGTCGTGTTGCCAAGCCAGTCTTCACCATAGCAGATGGAAAGAGCCATGTCCATGAGCGCAAGCGACTTTCCGCTTTTCGGCGGTGCTGTGAACAAGAAAAATTCACCGGCGCGGAGCACGTTCTCGATAATGCATGGATCCTTTTTCGGAGCTTCTTCGCTATCGCTTGCAAGTTCCACAAGCGGCTTGCCGTCAAGCGAGTATTCCGCCCATTCGCGCCATTCCGTGAAGTTCTTGGCGCCTTGTTCCAGTGCGATGAGATACTGCTGCTTGCCGTTGCGGAGCACACCAGGCATGCGGACCATCTGGTTTGGGTTCCTGTTCCCGTCATCGACTTTGAAGCCTTGCGATTCGAGCGTCTGGAATAAAAAGTCAATGCGCTCGTTGTATTCTTCCTGGTCGTGCGCCTCGATCTTGATCCAGGCCTGCACGGAATTTGCGCCCGTGTTCACAAGGGCGGCGCAGGGGAGGTTCAAAGCCTTGTAGTAGGCAAGCTGCTTCGCGAGCGTCATCTTCGGGTTGTCTACGACAACGTAACGGTAATGCCAGCTTTCGTCGGTCGCGTCGGTGCCGCCTTTCACGGCGTTAATCGTGAGGAGCGCTCCGTCTGGGCCGTCGAGCTGCTTCATGATTTTCTTGAGCGCTTCGTCTTGTGCGACAATCTTCGAGACGATTTCGCGCGAGCCTGACGGCGTGTTTGAAATCTTGAATTCGATTGTTTCGTCGGGCTTAAACGTTGCTGCAAGGAGCTTTGCGAAGTCCTTGCGCCAGTCGGGGGATGGCCACGGAATCGAGAGCGCCTCGGGATCAATCTTGAAATTCTGCAACAGTTCAAGGGATTGCGTGTCGAGACCGAGTGCAATCATCTGCTGCATCATCGTTGCCGAAAGTGGCGAGATGACGGTCGGACCCATGGCGGCATACCCCGGAGCCATGCCCGGCGCGATACCTGGCTGAGCTTGTGCATTTTGTGCAACCGCTGCTGCAGACGCCTGTGCTGCTGCCTTTTGTTCGGCTTCGCGTTCGGTACGGCGCTTTTCTTCGGAGAAGGCATTGCGCAAAATCTTCTCGACATCGTCTGCCGAGAGCCCCTCGTCGCGAGCTTTTCCGCCGAGCTGGAATGTGGCGTCCATGAACGTCCAGCCTTCGTCAAGTGCGGCAACGCCGGCTTGGAACAAAGCCTTCTTCAGTTCATTCTGGTCGGCGAATTTGCTCTTCACGAAGTCGTTAAGAATTTTCTTTCCGTTTTCCATGGACACCTCCAATTCTTGCGAGTGGTTTGGCGAGTTTCGGTTTACTTCAGCGGGTCGCTATTCGGGTCGAGCTTGCCGGTCTTCACGTATTCCTGGATGTCTTTAGAAATGCGCATCGAGCAGAACTTCGGGCCGCACATCGAGCAGAAGTGCGAGGACTTTGCGTTGTTGCCCGGGAGCGTTTCGTCGTGGAATTCGACAGCGCGTTCCGGGTCGAGCGAAAGCGCGAACTGGTCGTTCCAGCGGAAGCTGAAACGGGCGCGCGAAAGCGCGTCATCGCGGAAGTGCGCGGCAAAGTGGCCCTTGGCAAGGTCTGCGGCATGGGCGGCGAGCTTGTATGTCACCACGCCTTCACGCACGTCGTTCTTGTCTGGGAGGCCCAAGTGTTCCTTTGGCGTCACGTAGCAGAGCATGGCGGTTCCGAACCAGCCAATCATTGCTGCACCGATGGCAGACGTGATGTGGTCGTAACCCGGAGCAATGTCTGTCGTGAGAGGGCCAAGCGTGTAGAACGGCGCGTTGTGGCACATTTCAATCTGGCGGTCCATGTTTTCGCGAATCTTGTGCATCGGCACGTGACCTGGACCTTCGATGATGACCTGAACGCCTTTCTTCCAGGCGATTTCGGTGAGTTCGCCGAGCGTATCAAGTTCGGAGAACTGGGCCATGTCGTTAGCATCTGCAATGGAACCCGGACGCAGACCATCGCCCAAGGAAACGCAAACGTCGTACTTTGCGAGAATGTCGCAGATTTCGTCGAAGTGCGTGTAAAGGAAGTTCTCTTGCTTGTGGACCATGCACCAGCGGGCGATGATGGAACCGCCACGGCTTACGATGCCTGTCGTGCGTTCGAGTGCAAACGGAATGTACTTGAGCAAAAGACCTGCGTGGATCGTAAAGTAGTCAACGCCCTGTTCGGCCTGTTCAATAAGCGTGTCGCGGAACACTTCCCACGTGAGGTCGTCGGCGATACCGTTCACCTTTTCGAGAGCCTGGTACATCGGCACCGTTCCTATAGGCACGGGGCTGTTGCGCAAAATCCATTCGCGCGTTTCGTGAATGTCCTTGCCGGTCGAGAGGTCCATCACCGTATCTGCACCCCAGCGCACAGACCAGACCATCTTTTCGACTTCCTGTTCAATGGAAGAAGCGACAGAAGAGTTACCGATGTTGGAATTGATCTTTGTGAGGAAGTTGCGGCCGATAATCATCGGTTCGCATTCCGGGTGGTTCACGTTCGCGGGGATGATGGCGCGGCCTTCGGCGATTTCCTTGCGCACGAATTCCGGCGTGATGGCATCACCGTTGCTGCCAAAAATTTCGTCCATTTTCTGGTTTTCGCGAATGGCGACGTATTCCATTTCGCGAGTGATGACGCCTTCGCGGGCGTACTGCATCTGAGTCTTGTGGGCGCCGTCTTTTTCCAAACGTTCGCGGATCCACGGTTCACGAATGCGTTCAAGTCCTTTCTTTACATCAATCGTCTTGTCGGGGTCGCCATAAGCGCCACTCGTATCGTAAACAGGGAGCACGGGGCATTTCGGGTCGTCGAGCGAAATTTCGCGCATGGCGACTTTCAAATCCGGGAAAATCTTACCGGGGACATAAATCTTGCGAGACTGCGGAAAAGGCTTGAAAAAGCCATTAGATTCAGACATATTCGTTCCTTTTGTTCAATTACGAACCAAGTTCAAGGGGTATAATCTCAGCCCGCGTATTAAGTGCAGGCACCCCGCCTATAATATAGATAATAAAATAGTCATTAGTCGTTGGTCTATAGTCATTAGGAGTCGAAGACTACTCAGAAGGCGAATGTTGCAAAAATGAGAGAACTCATTTTTATAACCGAGCCGAGGAGTAGGGGCTTTGCCCCATCCAGTTATTTTTTAAAGTAGGGTGGATTGCGTCATCCAAGCCATTTTCTTCTCATATAATAATTAGATTTTTTAGGTATTTTTTTGAAAAATGCAAAGGAGAAATCATGTCGGAAAAAGAAATGAACAACCAGAGGGCTATCTATGCGCTTTCTGACTTGAGAATGTATGCGAGTTCGCGTTCTTTGGATGCGATTGATTACGCTATTGAAGTTTTGCAAAAACTGGAAAATGCAGGAATTAAAAATCCGCTTGAATCATTAAAACCAGAGGAAAAGTAATTTATGGAACAGGCCACAAATACAGTAATGGCTTATGGAACTTTCTGGGCTCTTGTGCCGGCTCTTGTCGCGATTATTCTAGCCCTTGTCAGTAAAGAAGTTTACTCGTCGCTTTTTGTGGGCGTCATTGTCGGTGGGCTTCTTCTTTGTCAAGGGACGGGTTCGGGATTCTTTGATGCCGTTTTTAAGAACGGCTTGATTGCAAAGGTCGCAGACCCCTATAACGTGGGCATTCTCGTGTTCCTTGTTATGTTGGGGGCAATGGTCGCTCTCATGAACAGGGCTGGGGGATCAGCCGCTTTTGGCAACTGGGCCAAGACGCATATCAAGTCAAAAGTCGGTGCGCAGATTGCGACGATTTGCTTTGGCATCTTGATCTTTATCGATGACTATTTCAACTGCCTTACGGTCGGTAGCGTGATGCGCCCGGTAACAGACCGCTTCAAGGTGAGTCACGAAAAACTTGCGTATCTGATTGATTCTACGGCGGCTCCGATTTGCATCATTGCGCCTATCAGCTCATGGGCTGCTGCGGTTTCGGGATTCGTGGAAGGCGAGGATGGCCTCACGCTTTTCATCAAGGCTATCCCATTTAACTTTTATGCTCTCTTGACGATACTTGCTTTGTTCCTGGTTGTCATTTGGAATGTGAATATCGGTCCGATGAAAAAACACGAAATGCATACAAATGCTGTCGGCGATAATTTTGAAGAATTGAATTTTACGTCTACGAAAGGTGGAGTTCTTGATCTCGTCATGCCGATTGTATCTTTGATTGTGTTCTGTGTGCTCGGCATGGTTTATACGGGCGGTTATTTTGCATCAGGTGATGCTGCGAAAGGCTTTGTTGATGCTTTTGCTTCGTGCGATGCTTCTGTCGGCCTTGCAATCGGATCGTTTGGTGCGTTTATCTTTACCGTTTGCTTCTATATGAGCCGCCGCGTGTTGCGCTTCAGCCATTGTATGGCTTGCTTGCCGGATGGCTTCAAGGCGATGGTACCTGCAATTTTGATTTTGGCTTTGGCATGGACGCTTAAAGGCACGACAGATGCGCTTGGCGCAAAGGAATTTGTGGCTGGCCTTGTGAAGGGCGGTGCCGCTGGATTCATGAACTTCATGCCGGCGATTATCTTTGTGATTGCTGCGTTCCTTGCTTTTGCTACGGGAACATCCTGGGGCACGTTCGGCATCCTCATCCCGATTGTCGTGGCGGCGTTTGGCGGCGTGGATTACAGCCTCATGGTCATTTCGATTTCCGCTTGCATGGCGGGTGCCGTTTGCGGTGACCACAGCTCTCCGATTTCGGATACGACGATTATGGCAAGTGCTGGTGCGGAATGCAATCACGTGAATCACGTCAATACGCAGATTCCGTATGTACTCGTTGTAGCTGCAATTTCATTTGTCACCTACATTGTCGCGGGCTTCACCCGCAGCGCCGTACTTTCGCTGCTGTTCGGCTTCGTGCTGACCTTCGGTACGCTTGTGATGATTAAAAAGCGCGCCAAGAAAGAAGGCTAACGATTCCGCACTCGTCATCCTGAACTTTTACACTCGTCATCCTGAACGGCGATAGCCGTGAAGACAACTCAGAAGGCGAGTGTTGCAAAAATGAGTATTCTCATTTTTATAACCGAGCCGAAGAGTTGGGGCTTTGTCCCATCTAGTAAAGTCTTGTAAAATCGAAAGGCTAATGGCGCTTTAAATTAACTTGCGCAAGGATAACGGCGGTAAACATTAGCACACAGCCGATTCCTTCCTGAAGGGTGAATCGTTCGCCAAGAACAGCCCACCCAGAAATCACGGAAAATACAGATTCCAGGCTCATCAATAGCGACGCTAGGGTGGGCCTGATTTTATTTTGGGCGATAATTTGCAATGTGAATGCCACGCAGCTCGAAAGGATGGCCGCATACAAAAGCGGAATCCACGGACCAAAATGCGAATAGACTTCGACGATGTTGCCGAAACCCGCGAAACTCCCTTTCAAGTCCACAAAAAACATCGGGAAAATGGAAAGCGTTGCGACTACGAGAAACTGTATTGCCGAAAGTCTCACATTGTCCATGTAGGGGCCGTACTTCCCGACCACGAGAATGTGTGCTGCAAAAGCGAGTGCGCACAAGAGCAGAACCGTATCGGAGATCTCGATGGAAAAGTCCCCCTTGATGCAGAGCAAGTAAAGCCCCGCGACAGTGATGGCAACGCAAAGCCAGATTTTAGTGGAAATCTTCTTGCCGAAAAACAGGCTCAGAATCGGGACGAAAATGATGTAGCAGGTGGTAAGGAACCCCGCCTTTCCGGCGGAACAGCCCAGGTAAAGCCCGGTCTGCTGCAGATTCATCGCAAAGAAAAGCGTAAGCCCGCAGAAAAGCCCTGCTTTCCAGAGCGCTCGGTTTTCTTCTTTGTTTTTCGGGCGCCTTGGATTTTTACCAAGTTTGTCTAAAACGTTAGCAAGCCCAAAGAGGACTCCTGTCGCGATGAAATTTCGCATGCACACGAACGCGAACGGACCGATGTCGTTCCCCTCGATTTGTGCGACAAAGGTGGATCCCCAAAGGAATGCCGCCAGAACCAGTAAAAAACTATATCCAATATTTGCCATCTCGGGTGAGAAAATGGAATTTTTAACCATTCCTATAGTGAATTTTCTTCTTCCAGTATTGTTGAAAACTCTTGAATTCTTTTTACTACAAGTTTTGGAAAATCAATTTGTTTCAAAACATCGAAATGCGAGTCGTTGGATACGATGTATGTTGCGTTTCCGGCGATTGCGCAATCAACGAACTTATTGTCATCGGGGTCGTTTTTAATTAGGTTAAAACGATAAAATGGTTCTATAAGTTCGACTGTCGGAGCATTTAACAGTGTTTGAACAACATTTGATGCAATTACGGAGTTCGTACTTTGTGTAAGAATCTCTTCATACTCTTCGAGTATTTCGTTTGACACGCAAAGAGTGTATTTGCCTTGCTGCAAGCCTTTCCATACATTAAAGTACGCGCCCCTTCTAGATAGGGACGCTAGCAGGCAATTTGTATCGAGGACTATTCTCATTTGGCCTTATAGGGAGTTCGGAGATGTTCTTTTAGGACATTTTCGTTTTTTTCGTTGTTCCAGGCGCCAGATTCCCACAAGGCGTCCATGTCATCCTCGACGCGTTTGGCGAAAATTTCCATCAATGCTGTTCGGATTTCTGCCAAAGCTTTTGAATCTTTGGCAAAGGAGAACATCTTTAACAGATGTAATTGCGTTGGATTCAGTGTGGATTCCATAAGAACTCCATTTGTTGAAATGATTCTATTTCAATATACATTTTTTATATGGAATCGCAAGTCGCACTCTGTTGGTGGTGTATTCTTGAAAAACTAAGTTCCATAACCTTATATTGCCACTATTTCCTCTCGTCTCTCGTCCCTAGTCTCTCGTCTATTTTCTAAATTATCCGCTGTAAAAATCAAAGGATTGAAATATGGAAATCCCCGAATCTTCGAATTTTATTCAGGACATTATCGTTAACGACCTCCAGACTGGCAAGCGCGATCACGTGCTGACGCGTTTCCCGCCCGAACCGAACGGCTACATTCACATTGGCCATGCCAAGTCCATCTGCTTGAACTTCGGCACCGCCAAGAAGTTCGGTGGCTTTACGAACCTCCGCTTCGACGACACGAACCCGACCAAGGAAGACGTGGAATACGTCGATTCCATCCGCGAAGACGTGAAGTGGCTCGGCTTTGAATGGAAAGAAGAATTTTTCGCAAGCGACTACTATGACCAGATTTACGCCTTTGCCGAAAAGATGATTGAAATGGGCAAGGCTTACGTCGAAGATTTGACTCGCGACGAAATGCAGGAATACCGTGGCAACGATGCCGGCAAGCCCTCCCGCCCGAGCCCCTACCGCGACCGCAGCGTCGAAGAGAACATGAAGCTCTTCCACGAAATGCGCGACGGCAAGTATGCCGACGGTGAAAAGTGCCTCCGTGCCAAGGTTGACCTCGCAAGCCCGAACATGAACATGCGCGACCCGGTCATCTACCGCATCAAGCATTGTACGCACCATCGCACTGGCGACAAGTGGTGCATCTACCCGATGTACGACTTTGCCCACCCGCTCAGCGACTGGATCGAGGGTATCACGCACTCCATCTGTACGCTGGAATTCGAGGCGCACCGCCCGCTGTACGACTGGTTCCTGATTGAACTGGGCCTGGACAACCGCCCGCAGCAGATTGAATTTGCCCGCCTGAACCTCACCTACACCATGATGAGCAAGCGTAAGCTCCTTGAACTGGTGGAGACGAAGGCCGTGATGGGCTGGAACGACCCCCGTATGCCGACGGTCTGCGGTTACCGCCGCCGTGGCTTTACTCCGAGTTCCATCCGCGAGTTCTGTGACCGCATCGGCGTATCGA
>NZ_JBGUHR010000136.1:0-7324 GCF_045112255.1 Fibrobacter sp.
GCTTGCACAAATATGGCTGAGCCGTTTAGCAAGACGCGAAGCGTCAATGTCGCGACCACAGTCATCCTCCGCAAGGAGGATCCATACAGTTCTGATTACGCTTGTATATTTTGAACCAAGCCAAGGAGTTGGGGCTTACCCAATCCAGTCATTTCTCATTAAGCTGTCACCCCGGCCTCTGTGCCGGGGTCGCCATTTTCGTAGGCTCTTACTTCTTGAGCTTCTTGAGGAGGGCGGCAGCCTTTGTGAACTGCTGCTTTACGGACTTCGGACCTGTACCGCCTTCAATGTTGCGCTTGCTGACGCTGTATTCGAACGTCAAGGTCTTCTTCATCTTGGCGACGTCGGGGACGCCAGCGGCGGCCCAAGCCTCGTCGGAAAGTTCCGTGAACTGCTTACCCTGGCGTGCGGCATCGCCGACGAGGCTTCCCACGATGTGGTGGGCGTCGCGGAACGGAACGCCAGCTTCCACGAGCAAGTCGGCAAGGTCTGTAGCGAGAAGTGCCGGGAGCATCTTGGCATGCATCGTTTCGAAGTTGAAACGAGCCGTTTCCAAAGCTTCCTTCATCACGCGGAGGATCACCTTCACGTTGTGCACACTGTCAAAGACCGGTTCCTTGTCTTCTTGCAAGTCGCGGCTGTAGCTGAGCGGAGCGCCCTTGGCAAGCGTGTAGAGTGCTGTGAAATTCCCGAGCATGCGGCCAGACTTTCCACGGATGAGTTCCATGGAATCCGGATTCTTCTTCTGCGGCATCATCGAAGAACCGCTGGAGAATGCATCGTGCAACGTGAGGTAGCCAAATTCGCTAGAACTCCAGTTCACAAAGTCTTCGGCGTAACGGCTCATCGTGTTCGCGATGATGGCGAGGTCGGCGTTGAATTCGAGCATCATGTCGCGATGGCTTACGGCGTCAATGCTGTTCGGGCTCACGTCCTTAAAGCCAAGGGCTTCGGCCACGAGGGCGCGGTGGTACGGGAATGCAGAACCTGCCATGGCGCCACTTCCGAGCGGGAGCTGGCTGTGCAATTCCAAGAAGTTGTCGAGGCGCTTCACGTCACGGCTCACGGCAAAGAACATGCTCATGAGGTAATGGCTAAAGTAAATCGGCTGTGCCTGCTGCAAGTGCGTGTAGCCTGGCATCATCTTACCAAAGTACTTCTTGGAGAGGTCCAAAACCGTTTCCATAAGTTCAATTTCGAGCTGGCGGATTTCGGCGGCGCGGTGACGCATGTAAAGCTTGAAGTCCGTGCAGACCTGGTCATTGCGGCTACGGCCCGTGTGGATCTTCTTGCCGAGTGCACCGATGCGTTCGGTGAGCACACGTTCCACAGCCATGTGGATGTCTTCGTCGCTATCGCACCAAAGGTTCTTGCCGGCGTGGTAGTCGTCGAGGATGCTTTTGAGGCCATCGCAAATCTTCTTGTAGTCAGCTTTAGAAAGAACGCCCGATTCCACGAGACCCTTGCCGTGACCGATGCTCCCTTCGATATCTTCTTCGATGAGTTCTGCATCAAACTGCAAGCTGAAACTTAAATCGACCATGCTCTGAGCCATGCCACTCGCAAAGCGGCCCGTCCACATGTTAGTCTGGGTATCTTTCTTCTTAGCCATTGTAAACCTCAAATAAAAAGCCGGGAAATCGGCTATGATTTCTCGGCAAAAGATAAAAATTTTTAGAGTATTTTGTTAGTCCCAGACGCTCTTTTCTGTGGGCAATGGATCATCCCAGGAACTGCCTCCATTCCCGTTGTTGTTGGTTTTATATAATGGGTAAACAGGAATTTCGACATTGCTTGGGTAAGCTCTGTATAGCCAGTACGAAAGTCCGTAGGTGAGCGGAATCCAGAGCAGCGAGGAAAATGTGACTTGCCGTTTTATCCTAATGGTTCCGATCTTTTGGCCGTCCTGGTAAGCTTCGAGCACTCCTGCTGATGTTGAAGCCCCATGCTTAGAGATGGTGCAGTCGTTATCGGATTGCATTGTGCAAATGTGTTCGCCGTCTTTATAGATTTCGTAGGGCTTAGAAGAGTACTCACTAGCCGTAATATGGGTTTGTCCCCAAAAACATCCCGTCAAGCTTAATGACGCAGATGCAATCAGCAAATATGAGAGTACCCTTGATTTCATTTTTATACACCGAGAGCAAGACCAAGGCTAAACTTGAATCCGTTCATGTAATGGTTCTTTTTGATTGCGGCTGAATAGCCCTTTGTATCTTTTTTAGCTTCGAAAAATGGCGTTGTGAAAAAGTCGACAAAGTAATTGACTTGCGCGATTGCCATAACGCGGCTAGCTCTGTTGAATACAACACCACCGCCAACTTCTAATGACAAGCCCGACGTTTCGGATTTTACGTCATTAATGTTGTCCTTGATAACGCCCTCTCTATAGCCAAATGCGAGACCGCCGCCGATGAACGGAGATGTGCTTGAAGTTCCAAACGGGTACATCAGGGAAAGCATGATATTTGCAAGCGTGGGCCTGTCGGAAGCATCGCCGATATTGACTATAGAAGCTTCAGCGTTGAAAAAGTAATCTTTGGCGTCGCAGAACAGGAAAATACCAAGTCCTGCATCAAGCATTGGATCTGGGTTGAGTGGGAGTGTACCGATAACTTTGACGCCGCCGTATGTGTTGATGCCTTTCTTTTTAGGAGTTTTTGTTTCTTGTTGAGTGACGGTATAGATATCGTTGTCGCGAGTCGCTTTTTGGCTGGTGCCGATATTACGGGCTACGCGCTGGACGATCGGGTCGATATCTTCGGGATTGTTGGCTTTGAGGCGGTCGCTCCAAACAGGAACTTCGCTGTTTACGTTGTAGAGCTTGAATGATGTAATGACATTCTCGCCAAGACGTGTAAATTCGGCCATGATGAACTTGGTACAGTTCTTTTCTTTAGCCTTCTGATTTATGGATTCACGGTCGCCGACTTTGATAGAATCTTCTTCGGAATAGCTAATGAGTACATAACGATTGTTTTCGTCAATGTAGGCGTTCATGAGCTTTTCTGCTGCGATGCCGATGTTTTCGTTGATACCGACGGCGCTAATGGGGGCCATGTAGACGCGTTCTGTGGCGTAAATAGACGCTGCGAATGTAAGCGCTATGGCAAAAAGCTTTTTGATATGTTTCATCTTGAATGTCCTTTTGTTAAAAAAGTCCTTCTTGATGACTAAAATACTAAATATAAGGTAAAAAGAAAACCTGTTTTGACCCCTTAAGTAAATTTTTTATGACGAATGGAATGAAAATGGTGCTAGAATGCTTAATTTGGTGATTTTTAACGAATTTTCACTGTTTAAGGTTAAAACTTTGTCAGCGATTCCACGCGGTAGCCGTCAAGGACTTCGCGACCTTTAAGGTCTGTAAGTTCAATGACAAATGCAAAGCATTCAACCTTGCCGCCCATTTTCTCGACAAGATGCGCCGCAGCTTTTGCAGTGCCGCCGGTGGCGAGCAAGTCATCGACAATGACCACGCGTTGCCCTGGCTTTATCGCATCCTTATGGACTTCCATACAGGCGGTCCCGTATTCGAGATTGTAAGTGATTTCTACGGTCTCGCGTGGGAGCTTGCCTTTCTTGCGCTCCGGGACAAACGGCTTGTGGAAATGCTCTGCAATCGGAACTCCAAAGAGGAATCCGCGAGCTTCGAGACCTACGACAACGTCAAAATCGACATTTTCAAGCGCCTTGTAAAATGTATCGAGCGTGAGCTTCAGCCCATCGGGATCGCTCAAAATTCCCGTGATGTCACGGAACAAAACTCCCGGCTTCGGAAAGTCCGGAACTGCAATGATGTAATCTTCAATACGTTTCATTTTCCCCTCTCGTTTTCAAGTCTTCGACATTCTGAACGATGAAGTCGCGAAGAATCCTGTTATTTCATGTTCAGTCGTCATTGTCATTCTGAGCGTAGCGAAGAATCCATTGAAATCTTGTACACAATACTAGACATTACTGGATGTTTCGTAGCTACGCTACTCAACATGACGGCAGTGACTAATGACTATCCAACAACTTTTCGACGGTTGCGATAATCTTGTCGCGTTCTCCGCACCAGTTCGGCGCAATTAAGAGTTCACTTGGGCTTTCGCCGCTGAAGCGTTCAATCGCAATATCCTTGCCGATAATTTTAATCATCTCGGCAACTGCTTCGCAGTATTCTTGGAACGAAAGCAATTTGACTTCGCCGTTGGCAAAATCCTGTGCCATGACTGTACCCACGACAATGTGCAACGGGTGAATCTTGACTGCGGCAAGCTTCAAGTCGTGAACAACTTGTGCCGTGTGCTTAAAGTCTTCCATCTTTTCGCCAGGGAGTCCGACAATCACATGCGTTGTGACCGTAAGCCCTGCAGCTTGGCAACGCTTTACGGCATCTTCAAATTCCGCAAGCGTGTGTCTGCGATTGATGCCCGCGAGCGTCAAATCATTTGCGGTCTGGAGCCCGATTTCAACGATAATCGGTTTCTTGCGGTTAAGCTCTGCAAGGTATGCAATCTTCTCGTCTTCGAGGCAATCCGGGCGCGTACCAATCGCAAGCCCTGCAATTTCCTTGTGCTTGATAATCGGATCGATGATTTCTCGCAAATGTTCTAGCGGCGCATGCGTATTCGTGTACGGCTGCAAGTAGGCGAGGATGCCTGCATTCGGGTACTTGTCGCGAAGCTTCGGAACGTACTTTTCGAGCTGTTCCTGAATCGAAACCTTTGCCTCGTCGAAAACAGGGCTAAAGCTGCGGTTGTTGCAGTAGCTGCAACCTGAAAATCCCTTGGTGCCGTCGAGGTTCGGGCAACTCATGCCGCCGTTGAGCGGGAGCTTCCTAACCTTGAGGTAGTTGGGGAAGAGTTCCAAAAGTAAATCGCGATAAGGTTTGTAATGCATGATTATAAATTACCCTTCCACAACCTTCCACTCGCCAATGGTGCGTTTCTCTGTATCAATTGTTACGCCAATTTTGTTGAGTTTCTTGGGCGCTCCATTGGCGGTGAAGCTAGCTGTATAAGGAATTAAGTAGCCTTTGTCTTCAATTTGTTTCAATGCTTCGTCGACGGTTCCTTTGCCGTCAAGCTTGAATTCGAACATATAAACGGCGTTGGCTGTTTCGACAACTACGTCACAACGGCCTGCCGCTGATTTTTCTTCGCAACGGGTCAGGTATGGTGTCGCTAGGCTGAATACGCAATAGACGATTGTCTTATAGTGCAATTCATTTTGGGCCTCGGCATCGTATGGAACACCGCTCATGTACGCTTTGATAACCTGGAGTACAGAATCAACATCGCCGTCATTCATTCCCTGAATGACTCTACTTACTACGGTTGAGTAAGCTGTATCTTGTTTGGTGTAGTACGCAAGTAGGCTCTTTGTAAAGCCCTCTGCAACCTCGTTGTTCGGGAATGCGAGCACATAGGGCGCAAATTTGCCACGATGGAACTTCTTGATTGTCAGGTATCCGCTTTGGTAAAGCATTGGAATGGGATTTTGCGCCGTTTCCGTGGGTGCATCAAAAACTTCTGCGGCAACGGCAAATCCTTTGTCGAATTGTTCGGCGTCCATCTGATATTTTTTCACGAGTTTCGTGAGAATTGTGGGCGTACCTGTTGCAAACCAGTAGTTTTTTAATTTTTGTTCATTTAATGAGCTTATCAGACTGAATGGATTAAATATGTCTGGAGACTCTTCGGAAAAATGGTAACCATCGTATTGACGGGTTAGCGCGTTGCATGCCTCTTCATAGGTCAAGCCGTTCTTGTCTGCTAGAGCTTGAATTTCGGGTTGCATTTGGGTCAACAGCTCTTCCTTGGTAATGCCGCAGATTGCTGCATACTCGTCGTTCATCGTAATGACGTTTAAGTTATTCAGTTCGCTAAAGATGCTGAGCTGGCTGAATTTGGAAATTCCTGTGAGAAATACGAAACGTAGAATGCCGCCTAGAGCCTTCAGCGGACTGTAAAGACTGCGAACTTGAATGCGAATGTCATCAAAAGATTCCATGCCGAAAGTATCAAGCATGGGGGCGTCGTATTCGTCAATCAGAACCACGACCTCTTTACCACTTTGTTCGTGAGCGGCTTCGATGATTCTCGCCATACGAACACCCCATGTATGGTTGTCCGGCTCCGATTTGACGTTGAAGCGTCTTTCTTGTGGTTCAAGAATTTTATTTAGGGACTCTGCAAGAGAATTTTTGCTAGAGTATTTTACAATACTCATATCCAGCCGAATGACTGGGTATGTTTTCCATTCGGTTTCAAGTTTTTCGATGGCGAGTCCTGTAAAAAGGTCTTTACGCCCCTCGAAATAGCATTGCAATGTACTGACCAAAAGCGACTTTCCGAATCGTCGCGGGCGAGACAAGAAGTAGTACCTGTCTGAACTGACCATTTTGTAAACCAGGTCGGTCTTATCTACATAATACTTTTTATCTTCGCGAAGAACCGCGAAATCTTGCACACCAATGGGAAATCTTTTCAATGCCATAATCTCAATATAATAAATTTGAATTTTGGACTATGTAGGAGTTTAATAAGAGGGTAGCATAAGCTACTATATCCATTGCTCATTTCCCAAAAGGTAATGAATATGGCCGTTCATGTACCCGCTATTAAAAAGGCTACGAATCTAGCCTGTAATGCATGGCTGTAAAATAGATAATTATTCCCCGATAAGCATGCGACTATTGCTTCAAAAAAAGTATATTATTCCTAAAAAGGAAGTGCTCATGTCGAATAAAGAAGCTCTGCATCAGTTGTACTCACAGTGCAAAAAAATAAACTTTGATGAGTCGTACGACCTTATTGCTTCGGCTGAAGATTCGGATGAGGCTGATTTCTTCCGTATGGCAACTGATCTTGTCCTTAAGCAAAAACAAAGGAAGGCTGTAGAAGAGAACAGGTTCTAAATGAAGCGGTATATTCTCTTTGCCGGGTGCAATGGTGTAGGAAAGTCCACCTTATACCAGACTAATGACATGTTTCAAAAATATGCTTCGAGTGAACATGGACGAGATTGTTCGCGAGTTCGGTTCTTGGAAAAACGAGGCTGACGCTTTTAAAGCAGGAAAGATTGCGATTAAGAAAATCGTGAAATATTTTGAGGAAGAAGAATCCTTCAACCAAGAATAAAGGTCAATCCTTGTCCCTCATGGGTTCCGTGATTGAGCTTTCATTTTTCTATGATAAAAGAATATGTCAATCAAATTTGTTCGATGCCATCGACCTACGCTCCCGCCCACGAAACAAAGGTTACATATCCGGGAATCGGCGAGTACACGTACTTCGGTCAGTACCATTCTGACAACCTGACGCTCACTCGTGTT
>NZ_JBGUHR010000137.1:0-145330 GCF_045112255.1 Fibrobacter sp.
CTTGATAGCGTCGTCAGAGATCATAGCGTCGATGATCACCATCGTTTCGTATTGTCTCATAATGAGTCCCTTTGGTCTATCGCCCGGATACCGACATTGGTTCCGGGAGGGTTCCGATTAAAATCGGTGCGCCTAATATAGAAAAAAGCTTTTTCGATGTCAAACCCCGGGCGGAGGTCGGGAGGGCCTACGTTTTAAATGCCGAACTGGAGGCCGAGGAATCCCGCGACAGCCCATTCCTTTACATCGCGATTGAAGTAACGCTGGAAGACCATTTCAAAGGAAATCCACGTGGAACGGAGATTCTTTCGTGCCCAAGGCCATACTTCGCGTAAATTGAAAGCAAAGCCAGAACTAAACGTCACCTGCTGCGCCCATGAAAAGTTGAATTCATAACTGGCACTGCCAACAAGACCAATATACCGGCCCAAAGCGGCACCCATGCCCACTTCAACGCCAAGCGTAAACCCATCAAGCGAAAACATCTTTTCGCAATTGTTTTCTTCATCCAGAAATTCTTGATTTTCCACATCAACAGAGTCTTCGCTTGCAGAAGAACCTTTTACAACCTCGTTCGAATCCGAATCGCTGTTGTTACGCTTTTTAAGGACACCATCTTCCAACTCCTTGCGGAATTCAGAAAGGTCCGTTGTTTCTAGCCCCAACAAAACCGAAGCATAAAAGTCTATCCAGGAAAACGCCTTGTGAAGACGCGCGTTAAAGCGATAACGCTGGTACATAAGCATGACATCGCTGTCAAGAGTGCCGCCAAAGAAGCGAACGTCGATACCACCGGTTATAAATTTTTTATAGTGATACTCGACCTGCCCCTCCCAAACGCCAAGACAGTCACAGTCATCGGACGCCTTGAAAAGCCCTGCACCAATACCAACAGAAAGTCCTTTGCCAAGATACGCCGTCTGGTGCGGCAATGGGATACTACGTTCCTCCGGCTGCTTTTTTTTCTTTTTAATCGATTCCGGCATGATCACATAAACCGTATCGACAACCGTATCCTGAGGAGCTTCTCCAGAAACAAGCGAATCAGTCCCGTTATCCGCCCGAAGCAGAACGGTTGAATCCGAAGCCGCAGGAACAAAAGCCATACCGAACCCCGCTGTTTTTGATGAGTCCACATCGGAAGCGGCAGAGTCATTAACAACAACAGAAGATTTCGACTTTTTATCCTTACGCGAAACGGCACCGGAGTCTTTGGCTTCGGCATAGACATTCAAAATCAACAAGAGGACTAAAAAAAGGATTCGCACGACTGTAATTTAATAAAAATCATTCGTTTGCGCTATCACTCTTATTTTCCTGCTGTTGTATCAGCGCTTTTTCTATTTCTGCGCATTTTTTTGAAATCTCTACATAGGAAAGCGTGGTAAAAGTTTCGCGAGGAGGCATAAGGTCAAGCATCATTTTTTCAATAGCCATAGCGCCCTGCATTCCAAGTATGGAAGCATTGCTCAAATCCAATCGGCGACTGGTTTTGCGTTTATAGTCCTTCAGCAAGACATTCAAAGAATAGCCATCCCAAACAAGATCTGAGTGGTATTCCTGTTCGTATTTTTCTATAGAATTTTTCAGCGATTTCGCAATTAAAGATTTTTCGGAATTCAGCAACACCCACTGGCTAGAATCAATATTTGGCTTTACCCGGTGTTTATAGCCTTCATCATCAATATTTTCAGCACTACACATGCGATAGGCGGCACGATAAAAAACAGAGTCATTCCGTTCCCTGATGGCAATGATGCGAGAATCATTCCACCAAGCGTCTTCCTGAATCATTTCTATTTCGTAATCAGCGTTCTGTACCAAATCCAATTCAACATCCTGCAATGGTTCATCGACAATTTCTGCAAATGGTTGCATTCCTGAATCATGATAAACTATCCATTTTAAAGCAAAAAATAGAAGCAGCACAATGACGGAAACGGCTATGACATACAAAACTTTCTTTGTCTTAAAGAAATTCCCGATAAGAGCACCCGAGACATACAACGCGAGAAAGAACAAGCCCTCAAGCGCCATTTCCAAATCATTTTTGTCAACAAGCCATTGAATACTCCGAAACACGATAAATGCCGGAAGAAGCAAGCCAAGAACTAGCCAAAACTTTTTCCACGACGTCTTTTTGCGGAGCGCAAAGAAAATAATTCCCGGAAGAAATACAGGAAGAATCTCCGTTGCAAAAGTCATTAAGTATTTGAGAATTTCATTCATTTTTCCTCCGAATTATTTAATTCAAGGGAATCTTTTTGATTTGGAGTTTTAACTTGTTCGTAAGACGTATTATTTTGTTGATTATAAACGACGCTATTGACAAAAACGTTACGAGGTTCATTGCACTTTTCTGCGACTTCCCTGTAAGAAAGCGTAGTATAAGTTTCTCGCGGGGGCATAAATCTTTCGAACGTCTTTTCAATCGCCACTGCATCGTACACACGAGAACGTTTTGCATTCGGGAAATACAGCCAACGACGAGTTTTGCGTTTGTAGTCTTTTAGCACAATCATGGAAGCATAGCCCTCTATTCCCCACGCTGGCGAAAGTTCCTGGCTGTAATTTTCAACAGATCTTTTCAGATTTCGAACTAACGCAGATTTTTCAGGATCCAGCAAAACCCACTTGCCATCCAAAGCATATCCGCGCTGACTTTTTAATTTTCGTTCACCATAATCATAGTGGGTATAGGCGCACATATCATAGGTAAACTTGAAAAACACGGAATCGTTTCTTTCGCGAAAAGCAACCGTTCGTGCATCGTCATCCCAACGAATCCACCTAGATTCAGACATCCACTTAAATTCGGACATAAACATTTCGTAATCATCGTGGAAAGCGGCCAAATCGTTTTGTTCCAAAGGTTCATCGGAAATTTCGGCGTAAGGATGAACCATGAGGCTCCAAGCGAAGAACAAGAAAATAAAGAGCGGAGCAATTACGACAAAGGGAACGCACAATCGATGCCAAATTTTTTTCGTATCGAACGCCCGACCAAAAAATCCACAAGCCATAAAAGAAAAAAGATAAAGCAACATCACCACAAAGGGCAATGCTGGCGAGAATACACCATTGAACGCACCGCCATCGTTGATATATAGAAGGAAAACATAGCCGCTGACGAGAGCGCAAAAGACGGCAATCCAAAGGCCGAGCCAAAGCTTTTTAAAGCTGAAATTCTTATAAAAAAAGGCAAGCAAAAAGCTTAGCAAATGCGGCAAAACGATCAAGAACATCACAAACAAGATTTTCGAAAATTCGGGATCATCAAAAATATCCGACATTTGCCAAAAGAAATTTATCATAAGGTTCAATATACACAAAAGCCCTCGGCAGAAAAGCCGAGAGCCTTGTAAAATGTTTTAAAAGGGAGATGTCCGGTCGGGGCCGAGCGGTCTTTTCCAACAGCATCAGCATTTGGAAAAGGAGGGTCTTAGGGAGGGCGGAGCCTTCCCTAGTCGTAAGGAACTTACGTTTAGTAAGTTCCCAACAGATGACGGACGCGGTCCATCATAACCTTGGCCTTGGCGCGGGCGCGTTCCTTACCGTAAGCGAGAATCTTTTCGATTTCATCGGTATGGTCGAGCAAGTAGAAGTACTTTTCGCGAGCGGCACCGAGATGTTCTTCGAGGACATTCTGGAGTTCCTGCTTGGCGTGGCCCCAGCCCATGCCGCCTGCACGGTAGCGTGCTGCAAGAGCTTCGGTCTGTTCCGGCGTTGCAAAGAGTTTGTACAACTTAAACACATTGCAAGTATCCGGATCCTTCGGTTCTTCGATGCCCTGGGAGTTCGTCACAATCTTGCCGAGACGCTTCTTGAGAGCCTTCGGTTCAAGGAAGATGTCGATGTAGTTGTCGTAGGACTTGCTCATCTTGCGACCGTCGAGACCCGGGATAACACCCGTGGATTCCTGGAAAACCGGTTCCGGAACGGTGAACACGTCTTCGCCAAAGTGCTTGTTGAACTTGATGGCGATATCGCGAGCAAATTCGACGTGCTGTTTCTGGTCCTTGCCCACCGGCACGATGTCAGCGCTGAACATGAGGATGTCGGCATCCATGAGGCACGGGTAGCAGTAAAGGCCCATGTTCACGTTGGAGTCCACATCAACGCCAGCGGCGGTGTTTGCTTCGACCTTTGCCTTGTAGGCGTGGGCGCGGTTCATAAAGCCCTTCGGCGTAAAGCAGCTGAGAGCCCAGCTAAGTTCAAAGATTTCAGGAATATCGCTCTGCTTGTAGAACAGGGATTCTTCCGGGTTAAGGCCGAGAGCGAGCCAGGTTGCTGCGACCTTGTAGATGTTCGCACGCATTTCGGCGCCGTTCTGCACAGTCGTCAAAGCATGATAGTCCGCGATGAAATAGACCGTGTCATAAGTCTTCGTAAGTTCAAGAGCCGGGCGGATTGCGCCCACATAGTTGCCGAGATGGGGTGTGCCCGTCGGCTTGATACCGGTAAGTGAAATCTTTTTCATGGGGTGCAATTTAGGAAAATTTAAAGCCCAGCGAGCACCTTAAGCACGATAAAACAGCCCCCAAAAAGCAGATTTTGAAAAAACGCCCAATTTTACGTCAAAAAAATCCAAAAGTTCAAGATTTTACGTAAAAATTTTAGTTTATTAGCAATAAAATTCTATTTTTCACTAAAAAATTCGTTTTTTGAGCCTCATAAATAGATTTCGAAGCTAAAAACAGCCAAATTTAGTGTTTCAAAAGCACATAGACTTCCATTTTCAGCACCGAAATGGTTAATTTGTATCAAATTTTACGTCAAAATCGTTGCACGCAGCTTTTTTTGACGTAAAAAAAACGCCCAAAAACGAGAATCAACACCGCTGCGCAACAAATTAGTTTATTCAAATCAAATATTTTTTGACTAAATCTCGCACAATTTTCGAATTCAAAGGTTTCTCGTGAGTTTCCATAGTAAATATGAGATTGTCACCAAGAAAATACCCGTTATTCTGATACATTTCTATTTTAGCAACTGCATTACGGGCATATTCAGCATCATCCATCAATCCAAAATGCTCCCACACAAACTCCTTGCGGGTGTGAATATTCAAACAAGTAAAATCAGAATAGACATCAATGCAGCGAGACAAATCACCGTTTTTCATTTTATGCGGGAACTCATAGCGATAAGGAATACACAAACTCGCCAAGACATCGGCAATTATGATTTCTGATTTAGAGCGAACGCACTCCCCTTTTGAAGTCAAAAAACCCGTATTTTCAATAGTTTTTCCTTTATAGCGCAAGCTCTGCCATAAATCAGCATATTCCGAATCAGGGATATTCAGTGGCACAATTTGCTTTCGCCACCTTTCACTCATGGACATATACGTTTTTTCACCATTTTGCGGAACATAGCTATTTATCAATTTATCCAAGGCTTTCCTTTGACGTTTAAAATCTTCGAGAAGCAAAGCATTGTACTTTTTTTGCGCAAGCGCTTTAATCAATTTCGAATTTCCGCTAGACAAATAAAAACGTTTTGTACCTACAATACGTTGCCATTGCAACTGCGAATGACTACTTGTACCATTTAGGGAGCCTTCCGGGGCTTTTTCCAATTGTTTTTGCAAAAACTCAATAACTAGCTGAAGTTCATCAATACGTTTTTGAGCCTGAGACAAGATGCAATCAACAGAGACATCTATTTTAAAATTGTTCATTAAATATCCTCGCCATCCTAATTGGCTATATGAACATTCATAAAAGGAACGATATAAAAAGGATATAAGAAAAGATATAAGAACCCGTTTAATATACAAATTAAACAATTAACAAAAAGCAGATTTTGAAAAAACGCCCATTTTTACGTCAAAAAATTCCAAAAGTTCAAAATTTAACGTAAAAATTTTAGTTTGTCAGCAACAAAATTCTATTTTTCACTAAAAAATTCGTTTTTTGAGCCTCATAAATAGATTTTGAAGCAAAAAACAGCCAAATTTAGTGTTTCAAAAGCACATAGACTTCCATTTTCACCGCCAAAATGGTTAATTTGTATCAAATTTTACGCCAAAATCGTTTCGTTCCGCTTTATTTTGACGTAAAAAACGCACTTTTCAAGAAATTTCATCATTAAAAGGACATTTTTTGTGCGCAAACGCACACTTGCGCGGGGAAAGTGCTGTGTTGGGGTAAATTCGGAGGAAAAATAGCGCACTATCAATTTCTTTTATTACATTTCCTTGTCAAATGATTAAAGACGAGAAATACATATTGGTAGATAGTGAAGAATCGCTCGCAAACTTGCTTGCAGATTTGGAGCTTTACGACATGGCCGCAGTCGACACCGAGGCGGATTCCATGTACCATTACACGGCTCGTCTCTGTCTTATCCAGATTACCATTGGCGAACACCATTATATTGTGGACCCGCTTTGTGGACTGGACCTTGCACCGCTGTTCAAGGCACGTGCAATGCAGACGCTGATTTTCCACGGTGCAGATTACGACCTCAGACTTTTGTGGCAGACTTACGGCTTTTCGCCGAAGAGCATTTTCGATACGATGCTTGCAGCAAAGATCCTGGGCGAACAGCACCTCGGGCTTGCCGATCTGGTCAAGGAATATTTTGGCGACGAACTAAAGAAAGAAAATCAGAGAGCCGACTGGACGATTCGACCGCTTTCGCTGGACATGTGCGAATACGCCATCCACGATACGTTCTACCTTCACGAACTTTGTGCTATTTTAGCAGAAAAGCTGCAACAGGCCGGGCGCATGAGCTGGCTTACGGAGCAGTGCAACACGCTTATCGAACACGCAAGAACCCCGAACGCCCCGAAAAAAGACCCGTGGCGCATTACGGGTTCAAGTATTTACGGGCCATGCGCATTGAACATTCTCAAGCACTTGTGGGAATGGCGCGAAAAGCAGGCCGAAGAACTCGACCGTCCGCCTTATAAGGTGATGCAGTCCGAGCTGATGCTTGCGATTGTGAACGCCCAGAATTCGCATTTCCCGGAAGTCGATGAAACGTACCTTCCAAAGCTCCCCCGCAATTTCAAGGGCGAACGCCTGGAATCGTTTCTGAACATGCTCCGTACGGCTGTAGCCGTCCCGGAATGCGATTGGCCGATGCGCCTCCCGAAGGCTCCACCACCGCCAGTCATCCCGCATTCAGACTTGCTCAACGCGCTCAAGACGTGGCGTGACGAAAAGGCCGAAGAGCTGAAAATCGACGCCGCACTCCTTGCGAACAAGTCTCAGCTGATCTGGCTTGCAGCCCCGGGAAACATCCCGTGGGAAAAGCGCTACGAAGAAGCGCATTTGATGCATTGGCAACAAAATATCTGGAACGAAATTTTACGTGACAAGTTGCCGACCGCAAAGCGCATTGGCGACGAAGAGTAGAGCCTCAAAATAAAGGTTTTCAAATGGCCGCGTCCATCGTAATTGTAATCTTAGTGCTGCTGATTTTCGGCAGCAGCCCCATCGTCGAGATGATCCTGAAGATGCGTCGCATGAAAAAAGGCGATGACATCATCAAGGAACCGTGGCAGGAAATCCATGACATTCCGGGCTACCACGATGCAAGAAACATCGCGGCATTTTACCCACTCAAGGGAGAACCAAACATCATGCCGATTCTCGAGGAACTTGCCACCGAAGGCCGCCTTTTGCTCCCCAAGTGCGAAGGAGACGGCATCATGCACTTTTACAAGATTGCAAACCTCAAGAAGGACTTGGTCAAGGGGCACTATGGAATCATGGAACCCCGCGAAGGCATCGAGAAGTTTGAAGGCGACATTCCTGTGTTCCTGGTCCCAGGCGTAAAATTCAACTGGGACGGGAGCAGACAAGGTCACGGCAAGGGATACTACGACAGGTTCCTCGCCAAATACCCAAACGCATTTAAGGCAGGGATCATGACTCCAGCGCAACTTTCCAAGGAACCGCTAGAGCAGAAAGAGACCGATGTGAAGATGCACACGGTCATCGCCTGCCGAGAAAAATACTAGTGTGGAATTCTAAATTTTTTAACGGAGAAGTTCGCTCATTGCGGGCATGACAGAAAGTCAGCATTGGCGATCCCGGAATAAATCCGGGATGACAGTGCAAAAGAAAAATCTTTAACAATTCACGGAGATTCAGAAAATGAGTTTCAATAATGACGACAGCCGTCGCGGTTTTGGTAACGATCGCAAGCGCCACTTTGGGCGCACAGCACGCCCCACGTTCGATGAGGCGAAGTTCAACCGCGAACATCCGGACGAACCCGAACGCGCTCCAGAACGCCGCGAATTTTCACAGGAACGCCGTGGTGGCATCGGCAGCCAGGCGCACCTCCGTCGCGACCGCGACGATTTTGCAAACCGTCCAAGCCGATTCAACAGCGACCGCCCGAGCTTCGGTGATCGCCCCAACCGCTTTGATGGCGAACGCCATTTTGGTGACCGCCGCGACTTTGACAAAAGCCGCGCCAACCAGGAAAACTTTGTACCGGCCGTCGGTGACGCCGATGCAGCCCCGCAGGTTGCTGTCGGTGGTATCAAGGAAGTCGAAGAGCTTTTGAACAAAAGCCCGCTCCAGGTACACCGAGTACTCTTTATGCACAAGTCCGGCAACCCGAAGCTCTATGAACTCCAGAAGCTCGCCAAGCGCGCCCATGTACACGTGCAGCAGGTCGATTCCAAGATTCTCGACAGCTACGCCCGCCCGAACCACGGCGTTGTCGCCCTCATGAACGAGAAGGAACTCCTCAACTGGATGGACATCCGCGAAGAATTCTTCAACGCTCGTGATACGGGCGAAAAGAAGCTCATCGCCGTGGCCACGAACATCGAAGACCCGCGTAACCTCGGTGCCTGCATCCGTAGTTCGCTTGCCTTGGGCGTAGACATTCTGCTCCTCCCCGCGAAGGGCATGTGCGGCATTACCCCGAGCGTCGCCCGCACCTCGGCAGGCGCCCTCGAAAAGCTCCGCATCTGCCGCCCGGACAACCTTGAAGGCGCTATTGGCGAACTCAAGATGGCCGGCTACCAGATTCTCGGACTCGACGCCGACACCGAAACGAACCTCGCCGGCTTTGAATTTGCAGACCACGTAGTTCTCGCCGTCGGCGGTGAAGACGTGGGCCTTCCCCCGTTCATCAAGAAGCAGTGCGACGCCATACTCCGCATCCCGATGAAGCCCGAAGCCCATTCCTATAACGCTTCTGTTGCCCTCTCGCTCGGCCTGTACGAATATGCACGCCTGCGCATAAAGGCTTAAAAGCCCCAAATTGCGCCAAATAAGCCGTTGTTAAGTTGTAAACGCAAACAACGTGTAAACAGAAATAAACGCACCCTTTTGCCAAGGGTGCATTTATTTTATAGAGGTGATGGAAAAGGAGTGTGGATTCACTATGATAAAAAAAGTCTTTTTATCGTGTTGCTTTGCGGCTGGAGTATCACTAGCCCAAACGTACGACTTACCTATTATTTTCGTTGACACAAAGGGCCAGTGCCTCAATAACAAAGTCACCGAAAAAATCCCTGCCACAATGAAAGTGCTTGACGGAAAGACAAATTCCGTTGCCGACAGCGCCAAAGGCACTCCCTATGATATTGGCATCAAGGTAAGAGGACAATCCTCCGCCATGTTCCCGAAGCCCGGCTACAGCATCGAAATTCGCGATGAAAAAGGCGAAGGCAAAGATGTGAGTCTTTTCGGGCTTCCTCCTTTTGACGACTGGGTTTTGCACGGTCCATACGTGGACAAGAGCATGCTCCGAAACGCTCTCGCCTACTGGCTTTTCAGACAGGCAGGCCGTTATGCTCCGCGAACCAAGCATTTTGACCTCTACATCAACGGCGTCTACCGTGGCGTGTACGTGCTTGTCGAAAAAATCAAGCGCGGCAAGTATCGCGTGAACATCAGCAAGCTCAAAGAAACCGATATTGCCGGCGATAGCCTCACCGGTGGCTACCTCTGGGCATTCGACAAGACGGGTACCAATACAGGTGGTGGCGGTAACGGCAGCATCAAAGACGAAGGCTTCAACACCTCCGACGGTTTGAACGTCATCTTGCACTACCCCAAAAAGCAGAACATCCAAAGAGAACAGGAAGAATACCTGAAAAAGTATCTGAACGATCTTGAAGCCTTGTTCAAGAACGGTGGCAGCGGCAAGGGTTACGACAAATACGTCGATGTCGGTTCCGCAGTAGACTACGTCTTGCATCAAGAAATCACGAACAACGCAGACTCCTACTGGTGCAGTTTCTTCTTGTTCAAGCCAAAGGACAAAGGCGGCAAGGATGGCAAGGAACTCAAGGAAGGCAAGGTAACTCTTGGTCCGCCATGGGACTTCAACCTCGCTATGAGCAACGGATCTAGCCCTGAAAACGGCGGCGGCCAGCAAGGCGGCGGCGGCCAGCAAGGCGGTGGTGGCCAATGGGGCGGCGGCTGGGGCGGTGGCTTCGGTGGCGGTTTTGGCGGCGGCTTCGGAAGTTCTGGTGTTACCGGCTGGCAAATTGAAAACAGCAGCAAGGCCGGCGGCGGCATGATGGGCGGATCAGCCTTGAAAGCTCCGAACTGGCTCCTCAAAATGTGGAAGGACAACGATTACCAGAAGGAACTGAAGGAACGTTGGGCAGAACTCCGCAGTGGCGTTTGGCACACCAAGACCATGGATCTTTACCTGGACTCCATGAAGACGTACCTCAAGAACGCAGCCGACAGAAACTTCAAGCGTTGGCCGAATCTTGGAAAATCTAGCGGTCAGGGCGATACCGATCCGCAGCCGATGAAATTCTGCAATGGCAACGGCAGCAGCGGCGGCATGAACTTCCCCATGGGTGGCTACAATGCGACAACCTGGGATGGCGAAGTAGAACACCTCCGCAAGAAGATGAAAGAAAGAATGGCCTGGATGGACCAACAGCTCGGATTCTCTGAACCTGCAAGTCCTGTTGTGATGGCACCAGTCGATCCTTCAATCCATGAACCGGATTGGCAAAAGGACAATGATTCCATTCCTGGTACTGTAAAAATCCATCCGGATAATTTCAGCAGGCTCTCCCCGACAAACTACTTTGTCGTGAACGGCAACAACATTGAAATTCAAACGGATTTAGGCGGAACATTTGCCATTGTTGACTTGAACGGTGCTGTTCTGTACAAGAAACGGATCAAGACGGGAACCACGATGTTGGAAGTTCCTGCAAAGGCAAGAGACAAGCACTGGATAGCAACGCTTAACGGCAAAATGCTTTCTAAATAGCTTCTAAATGAATTCCTCACTTAATAGAAATGCCGGCTCCTCGAGAGTCGGCATTTTCCATTTTTCATAACATCGTCATGTTGAGTAGCAAAGCTACGAAACATCCAGTAAAGTCGAGATATAACTGGATGGGGCTAAAGCCCCAACTCTTTGGCTCAGTTATGTCCATGCAAGCATGGCCGCAACATTCGCCTTCTGAGTTGTCTTCGCTACGCTCAGGATGACGAGTGTGTATGGCGACCCCGGCACGATGGCCGGGGTGACATTGCGTCCGTGATAATTATTACGTGTTCCAGAGCCAGGTGCTGAGGTAACGTTCACCGGTATCCGGGAGCACTGCGACAATGCGCTTGCCCTTGAATTCCGGGCGCTTGGCAACAGTGAGTGCGCATTCCAAAGCAGCACCCGACGAAATTCCGACAAAAATTCCTTCTTCGGCAGCAGCTGCGCGAGCGGCATTTCCCGCCTTTTCGGTGCTCGTGAGGTAGACTTCGTCAATCACCTTCGGGTCATAATTCTTCGGAACAAAGTTTGCACCGATGCCCTGAATCTTGTGCGGGCCAGCAACGCCCTTGGAAATCATCGGAGAATCGTCCGGTTCAATCGCAATCACGTAGACGTTCGGATTCTTTTCTTTGAGGAACTTTGCAGTGCCAGAAACGGTTCCGCCCGTGCCTGCGGTTGCAATGAACACATCCACCTTGCCATCCGTATCGCGCCAGATTTCAGGACCCGTCGAGAGGTAATGCGCTTCGGGATTTGCAGGATTGTCAAACTGCTGCGGAATGAAGCTTCCTGGATTGGCAGCAGCGATTTCGTTCGCCTTCGCGATACAACCCGCCATGCCCTTAGCACCTTCGGTCAACACGACCTCGGCACCGAGCGATTTGAGGAGCATACGGCGTTCCATGCTCATGGAATCCGGCATCGTGAGCACCACCTTGTAGCCCTTGACAGCGCCTACATAAGCAAGGCCAACCCCCGTGTTGCCGCTCGTCGGTTCGATGATGAGCGCACCCGGCTTGAGCTTGCCTTCCTGTTCGGCACGATTAATCATGTTCAGCGCCACGCGGTCCTTTGCACTACCGAGCGGGTTAAACATTTCAAGCTTCACATAGACTTCGGCATCGCCCTTGTTGAGCTTGTTGATGCGGACGAGCGGCGTATTGCCAATCGTTTCGAGAATGTTGTTGTAAATAGCCATAAAAAATTTCTCCGTACTGTACGGAGAACAATCTAGAATTATTTCAACCTTTTTGTTAAAAGGAACAACTGAAGATCCAGTCAGCAAACTTGATCGTTGTTTTCCAATTACTCCAATTTATTATAAAAATATGTCACAAAAGTTTCCTCACAGGCGCAAAATGAGGTATATTAAAATAAACCTATCAACGAGGGAGTTATTATGGCAAATAAATACGCAGGTACCCAGACCGAGAAGAATTTGGAAGCCGCTTTCGCAGGCGAATCCCAAGCCCGCAACAAGTATACTTACTTTGCAAGCCGTGCCAAAAAGGACGGCTTTGAACAGATCGCCGCATTGTTCCAGAAAACCGCTGACAACGAAAAGGAACACGCCAAGCTTTGGTTCAAGGAACTCGAAGGCATCGGCGACACCGCCCAGAACCTGAAGGCTGCCGCCGAAGGCGAAAACTACGAATGGACGGACATGTACGAAGGCTTCGCGAAGACCGCCGAAGAAGAAGGCTTCACCGCTCTCGCCAAGAAGTTCCGCATGGTCGCCGCCATCGAAAAGATGCACGAAGAACGCTACCGCGCCCTCCTCAAGAACGTGGAAACGGCCAAGGTCTTCGAAAAGAGCGAAGTCAAGGTCTGGGAATGCCGCAACTGCGGACACATCATTGTCGGCACAAAGGCTCCTGACGTCTGCCCCGTCTGCGCTCACCCGCAAGCCTACTTCGAAGTTCACGAAGAAAACTACTAAAAGTCGAGAGTCGCGACAAGAAGCGCGGGATGTTACAACAAGACACCGCGCCGCTCGTCTAGACTAAAATTCATTGAACAGGCACCGGAGAAATCCGGTGTTTTTTTACAAAAAAGCCCCGGCTCATTTCGAACCGAGGCAAAGCTTTTAATCGTTTACGATAACTTTTACTTGACCTGCATCTTCATGGTCTTGACCACAGAACCCTGCTGCACACGAACCACATAAGAACCGCTAGGCATCGCAGCGAACGAATGCACGAAGCTGCCTACAGCCATTTTTTCGCTATGATTTTCAACAGCATGGCCCATCATGTCAAAAACCTGAACCTTTACAATACCGGCCTTGGCAATAGTCATGTGCAAGGCATTGCCCTGAAGAGATGCGTTGAAAGCCTTAGCAACCTTGGCTGCAGCAATGCCAACAGACGGAAGAGTTCCTACGCACTTGACATTGTCAATTGCAAGTTCAGTCCCGAGATTAGCAGCAGAGAGCTTTTCATCAACCACCCAGGTCAACTTGGAAACAGCAGCCCAGGAGAAAGCCTTGATGCTGCCCGGCGCCACTTCGGCAACCCATTCAGGCTGAGACATGGTAGAAACCGTCACCGTCTTCCAAGCAGAAGCGGCATTCTGGTCCGGAGCAACGTGTTCATAACCAGCATTGGCCTTGACTCCAGCAACAGAAGCGCGGAGATGGTGGCCAGAACCCTTGTAATCATACCGCACTGCGGTGCAATTAGCAAGAATACCTTCATCAAAGGCAATTTCCATACCGACAGACGGATAAGTCGTGTCACCCGGAGTAATGCCAGAAATGCCGGTCATTGCAGCATAGGAATTTGTGCCATCCGTAGCGATCATATCCCAGGATTTGTCCGTTCCCTGCGTATTGGTGAAGGATCCACCCGCAGAGTACAAATACCAGTAAGCCTTCTTGCCGAGACTTTCCGCAGTCGTATTGCCATCGTCAAAGTCGTCAATCGTAGCCGTCGTGCCTGCCGGAGGATTCGTAGTACCGCCACCAGGATTCGAGGAAGAACCACCAGCATAACCCGCACAGTTCACATCATCAATATAGAGGTAATCCGAAGTAGCTTCGCCCTTGACTTCCCAAGCGAGCTGCACAACATCAGCCATTTTCAAAGCAACTGTGGTACCCCAGCCCTTATCCTGGGCAAGCTGCGATACAGGAACCGAAGCCGTTTTCCAAGCCGTACTGCCAGCAAGTGCCTTTGAATGCCTGTTGTATTCGGTCAACGCACCCGTTTCGTCGCCATCCATCACAGCCTTCAAATTATGGCCAGCACCCTTGTACTTGTAAGAGATCGTGGTACAGCCAGAAAGACCGCCAGCGACATTCAGGCCAAGAACAACATAAGGATCATAAGGATTGTCGCCCTGAACAAGCTTAATACCCGTCAAGCCGGCCCCATATTTCGAGCCATCCGCAGCGGCCTCTTCCAACACGACAACAAGGCCATATTGATCTTCAACATTCGAGTAAGTCGAAGCCCCCTGGTCGTTCTTGTCGTTATAAGCATACCAGGCATCGTTCTTGCCTGTCTTGGCCAAGCCGTTGCCATCTTCAAAATCGTCAATGTTTGCAGTTGACTGTGCAGAAGCCATAGCTGCCGTTGCACACACCGTAAATAGGATTTTCTTATCCATTGTTCCTCCAAGTTTGTTAGAAAGTAATTTAACTTCAGAAGATGCCGCTGTCAAGCATATAATTTTCTCACAAGGTCCTCACGAATAAAATCACGGCCAAATTGCGATTTTTGCCATCCAAATGAATCGTTATGATACAATTTGTATTGTAACTATACATTCATTTATTTTTCGTCAACTTGCCACCCGCAATGAGCACTAGAAAAGCGGCACCGCCAACGCCCGCAATCTTCTTGATATCGCTCCAAAATTCGCGACGTTTTTCTTTGCAGGATTCGCAAAGTTTTTCGGAGTCCACGGCTTTATCGCAGCCGCATTTTTTGCACTTATTCCATAATTTCTGAGACATAAGCAAATTCCATAATTTTGGGACGGTGATGTTTCTTAAAATACCATTTTCATAAAATTCAGAGTAGTGGAAATTACGGATTTGGGGAAAAAGTTCGCCACCTATAGTTGACAAAACAAACGATTTTGCAAACGGTTGTTTGCCAAATTTGCAAAGTTCTGCTTTTTGAAAAATCTCAGTTGTAGATTAGAGCCTCTAAACTTATCAGGAGGTTAATCAATGACTCAAAAATTCGCTCATGACTCTTATGTTCGCTCGGTGCTTAAAGATCCTGCTCGAACTGCGGAGCTTCTTCGACTTGCATCTCGAAAAAACAGCAATCTCGCCCAATTTCTTGCGACAGTGAACCTTGACACTTTGCAAGAGATTTCTGAAGCGTTCAGCGACACGGCCACACACGGCAATGGAGACCTGGCTTTTACAGTGAAACTCGAAAGCGACGAACCTAAACAAGCCGAACTCCTCGTCGGCATTATCGAAGAACACAAGAGTTATCCTGAAACGGGTATTATCCAGCAATTGGTCAAATATTGGTTTCAGATTATGTTTCGCAACCAGAAGAACATTCCAACCGTTGCAATCGTCTTGTACAATGGAAAGAATCCTTTCCGCATCGAAAAAGAGGTGATGTACCCAAACTATCCCAAATACTATCACAAGATTGGATTACCTTTCTTATTGGAAGTCGTCGACGTGAGTGATATCTTCGAAGATTTTGAAATCTCGATGATTTCGCCTAAAATTGCGCTTGCGCTAGTTGCTTTGAAGTATGTTTTTAATGGAGAAAAACTAAAGAAATATTTGAAGCCAGCCATGGCAGGACTCAAGTCTCTTCCCCGCGAAGAAGCGGAAGACTTTCTCACTCAAACTTTTATATATTTGACGCCGATGGCGTCCGCGGCGGCGGCTCGGTAATAAAAATATGCAAGCATATTTTTGCAACGCTCGCCTTGCACGCTTTTGAAGCATTGGTTTAAAGGCGAAGCCAAGGAGCAGTTCAAAATGGATTTCAAAAAATGCAGCGAAGTTTACGGCTACAAGTCCATTGCCGAAGTCGAAGAAGAAGAAATTGCTGAAAAGATTGCTCAACGTGATCGTGACTGGATTGAAGCAATGATTGCTCTTGGCGATTCCGATGAAAAAATTGCAGCCGTTTCCAACTATATAAAGAAAATCCGTGAAGCACAATAATTTAATCTGAACGAAATCAAAATGCAATCAGAAAGCACCGGGCGCAGCACTAAACAATCCATTTGAATAGTCCACGGTATTAGAGCCGTGGACTTTAAATTTATAGAAATTTTTCAGATAATAACTTTTTTCTCTAAAATGGTCAAATTAGACTTCATTACAATCTAGCATAGAACTGTTATTTCGCAGTCACTTATTCAAAGAAAAACGATATGAATTCATAAAAACACACAATTGTACATTTCAGATATAAATATTTAGTACACAACATCCAAAAGATATTAAAAAACATAAATAAAATAAAAAAAATCTTAATAATAAGAAATTTATAAACATTCAAAAGAAATATTAGATTATTTTATGCGTTAAACTACATCCATACCCGTTTTTTAATGAGGACAAAATGCTAAAGTTCCTAAAAGGTATAAAAATTCAAGGTCGAAAATTTACAACCGCCACAGAATTAGATTTTTGGGGGAAGGAAGGTAGTCGCATATCGTTATTGTATGGAAGAAATGGTAGTGGAAAATCTACAATTTCTGATGCATTTGAAGCCTTAAAAAATGAGGGAACTTCAGATTTCACAATAATCGCCCCACAGTCGTTTCCGACAGGATCTTTTGAAGAAGATGATAAAAAAAATATTTATGTCTTTAATGAAAAATTTGTAGATAAAAATATAAAGATTGAAGATGATGGAATTGGAACTATTGTCATGTTTGGTCGTCAGGCGGAACTAGACAACCAAATCAAAGAAAAAAATGAATTACTAAATCAAATAAAAACAACGATAGAACAAGACAATTTGCTTTGCGTTGAGCTCAATGACAAAAAAAACAAAAAATCTCCAGCATTTTATTTAAACAAATGTGAAAGTACATTAAAATCTGATAAAGGTTGGGCAAACCAAGATTCCCTTCTTAAGGGAATGCGCCATAACTCAAATGTAAACTCTTCTATTGTTAAGGATATTGCTGAAAAATTTACATCATCCAAAAGTCTTGATGTTCTCGCAGCTGAATTTCAAAAAAAGAAAAAATTGTATGATTCAGTCACCCCATCGTCAAAAAAAATCACAGAAGACATCAAAACCTGTCCGTTCCTTGGCATTGATTCCTCGGTAAAAACAGCATTAACAAGGAAAATTGAGAAAAACGAACTTACAGGACGAGAACAGAAAATTTTTGATTTTGTTCAGCAAAGGGGATTGATGCTGCTTAACAGCGCAAGGGATTTCTTTAAAGAACAGAAGAATGATTTTTGTCCATATTGTTTTCAACCAATAACTGCGGCAGATAAAGAATCATTAATGAAAGAATTCAAAAATGTTTTAAACAAAGAAGTGGAAACATATTTAGATGAATTGCAGAAAATGAAGATGGAGCCTTTATCTTTCGCTTCCGAACACTTTTCTCAATTAGATCAGTCTCAAGTTCACTCTGTTATCATTTCCTTGAATGAATTAAATCATGAGATAAACAAAATGAATGAAATAATTGATAAACGAGTTGAAAATGTTTATCAATTATTTGGAGAAAACGACTATTCGGCAAATGTTGATTCTGCAGTTTCAAAGTATAATGATGAATTGAAAAAATTAGATGAAAAAAAATGCGAATTCAACAAACTTATTGACGGAAAGAATTCGTTACTAGACGAACTTATTCGTTTAAATAAGCAAATCGCATGTAAAATTATTTCTAGTGATTACTCAAATTTTTTACAACAGAGTATCGCAAAAGCCGCCGCAGAAAAAAAGAAAGAAGATGATGACAAAGAAAAGGAAAAATTAGAACTAGAAATAAGAAATTTAGAAAGCCAAAAGAAAAATGTAAAAATTGCGCAGTTGCATATTAACAAACTACTTAAATATGTTTATTTTGACAACAATCGAATGCAGATTGAATCTGAAAACGACATCTATAGAATAAAATCAAGTGGTCAACCAGTTAAACCCAATAAAATCTCTTGTGGTGAACGAAATATTTTGGCTTTATGTTATTATTTTACAGAATTATTTTCACAAAAGGATGAGTCTACGGTATATTCAAATCCGTATCTGTTGGTGATTGATGATCCTATATCAAGTTATGATAGGGAAAATCAAGTTGGTGTGATTTCACTGCTGAAATATGAATTAAATAAATTTATGTCAAGTAATGCGGAAACGAAATGTTTGTTAATGACTCATGATTTAAAAACATTTTATGATTTGCAACGAATTGCAGATGAATTGGGCAAAAAAGTAAATTGTGTTTTTGATTACAATGAACTTCTTAAATCTAAATTAGAACGCTTTTCTTTTAAAAAGAGAAATGAGTATTCAGAATACCTAAAAAAAGCGTATGAATATGCTTGCGGGCAAAATGATACCATTGGAGATTACATTGGAAACCTTTTGCGTAAAATAGTTGAGTTTTATTCAACATTTTTGTATAGACTCGGTATAGAAGAAATATCAATAAACAAAGATGTATTAGATTTATTGCAGAAGCAAGAACACCGAGATTATTTTGAAAACTTAATGTATCGGTTAGTTTTAAATGGGGAGAGCCATTTGGAAGAACGCGCTCGTAGCATGGATGATTTCTGTAATGGGTTATCTGATGATGAAAAAAAACGAACAGCTAGAGATATCTTGTGCTTTTTATATCTGATGAATCCATTGCATGTGAAAAAACACCTTGATGGATGTTCGAATGTAGAAACAACATTAAAACAATGGTGTAATCGAATAGGTTAATTATATGGATAAATTGATAAAGTGTAAATCGCCTTTTAGTCCTTGGTTGGATCGAAGACAACCTTTGTCAAATCGGTTTATTGAAGAAGACTATGTTGATCCAATTCCCGAAAAAGGAGCAAATTGGGATTGCTTTTTAGCTTTAGAAGAATGCTGGCCTCTCCATATAGCAAATGAATTAAAGTGGGAAAGCTTGGATAAATCTATTCAGGAAACAGATGTTTTTCTTGATAAAGCATCTGAGCTTATTTCTGGTTTAGGTGGGGGTTGGCTAGATTCTGAAGAAAAACACATGATAGAATCTAGTGAAGATTGCGTTCCTCCGACTCCCTGTCTCCCCATTTACATAGTAACAATAAAAAATGAAACGGAAGAACGTGTTGTTTACATAGGGAAAACATCTGCAAGCAATCGTTTTTCCAATGGGCATTCGGTAGCTTTAAAATTGCATAATCCTAAATACAATGGATTCGAAAAAAGATTGTATAGATGTTCTATATGGTTCAATATAAATAACGAGTATGCATGTTTGGAATGGCTTAAACCAAATACGATACCATCTAAAGTATTGGATAGCATAGAATCACATTTGATTTGGTGTGCCCAGCCTGAGTTAAATATTGGTAAAAAAAATAGAAATTATTCAAAATGGTGTTTTTTCATTCATATCCAAAATTTTACAGGTAAAAGTTCTCTGCTGAATGATGTTTTTGCCACTGGAATAAAGAATAGCATAAATTAGTTTATTTAAAACAACATAGTATCAGACTCGATTTTTAGGAGAAATTTCGACGAAATACGGAAAATGTTCAATTTTTCCGAATTTCGTTGAAAAAATTTCAAAAAACGACTACAAATTTGAATATTTGTAGTCGTTTTATACAGGTTACCTAACAAACACACCTTTATTGACCTGCATAATATTTTGCACTATATTGTAATTAAGCAGAGGTTTATATGGCTACCACAGTATTACAAGAACGTCTAGATGCAAATCCTGGATGGAAAGCGTTCATGGATTTGCGCAAGCAGGCACAGCGCGGTGCGGCGGCCGGCATGAGCGAAGCTGAAATTGAAGCCGAAATAGCGGCCTATCGTTCCGGTAAGTAGTTTTTACTCTGCGAAAAAAATACTTGATATTGTTGATACGACATTGCGTACAACATTTATGAACAATCCCTTGCGTTAGGGATAGTGACCACGGTGTGGCGGCCCTTCGGCATAAGGTTGGTGAGCCTGTCGAACCACAGGGACCTTTTTCAATGCGATCCTGCCGAAGGTCCGTCGCAAGAGCTGCGTGGGGGTACCGAAGGTGCGCACGGGCGGCCTTGCGATATAGCCCGCCCTTGCCCATGGGCAAGGGAACGCCCAAAAGGCAAGACTTAACTGGATTGGGCTATAGCCTCCATGACGCGATCGAAGCACATTCATGAGACTTCACTGGATTCTTCGGGCTTTGCCCTCAGAATGACGAGAAGCAGCACTCGTCTTTTACTAAATTATACTCAGTAACATTCTCTACCGGGATCGCCATCCCGATGGATTAACTCTCAACAAATGAGGAACAAACAAAAAATGGCAAGAGCATTGATTATCGGTTGTGGCGCCGTTGCCACAGTTGCTATCAAGAAGTGCTGCACCTGCAGCGAAGTTTTTAGCGAAATCTGCATCGCCAGCCGTCATCGCGAAAATTGCGAGAAGTTGGCTCAGGAACTCCGCCCGAATACGAAGACGGTCATCACGACTGCCGCCGTGGACGCTGACAAGGCCGAGAACGTCTCTGCTCTCATTAAGCAATACAAGCCGGACCTGGTGATGAATATCGCTCTCCCCTACCAGGACCTCGCCATCATGGATGCATGCCTTGAATGTGGCGTGAACTACATGGACACGGCTAACTACGAGCCGGAAAATATCGACGATCCGGAATGGCGCAAGGTCTACGACAAGCGCTGCAAGGAAAAGGGTTTTAGCGCCTACTTCGATTACAGCTGGCAGTGGGCTTACAAGGAAAAGTTTGAAAAGGCTGGTCTCACGGCTTTGCTCGGTTCCGGCTTTGACCCGGGTGTTTCTCAGGCATACTGCGCCTACGCCTTGAAGCACCAGTTCGACACGATTGAAGAAATCGACATTCTCGACTGCAACGGCGGCGATCACGGTTACAAGTTCGCAACGAACTTCAACCCGGAAATCAACCTCCGCGAAGTTTCTGCTCCGGGCAGCTACTGGGACACGGACGAAAACGGCAAGGGCCACTGGGTCGAAATTCCGGCTATGAGCATCAAGCGCGAATACGAATTTGCTCAGGTCGGCAAGAAGGACATGTACCTCCTCCACCACGAAGAAATTGAATCCTTGGCCCAGAACATTCCGGGCATCAAGCGCATCCGCTTCTTCATGACGTTTGGCCAGAGCTACCTCGACCACATGCGTTGCCTCGAAGACGTGGGCATGCTCAGCACACAGCCGATCAAGTTCCAGGGTCAGGACATTGTTCCGATCCAGTTCCTCAAGGCTCTCCTCCCGGACCCGGCAAGTCTCGGTCCTCGCACGGTGGGCAAGACGAACATCGGTTGCATTTTCAAGGGCACGAAGGATGGCAAGCCGAAGACTTACTATCTGTACAATGTTTGCGACCACCAGGAATGCTACAAGGAACTCGGCAGCCAGGCTATCGCCTACACGACTGGCGTTCCGGCTATGTGCGGTGCCATGATGGTGCTCACGGGCAAGTGGAACAAGCCGGGTGTGCATACGGTCGAAGAGTTCGATCCGGATCCGTTCATGGAAGCCCTCACTAAGTACGGTCTCCCGTGGAACGAAGACTTCAACCCGGTGTTGGTCGATTAGTAGGAAGTAGGAAGTTAGAAGTAGACAGGAGTAACGCAGGCGAAACTGTCTACTGCCTACCGTCTACTGTCTACTGATCCGAAGGATCATTCATGAAAAAATGGCGCATTGACGATTCCCGAGATCTTTACAACGTAAAAGGCTGGGGCGTAAGTTACTTTGACATTAACGACAAGGGTCATGCGACGGTTTCGCCGATCAAGAATGGCGGTCCGAGCATTGACCTTTACGAGCTCGTGCAGGAACTTTCCTTGCGCGATGTTTCGACTCCTGTGTTGTTGCGCTTCCCGGATATCCTGGACAGCCGCATCGAAAAGATTCACGAGTGCTTCACGAAGGCGACGACTGAATACGGCTACAAGGGTGGCCATTACAGCATCTTCCCGATCAAGGTGAACCAGCAGCGTGCGGTCTTGGAAGAAGTGGTGAGTCACGGTTCCAAGTTCAACATCGGCCTCGAAGCGGGTTCCAAGCCGGAACTCCACGCGGTTCTTGCAAACATGCAGAACCCGGACGCTTTGATCATCTGCAACGGCTACAAGGACGAAGACTTTATCGAGCTTGCTCTCCTCGCACAGAAGATGGGCAAGAAGATTTTCATTGTCGTCGAGAAGATGAACGAGCTTCACTTGGTTGTTGACTTGTCTCGTCGAATCGGCGTGCGCCCGAACATCGGTATTCGCATCAAGCTTGCAAGCTCTGGCAGCGGCAAGTGGGAAGAATCTGGCGGATACCACAGCAAGTTCGGTCTCAACAGTTCCGAACTTTTGGAAGCTCTCGACTACATCAAGGAAGAGAAGATGGAAGACTGCATGAAGCTCATCCACTTCCACTTGGGTAGCCAGATTACGAACATTCGCCATATCAAGAATGGCCTGCGCGAAGTTTCGCAGTTCTACGTTCAAATTAAGAAGATGGGCATGGGCCTTGAATTCGTGGACGTGGGCGGCGGCTTGGGCGTCGATTACGACGGCACGCGTAGTTCTAACGCTAGCTCCGTGAACTATTCCATTCAGGAATACGCAAACGACGTCGTGTACGCGATGTACGAAGCTTGCGAGAACGGCAACGTTCCTCACCCGAACATCATTGCAGAATCGGGTCGTGCTCTTTCGGCACACCATTCCATCTTGGTGTTCAACGTGCTCGAAACGGCAGGCCAGGCATTCTTCGACGAAAGCGTTCATGAAATCAGCGACGACGCTCCGGAAGCTTTGAAGGACTTGTACGGCATTTACAAGAGCCTTTCTCCGAAGAACTTGCTCGAAAGCTGGCACGATGCCATGCAGATTAACGACGACACCTTGAGCGGATTCAAGATGGGCGACGTGGATTTGCAGACGCGCGCCATGAGCGAACGCTTGTTCTGGAGCATCGCCCGCAAGGTGGACCAGCTCGCTCGCGACCTGCGCCATCCGCCTTATGAATTGAGCGAACTACCGCGCTTGCTTGCCGAAAAGTACTTCTGCAACTTCAGCCTTTTCCAGAGCCTCCCGGACAGCTGGGGCGTGGATCAGGTGTTCCCGATTATGCCGATCCAGCGTTTGGACGAAGAGCCGACGATTGAGACGACGATTCAGGACGTGACTTGCGATAGCGATGGTAAGATTGACATGTTCGTTCGCGGCGGCGAAGTGGCTCGCACCATTCCGCTCCACCCGATCAAGAAGGACGAACCGTACTTTATTGCGGTTTACCTCGTCGGTGCATACCAGGAAATCCTCGGTGACCTTCACAACCTCTTTGGCGATACGAACGCCGTGCACATTGTCTGCAACGACAACGGCGGCTACGACATCGACAAGGTGATTGACGGTGAATCCGTGGAAGACGTGCTCGACTACGTAAACTTCAGCGACAAGGCTCTTGTCCGCAACATGGAAAACTGGGTCACGCGCTCTGTGAAGGAAGGAAAGATTACACTTCAGGAAGGCAAGGAATTCTTGAACATCTATCGTTCCGGACTTTACGGGTATACGTATCTAGAATAGACGAGAACGCCCTTCCGGGCTACAGACGAGAGACGAAAGAAGAGTCATTGGTTATTAGTCAATGGTCTACGGATTTTAGTTTGCACTAAATGTACAATTATTAAAACCAACGACTAATGACCAACAACTAGTAACTTTTTTATGATTCACGAAATTGCTCCGCACAAGTTAGATAACGAATTTAAAGACATTGCACCGAAGCCCACTGATTACTTGATTATTTTCAATGGAGATCAAACGCTTTTCAAGAAATCTGGCGACAACTTCGCCATTCCGCGAGTAAGCGAGTTTCCACAGTGCGAATGCCATTACCTGATCAGCATTGACGGGGACGCTTATTTCTTGTGCAATACGAATCTGCCAGAAGTTCCAGAAGGCTACGAGTTCCGCGGCAACCGCACGTTCCGTACGCTTGAAAGCCATTTGGAGCGCCTCGGCGGTGCAACGTCGGCACACATTGCCAAGTGGGAAAGCTTGAACAAGTTCTGCGGCAAGTGTGGATGCCTCATGAAGCGCGGAATCAAAGAACGCTCCATGATCTGCCCTAGCTGCAAGAACACGGTCTACCCCAAGATTTCACCGGTCGTGATTGTCGCCGTGCATAACGGCAACGAGCTTTTGATGGCCCGCAACTTGGACAATCCGGACAAGACGCGCATGTTCCTGATTTCTGGATTCGTGGAAATCGGCGAATCGCTCGAACAGGCGGTCAAGCGCGAAGTCCTTGAAGAAGCGGGCTTACGTGTCAAGAACATCAAGTACTTTGGAAGCCAGCCATGGCCGTTCTCGGAATCGCTCATTTCGGGATACACCGCAGAACTTGATGGAGATCCGACCATTCACATGCAAGAAGCAGAACTCGCCTGCGCCACTTGGGTCAAGCGCGAGGACATTCCCGAATACGATACGAGCGTAAGCATCAGCAGTTGCCTGATCGAGAATTTTCGCTCGGGATATACGATTAAGGAATAATTATTAACGAGAAAGCGCGGCCGAGAAGCCGCGCATTTTCAAATGACATTCTGAACCTCGAATGAAGCAACCCCGCAACAAGTGCGGGGTGACATGTTTACTGTTCCGAGGCTTTATCTGCCTTATTTTTCGCTTTACTCGGAGAAGCTTTGGGTGTTGCCTCGGGTTTGTTCGCAAGTACAACGTATAAAGTATCGTGAAACACGACGGTATCGCGCACGACAAGCGTATCATGAACAAAGACTGTATCGCGAGTACACACAACATTTGCAGTACTGCTTGCGGGAATCGTCGCAGAAGAAGAATTCGCCACCGGCACAGAAACAACCGCAGAAGAACTCGACTGAGCAGCACATGAGCTAGACAGCGCAGCACTAGAAAGGGCAGCGCTTGACTGCGCAACGCTCGTTACAGACGACGGCATTTTTTCAATCACCGTTATCAATGAATCACGGACATTGCGGAGACTATCCAGCTGTTTGCGGTAACGCGTCTTATTGCCCGGACGGCGCTCTCTAGAGTACTGGACTTCAATCTTATCGATTTGCGATTCAACACTCCTCAGTTCATCAAACACAGGACCTTCACCTTTAACAGCTCCAGTTGGCGTAAAGAAGTTCGCGAAACGTTGCCAGAAAGAGCGCTCTTCACCCCAGGCGAAGTTCAAGGAAACAAGACAAACAAGGACAGTAAAGACTTTGCAAAGAGATTTAAATTTGATATTAAGCATATTTCAATAATAGAAAAAAAGAAGGCATCCCTTTACAAGCCCCCTAATTTTACTAAATTAAGACTACCCATGCGGGAGTAGCTCAGTTGGTAGAGCGCGACCTTCCCAAGGTCGATGTCGAGGGTTCGAGACCCTTTTCCCGCTCGAAAGCAAAGACGACACCTCTATGGTGTCGTTTTTTGCTTTTATTCGTAAACAAAGGTCGAGAACCCGAGAAGAGGGTTCGACAAAATTTGATCATGGACGAAGTCCGAAGAGCGAATTTTGGAATTATCGCGCAAGCGATAAGCCCGTTAGGGTGAGGAGTCAGCCGCGCAAGCGGAGACTGACGACGAATCAAACCCTTTTCCCGCTCTAAAGAAAAGGAACCAGGCGCAAGTCTGGTTCTTTTATTTTACGGTTCCAAATAATAATCGGGCTTGATTCCAAGCGCAGCTTCGTCTGCTTCTAATTCTATAGCAGGAACATTTCGCCCGACAATGAGCGCCGAATCAAAGCCGGCAACTTTCGCGCCAAGCACATCCGTTCCAAGCGTATCGCCAATCATCAGCACACGAGAGTCCGCAGGAAGCGAAGCTTTGACGCGCTCCCAAATCTGCGGGAAGGGCTTGCCCAAGTAATAAGTTTCACAGCCTACTCCCCCATTCGCCTCGCACATCGAATCACGACGCAAGCGTTCCGAAAGCGCCCCCGAAACAGGTTCGCGAACAGTCACGCCATTCTCATCGGGAATTTTTGGAGCCCAAGCATCTGAATTCAGCACAAGAAGAATCGATCCCGGACGTTGCAAAATCTTAGCCGCCCGCACATAAGTTTCTGGAGTATCCTTCGCCGAAGAAATCGCCACAATCGGTTCGACAGGTTCGGCATCCATCGCAACGGCAGTGATTTCGCAAGCTTCAAGCACATGCTTGCCCGTTTCACGACCGATGTAATAAACCTCGCGCAATTCAAGCGATTTCGCGGCTGTTTCATTTGCCGCTCCAGCAGCCGTATTCACGTCCGCGCGTTCCCCACGACGCAGCCGTTCCACGAGTTCTCGCAGCAGGCTTCCAGACGAAATTGTTTCTTCCGTCGAAAAGTCAAAACCGCGCTTGTCCGCATCACGAGCCAAGACTTCATCGACATCGGATGCTGCATTCGTCACCAGTCGTAGATGTTTCCCTGCACGTCGGAGCATCTGGAACCATTCCATTGCGCCGGGATAAACAAAGCTACCGCGATTGTAGAGCGTTCCATAGCCATCAAAGCAAAACGCATCGTAACGGTCCAACAAATCCGCCATGTGGACACGGCGCGGAGCAGTATCAGAAGCGCACAGGATCCTATCGGGCTGCGCCCTCCAGGATGACAATTCATTTTCGCGATGAAATGGAGATTCCCGGCAGCCATCCCGGACTTGTTCCGGAACGGAAATGACAAATGCATTCAAGGATGCACACGCTGCCTGCGATTCAATAATTTGCTTGTAACGCAGGTAAATTTCGGTTTCGAATTGTTCCATTAAAATTCGCTTTTGACCATCATCTTCGCGAAAATGACGATTCTTAAACTCTAGATTTGACTGGATCCTGCTCCTTCGAACCTAACTCCACTAAGGGGCTGAAGCCCCAAGTCTCGTATATTGCGATGCTCAGGATGACAAGCGCGCGATAAGCCCTTACGCGTCGCTACGGAGAATGCCGTAATCGCGACCTTCCACGGGAATCACAAGCTGCAATTTCGAAAGCGTCTTGATATGCTTTTCAAAGACAACCTTGAAATCTTCGCCAAGTTCTTCTTCGTCATCGTGATCGAGATTGTAGGCTACGTAGCTGCCGTCTGCAAAAATCGAGATGCAGCAATCCCACGTGATATCGCCTTCCTGCGGCTGTTCGTCATCGGCGCGGTCCTTGCTTTCGAGCATCAGAATCGGGCGCGGTGCAGGAATCGGTTCGGCATGGCCGTTTTCAAAAATAAAGTAATTGCGGCTCACGAGTTCATGTTCAAGAGCCATCGTGCTCGGAATACGAGCAAATTCACCACGCAAGCGGTTGATGTTTCCAAGATCGTCTTCGTACGGATCCTGAAAATCTTCGGGCAACACAATCTGGTAGTAGTCAAACTTTTTACCGCTAGCGGCATAGTTGTCCTGCCAGGACTGAGGCGGTTCCGGACGGATCGTCAAGAAATCTTCAAAGACATCCAGAATATCGTTCAAACGGGAAGTCCAAGGTTCGTCCTTCAACTTCTGCACGAGTTCCATAAAACTGTTCAGGCTTTCTTCGCCCGTGATAGACTTCAATTCTTCTTCGTTTTCTGCCATATCAAACCTCTGTATTTACGGTACAAATGTAGAAAAGAATCTACGATCCAAAACTAGACTTCACTGGATGGGGCTTAGCCCCACCCCCTGGGCTCGGTCATGCCCAAGCAAGCTTGGTCGCGACATTCGCTTTGCAGGGGTGTCTTCGACTACGCCCTTACGGGCTTCGCTCAGGATGACAAGCGCCGAGTGATTTTTCTCTCGCCTCTCGTCTACCAGCGAAGCGGTCTTTCGTCTAATATCACCATTCTTCCACGGTTTTCACCGTGAGGCTCATAGCGATGTCTTTCTCGTAGTACGCGGGTTCATTGATGAAAATTGGGTAGACCAAGCGACCATCCGGTTCGCCCTCGAACAGGATGTCCTTGCCATCGAACGTGCGGAAAAGCTTATCGCCTTGTCTGAGTTCGCGGTAATCGTGACCGTCCAATTCCGGATGGATCATAGCCTGTATAGCGCCACCGCCCTGCGGCTTCGGGTAACCCAGGTCTCGCCATTGCGTATAAACTTCAACCTTAATCGGTGCGCGCTTTTGCAGCTCGCCACGGTTCCATTCCTCGGCGAGTTCCAAATAACGTTTCACGAGCTTTTCGGAACGTTCAAAAATGGCGGCATTCAGCGTTCCATGCTGCTGCGGGCCAATTTCAATGCACACGTCTGCCTTGGCGACAGTTCCAAAATACGGAGAAGCACTGCGTTCTTCGGGCTGGTAATAAATCCAAGCATCCTCAAATTCTTGCGTGAGCACAGCAGACGCCTTCATCGTAAACGGATCACGAGTCGAAAGAATCAGGCAATAGCCCATGTTCGAACCCGTATTGTGCACGTCCAGAATCAAGTCCGTACGCGTATTCTCGCCCTTGGGGCCATAAATCTTATTGAGTTCACGAGCGCGGCGGAATTCATACTGCGCAGGTTCTACAGTCACATCCAAACAAGTCTGCGAAAAAGCGCGATTCAAGTCATGGTCACGGTAACGGCGATTGAGCCGCATCGCCTCGGGGTTGCTTAGGACAAGTTCAACATTTGCACTTGGGCAAAGCGTGTTATAACATTCAGGATGAGCCTTCCACTTTTCGACCAGGCTCACGCCCGTGCGTTCGTTGCCATGCGTTCCACCAGCAACGACAATTGTGTTGATTTTACTCATAAATCATCCTTATTTCGTTTCTTCCTTTTTCTTGAGCCAGGAGCCACAAAGATACATAGAGAAGATAACACTTGTCACGAGGAACATAAAGATTCCTATGCAAGCGAGGTGTCCGATACCCTGCAAGCCACGATGCGTTGTGAACAAGAATCCCACAAAGCCTGCAATCGTCGTCGTGGAGCTAGCCATCACGTTACGGCCCGTCGTGTCGAAGAGCTGGCGTATCGACATGTTCTTATTAGAATTTGAAGTCCAGGATGTGATAAAGTGAATCGTCGCATCAATACCGATACCAAGTGTCATCGGAATCACAATCACATTATAGATGCTGATTTTTCCAAATTCAAAGAAATGCGTCAGGCAACCCAAAACGCCAAGGGTCAACAGCGTACCCATGCCAAACGAAACGCAACCCGCCAAGAAATATTTTGGCTTGCGGAACGAAATGACCAACGTACCAAAGATTACGATAATAATGACAGACGCCAGGCTAAAGCTATCTTCCTTCACAGACTGAATCACATCCGAAAGAATGAACTGCGAAGAGAATGTGCGTAATTTTTCGCCATCAAAATCCCAGTGTCCATAACGGTCCTGGAACAAATGCAAAGCCTTAGCATCCCAGCTTTGGAATCCGCCATAGATAAAGCCAATTTTTCCATAGCTGCCATCTTTTTCACGTAACAGGTCCAAAGCCCAATCAGGAATATCCTTAGCTTCAAAAGCTCTATCCACTGAAGAAAGTTTTCTGAGCGTCGCCACATTTGCGGAGTCCTCCCCTTCTGCGCGGTCGAAAACTCTAGCCTCGACAAGGTCGCGAATTTCTTCAATCACCTCAAGACGGCGTTCCTGGGAATCCAGAGGTGGAACAAATGTTTTGAGAGTTAAGAAACTGCGAAGCAACGTATCATGTTCAACATGCAAGCGCACCATCAAGGTGTCGTACAGCAGATCCAGCTGCTCCGACTTGCTGCCCATAACTGCCGCCGGAGTCGAAGACGCGCGATTGTTGCTACGCGCTTCACCAGTCCCAATTCGGTCTTTCTTTTCTGTTTTTTCAATGGCAACACGGCGCAAATTACGCAGGTTGTGTTCAAAATCAACATCTCGTGCAAACCAGATTGCCACAATACCAAGAGCAAAGCCGATAAAGGCAAGGACCTTGAAGAAGCTGACAATTTTTGCATCACTCCAGGATTTTGGTAACAAACTCCCCTTAGGCGCCGCAGGGATCCCGCCCATGCACTTGATAAAGACAGGAAGCACAAGCACAGATGTGAGCATACTGAAAATCACGCCCATCGATGCCACAAGGCCAAATTCATAAAAGCCGCGGAAATGAGCCGTCAAAAGCGTAAGGAATGCGGCCACCGTCGTAAAACTTGCAAGAATAAAGGGCTTAAGCATCCTTCTCTGGGCAAGTTCGAGAACTTCTTCAAGCGTAGAACTCTTCTGCAAGAATTTTTGCGCTGTTCCTAAGATATGGATAGAATAGTCGATACCGATGCCAAGAATAATGGACGCCACAAAAACCGTAAACGGGTTCATCTTACCGTAGAACAATGCGGTAAACGCAAGCGTCGGAATGCAAGCATAAAGCACGGATGCCGTCACAAGAATCGGGCCTTTCACGCTCCTGAAGAAGAACATTGTCAGAAGCACAATCAAGACAAGGCTTACACCGAACGAGAAAATGGAATCATTGGCCACTTCATCGACTTCTTTAAGCCCCTCATAAGTTCCTTCTACAGAGAATCGCGTAGGAACAGGATAAGTTTTGCTGCGGAAGAAAGCAAGCAAGGAATCAGTGCGTTCAAGAATATGCGTTACAAATTCATAATCCGTAGAAGGCCTGATGAGCTTTGCATTGACAATACCATTGAACAAGATTTTTCCTGTACTGTCAGGACGAGGGCAACCAATAAGACGAGTCTTCAAATCTTCGGGAACAGGCTTTTTGCCATCCCATTTCGGCTTATCCGACGATGCAACCTGCTGTTCAGTTTCTTCTTTATTTTTCTTAAAGAACGAATCAAAAGCGCCAGCAGCTTCATCAGGGAGGCCCAGCTCCTGCGGTAAATTAGCATCAAACCAGATGCGTTCCTTTTTTTCTGTAGACGAAGAATCGGCAGAGGCATCCCCAAGCAAATCGACTACAAGCGGGCCATTTTTTCGACCAATTTCTAGCTGGAGATCTTCCAAGTTGTCGCGAATACGTTCAAGGTGCTTGACCGGGAGGTACAAAAGCGCATTATCCTTGAAGAACTTGTTATCGTTATCAACCTGAGTCGAAACGACATCGCCCTGCCAATTTTTGCGAATATAATCGCTGATTGAATCCTGCAAAGCGGCGACCAAGTACGCATCGTCACTCTGAATAGCAATCATGAACCTGTCGGTGGAACCAAATCGCTGGTAAGACTCCTCAAGAGCCTTTACGCTCGGCGTATTCTCAGGCAAGAGGTGCGAAAGGTCGGCATCCAGTTTTAATCCCGGCTTTACAAGAATCGGGAAAGCCATCAAAATGGCAAGCAGAATGTAAAAGGCAAGAGCCTTGTTTTTATTCCGGCAGACAAGTGGAATATACCACTGTGAAAATCTTTCAGTAAACGACTTTTTCGTGTTCATGCGTAGAAATATATAAATATCCCCATAAACCTATAGCTGAGTCCGCCGCAATTTCCGACGAAACGCCTAAAATCGAGGCTTTTAGGGAATCTGGCAGAAAACCTTTTTTTATCTTTGGAACATGCAAAACGAATATACAGAAGAAAAAATCAAGGGTAACCCAATCGCCCTTTTGCCCATCGCCGTTTTCTTGATACTTTATCTTGGACTCGGCATCACATTCGAATACGTACTCAAGATTCCAATGGGATTTTACAACATCCCGATTGTTGCGGCATTTTTGGTGGCCATTTTTGTGGCATGTGTGCAAAACCGCAAACTGAATTTTGACAGAAAGATGAACGTGATGGCAGGAGCACTTGGCGACAGAAACATCTTCCTGATGATTCTGATATTCCTCTGTGCAGGCATTTTCGCCGGGATTCTCGGGCGGTCAAGCGCTTCGGCAGCCGCGTACCTGCTTCTAGATTTTATTCCGGCGCAGTTTGCCGTAGTGGTGTTATTCGTCGTGGCAGCGTTTGTCTCTACCGCAATGGGGACATCCGTCGGGACAATCGCAGTCGTATCGCCGATTGCCGTCGAGGTTGCGCAAGTTGCAGGCTTCGGCGTTCCATTCTGCGTTGCAACCGTGATTGGCGGCGCCATGTTCGGAGACAACCTGAGTTTTATCTCTGATACAACAATTGCAGCAACATCAACGCAAGGCTGCAAAATGAAAGACAAATTCCATGTGAACTTTTTGATAGCCTCCCCTGCGGCGATCCTTGCCATTTTAATTATCACGGCAATTTCTTTTGCAACAGAAGCAAAGACTGTTGCAGAAAATCCATATAACCTCGTACAACTTATTCCCTACGTACTCGTCTTGGTACTTGCCCTTACTGGAATCAACGTGTTTACAGTGCTGCTGGTCGGCATTGTCGCCGCCTCCGTGATTATGGTATGCTTTGGACCTCTCGACATGATTGGACTTTTACAAAACATCGGAAACGGCATTTCCGGAATGTACGAAACGATCCTTGTAGCCGTTCTGGTGAGCGCATTGTGCGGTCTCATCCGCATTCACGGCGGTTTTGCAGCGTTACTTGACTTTATTCATAAAGTATTCAAAGGGCACCGCAGCGGGCAGGTGGGCGTAGGCCTTTTAGTAAGCGCTCTCGACATTGCAACAGCAAATAACACCGTTGCAATTGTAATGGCAGGCCCCATCGCAAAGCAAATGGGTAACGAATACAGGATCTCGCCGAAAAAGACCGCTTCGCTTTTGGACATTTTCAGCTGCGTGGTTCAAGGGATTTTGCCTTACGGCGCACAAATGCTTGTGGCGCTTGCAGCCATTTCGACTGCAATTCCAGACGCAAACATCAGCGCATTTGACGTAATCCCCTACATGTTCTACCCTTTCCTGCTTCTCGTGAGCGTTCTCATTTTCATCGCCATTTCTCCAAGAAAAAACAAGCCGCAAGAATAAAAGTAACGCCATTTTTCAGGCCCCAGCAGGCGCGCTTCATTTGTTCATTTGAGCAGTTTTTACTATATTTGCGCCCATGGATTTTGGAAGTTTCGGAAAGACTTGGTGGGCAAACAAATGGCTGAACTCGATTCTTGCGACAGCAAGCGATCAAGCTGTTTTGCAGGGACTCAAGTTCGCCGCGCGGGGCCAGGTGACAAGCATCGACATCGTCGATAACCGCGTGATTTCCGTAGTGAAAGGTCCGAATGGAGGACTCCACAACAACTACATCGTCTTCCCGAAATTTTCTAAAGAATCTTCCGAAATTTTCGTGAGCTTCTTGAAGCAACAACCTGCGGAACTTTTGGCTCTAAACAACAAGGCGTTAAGCCCGTCGCTTGAACTCTTGATGAGTAAAAGCGGACTCCAGCTTTTTGACGATCCAGCCAAAGTCAACATGGGTTGCGACTGCCGCGACGAACGCCCGTGCAAGTACCTCGTTGCCACGTTTTTGAAAATTGCAGAACAGGCAGACAAGGAGCCGAACGTTCTTTTCAAGATTCACGGACTCGACCTGGATTTTATCAAGGACTACAAGCCAGACGCGATGGAAATGGAGGCGCCCAGCGAAGCCATTCTCGTGAGGTCGTTCAGCAAAGCGACAAGACTCGTAGGCTCAAGTGCCGAAAACGCATCCGCTAACGAGAATGCCGCCGGGAATGCCGCAGAAAGTGCGGATGGTGCGATTACGGGAAGCGCCGGGGATAGCGACGAGCGCGCCGAACGCGAAGCGCAGAATGCAGCCGAACTTTCCCACGCTGAAGACGCGAGCGCAAGTTTATTTGGTGGGTATAAAGGCTCGGGCCGCGAATCGCAAAACAGCATCCCGCCAAAGCAACTGCCAACATTCGATTTCAAGAGCTGGAAAGATTACTCGCATATTCTGCCCGCGATGTTGCAAAACTTCCCCAAGTTCTGCCCCGCCGGGAATTTCCGCAAGAGTTTTACGGATGAACTAGAATCGTGCCATAAGTTCTTTACCGACTTCGATAATTTTGATGAATTCTCGGAACAGTTCCGCGTGAACAACGCGAAGACGTTCCTAATGGAAAACGAACAACTGCGACTGTTCCACAAGTCCGGATGGCATTGGAATTTCGAGCAGTCCATGGCAGACAAGGTCATCAATAGCAACCTCACCGTTACAAACGTGATGGGAGCGCTTTGCTGCCTCAGCGCCGGGAATTTTTCATGGCACCATTACTCCGTGCGTTACTTGCACTTGATGTTGCAAGTGGCATTTTATCTTGTGCGCACCGGAGCCATTTATCCGCAAGTTTTCTGGATCGGGAAAGACGTGGCGCAAATTCGCTGGCTCCCCGCCGAAATGCTCCCTGAAATTCTGTACATTGTCGCAGACCTCGAAGTCACGGCCCCGCGAGAACTCGCGTGGACAAGCAAGGAAGAATCCTTCTTTGAAATTGCGGAACCCGCCGAACACATTCTTTCGCTGTTCATCTCGCAGCTATTGAAATTCGCCCGCAAATACAAGACGCCACTCAAGACGAATCACGGCAATTTGCTTTCGTTCTTTTTCGATAGCGTTTCAGGAAAACTTGCGAACAACGCGCATGCCATTCCGGGAAAAATCCAGCAATGGCTCTCGGTGTATTCTTGCCTCGGTTGCCGCACACAGATTCTCTTCGTCTGTAGCGAAATGGACGAAGATGTGGCATTAGACGTTTTTGTACTTGATGAAGATGCTGCGAGTGCCACCGGGAATGAAGCGGGAATGCAAAATGCCGCGAGACGCACGCCGCTTTCGGAACTTTTCGAAAACAACGATTCCCGCCTGCTCTCAATTATGAGCGTACTGAACGGCATTGCCGATGGTTTCAAGCCGCTCGATGCGTACCTGGAACGCCGTGCAAGCGAATCGATTTTGATGCGAGGCACAGAACTCCTTGAATTTTTGCAGGATTGCCTCAAAAAACTACAACTGTTCGGCATCCAGACGGAAATTCCGAAGAACCTCTTGAACATCGGAAAGCCGAAGCCCAAGATGCGCTTGCAAGGCAGCATGAGCTTTGGAGCATTCACTGCCGGCGACCTGCTCGACTTTGACTGGGAAATCGCCATCGGCGATGAAAACATTTCGGCAAAGGAATTCTTGGAACTCGCTGAACAAGCGGACGGGCTTTTAAAATACAAGTCCAGTTACGTGCAAATTACCGAACAGGATTTGCAATCCATCCGCGATAAAATTGAAGGTAAGTCCAGCGCAAATTCCAAAGACGGCAAAGGCAAGAAAGCTGGTGGAAATGCTGCGGGATCTAATAACGAGAATGCCGCCGAGGGTGTCGCGACGTCCGCCGACGAAATCCTCGAAGAAGATTCCGCTCCAGAAATCACACAAGCAAAACTTGTGCAAGCATGCTTCACCGGTGAATGCGACAACATCCCGGTCGAAATGGCAAGCGATTTCAAGCAACAGTTCGATGCCTGGCGCGCCGAAACAGACATTCCGTTGCCCGAGAATTTGAACGCGACACTCCGCCCGTACCAAATGCGCGGCTACTCCTGGATGTACAAGAATCTGGAAATCGGATTCGGTTGCATTCTCGCCGATGACATGGGTCTTGGCAAGACGCTGCAAGTCATTACGTTCCTCCTCAAGATGAAACAAGAGGGCAAATTCGCGGAGAAAAAAGCCATTGTCGTGATGCCCGCCGGCCTCCTGTGCAACTGGCAAGTCGAAATCAAGAAGTTCGCACCGGAACTCACGTTCTTTGCATACCACGGCGGCCGCCGCAACTTGCAAAAGTTCAACGCCGATGTTCTGCTCACGACATACGCTACCTTCCGCAAGGACTTTGCCGAACTCGATAAAATCGAATGGCAAACAATCATCATCGACGAAGCACAAAACATCAAAAACGCCGATAGCGAACAGAGTAAATTACTCCGCCGCATGCGCGCGCCCATGAAAATCGCGATGAGCGGCACCCCTGTCGAAAACCGCCTCATGGAATTCTGGACCATCATGGATTTTGCGAACCACGGATTCTTCCCGAGCGCAAGCGAATTCCGCGAAAAATTCGAAACGCCGATTCAAAAGAACGGCAACCAGATTGTCGCCGAAACGTTCCGCAAAATCACAGCGCCGTTCATGCTGCGCCGCCTCAAGACCGACAAGAGCATCATCAGCGACCTGCCCGACAAAATCATTCAGGACGAATACGCTGAACTCACGCGCTCGCAAGCCGCCCTTTATCAAAAAACGCTTGAGCACTTTATGCAAGAGCTTGAGATGGAGCAGGCTCTCAACGAAAAGGCAAACGACGCTCACGCTTTGTTCAAACGCAAAGGCATCATCTTGCAGATGATTCTTGCCCTCAAGCAAATCTGCAATCATCCCGCGACATTCTTGAAAGGCCTTGCCGCAGACACCCCGTCCCAACGTCATCCTGACGACCATCGGGAGGAAGGATCCAGTGAAGTCTCGGGCAACGATTCCATCGCAGCCGCCCCCAAGAAATCCAGCAAGCTTGAATCCGGCAAGATGCAGATGCTCTTGGACCTCCTCACATCCATCCAAGAGCAAGGCGAAAAGACGCTCATCTTTACGCAATTTGCCGAAATGGGCCACCTGCTGAAATCAACCATTGAAAGCGAACTCGGTCTCCGCACACATTTCTATCACGGCGGTTGCACACAAACGCAGCGTTCCGAAATGATTCAGGATTTCCAGGAAAATCCTGACTGCAAAGTGCTCATTCTCTCGCTTAAGGCAGGCGGCACCGGCTTAAACCTCGTCGCCGCATCGCAAGTCATCCATTACGATTTGTGGTGGAACCCCGCCATCGAAGCACAAGCCACCGACCGCGCCTTCCGTATCGGCCAAAAGCGCAACGTCCAAGTCCACCGCTTTATCACCAAAGGCACCTTCGAAGAGAAAATCAACGCTCTCCTCGAAACCAAAAAAGCCATCGCCAACTTGACCGTGAACGCCGGTGAAACATGGCTCGCCGACATGGACGACAAGCAACTCGCCGAAGTCTTCTGCTTGGACAATACTATTGTGTAAAGCAGCGCACTTGACCTTTAGAATTTTATTTTGTAGATTATACGCAGCACTTGGTGATTAAAGCTAATGTGCTGATTTTTGCTATATCATTATCTATATCATTTCTTTTATCCCTTAGCTATATCCATTTCTAGATGAATCGGTAATCCGATTCGATTTTTCACATCAATAAAACTGATGCATTTTTTGCAACAGTTCAAAAAGGCTTTTATCAAATGAAAAAAGAAAACGAAAGTAATGATATCGTTCCAATCCATCCGCTTGTAGAAACTGGCGTAGAGAAAATAATTCAAGTAATTCGCGGAAAGCAGGTGTTACTAGACCACGACTTGGCTACGCTTTACGGAGTAGAAACTAGAATCATCAATCAAGCAGTAAAAAGAAATCCAAAGAAATTTCCTGAAAGATTTTGCTTTCAACTTGATCGGGAGGAACTTCCAAATTCTTTAATATCACAAATTGTGATTTTAAACGAAAACGGCAATAAACGAGGGCTCCACATCAAGAAAATGCCTTTCGCCTTTACCGAACAAGGAGTCGCAATGCTAGCAACAGTATTGCATAGCGATACAGCCATTTCAGCAACTATTCAAATTATGGACGCATTTGTCGCAATGCGACATTATCTAATAAACAATGCAGGGCTCATCAATCGACTTTCCAATGTAGAAGCAAAGGATTTGGAGCAAGACCAACGTTTACTCGCCCACGATCGCAAACTTGATGAGGTTTTCGAAGCAATGGATCGCGGAGAACTCAAAGCCAAAGGACTATTCTACAATAACCAGCAGTTCGATGCTTATGTTTTCGTATGCGGACTCATTCGGCAAGCAAAAAAGAGAATTGTTCTCATAGACAACTACGTAGATGAAAAGACCTTGGCAATGATGCTCAAACGAAACGAAGGCGTTTCTGTTACCATTTACACCTACAACAAAAGCAAAGTATTCGAAGTTGATTTAAGCACTTACAATGCTCAGTATGCCGACTCGCCCATTGAAATTTTACCAAGTGATGGCGTCCATGATCGTTTTTTATTTATTGATAACATAGCTTACCATTTTGGCGCATCTCTAAAAGACTTGGGTAAAAACACATTCTTCTTTTCAAAAGAAGATTTTACGCTAGAAGAAGTCTTAAAGAAATGAAAGCTAAGATTTTAAATTTATTGAAAAAGCCACAAAGATCAATATTGTAAACCTCTTTAGATAATTATATTTAAAACTGAATAACGAAAAAGTTGAGGTAAAATGCGGCGCAAGGACAGAGAAGTTTTAGGTGACGAAAACATCGCAAAGATTATTGAGCAATGCACGACTTGCCATGTCGCAATGTTTGACGATGCAAATGCAAACATGCCTTACGTGATTCCGCTGTCGTTCGGTTACAGCTTGGAATGTGGCATTCTGGAGCTGTATTTCCATTGCGCGCATGTCGGCAAAAAACTCGACTGCATCCGCAAAAATCCGAATGTTGCTTTCAGCATGTGCATTGAAAACCGCATCGAGATTTACGAAGATGTCTATTGCAAAAGCGGGCGCTTTTACGCAAGCGTTGTCGGGCAAGGTATAGCCGAAATCGTCGAAAATGTTGCTGAAAAATGCCGCGGGCTCTCGCTCTTAATGAAACGTCAAGCAGCCGGAGCGCCACAACACCCAGGTTCCGCGCATTCCCTGCAATCCGCCGCGCAATGTCCGCATTCAGCATCCGCGCACAAGTTCGAATTCACGCCCGAACAAGCCGCCACCGTGACAATATTCAAAATAACAAGCACGAATTTCACAGGAAAATCGAAAAACGACTATGCTCAAAAGTGCTAGAAAAATACTGATGTTGGCCTTGGCTTGTTCTGCCCTCTGCTGGGCGGAAGAACAAATGCTAAATCTATCCCTGCAAATCACGAAGAACTATATGGTCATCGGTGCATTCGGAGGTTTTTCAAAAAATTTTTATTACAGAGCCGCTCACGATTTATATGAGAGCCGCTACATTTCGCTTCACAAGGAATACGAAAATGATGCCGGACGTATTGTATGGGCACTTTATTCCGAAAAAAACGGCATGCCGGATAGCGTGATTGTCGATGAGAACAATGAAATCTATTCAGCCTTTGGTCGTGGCGAAGGCGGGATATGGCCGCCCCATCTGAAGCACAGACTCAAGCAGCACAGGGACGATAAAGTTGCCATCGCTCCTTTATCCATATTCGATGAAATTTTTAGGGAACTGCATAAATACCGTCATGCAGCAAGTTATGCACCGAAATATGACACAAATGATATTGTCATTGTTTTGGACCCAGATAAAATTGCAGAACCGAATGATAATAGAGAAAACTTCTTGAAGAAACTTCAATCCTATAAGCCGCTAATACAGATGATAAAAGATGCAGGGTTTACCTACATCGCCATCGCTATTACAACACATAACATTAAAGAAACTGGACTTGACTATGGTGATATCGCGATTTTGGTCCAGGATATGTACAAGACATTGGGACTGGAAACTCCACCAAAACGGGAAGGACAAGGCAAGCTTCTTCTACGCACAACAGACAAGAAATACCTTGAGGAATGCGAGAAAGCTTATCTAGAATTTAAAAATCAAAAAAAATAATTCAGCCACAATAGTTTTCGGAATTAGAATCTATTCCTTATCCTACTCCGCCCAGTGATTTCCGTTGTAATTCTTGGCAGTGTCGGCGTCCATGCCGATTTGGCGAATTAAATCTTCGATGCTCGCAAACTTCTTTTCGGGGCGCAAGAAGGCGAGCAAGTCCAGCGCTAAGTGCTGGCCGTAAATGTCTTCGCTAAAATCCAGCAAATATGCTTCGACCGCAAGGTTATGCGTTCCGGGCGTTGTCGGTTGCGTTCCGATGTTCACGACAGAACGGTAAATGCGGCCATCCGAGAGTCTTGCGCTTGCAACATACACGCCGCCTTTCGGCAAGAACTTGAACTGTTCCATCTGCACGTTGGCGGTCGGGAATCCAATCGTATGGCCAAGGCGTTTGCCAACAACAACTGTTCCAGATAAGCGATACGGGCGGCCCAGATACGTCTGCGCTCGGTCCACATCGCCATTCAAAAGAGCATTGCGCACGGCAGAAGAACTCACGCGTTCGCCCTTGTGCAGCACCATCGATAGCATCTGCGTCGAAAGTTCCGGGAACGCCGCGGTAATCGTCTCATAATTGCCCTTGCCACCAGCGCCAAAGCAATGGTCGTGCCCAAAGAACATCGAAACGACTTCGCGCTTTTCAATCAGTTCCGTGCGGACAAATTTATCAAATGGGAGTTTTGCCAATTCACTCGTGAACGGCAATACCAAAAATTCAATGCCGAGACTCTCGACGAACTCGCGTTTTTCTTCGGTCGTCGTGAGGAGCAGCGGATCGCCCGGCCCACGCAAAACGTAATTGGAATGGGGTTCAAAGCTGATGACTGTCGGCTGCAAATGGTTCACTTCCGCAACCGCCTTGAGCGTGCGAAAAAGTGCCTGATGCCCCAAATGGCACCCATCAAAATTACCCATTGTCACAGCGCGTTTCATTAATCATCACCCAAAAAGAACTTGGGGCAAATGCGACCCGGATCATAAACGCCAAGTCCAATCACAGCGCCATCTTTATCGGCGGTAAAGACAAACTTTTCCGTCCCAGGCGTCGTGCTTAAATTTTCAACAGGTGTGCGCCACGGCACCCAATTTCCTAAACGTATGGCTTTCACCTGATCGTCATTCAAGCGGACCACCGGGAAATCAAGCACCTGGTCCACAGGGAGCAAATGTTCCGGCGTGAGAGCATCCCCGCGAACAGCGCGGTCCACAGTCACATTACCAATGCGATGGCGACGGATCATCGAAACGCAGCCACACGTTCCAAGCGCACGAGCCAAATCACGACCGAGCGAACGGATGTACGTTCCCTTGCTACAATTGCATTCCAAATCAAACGTGGCAAAGCACTTGCCGGTACAGCCTTCCGTCACAAGCCCCTCGCCCACAACCTTCAGCGATTCGATATGGATGCGGCGAGGCTTGAGTTCCACATCACGGCCACGATTCGCCAAGTCGCTTGCGCGATGGCCGTCGATTTTCACAGCACTGTAATTCGGCGGAACCTGGTCAATGTCGCCAATGAACTGCGGGAGGACAGCTTCGAGGTCCGCGCGCGTCACCGATGGCTTTCCGCACTGAATTGTATTAAGTTCCACACCGGTGCAATAAGAACTGTATGGATCCTCCTTCGGAGGATGACTGATTCCAGAAAGACTCTCAACCTCGCCACTCTCGTCTCTAGTCTCTAGTCTCTCGTCTACCTTAACCACTTCCCCGTCCCATTCAAGGGTATCTGTTTCGTAGCCCAAATGAAGACGGAACGTATAGCACTTGTCCTTCGCCTCGATGTAGGGCAAAAGGCGCGTCGCACGGCCGGTGGCTGCAATGATAAGCCCGCTTGCACGCAAATCGAGCGTACCCGCATGGCCCACGCGTTTAGTACAAAAGACCCTTTTCAGAGGGAAAAGGGCCTTAAAAGATGTTTCACCTGCAATTTTGTCCAAGAGGACGAAGCCGGAAGAGGACAATTAAAGTTCCCCTTTCTGCTTCAGTTCTGCAAGGATTTCTTCAATGTGCATGGCATGTTCGAGATTTTCGTCAAGAACGAACTTGAGTTCCGGAACCTTGAAAATCTTCAAAGCCTTGCCCAAAACGCCACGGATAAAGCCGGCGGAATTGTTGAGTCCGACAAGCGTATCGCGCTTTTCTTTATCGGAACCCATCACCGAGACGAGGGCCTTTGCGTAGCTCAGGTCTTCGGTAATGTCCACACGGGTAATGCTCGCGAGAGTGCTCACGCGCGGATCCTTCAAGCCCTTCTGGATGAGCTTGGAGATTTCTTCGCGGAACTGCTCGCCTAATCTATCGGTTCTACGAGTCATTAAGCGTTTTCCTTCGCTGCGGCAGCTTCTTCAGCAGCCTTCTTTGCCTTTTCTTCAGCTTCTTCGCGGGCAACGTCTTCCAACGTACGGGCAACCTTGACTTCCTTGAAGAAGATAAGGCTATCGCCTTCCTTGATATCGTCGTAACCCTTGAGGCCGATACCGCATTCAAAGCCACGAGCGACAGACTTGACGTCGTCCTTCATGCGCTTCAAAGACTGGACCACGGTCGTACCGAGTTCGATACCGTTGCGGTAAACGCGGACATGGCTCGTGCGGTCGACTTCGCCGTCGGTAACCATACAGCCAGCGATGAGACCGACCTTCGGAACCTTGAACACCTGGCGGATTTCGGCTTCGCCAACGAGTTCTTCGCGCATGATCGGCTTGAGGAGGCCTTCCACAGCGTTCTTGATATCTTCAATGCAGTCGTAAATCACGCGGTAATTGCGGATTTCAATGCCTTCCTTCTGAGCCATTTCGCGGACAGCGAGAGACGGCATCAAGTGGAAGGAAATAATGATTGCCTGTGCGGTCGTTGCAAACAGGATATCGGATTCCGTAATCGTACCCACACCCTTGCGGATGATGTTGACGCGGACTTCCTTGTTGGTAAGCTTTTCGAGGGAAGCGGCCAAAGCTTCTGCAGAACCACCCACGTCGGCCTTGACGATGAGGTTGAGTTCGGAGAGCGTACCTTCCTTCTTTGCGTTGAAGGAGTTTTCGAGAGAGACCGTCTTGCGGGCGCGGAGATCGCGTTCACGGGCAGCCATACGGCGCTTGGAAGCAATTTCACGTGCGGTCTTTTCGTCTTCCACCACGACAAGTTCGTCACCGGCCTGCGGAGTACCGTCAAAGCCGAGCACCTGACACGGAGCAGAAGGAGGAGCTTCCTTCAACTGGGCACCACGTTCATTGAACATGGCACGGACACGGCCAGCGTAGATACCGCAAACAAACGGGTCACCCACATGGAGCGTACCGTTCTGCACGAGGATCGTAGCCATGGAACCCTTACCCACGTCGAGCTTGGATTCAACGACAGCGCCACGGGCGTGCGTATCCGGATTGGCCTTGAGTTCAAGAATTTCAGCTTCGAGAGCGAGCGTTTCGAGGAGCACATCCATGCCCTGACCCGTACGTGCAGAAACTTCGATACAGCTGGTCTGACCGCCCCACTGTTCGACTTCCACACCGCGTTCTGCGAGCTGGGCGCGAATCTTGTCCGGGTTAGCGGTCGGGAGGTCCATCTTTGTAATGGCGACGACCATCGGAACGTTTTCACGCTTTGCAAGTTCAATACATTCAACCGTCTGCGGCATGACCATGGAGTCTGCAGCCACGACGAGAACGATAACGTCAGTCACCTGGGAACCGCGAGCACGCATAGCACTGAAGGCTTCGTGACCCGGAGTATCGAGGAAGGTAACCTTGCCCTGCTTGGTGGTGACTTCGTATGCACCGATGTGCTGCGTAATGCCACCCGATTCGCCGGACACCACGTGGGTCTTACGAATCCAGTCGAGGAGAGAAGTCTTACCGTGGTCAACGTGGCCCATGACGGTAACCACCGGATGACGCGGCTGGAGATTTTCCTGAGATTCTTCCTCGATACCGAGAGCTTCTTCTTCGTATTCTTCCATCAGCTGAGCTTCGTAACCGAATTCATCAGCCAAAATCTGGATCGTTTCGAAATCAAGGCGAGCGTTGATGGTCACCATCATGCCCATTTCCATGCACTTTGCAATGACGCGTGCCGGCATCTGGTCCATGAGACCTGCGAGTTCGCCCACCGTAATAAAGTCAGAAGTCTTGAGAATCTTCTTTTCTTCACCCGAGTTGTTTTCGGAATGTTCTTTGTGATAAACTTTCTTGACCGGGTTCTTGGAAAGCGAAGCCATCACGCGGGAAACGTTCTGACGTACGGCTTCCTGCTGCTGTTCCTTCTGCATTTCCTGACGGTCTTTAGTATTGCTACGACGGTTCTTGTCGTTATTATGGCGACCATTCTGGCCCTTGCCATTGCCCTTGCCGTTCTGATTCTGGCCAAGAGCCTGGTTGTTGTTATTGGAAGCGTTGAAAGCTTCCTGCATGGAGCCACTAGAGAACCCACCGTTACGACCCGTATAACCGCGGCTACTGCTGCTGGCGTTACCACCATTCGGGCGACGGTTATTGTTGTTATTGTTGCGGTTTTCGTTACCGCCATTGTTGTTGTTCGAAAGACGGCCAAACGTACCTGTATAGCCCTGGCCATTGTTGCCATTGCCACCGCGACCGCCATTCGGACGATGGTTGTTACGAGCGGCCTGAGCCTGCTGGCGAGACTTTTCGATACGGGCAAGGATTGCAGCATCGGGCTTGAAGACCTGAGCCTTCATCGGCGGCTGCTTGAGTTCCGTAGAAGCAGACATCATAGTCGGCTGCGGAGCAGCGGGCTTTGCGACGGCCGGAGCGGCAGGCTTTACAGCCGAAGCAGGAGCAGCAGGCTTCGGTGCGGCTGGTGCAGGCGCCGGGGCGGCAGGCTTTGCCTGCGGTGCCGGGGCCGGTGCAGGAGCGGCGGGCTTAACAGCCGGAGCGGCTGGAGCAGCAGGCGCTGCAGCAGGTGCGGGAGCCGGGGCAGCAGGCTTCGGGGCCAGAGCGGCAGGAGCCACTTGAGCCGGAGCAGGAGCTGCCTGCTTCGGGGCAACTTGTGCAGGTGCCGGGGCAGCCGGTTTTACAGCAGCCGGAGCAGCGGGCTTTGCAACCTGGGGCTTCACATCCTGTTTAGCGGCAGGCTTCGGAGCTTCCTTGCGGGGACCCGGGCCTTTCTTGAGGCTCACCTTCAAGCCAAGTCTGTTCGTCGCAACCGACGTTTCCTTCTTCTTTGCAGGAGCGGAAGCGGAAGAATCAGATTCAGAAGCTGTAGGCCTCTTGAGATTCTTGTTGCGGGCATCCTGCTTCTGTTTTTCGGCAGCGGCAGCATCCTCGATTTTAGCAAAGTCTGCCATATCCAATTTGGACATATGGGTACGAACTGCAACGCCTGCATCGCGGAGCAGCTTCATCACCACATCAACCTTCAATCCATGAGCATCTGCCCAATCCTTAGGTTTCATTTGAGATTCATTCGTCATGAATAGCCTATTCAATTCCTTTTCTTATTCTTCCGTTAAACTATTTGCCCTGCGCAAAAGTTTTTAAGCGTTCACGTCCTTCTTGACAGCTGCGGCCTTAGCCTTTCTGTCTTCGTCCATACGCTTCGCTCTCATTCTTCTTTCATCCTCATAGTTCGGAGCGAGGATGTTGTTCTTGGCTTCTTCGTCCATCTGAGACCATTCCTGTTCTCCATGAACATCGAGCTTGCGATCCACCAAGCGACCAGCAAGTTCCACGTTCTGGCCACCCTTACCGATAGCCTGAGCGAGGTTTTCGTCATCCACGATGATCACGATACGGTCCGTATCCGGAACCGGGAACATCTTGAGGACAGATGCCGGAGCCAAGGAACGCTGTACGAACACGTCGAAGTTTTCGTCCCAGTGAACGATGTCGATACGTTCGTTGCCGAGTTCGCGGACGATCGTCTGAACGCGAGCACCCTTCATGCCGACGCAAGCGCCAACCGGGTCAATCTTTTCATCGCGAGAGTAAACAGCAATCTTTGCACGGCGATTCTTGGAGTCACGGGCAACAGCCTTGATTTCGACAGTGCCTTCGTAGATTTCCGGAACTTCCTGACGGAGAAGCGCCTTGAGGAAGTCGGCATTGGATCTAGACAAAATAACCTGAGCACCGCTCTTCGTGGATTCTTCCACGCGGGCAATCACAGCCTTCACAGAAGCGCCCTGAGTCAAGCGTTCGTGCGGGATCTGTTCGCGAGCCGGGAGTTCAGCTTCAATCTTGTTGCCAAGGTCAACGATGACATTACGTTGTTCCAAACGAAGCACCGTACCGTTGATGATCGTACCGATGCGGCTGCGGTAGATGTCCATGATACGCTGGCATTCGGCACTACGGATGTGCTGGGTCAAGAGCTGCTTTGCAGTCTGGATGGCCTGACGACCAAAGGAGGAGGTCGGGAGTTCCATATAAAGGCTGTCGCCTGCCTGAGCATCTTCGTTGAAGTCACGAGCTTCTTCGACGAGCATGTAGCCTTCGTCCATTTCAGCCACTTCATCGGCAGTCATGTTCGGGTCGTAGTCCGGATAGTCATCGACAACTTCGACGTTCAAGAACACATGGACTTCGTTTGTTTCCATGTCGATATCGACGTTGATCTTCTTTTCGATGTGCAGATACTTGCGGGCCGCAGAAATAAGAGCCTTCTTGAGGGCGTCCAAAATCACGGAATCATCGACACTCTTGTCTTCAACGACTTCCTTGAGTACGTCGAGCAAGTTTACTTTCGGTTCGTTCTTCATATAGTTGACCTTCCTATTTAATTTCTACTTCGACCTTGGCCGAAAGCACTTCGGACCGCGGTATGACGATTTCGCCGGCATTGCCCTTGAGCTTGAGCGTCAGATTTTCTTCGTCGGCATTCAAAAGTTCACCAGTCACTGGCTTGCCCGTCGAGCGGGTCACACGGAGCAGGCGCCCCTTGTTGCGTTCAAAATCCGCCATCGACTTGAGGGGGCGGTCTATTCCCGGAGAAGAAACTTCAAGCGTATAAGCGCCCTCGATCAACTCGGGATCCAGGTCCAGCGCATCCGAAAGGAAATGACTCACGTTCGTGCAGTCATCGATAGTTACACCTTCGGGCTTGTCGATAAAGATTCGCAATGTCTTGCGTTTGCCAGCACGGAACACATCAGCTTCCACAAGCGTAACAGATGCGGACTTGCATGCATCGGCAATGAGAGAATTCAGTTTTTCTTGGGCGACCAAATAAACCTCTTACAATAAACGGCGTTCGTATTCGGACCCGAATCCGGCTCGTTCAAGCCAAATTTGAACCCACGAACGTCAGTACACACCAAATAGAGAAATTTTTTTTGCACTAGGCAACTGATAGAGTATAAAAATGGGGCAATATGCTATATTTGTGGCATGGCTTACGTACTTCTTATCCTTATCAGTTTCGGCGGGCTTGCGCTCTGCGGTTTTTACCTCAAGAAAAATATTATCCGTATCAAGGACAAGAACAAGGACGAACCGAAAAAGTACAAGCGCATCTGGAACTACGTGCCGACCGGACTCTGGTACGGCTACCTCATCCTGTTCTTCGCTGGACTTACGATTAACAACTTGATTTTTTAAAAATTAGGTTTTAGGCAACAGGAATTAGAATTCAAAATCGCGGCGTAGCCGCCAAACTTCCAACTTCCTACTGTCTACCGTCTACTTCCTACTAATAGTACACCTTCTGCGATTCGAGCCAGCGTTCGTAGAGGAACAGCGCAATAAAGTTCTTCCCGTCGATAAACTGGTGAGCGGCTTCTTCGTAAGGCAGAACTTCCGTACGAATCCATTCGTTCTCGTCCGTGTAGGTCTGGTTCCTGCCATCCATCGCATTAAGTTCTTCACGCGTCACGCTGCGTTCAATCGCATAAAGGCGGATGCGTTCATCCAAAAGCCCGCAGCTTCCGGCAAAGCCGTCGTATTTACCCTTGTACCAGAAATCCATCAAATCAATAAGCTCTGAATCTTTCGCCTTGATTTGAGCTTCCTCTTCAAGTTCCGAGAGCGCCACCTTGCGGAAATCGCCCGACCAGTCAAGAATCCCCGCCGGAATTTCAAGCGAATCCGTTTCCGAGATTGCAAATCGCGGCTGGCGTACCAGGAGCAAATAACGCTTGCCTTCGCAATGGAGCACCACAAGCACACCCACCGCATGGCCACGCACAAGCACGATCCCATGCACAGGCTTTCCATCCGGCAAGAACGCCGTCGCATTCAGCTTGATAAACAACGGTTCATGGCGCTTGCTAAAGTAATCGACCGAAGCAAAATGCACCTTCGTGATGTTGAATTTTTTTTCAGATGCTTCAAGCCACTGCTTATAAATCTTGCTTTCGAGAATTACCGGCTTGTCTTCTTCGGCAATTTCAGCAGCAAAGGAATATTCAATCATTTTGACTCCGTCGAATCGGCCTTAAGCGTATCGTTAGCAACCGTTGCCGACTTCCAGGTTTTATACAAACTATCTATAAATTCTTTTTCTTCAGATTCAGTTACCAGGCTATCCGTGGCAAGGTTATAGACTAACCAATCTTTCCTTGTCGAAGGGCCACAGGAGAGTTCACTTTCATCCGGTTCAAAAAGTTCGCGCCCAAACACCATGTTTTGGCCAAGGATAAATCCCGTATGCGAAAATTCACTGATCTGTCCACACGAAGGAATATTCTCTATGTAATACAAACTCGTATGCCAAACCGTATCAAGGCGCTCATTCACCTTACCAAGAGCAGTAGAATCATATTCCCACTTTGCCTCCAGGCAATACGTTGAATCTTCAAAGGCACAGGCACGACGCACCGGCACAAGCACAGTATCATCAGCAATCCACTGTCCAGGATAAATAGTATCGGCAACAACGGAATCACACATATCTACACGCATGGCGCAATTTGCGCGAAGTGTACGCCAGAAAAACTTTTGCGGTGTAATCGAATCCAGTACGCGCAAAATCGAAGGGGATCCTTTCGTCCTTAACGGAAACTGCCCCGGTTCTCCAAATGCGGAATCCACAAAAATGCTAAAGGTATCCCGCACAAATTTTCCCCGGCGAAGCATAATGGAATCTAAAAGTGAATCCACATCGTTTTTCACGACAATTTCTGTAATCTTAGAAGGAATGTCCTTATCCATCAGCATCTTAAACGTCGAATCAGGACGATACATCGGAGCAGGGCAATCATCCGAATTCACCTTTATTTTCACCGTTGGTGAAATGACCAAAACTGAATCTCCAAAGGAATAGTTCAGATCAATTGACGTCAACGAGCAATTCGAAAAAGACCAGATTTGAGATAACGTAACATAAAGCGTATCCGAGATCAGGTGAATCGCCTTGCCAGAATCAAGCGACGCTTTCAGGAAATAGCCTTTACCTTCAATAGCGTATCCATTCGGCATCACATCCAGCGGACCATCGCCATCCTGTGCGCACGAAGACAAAAAGCTAGTAAACAAAGGCGCCAAAAAGAAAAGCAAGCAAAAGGGGAATTTTAGCACTGCGGATTTACGCTTCATACAGACTCACTCAAAAAGGCAGATTCTTTTTGAATATAGCAATTTGGGTTGAATCCACCGGATGCGTTGATTTATAAAAATCCTTCCAGCGCACGAACAAGCCATTTTGACGGACCGTCAAAAAGAACGTGGAGCTATCCTGTGGCGAAAGGCGTCCCACCGCATCCTTGACACCAAGCGCCTTGCCAACCGTCGGCGCCATCTTCCATGAGCCAATGCCAAACATGCGCGAAGTAATCCCGTTACCATGATTAAGCTCGACAAAATTTCCAAGCGAGTCACGCCCCGCTTCCAGCACAACACCAGGAAGCACAGGATAGATCGGAGCTTCGCCAAGTCCAGTAAAGACATCCGCAGAAAGCAGCTGTTCCATACCTTCAAAGTCAAAGTTGTCTACAATCGCAAGCGCCGACCATCCCAGAGGCACATGCGGACACGGTCCCGGGAAAAGGCATCCGGTCTTGCTTGAAACCCAGACCTTCGAAGAATCCTCGCGGGTCATATGCAAATAGACATTGCGAGTTGAATCCTCAAGCACAACAAGAAGGGCGTCGCCAAAATCTTTTTTAGAAGCGACCCAATGGATTTTGGAACCATCACTGGCCAAGTTCTTGACATAGCGCAAGAATGAATTGGGAAGCGCCAGGGAATCCGTAACAATCCAGGAACATTGCGCATATTCTTTCTTGAGTTCAAAGGGCGTTCCGTCATACGACGTGCATCCCGCAATCCATTCCTCAACCGTAGGTGCCACTGGTTCTTCATTCCCTGGAAGCGGAAGCAATTCCACTAGTTTGTGAAACCACCCATTCGTATAGGCAACCACAATCAACGTAAAGACAAGGACAATCCTTATCAGCGGGAATTTACCATGTTCCCGCGGTTTTCTTTTTTTCCCTTGATACTCAGAAAATTCTACAGCCATCGATTACAAAACTAAATAGGAAACAACAGCGACAACAACCAGCAAAAGGACAAGTACCGCAATGCAGGACCCCTTTGAAGACGACGATTCATCAACAAGCGGATTCTTATCCATGACTTTTGGGTCTACCGCCGGAGCCTGGTGAACCTGAGATTCAACTTGCGAAGCACTCGTCGGCGAAGAAGCCTCCTCTACATGCTTCACAGGTTCGTCAACAACTGCTGCCGGATTCTTTTGATCAACCGGAGTGAACGCAGCCATATCATCAACACTTCCGAAGATACGAATGAACCGTTCAAGCCCCACTTTTCTCAAGCTCTTGGCAAGCGATTCCTTATCGGCAAGAACCGCAAAGGCGCCCTTGCGCTTTGAAAGCTCCTGATGGAACTGCATAAAAGCGTTGTAGGCATCGCTATAGACAAAATCAAGGCCCGACAAGTCTACTCCTATAAACTTCGCCTTCGAATTCGCGGCAACAGCGGCACGAAAATCCGCCTTAAATGTTTCCGCGTCAAAAGCCCCAATCGGATTGAGTGGTGCCGGAAGCAAAAGAAACAAACCCACACTCTTTACATTTCCCATCTTGTAGCCCTCTATTCCAGAATTTCGTCATCCGTTTCTACAATCGCAGCTGGGCGAGCAGGCGTAACCGCAGGAGCCGAAGTTTCAGAAGTTTCCGAAGCTGAAGGAGCTGTAGGTGCCACAGGTGCGTCCGAAGACACAGATTCAGTAGCCGTCGCCTGCGCCGCAGGAACAAGCGTTTCAGCCGGAGGTTCCACCTGAGCTGTCGGAGCAACAGATTTCTGGATACTCTCTTCCACAAATTCTTCTGTAAGCAAATCTTCCGGTTCTTCAGTGACAAGTTTCCTTGCTGCGGCAGCCTTGTCCAAATGCCCCTGTTCTCTAGGCTTGTGCCCAAAGAGGTACGGGCTAAAGCTTACACTCACGCGATGCACCGGAGAAAAAACCGGATGAGATTCAAATGCATAGTCTACCACAAGGAAGTTCGCAATTGTAAGACCAGCACCCGCCGTTACACTCTTGAACGTCGTGAAGCTGCTAAGGCCAACGCGCAACTTGAGTCCAAAGTCAAAAGAAAATTCAACACCACCACGGCCACCAGAAAGCCAGTCGATAGGATTTTCCCAAATGCGCTTGCCTTTAGTATCGGTATCCAGATCCAGGTCTCTCGCTTCGCGATGGAACAAGCCTGCACTCTGCCAATAGAAATTGAACTTGCCATACAAGTATTCCACAGGTAGGCCATAGCTCAAAGCCAGATAAAATTCAGGCGCAGAATATTCAAACTCGCCTGAATCCCAGGTTGCAGCCGACGAAGTCCAACCTTTCAATAGGCCAGATACATAAAAATCGTCCTTGATCCGATAGCGGGCACTAGCATCGCCGCGGAAGCCCCAGCCACTCTGGTCCATATCGCGGTACAGCACGTGGAACGCAACACCCAAGTCCAGACGGTCCATGATGCGGCGCCCCCAAGACGCGGAAAACACCCAGTCAGCTATAGAAAGAGTATTGTAATTCGAGCCCTCAGGTAACGGTTCGCCATCCTTGATATACGGGATGTCATCCGCACCAAATCTTGAAAATGCAACCCCCAATCCCTGGTTACCAGGAATAGGAATCACCATAGATGCATAATCGTACTTGGTATCCTCGTAATAAGCCGTATGCGAGAACGAGGCCCACATATACTTAGCCTGGGAAAGCTGATACGCATTAGTCGTAAGTCCAAGATAGTCACCCTCGACAGCAAGGGTTGCCGAACCGAGCGCCGCAGAACGTGCACCAGGTTCAACATCAAGAGTCGCATTCGCCCCAACAACGCGGTCAGCGGCAAAAACCGCCGGCACAAGCGCACAGGCAAGAAAACTAATCCGAAGAGATATATTTTTTTTCAAAAAAGACATTTGGTGTCAACTAAGATAGATTATTTTTCTTTTTGACAACAGCGAAGAACAATGCTTTTAGACGAATACATCAAAAATTTCCTGTTATACCTGCAAACACAGCGCAGGTACTCCGAAAGAACGGTCGAAACCTACCGGAAATCACTCGAAAAATATATCGCATCACTGGCAGAAAACAACTCCAGTCCAAATGCAAAACAAGAAGCATTACCGCTCGAAGCCTTTTCCGAAATGAACATCAAGGCTTTTGTGTGGGACCTGAAAATCAAGCAGAAACTAGCGCCCACAAGCATCTGCGAGCATCTGGCCGCATTAAAAAGCTTTGGCAAGTACCTCGTACGTTCCATGGTATTGCAAAAAAATCCCGCAGAAGCGGTCCCCATGCCCAAGCGTCCAAAGCGTCTCGTTTCCTTTCTCGGACAGAAAGATCTCGCCGAAGAAAAATTCCCGGAACTCCCCGAGAATCCGTCATTAAAGCAAGTCCGCGCCCGCCTCCTGCTCGAACTCATTTACGGTTCGGGGCTTCGAATTTCAGAATGCCAAAGCCTCTGCTGGAATCAGTTACAGATAAAAGAAAAGCTTGTCCGCGTGATCGGTAAAGGAAACAAGGAACGCATCGTCCCCATTACGGATTCGCTCATTTCCTGGCTCGAAAAATTCAGGGCGGCAGAAATTAACGCAGGACACGCCCCAGGCGCCACGAGCTTTGTATTCCTGAGCGAAGACGGCAAACCATTTGGACTCCGCACATTGCGCAACGACATCCATGACTTGCTGCGGGAAATCGGCTGGGAAGGCAAGGCAAGCCCGCACGTACTGCGCCACAGTTTCGCCACGCACCTGCTAGAAAACGGCGCCGAAATCATGAGCGTCAAGGAAATGCTCGGACATTCAAACATTTCCACCACGCAAATCTACACGCACGTAAACGCCGAACGCTTAAAGCAAGCCTTCAAGAAAACGCATCCAAGGGCGTAGCCCTCTAGACGAAAGAACGAACCAAAGGTCCTACAGACGAAAGACGAGAGAGATTCTTTCAACTATTAGGCGCCAAAGGCGCGACTATTCATCTTTCGTCTCTCGTCTACCAGCGAAGCGATCATTCGTCTAATTAGAAGAAGCTTCCCTTAACGCCAACGGCAATCGTCCACTGCTGGCCAATATCTTTCCAGTCCGGAGCGTTCCACTTTTTCATAGGACTTTCATCGTATTCGTTCTTGGCATTAGCGCCACCCGCCTTGTCGTGAATCGGCAGCGAAAGCGCAAGGAACACCGGGAAATCCGGATTCGAGAACTCAATGCCATACACAAGCGAGAACGACCAAGCCTGGTGATCCGGATCCGGCTTCGGGTCATAGACGCCCTCCGTTTCTGAAGGAATCCAGGCCACGCCAAGCGGAACAGAGAAGTTCAAGCCGAACGACTGCACAATGCCGGTACGGCCGCGATAACCATAGGCAATCGAGCCGCCAACGGACGGAGGTGTAAATGCGCCAAGGTCATTTTCTCCATAAGGCTTAAAACGGTACTTGAAGCGATCTCCGTGTTTTTTGATATTCTTCCAGTAGCTGTCGTTAAACTCGTTTTTCCCCGAGAACAAGTGCATTGCAAACGGGTGCGTGTAGCTCAAGCTATAAAGCCAAATACCCTTGTCCGTATCACGGCTGTAATCCCATCCAAGAGTAAGCGAATAAAGGCCACTCCCTTTCTGGAAACTGCTCGGCAAGATTTCTTTTGAATTATCCGTACCACGCTTGATATCGTACTGCCCAGTCGGAATCGTGAGCGAAGCCGAAAGCGAGGCCGCACCGCCACTGCCGATCGTCTTCGAAAAGTCAAACGAGATATCACCAAGGCCACCCGTACTGCGGTCTGTCGGAGCCTGGTTACTACGGTACTGCACTTCGCCCTGATGGCTCACAAGCGGAATAGAAACGCCAAGCTTCGTATCCCAGGTCGGTTTAATCGAAAAATGCGGATTTACAGAAAGTGCCGAGAAGTTCTGCCCTACATTGTACTTCGTAAAGACCTCGGCTTCAAGATAGCCGCCAGAAACACCTTGGCCAATCCACTTAATGCCATCGCCAGAGCCACCTCCAGATCCACCCGCACCGCAACCGCCAATGGACTGCCACGGAGTCGCAGGCGCCACAGGAGAATTAAAGCCCGCATAAAAAGCAACCGCAACAAGCGCGACTAAAGAACAGCCTTCAACCAATAAATTCTTTTTCATGCCGGACCTCACGGAAGCTTAATCAAATAGGCATTGTTTGTGCCAGTCGCCAGGAACTTGCCGTCAGGAGAGCGGCCTCCAGTCATGGGCACAGGCGCAATTTCGATATTATTTCCAACCCATTCCACGGCAAGGTCAGCAGGAGCACCCGCATTCAAGCGAATCTCGCGCATCACCGTACGGCCGACAGAACCATCCTGGCTCGATGCTTCATTCAGCTTGTGCTTATTCAGCATCTGCATTTCCGAACTCTGCGGGAACTCAGCCCACAAAACAAAGAGCCGATCATTAAACTGGAACCAATGCGGCTGGGCCGGTTCAGACATCATGTCCTTCGTCAATTCAATCTTTACGGCTTTTGAATTCTCGGAGAGTTCCTGCACATAGGCTTCCCAGGTGTTTTCGCTCTTTTTCATGTTATAGACGACAAACTTTCCATCCGGCGAAATCAAAGGGCTATCAATATTCCAGTTTTCGCGGTCAGACGGCTTTTTCAGCCTAACGGCCTTGCCTCCGTTTGCATAATCGACAAACACGATTTTTCTTTGCGGATACTGTTCCCCCTCAATGTAGGTGAGGCGCACATTCTTTGTTCCAAAGAAGCCTTCAATCGTTGAATCATCGCCATCTTCAGGAGCTTCAGCCGAAGGATCAACCCACACATGCGGAGTCGCTTCTCCAATAATCTTCTTCTCATAGAACCAGAATTTTTCCTTATCCGACGTACGAACGGCAAAAATCCCGTAGTCCAGATCTTCGCAAGCCTTGCTGCCATTGACATCATAACCACGCAAAGCGACGATGTAATCAGCATGCGTACTCCATTCAGGGTCCTGGAACTCGCATTCGCCTTTGGATACATCGCGCATCAGATACCACTTCACATCGTTAGCCGTATCCGAAACCGTTAAGCGGTCATGCACACTTACTTTTTCTACGCTATAGTTAGCATCGTGCTTACCCACATTGATTTTACCGAAGTTGAGCCAGAGCATCGATGCCGGGAATTTTACAGGATCATTGCTCACAGAAGGATTGCAGGTTTGCTCTCCATCTTTTTCGTCACCATCCACCGGGTAAACCTTTCCTATTTCCGATTCCACACTGGAACCAGAATTATTCAATGATTCTGCCTCGAACGGATCGGGGGAATAACACGCCATAAGCGAAGAGGTCAAAAGACCAAGGAGTAAATGCTTCTTATTCATCAATATGCAATATAAAAAGATTTAGACTTAGAGAATCGCCCTTCTCGACCAAAGGGAGGGAATCAAGCGATATTGAGCGATAATTCCTAATTCCGAACTACTAATTCCGAATTATCCCTTACGCGCTTTTTTGAACTTTTCACGGATCAGCTGCAAATCGTGCTGATAGGGATTCCGTACAAAATCATCAAAGGCCCAAGATGTCGGATGAAAAACGCCCTTTGCGTATGTCAATAGCATGTCGAGCCACACGCCCTTGCCCGCATAAAGCTTGAACGGTCCGCGTTTATAACTTGGCAGCACCACCTTGTCCATGTCCATGTAGCCAATGTCAATGTTTACATGGCGAAGTTCAGGAGCTTCAGCCGAAGCGGTCGTAAGTTCTAGCGCATTGCTGCGTTCCTTTTCTTCAGCAATCGTCTCTGGCGGGATTTCCTTTTCAAAAGAAACGACCCCACGATAAAGGCCATCGCCCATTTCAGGCTTGTAGTAATCCGTCTTGTCAAACGCAAAGAGGCGTCCTTTATGGCGGATCGGTCCCCAAGTCTTTTCAAGAAGTTCAATTACTTTCGGATCCCATTCAGACCCTTTTTGCAACACAAACGCAATCAGTTGCGCATTTTCAGAAAATTGAGAAGCTTTCATCTTTTTAGTGCGGGAAAATCATCAAGGAAGATCGAATTATTTCCATCTGCTGGTTCGTAAACGAGGCGCCCTCATTACAGTCAACCGTCACAGGGAACATAATATTATCTAAATCTGGGCAAGCATAAATCGGATCGTTTCTCGAAATGGCGCAATTTTCACGGCAACCACTAGAAACAAAATCATAACGCCCTGACTGCTTATAAAGAGTACTCGTCAAAAAATACCTACAGAACGGAGTATCCGTCAACCCATCTTCGATGTTTGACATATCTCCCTTCAAATCACGCCGCGTTGCCGACGTATGCCTTAGCCCAAAGAAATGCCCCGTCTCGTGCACAGCAGTCATCACAATGTTATAGGACGAAAGAAGTTCCAGTTCATTCAACGACTTTCTGACATGCGTTCCTATCACAACTGAATTTTCCTTTCCGGCGCCAAGAACTCCCGAGAACAAGTGGGCAAAACCCATGATTTCATTTTCACCAATGCTATGTACTAAAATTACATTCAGCGAATTGCGAAGATTATCTTCAGGCCACCCAGCAAGTTCACTCAAAAACATATCTTCGGAACTTTCACCAGCGACCCAGGGCTTATCCGCCGGATATTTACTCCCCAACGTTGGATGTTCATGCGCATAACGCACATAAAGAGTATCAATGGTTACACCGTAATACTTTTCGCGAAAAAGATCTAGCATGTAGCGGGAAAGTTCATCGACATTCTTCCCGTCACACGTTTTTTCCATGGCACCAACAACAATCAAATTAATAGAAAAATGGTCGCTATATGTGCCAGTTCCATTAAAGCTTATATTATTGATTTTACCTTCATAATAATTTCCATCAACGCCTAGCGTCGTAAACCATATCGACATCTTGTTTTCTTCGCAAATAAAAGAATAGACATAGCGATTTCCGACAATCTCCGGCAATAAAGTACGCACCTTTTTGTAGCCAACACGTCCATCAGGATCGTTGATATCGAAAGTACGGAACAACTGCAATTCTGGGACCGGTTGTGTAGAATCTATATCAAACGATAACGTATAGGACGCTTTAGGATGAACGACAAGCATGACTCCAAGAGCGAGATTTGCCGCAGCAGAATCATTTTTCGCCATGTCGTTTGGATAAAGTTTATGAACAATCGTAAGGTTTTTCGGAGGTAACGTCACGTCACCATCTGCGCCAACGGTATCAGAACACGATGTAAAAAAGCTTGTCCACAAAAAGCAAAAAAGCCCCAAAACCCACATCTTTTTACAAACATTTTTCATAAAAAACGGACCCAAATTCTCCTCAAATGCGTGTATAAGAAACAGACACCCACTTAAAATACAAAAGAAATCTTAAAATGAAAAAAAATATCAAAGAAAAAATATTTATCACATTTAACGATCTTTTAGCCCCGCTAAACGGGAAACCCGCCCTAGTGAGCGCAATAGCGACCGTCATCACATTAGTATCCATCGACAAGCCCGAATATGCTGTTTTTCTACTTGGAGCACTGCTTTTTTCGACGCATTTATTCAGAAAACGCATCCAATGGGTCATATTCGTCTCCATGGCTGCAGGAATTGTCGCCCATGAGGGGATTCCAGGGATTTTTGAGCTATCGAACGAGCAATTTACTAGTAAGATAGTTTGCAAAAGCGATGCCATAAGTAATTCTGGCTGCGGGATAGTCGAGTCTAGGCTCCCACGGCCCAAAGGGACGGCGTTTATCATCAATGTTTCAGCAAATGCCGAGAAAATAGCTCACGAGAGTGCGCACGGGGAATATAAAGTGCGCCTGACCGAGAAGCGGAACTTACCGGACCTACCCCTGCCTGGAGATTCCATCTGTTTTGAAGCTTCGTGGTACCCCGTGACGCCGCCGAGTGTCCCGGGCGCATTTGACACGCAAAACTGGCTAAAATCGCAAAATTTGGCCGCTTATGGCAAATTCAAGCACTGGAACGCGTATCCGGGCGATTGGACTTTTGAACGAAGCTTTTTTAATTTCCGGCAATTTATGCAGGCGAGATTCGCAAAATTCCTCGACCCAGCCGAAACGGGACTCTTGATGGGGCTACTGGCAGGCGACCGCTCGGGGATTCCAGAAGTGCTGCGGAGCGATTTTCAGCGGTCGGGACTTGTACATGTACTTGCAATTAGCGGTTTTCACGTCGTCTTGCTTGCGGGAATGCTCATGATTTTCCTGAAAGCAACCGGGATTCCACACAAAATCGTAACTATCATTGCAGCAATTCTCCTCTCCATTTACGTTCCCGTCACGGGAGGTTCGCCAGCCGTGCGCCGTGCCGTCATGATGTTTGTCATCCCGCAAATTGGCACTTTATTCGGGAAACCCACAAACACGCTCAACAGTCTGGGAGTCGCATTGCTTCTCATCATTTTGCCAGAGCCAAGCGTCATCTGGAATCCGGGATTCCAGCTTTCTTTTGCCGCGACCGCAGGCATCATCATCGGTACACCACACAACCCGACAAAACTTTTGCCCGACAATTTCAAACAAAACAAGCTTTGGCAAAAGATTCAAGCGTTCGCGATAGACCCGACTTATGTTACGCTCTGCGCAACACTCGCGACAGCCCCGTTCCTCATCCATCATTTCAAGACGCTTTCGCCGTTCGCCTGGTTCGGGAACCTGATTATCGTGCCCGCGATTTCTCTTGGCATGCAAGCGGGGCTTTTTGCACAGCTTTCGCCCATAGACTTTGTCTGCGGAACATTTTGCGCTGCCGCGAGATTCTTTTTGAGGTTGGCTTCGCTATTGACGCGCATTCTCTCGGACTGTGCAGCAGCCTCGATGACCGTCGGCCCGTTTTCTCCAGCGGTACTCTTGGCGCTAGGGATCCTAATTTTGCTTTTGCCTGTTTGCTACAAGAATTACATTGCCCGCAAGTACGCTTTTTTATGCATTTTGATCGCCGCTGCTTTATTTGCGTTTGAAAGCTACCGCGAGGTTCTGCACCCGTCCTGGACACTCACGACTATCGACGTCGGGCAAGGCGACAGCCATCTCGTCAAGGCACCATCCGGCAGGTATTTTCTCGTGGACGCAGGCGACAACAGCCGCCAAGATTCCGGCAAAGACATCATCGTTCCGTTTTTGCATCACATCGGCGTAAGTAAGCTCGATGCGCTCATCATCACGCACCCCGACAAGGACCATTTCGGCGGAGCGCTTTCGCTCCTGAAAATGTTCCCCGTCAAGGAACTTTGGACAAGTGACTGTTCCATGAAAGAAAGTAAGCCCGACTGGCAACAAGTTCTTCAAGAAGCCCGTAAGCGAAACATCCCCATCCGCAACATCCATCGCGGCATTCTATGGAAAGAGAAATACTTCGAAATGCGGACGATCCACCCGCGAAACGACATCTGCGTCGAAGCGAACGAAGGAAGCATTACGCTTAGGCTTAAAGGACTCGGGCATTCAGCAATCCTCACCGGAGATCTCACTGTCAAAGGCGAAAAAGAAATCATGAAGACAGACGCTTATCTAAAAAGCGATGTATTAAAGCTTGGGCACCACGGTTCCAAGACATCCAGCAGCGTACAGTTCTTAAACGCAGTCTCCCCCACGTACGCCATCATCCCGAGCGGTCGCAAGAATAAATTCCGCCACCCGCACAAACAAGTGACCGACCGCCTCGACTCGCTAAACATTCCCTACATCAACACCGCCAAAAAAGGGACGATAACGTTCACGTTCGTCCCTGATTCCATCAGCTATACAACAATGTGGTAAACAACGTCATCCCAAGACTCCACACTCACCGTCATCCCGAGACGCGAAGCGACGAGGGATCCAGTAAAGGTATAGGCTATCGCGGAGTATTCAGTGGCGTCATGGCGGACTTGATCCGCCATCTAGATTCCGGCTAGGTTCCGGCTCAAGGGCCGGAATGACGTAGCGGAACGACGTGTAAGGAAATCAAGCGAGAGGCCACTTGTGGACTCGCATTTGATTTCCGCCGAGTCATGAGCTCGCTCAATGACGTGTAAGAGTTTCGAGTGCAATGTCGTGCAAAAGTCCGTTCGTTGCGATGCTCGTAAAGCCTTCGTAAATCGGAGCCGTCGGCTTGCCGTTTGCATCGAAGAGTTCCGTCTTACCGTCAATGGTACTGAACTTGCCGCCCGCTTCCTTCATCAAGAGCGGGAACGGAGCAATGTCCCACAGAGAAACGACCGGATCCACCATGATTTCGGCACGGCCAGCAGTCACGAGGTAATAGCCGTAGCAATCACCCCAGCCACGGTGCAAACGAGCGCTACGGCGGAGCTTCGCAAAGCCTTCGCCAAAGCCCTTGTCTTCCATCGTATTGACCGTTCCCGAAAGCACGAGAGCATCGCTCAACTGCGATACCTTCGAAGCGCGAACTTCGCGACCATCCAAAAAGGCGCCGCCGCCATTCACCGCCCACACGGCGCTTTTCATTGCCGGCAAACGGATCACGCTCGCAATCGGAACGTTCTTGTGGTAAAGGCCAATCAGCGTTCCGAACAAAGGCACTCCGTGGATAAACGACTTGGTACCGTCAATCGGGTCAATCACCCACTGGTATTCCGCATCCGGGCTTTCAATGCCGAATTCTTCGCCAATGACGCCAAAACCGGGCGTTTCCTTCGCCCAGAATTTGCGGGCGAGTTCTTCCGTTCCCTTGTCCGCAATCGTCACGGGAGTCTTGTCAGCCTTCCATTCAACGCCAACATCGTTCTGATAAAACTTGAGGATGTTCTCTTCGGCAAGTTCCGCCGTCTTGAGAGCAATCTTCAGGAGTTCCAGATTCTCGGGAGCGACACCGGCCTTTGCAATTTCGCGATTTTCCATAACAAGCTCCTAGCCGACCCACTTCTTGACAAGCGAAACGAGGAGTTCGTTTTCTTCGGGCTTGCCGACCGTGATGCGGATGTGTTCCGGCATGCCAAAGCTAGTAAGGCCACGAACGATCATACCGTTCTGTTCCAAGAACGCAACAAGTTCCTTGGCACGTTCACCGATGCGGACACAGATAAAGTTCGCCTGCGTCGGGAGCACATTGAAACCAAGCGCACTAAGTTCGCGGTTCAAATACTCAAAGCCAACAGCGTTGTTCTTGCGGGTCGCTTCAATATGTGCGGTATCGGCAAGAGCAGCCACAGCCGCCACCTGAGCAGCCTGGTTCACGTCAAACGGCGGCTTAATCTTCCACATGGCACGGACGACTTCAACACTAGCCATGGCATAACCCACGCGGAGTCCAGCCAAGCCGTAAATCTTGCTGAATGTGCGGTTGAGGAACAAGTTCGGGTATTCCGAAAGCAGCGGAGCCATCTTCGGATAATCGGCAGCCGTAGCAAATTCAGCGTAAGCTTCGTCCAAGAACACGAGAACATTCGACGGCACTTTCGCAAGGAAGCTGCGAATCTCGGCTTCAGTGTAATAGTGACCGGTCGGGTTGTTCGGGTTGCAAATGAAAGCGACGCGAGTCTTTTCGTTAACCGCAGCCGCAAGCTTATCAAGCGTTGCCTTCTCTTCGCCTTCGCCAACGCCGATAAAGTCGGCACCGTTCGAAAGCGTCGTAAACTTGTAGACGGAGAACGTCGGCGTGATGCCCACGCAATTGTCACCCTGGCGGATAAAAGCCTTGCCCACCATGTCGATGATTTCATCGGAACCGTTACCAATCACGATCTGGTTGGTCGAAACGCCATACATCTTTGCAATGGCATCGATGAGCTTCGGAGCATCGCCACGCGGGTACAAGTGCAACGAATTTGCAATTTCATGGAACGCTTCCACCGCTTTCGGAGAAGCACCCAACGGGTTTTCGTTAGACGCAAGCTTTACAACATTCTTAAGACCATAACGTTCACGAATTTCGTCGATGGACTTGCCTGGGACGTAATCGGAAAGTTTAGAAAGTTCTGGACGCGGTTCTATCACAAATACCTCCATTTTACGCGTGTAAATTTAGCTTTTACCAAGCGATTTATCTAACTTTGATGGACATGAAACACATTCTTTGCCTGCTATTTGCCATTTTAGCAACAAATGCATTTGCTGTGGACCGTTTCTGGGACATGCGCTACAACTTCGGTCCCGAAAGCCGGCCATCGCCAAAAATCGGAGTCGGCCTCGGTATCCGTTCTCCATTCAATTCCGATGTGCTCTTTCCCATCAACTTGACAACGCGACTGAACAAAGAATTCGACGTCGGTGCAAAGCTCGACATCAACACCTACAATAAACTAGAAGAAATAAAGACAGCCCTAGACCTCGGCGTTCGTTACCGTTTCAAACCCAGTTCCTATATTGCATTTGACGGCTATCTCGACTTAAGCGACATGAACGGAAGTGCAATCGCCTTCACTCTCGGAACACAGCAATTTATCGCCAAGTGCTTTGCAACCTATTATGAAATCCGCGCAGGATTTCTCGAAGGCGCCACTGGCAAAGATGGCTATGCAAAATTCGCAGGAGCCATGATCCCGACGCTCATTTTTGGACAAGTTCTTCGAATTTTCCTAGAAATCAATTCCTCGTTTAGCGTTGGAAATATTCGCGATGACTTCATGATTGACATCATCCCGAAAATTGAACTCACCTTCGGCGACACACACGTCCGTATTGACTTTGACGTCGGCGTCATGCAAGAAAAGAACAATGATCGCAAGACCATTGCTCTTTACGTTATGACAGCTCTTTAATTAGACGAGAGAACGTTCGCAAAGCTCACTTTAGACGAAAGACGAGAGAAAAAGTAATCGTATCTTTCGTCTCTCGTCTGTAGCACCAAAGGTGCGTTCTTTCGTCTATCACTTCACCACAAACATTCCGTCTTTGTAATCGACCACGGCAGGCTTTGCCGCACTCACGGTTCCCGAGAGTATCGCGTGGCTGAGCGGACGTTCAATGTTGCGTTCGATGTAACGCTGAATCGGACGTGCGCCGAATTCCGGCTGGTAAGCACCTTCCGCAATCGCATCAAGCGCCGCATCCGAAAGCGTAAGCACCAAGTCCTGACGGGCAGCACGGTTCGCCAAATCCGCAAATTTGAGTTTCACGATTTCGCGAATCTGCTTCTTCGAGAGGCTCTGGAACACAAGCACTTCGTCCAAGCGGTTCAAGAATTCCGGGCGGAAGAATGCATGCAAGTCAGCTTCGACATCCGCAAGCGCCACCTGCGGCGGTTCACCGTTCTTGGCACTAGCCGCACTCAAGCGGAACTTCTCGGCACCCAAGTTCGAGGTCATCAAAATCAAGGTGTTCTTGAAGTTCACCGTACGGCCCTTGCCGTCCGTCAAACGGCCATCGTCCAGCACCTGCAACAGCGTATTGAACACGTCCGGGTGCGCCTTCTCGATTTCGTCGAGCAAAATCACGCAGTACGGATGCGTACGCACGGCTTCGGTCAGCTGGCCGCCTTCTTCGTAGCCCACGTATCCCGGAGGAGCACCGATCAAACGGCTCACGCTATGCTTTTCCATGTATTCGCTCATGTCGATACGCACAAGCGCATTTTCGCTATCGAAAAGTTCCACAGCCAAAGCCTTCGCGAGTTCCGTCTTACCGACACCCGTCGGGCCTAAGAACAAGAAGCTACCAATCGGCGCATTTTCACGGCTTAAGCCGCTACGGTTACGCAAGATGGCTTCGGACACGGCTTCCACGGCATCGTCCTGGCCAATCACGCGGGCATGCAGACGTTCGTCCAAGTGCAACAACTTCGCCTTTTCGCCTTCGCAAAGCTTCGTTACCGGAATGCCCGTCCAACGGCTTACCACGAGCGCAATCGTCTCTTCCGTGACTTCTTCGCTCAAGCCGCCTTCTTCGGCACTCTTGCGGAGCGCTTCGGTCTTCTGGGCGAGTTCCTTTTCGATGTTCACGATCTTGTTGTATTTGAGTTCCGCAGCACGGTTCAAGTCGTAACGGGCTTCGGCCTGTTCCATCTCGTCCTTTGCAGCCTTCAAGGATTTCTTCAAGTCCTGCACTTCGGCAAAAGCGGCACGGCGATCCTGCCAGCGTTCCTGCATCTGCTTGACAGCAGCATCGGTCACAGCAAGGTCTTCACGGAGTTCTTTCAAGCGCTTGACGCTCGCTTCATCCGTTTCCTTTGCCAAGGCCTGCTCCTCGATTTTCATCTGGAGTTCCTTACGCTGCAACGTATCAAGCGCTTCCGGGACTGTATCCATCTGCGTTTTCACAAAGCTTGCCGCCTCGTCAATCAAGTCAATAGCCTTATCCGGCAAGAATCTATCGCTAATGTAACGGTTCGAAAGTTTCACTGCAGCCACGAGCGCATTGTCGTGCAGACGCACACCATGGTGCGCATCAAAGCCATCCTTAATGCCACGCAAGATGGAAATAGCTTCGTCTTCGCTCGGTTCCGAAACCTGCACCGGTTGGAAACGACGTTCCAAAGCGGAATCCTTTTCGATGTACTTGCGGTATTCCTGAGTTGTCGTTGCACCAATGCAATGGAGTTCGCCACGAGCAAGCTTCGGCTTAAGCATATTGCCAAGGTCCATCGAGCCCTCGGTCTTGCCCGCGCCCACAATGTTGTGGAGTTCGTCGATGAACATAAGCGTGTTGCCATCTTCTTCGATAGCGTCAATCACAGATTTGAGACGTTCTTCAAAGTCGCCACGGTACTTGGCACCCGCCATCAAGGCCGACAAATCCAGCGCAAACACCTTCTTGCCCTTCAACGCATCCGGCACGTCACCGCGGTAAATACGTTCGGCAAGGCCTTCGACAATAGCGGTCTTACCCACACCCGGTTCACCGACCAAGCAAGGGTTATTCTTTGTCTTACGGCTCAAGATCAAAATCACACGGCGGATTTCTTCTTCACGGCCAATCACCGGCGAGAGCTTTCCGTCAGCCGCCATTTCCACCAGTTCACGACCGTAGAGTTTCAGCGGAGACTGTTCCTCGGCATTCGCGGCACCCGCAAACGGGTCCGAAAGCCAGGTTTCCACCACTTCGGTCGAGCCAAGCGCATCGGCAAACACCTTCGAAAGCGCACGGTCGCCCGAGAACTTCATCAACGCCACGAGCAAATCGCCCGGCGTCACCATACGGCTCACCTGACGCGCCGCCTGCACAGCCGCACGCAAAATACGGTTCAAGTCAGAATCCGGTTCTACATCCGGGTTCACGCCTTCCATGCGCGGGATTTTTTGGACAAACGGTTCCAAACGGCCACGGAGTTCCGAGGTCTTTACCCCTTTAGATTTATAGAGTTTCTTCAGGGTTGCATCGGGGCCTTCAACAAGACCAACGGCCAAATGAGCCGCACCCAAATAGGAGTGCGAACAGCGGTCACGCAAGCTTTGCGCCTTGGCCAAGACCTTTTCTGCATCGTTAGTAAAATCTGACATAATAGACCTTCTTTCTTTTTTTACGCCTTACCCTATGCAAACGGCGTGCCAAAAGTCCCCTAGCTCCCCAAAATCGCGATTTTCAGCGAAAAAACGGCAATTTTCAGCCGTCCCCAAACCCCACCTATTCAAAAAATAACACACCAGCGTTTCAAAAGCAACGATTCAGAGGATTTTTTTGAAACAGCCCCAAGGCCGCGCGCAGTCCCATTTAGCTCTCGCACAGACCTAAAGCCTTACGGTCTCATCGCACATTTCGCAAATGGCAGTCCTGTGCGTCACGAAAAGCATCGTCTTTTCCGGGAAGGCCTCGAACAGCCGGCGGTAAAGTTCCGCCTCGGTTGCCTCATCCAGCGAAGAGCTGATTTCATCAAACAGCAGAATGTAGCCCGGACGCAGAAGCCCACGGGCAATTGCAATACGCTGGGCCTGGCCTTCACTAAGTCCATGTCCGCGTTCGCCGATTTCGCAATCCATGCCATCCGGCAAGTCATACACAAATTCAGCACAGGCTATATGCAAAACACGCTTCATCTCGTCATCGGTGGCATCTGGTTTTGCAAGTTGCAAATTATAGCGCACAGAGCCGTTCATCAGAGTATTGCCCTGTGGCACGTACACAAAATTCGAGCGGGTCGCCTCCGAAACAGCTACCGAATCGCCGCGCATTTCCGCAGGTTCGCCTTCCGTATAAATTTCTATTCGACCGAAATCGGGCTTTATAAATCCAAGCAAAAGCCTGAACAATGTCGTCTTGCCCTTGCCCGTCTCGCCCATGATGGCGTTCTTGCTGCCCGGCTTAAAATCGTGCGAGAACCCGCATACAATTTCGCGATCCCCGCCCTCATAACCAAAGCTTACGTTTTCAAAGCGCAACCCAAGCCGCCCGCGCATTCCCCCGTGCACTCCCAATTGCTCTTCCACGCGCATTCCCGGCAGCGATTCCCCCGGAGTCTCGTCTGCGCCTTTTTCGAGTTCATCCAGGCGATCAATGCTCGCCGTCGAATGCACCAGTTGCGGCACCATTCCAAGCAACGTCAAAATCGGGTGCTGAATCTGCCCGACCAGCTGCAAAAAAGACGTCATCACACCAAACGTGATGGTCCCCTCGCGCAACCCAAGACCGCCCCAAATAAAGGCAAGCAAGTACCCAAGCCCAAACGCAGAGCCAATCGCAAACCGGGCCACCGCCGTAAAACGCGTCCGGCGCATCACATCGTTTTCAAGCTTATTTTGTTTTAAACCAAGACGTTCCAATACCCAGTTCTCGCTTTCAAGCGAACGCAACACAGCGTTATATTCCACGCCCTCCTGCACCTGCATCTGGATGCGGCTTTCGCCCTCGCGAATTTCAAGCGTCATATTGCGTAAACGCCGAGAAATCAGTTTGCCCACCACGATCAGCACAGGTGTCAGCAGCAACAGCGCCCACGCCAACCGCGCATCGAACCAGCGCATCAGCAAAAATGCGCCCACAAGCTGGATTCCGGTCACCGCCATCTGCGGAATCGTATCAATAATAGAAGACGATACCGTTTCGATATCCTTCGAAAGCCTCGAAGACACATCACCCGAATGCAGTTCATGGCCGTCAAAAAGCTTGCGCCTGAACAGTGTGCCAAAATAGAATAGCCTCAGCGCATTCGTCTTTTTGACCGTCGCTGTAGCCGTCATGTAGTAATACAAAAGCCTAAGGACAATCGTCCCCACCACCGTAAGCACCAGGAACAAAATCATCTGCACAATGTCGTCTTGCGTTCCGGTGCGAATCGTCTCGTCGATAAACCGCTTGCTGAGCCATATCATCAAAAGGCCACACGCTACGCGCGCAGTCCCCGCCAAAATGCGAGTGACGATATTTACGCGAACACCTTCCGTTCCGCGCCACAGCCAAGCGATGTACTTCATTCGAGAACGTTCACCTTTTGCCATTCACCGACAATCGCAGCAACATCGGCCTTGGCCTGTTCTTCGCTCACGTCATATTCGTTGCAAAGCGCCTGAGCAAGCGATTCCACAGTAAAATCACCTTGCTGTTCAGCTTGCTTCCAAAGCCATGCAGCCGTTTCGTTCAAACACAAAAGGCGGCCAAAATCCAAGGCACCAATGCCCTCGCCCATGATAACCTGTTCACCGCACACATCGCGCAATACAAAACCGTTCTTGATTTTCATCTTTTCACCCTTCGATAAATCCAAAGTAAATAACGTCTCACTGGTAACAGAATATACCAAACTTTTGCAGCAACCCGCCCCCAAAAAGCTCCCGTCGAGCATTTTTTTCCGTTCGGCTGGACCACGCAAACCACCTTGGCATAGACCTCAGATCGCTTGCAGTATTCCCGCTGCACAAGGTTCCCATCTCCCATGAGGACCACATTTTCGTCCGAGAGCGCAACGATTCTATGGATAACATAACGCTTTTCTGCATTTTCCAAATGCGCGACATTATCCGGGATCGCATGCGCCAGCACCACGTCATAAACGCGCAAGTCCACAGGCTTTTCAAGAATCACGCTGTCGCGACCGCCCACGATAAACGGCAACATGCTACAGCCGTTCACCGGAAACGAGACACTCACGCCCTCGCCCACCAGGCGAATTGCCTCGGCCATGATGATTGCATCACTTTTTTTCGCGGAATCCATCATTGAATCTCACGAGCAATCGACTGGCAACAAAGCTTTGCAGCCTCTTCATCGGGCAGGCATTCCAAATGCCATATCATCACATTCGAGGCAAGATCATTTTGCGTGAGATGCAATCCATCGGCAATTTTCTTGTCCCAGCGCATTCCCGAAATGCTCGGCAGAATCGCCGCATAAGCAGATACGCCTTTCAGCGGAGTAATCTTGTTGAATGGAGCCTGCGACAATAGCACAAAACCGCCCAATTCAAATTTGACATTTTTGTAGCAAGGCGTCTTGCCACTCCACGGCGAGCCATAAGCAACAGCAAACTTTCGACCGTCTTTTTCAAATAAACGCACTACAGGATTATCGTCATTGAACAATTCTGTACCTTCGATGTACTTGAGCCAAAGCCTTGCATGCGTACTTTTGCCCGTACCGCTCTTGCCCAAGAACAAATAACCGAGTCCCTTATAGCTAACGCTCGCCGCATGGAATAGAGCCGTGCCAAGCCCAGCCGTTGCAAGGGCGTACAAGACCATCAGCGCATTGTTCAGCGCAAACTGGCGCATTCCGGTAATCGCCGCACTAGCAGCATTCGCACCATTGCCCTTTTCACCTAAAAACAGCACCGTGTGCTTAAAATCCTTTTCGCATACGAGCACACCCGTAGACTTTTCTAAAAGCCAAAAGTCAAATACCGGCAGGCCTTCTGCCGTACGCCCGCATACAATGGACTGGCCCTCATCATCTTGGCGGGTATCCTCGGTAAACTCAGGAGCGACCGTTTCTTGCACCGTAAGCGAAAACACCAGATTTTCACAAGACGCATCGCGAGCATCCACCTCAAAAGGCGCATAATTGCTCATTTGCGAGAGCATTTCATCGCAAGCTTCAACACCAAAAACATGGTCAGCCACTTTAAAAAATTTCTTATCCATCAGTCTTCTTCACAGCTTAACCGAATTGTTTCCAAGCAATCAAGAAAACTAAAGAGCAATTTTCCGACGCCGAATACGCTCAGGAATAAGCGAAATGGTATTGATCCAATATTTAGATTCTTTGTAAATGCAATACTGAGGAGCAACAGGAAATATACATAAGCTATTTACACGATCGTTGAACCATCGTTTAAACACATTCACATTCCGTTTGTATATTCTTTTAACTCCAAAATCGCCTTCGGCAAATGTCGCGCGGTACAGGACACTGCAACCCAATTTACTTGGCTTGCAGAGCATTTTATCTTCAGACAACTTGAATACACGCCCCAAGACTCCCATAATAGCAGCACAACCCTGCCGCATGCCGATTTTCTTGACGAATTCCCATGTGTACTGACGGTCCGCCTCGGTAGAGTGTGTCAGCAGCATATAGTAATCCATATACTGCCTAATACCAATTCCCGAAAGTAAAGCGTGCTTGTACAAATGAACGAGCTGCATCAGCAGCGCAAATCGGATACTTGGGCTGTAAAAGCCTTCGGGCGTAAGCGTCAGGTTTTCAAGCTCTGGTTCCAGGACTTTCAGGATTTCATCATAAGTCTTGTTCAAGCGTACGGCATATGTTGCAGACGTGGGCTTGTGATGGACTTCCACAAGGACGCCTTTCTCATTTACAAATTCAATGTCGTGATAATCAGGCGTCAAATGTTCAAGGTTTGGAATCCCTAGACTTTGCAGCAACTCCAGAACCTTGTCGTAACCACCGGGAACATAGATGTCGATATCGCCTGGCTGCCTTGAAAATGGATCAGGATACAAGCGCGCATTGGCCTGGCCCTTCAAGATGGCACTTCGGAACCCGCGTTCGGCAAACAGCTGCGTGTAACGGGCTGATTCCTGATAGAAAAGGCGGTTCTTGCCACGGATGGCTTCGGCATCCCTTGCCCAAAGCAGCGTTAACAGATGCGGAGGCTGAGATTCCTTGGGTAAGCGCGTTATGCCATTATAAGCGACCCCTAAAAGTGTTTGGCGATGCGCCATTGTATAGAGCGCCTGCCACTCCTTGTCGGTCGGTATATACGGAAAAACCTGCGAGAGGCCAAGGGCGACTCGCAGGAGTTCACAGAACATTTCGTCGAGCGAATGTTTCAAGGCTTAAGCCTTGTTATTGTCGATTTTGCCGATATCCAGACCCAGGAGTCCATTATTGATTTCCGGAACATCAATATTTTCTCCACCGCAAGAACCGGCCAAAAGGTTAGTTTTGCATTCAAAATCGATAGAGCTCATCTTAGGAGTTTCGTATTGCTTTTTCATGATAAATCTCCTTTGGATTAGTGCTTAATAACTTTCTTGTTGACGTACATGATCTTGTTCTGGGGCTTGCCGTTAAGCTTGCGACCCTTGAGGTCATAGTAGCGATCCTGCATCTGGATTTCGCCAGTTCTGGTGTTCATCGTGCCGATGGACAAAGTTTCGCCACTCTTACCCAACAAGCGGACATTGATGACGTCAGGAAGTTCTTCTACTGCGGACTTGGGCAAACCATTGTTGCTATATCCGCTGCTTGTACAGGTCAAGTATGCACGTAACGGAAGAAGAGTCACGTTCGAGCCAACCTTTACAAATTGACCCGCACTATATCCTTCACCTGCTGCTGCGGCATATCCATAAACGTTGGAAGGTGCCGTCTCCCAAGTTTTTTTTGCATAAGAGCCAGTGAACGTCCAGCAAGAATGAGGCAAATTGCTAGAATATTCATTGGAGCCTGTAGCCACTATAGTATACGAACCACCACTCTTGGTAAATGTAAAGTTGTCAGGTGAACCTGTAACCTTTACAAGGTATGGTGTATTGGCATCAATTTTTCCATCTTCTACTATTGAAAAGTTCATTGTTTTTTCGTCCGCCATATAACCAGTTGGGACATAAGCGGCTACAATTTCATCGCTTTCACCAACATTGACTGTTGCCGGAAGCATAAGAGTGGAATACGTTGCGGATGCAGCGCCTCGCTGAACATGAATCGTATTGATTCCCTCACCATAATCAGATTTGTCAAGATTATCAACATCAGATGCTGTAATCGTGATTGCATTATAATCATCCGTCGAGAACAACGTCAATATACCGTATTCGTTGTCCCACGAATAGCCCACGCCCGTTCCAGCCCAGGCTGCGGTTGACCCCATCAGAGCGACTGTTGCCATAGCGGCAAACCGTGTTAGATGTACTTTTTTCATGTATTTTCTTCCTTCTTCTTTGTTGTTTATGTGAAAAAAACATTAAAATACTCTTACTTGCAATATATAATTCTAATTTTTGTAAGTTTTTCGCAAGTTTTCTACATAACCACAGCCGCAAAACTGATACAAAAAGTTCCACTTGCAGCAAAAATGTATGTTGTAAGTGTTGTAAAGCTTTACATCGGAAAAAGAACCAAAATATACCACGATTATTCCAATTTAAACTATTTTATGGATACAAAACCAAACATCCCATACACCAAAACAACGGCACCTCTTCGGAGATGCCGTTGTTTCTTTTTTGTTCATTTTTCTTGTTTTATTCGAAACATTTTTGTACTTTACTCGAAATGACAACCCATAATACTCCAAAGCCCTCTTACGAGGGCTTTTCCATTATAAAGCACACGGGTCATTCCGTAGCATCTCCGTCATTCCGAACGAAGTGAGGAATCCTGTTAAAGTTATAATCTCGTCGTTCTGAGCGTAGCGAAGAACCCAGTCAAGTCTTGTATTATCGTCCACCGACGAGGATCTGGTCCACTTTTATGGAGGGCTGGCCGACGGTTACCGGCACATGTCCCGAAGAGGCGCCACAGACGCCTGCAGCCTGCTCAAAGTCCGTTCCGACCATGCTAATGCGCGGCATGATTTCGTGACCTTTACCAATCAGCGTTGCACCGCGAACCGGCTCACAAATCTTGCCATTACGAATGACGTAACCTTCATCGACAGCAAAGTTGAATTCGCCCGTTGCCGGGTTCACAGAACCGCCTGCCATGCGGGCGGCATAAAGGCCATTATCCACGCTTGCAATCATGGAATCGAGCGTATCCTTGCCCGGAGCGATAAACGTATTGCGCATACGGCTTACAGGCGCGTACTTGTAGCTTTCACGGCGAGCACTTCCGGTGCGTTCAACACCCACGTCCATAGCGCCCACGCGGTCACTCATGTACGTTTTCAAGATGCCGTTTTCAATAAGCGTCGTACGTTGCGTCGGCGTTCCTTCGTCATCGTACTTGAGACTACCCCACACACCGTCCATCGTGCCATCGTCAATAGCAGTCAAGCAGGGCTGGCCAATCGCTTCGCCGAGCTTTCCGCAGAACGGGCTTGCATTGCGACGGATCGATTCCGTTTCGAGCGGATGGCCGCAAGCTTCATGGAAAATTACGCCGCCAAAGCCATTGCCCATCACGACCGGCATCTGGCCGCCAGTGATGTAACCGGCATCAAGCATGCGCAACACACGCTCGCCACATTCTGTTGCAAGCGCTTCCGGAGAATAATTTGCCAAAAGTTCATAGCCACCGAGCGCGCCCGGAGCTTCGTGCGTCGTCAAGCGTTCCGTGCCGTCCGTTGCGGTTACGTTCACGTTTACACGCAAACGACCGCGCGTCATTTCAAGATGCAAGCCTTCGCTATTCAAAAGAGAAATCGAAGTGCAGCTGTCCGTCACACTAGCGCCCACCTGGGCGATCTTCGGCGAGAGCGCACGGGCCGCCTTGTCTGCACGGAACAAGAAGTCCTGCTTCATGGCCTGGCCGAGCACACGCGGATCCTTGTAAGCCGCCGTGTTAAAATCGCAAATGCGCTTTTCAGGAGCAAATTCAAACGGCCTTGCAGCCGAGCCTTCCGCCCCCGCTGCGGCGGCAATGCGCCCGAACGCAAGCGTTTTCACAAGCTTCACGAGAGCTTCTTCGCTATCGTCGCTCGTGAATCCGTACAGGACTTCCGTCCCGTACAAAAGGCGAACGCCGATACCGTACTCGGTACCCGCGGTCGCCGTTTCAATCTGGCGGTCCTTCAAGCCGAGGCTTGAACTGCGGGTCTCTTCTTCAAAAATTTCAACAAAGTCAGCCCCGGCACTTTTGCCGGCTTCAAAAATCTTGACGGCAACTTCCGGATTCATCTTACACCTCGCCGTTCATCTTCTTGCGCACTGGGATTCCAGCAGCAAGCATTTCGCCCTTGATTCCAGGGACCGTATAATCGCCAAAATGCACCATCGACGCGACCAGTGCCGCATCGGCACTCGTCTTGCGGAACAAGTCCACGATGTGCGCCGGAGTTCCAGCACCGCCACTTGCAATCACAGGCACTTGCACGGCCTTTGCAATCATGTCGGTAATCGTGAGTTCATAACCATTCTTAACGCCATCGGTGTCGATGGAGTTCAAGCAAATTTCGCCAACGCCAAGTTCTTCTGCACGCTTTGCCCACTGCAAAGCGTCGATGCCCATCGCCTGGCGACCACCACGGATAAATACTTCGTAACCGCTCGGAATCTTATCCGAGACGCCCACGAACTTCGCATCCATGCCAAGCACGATGCACTGGCGTCCAAACGCCTTTGCACCTTCGGCAATGATTTCAGGGTGGAGCACTGCAAGGCTGTTCACGCTCACCTTTTCAGCACCCGCGAGGAGAGCTTCGTGCATGTCGTCCAAGTTACGGATACCACCCCCCACTGCAAACGGGATAAACACGCGCTTTGCAATCTGGCGGATCATTTCCATGTCGCACGGACGGTTCTCGGCGCTCGCCGTGATATCGTAAAAAACAAGTTCATCGACACCGTCATCGCTATAACGCGCACCCATTTCTACGGGATCGCCAATGTCGATATTACCTTTAAACTTTACACCCTTCGTGACCTTGCGGTTACGGACATCCAAGCAGACAATTAAACGTTTCGTGAGCATATTCCAAATGTAGAAAACTGGCAAAAGCCGTCAACAACAAAGAGCCCGGTACATCAAACCGAGCTCTTTCAAACGCACTTTTCCAAGCGATTAGAGATTCTTTTCGATAGCGTTCTTGAGAGTATTCTTCGGCACGGCACCGACAACGTTGCCCACTTCGACACCGTTTTTGAACAACTTCATGTTCGGGATATTCGTGATGCCAAAACGAGCGCAAATGTCCGATACGCCTTCGTCATCGACGTTGATCTTTGCGATAATGGCGCGACCGTCAAATTCGTTGGAAAGTTCTTCGACCACAGGCCCCATCATCATGCACGGGCGGCACCAGGTAGCCCAGAAGTCAACGAGTACAAGCTGCCCCGAAGAAATAACTTTGTCAAAGGATTCCGCAGTAAGATTCAATGCTGCCATAAAAAATCTCCTATATACCGATAGGAAATATAGCAAACTACAACGTCATTCTGAGTCCGTCAGGACGAAGAATCCAGTTATTTCTAGTACCAACTCTCAGCCCTAAGCTTTCTTAACCATCTTCGCGCAATAGATGGGTCCGCAGCCACGGGTCTTGTCCGGCAAAATATGAACGCCAAGTTCAGTGCGGTCCGCACCCTCTGGCAAGTCCTCAATTCGAACAAATTCCATCATCTTGCGTTTTTTCAAGATTTTAGCGACCACGGCATCGTTTTCGAGAGGCGAAAGCGCACAAGTCCCGTAAATCAGTTCGCCACCCGGTCTAAGTGCATCCACCGCCGATGCAAGGAGCGAACCCTGCTCCACCGACAAGCGCTTCACGCGCTTCACCGACCACACTTCCAAATGCGAAGGCGAATTCAGTACATGCCTATCCGAAGAGCACGGCGCATCAAGCAAAATGCGGTCGTAGCATTCCTTCTTGTGCATACCGAACTTCACGCCATCGTAGCCTGTGACGTTGATGATCGAGCGCCAAGACTCCGGCAAGGAATTTTCAAGCACATGCTGCAAGCGAAGCCGCCTATCGGGCGAGCGGTCATTGCACTGGAGCGAACCCTCGCCCTTGAGCATCGAGGCTATCACAAGCGACTTGCCACCCGGAGCGGCACACATGTCGAGCACGTCCATTCCCGGTTCTACAGCAAGCGCCTTAGCCGCAAACACCGAAGCCTCGTCCAAAAAGTACGGTTCCAAGGCTTCATCAAACTGGAGCTTTGTAGCACAGCCCTCGCCTTTCAGCGATTCCAGCAACGCAGGCCAGCGCTCGCCATAAACCTCTTCAAAGTAGTCGAAAAATTCCATAGCACAAATATAGACGAAAGATGTGAGACGAGAGACGAGAGCTGGCAAAAATGCAAAATAAAAACTGGCAAATCAGCCAAGCGCAAACAAACTAAATCACCTGTAAAAATTCAAATTTCCGAAAATCGCCCAATTTTACGTAAAAAGCTCTCACAAACATCAATTTTTGACGTAAAATTTTAACTTTGTATGTAACATTTTAGCATTTTTCCGCATTTCAACGCCCTTCTGAGCCAAAATTTTAGACCAAAAGCCCCAAAAAGCACCAAGCAAGCAGGCAACTCACCCATTTTCAATCATTTTTCCGCATGATCCACTTAGTTTGTATAAAATTTTACGTCATTTTTCGCACTTTTCCGTCATTTTTGACGTAAAAAAACGCAATTATTCCAAATTTCGCAATCTCGACGGCAAATTCCGCACATAACAAAAAAAGTTCCTCGGAGTAGAGGAACTTTAGTTGAGCTACCAGGATTCGAACCTAGACAAACAGAGTCAGAATCTGTTGTGCTACCGTTACACCATAGCTCATCAGTGCGCACCAATTTTAGAAAATAATTTTCAATCTTGCAAGGGGTAATTGAAAAATTATTTCACAAATTGCAAAGTTGGTGGCTCGTATGTCATCCACTGCTGATCCAGAGTATCATTTTTCGGCAACTGGATATGAGCAATTCTCACATAATCATCTATTTCGGCACCCGATTCCTGAAGCGTTTTCACGACCTTCGGATCACCCGAGTACAAAACGATATCATGTCCACCGGCCGGAATATTCTCGATCTTGAGCATATTGCAAACCATTTCTCTCACAAAATGACTCGTGCCCTTCAGCCCAACAACCACGCTGTTAGCCATGCAGTTATCGATTTCTGTCGTATCGGTATCGGCACCGTCAATAGCAAGCTTGACACCACTTACAAGCACCGATGGCGGCAGAAGCTCAGATTCTTCCAGCCTAAGAGTATCTTTTAAGCCTTTGAGTTCAGAAGCTCTTACATAGCGACTCACACCGGCCAAAACAACTTTTCCTTCTTCGGAAAGCAATCGATATTCCATGCGGAGACTATCATAAGGAACCTTTTCCGGAGCAGGCAACACCCAGCGTCCAGAAGAATCCGTCACCGTCTGCCACACAAAACTTGTAGAATCTCCTTCAACAAAGTCAAAGCCATACAAGTCTGTAATCACACCAACCTGAACATTTGAACAAGTCTTTTCAGAGCCACACTTCACGACTCCGGATATATAAGGCTTCTTGGCCTTTCTTTCTTCGAGCTTGATAAGGGAATCAACTTCCATCGTCGGGCTCCAGATAAACGGGCCTTTAGAAAGCGTATCGCCCGACTTTATCTTACCGTCCATGCTCCATGTACGATAAATTAACGAATCTGCCATACCAGAATCAGTGAGTCGAGCTACGATCTGAGGATCGCCCGGACAGAATCCAAACCACCATTCACCAGCAGGAATAAGCATGGAGAAAGAATCCCCAGCAAACACACTCTGGGAGAACGGCGTACCCGGCATGAACACCTTGAAGTGATCCCCGACCACCACAGACGGTTCGGACACATTTTCATACAGAAGCACACTACTGAACACGGCAGCCTTTTCAAGCTTGATGCTATCCAGCACAGCGCCCTTCTTCGTTTTCGTCACAGTCGCACGCGGCTTATACGAAATTTCCTGATGTTCGGCATCAACAACAGCCAGCTGGAACGTATCCGCCAACACAGAATCAAACGAGAACACGCCCTGCGAGTCCGTCACCGTTTCAACATACTCTGGTTCTGCAAGAGTATCACCGGCAACAGGTTCACGAGCCATGCGGACCATAGCAGCAACAGCACGGGATCCGTCGGTACGAGTCACGACGCCACCAAGTGCAACCGTATTTCCCGTATCCGTAACGGTACCTGCAATGCCACCGTTTTCACCCGTGCAAGCAAACAAGCAAACACAAAGTGCAGAAAGTACACCTAGATAAGACTTAGCAAATTTCATCTTCACCCTCCCCATCATCTGTCTCTGGCGGAAGAGCCAATTTTTCCTTGCTCAGCGGGAAGAACTGGATGTTCAATTCGCAAACCATAGATTCGCCTTCATCCGAGCGGACTATATCTACGATTTCCTTGCGGAACAAATCAATCTTGCTAATTATACGTTCCAATCCCTGCGCCGATACACTCATCGTCATACAAGATACATTTCTACGTTCCGTACTGTAGTGATCTAGCGCATCCTTGCCCAAATCAATCATCTGCTTTTGGAACTGATGAACGAAAAGCGGGGCGATTTCACTGCCATTCGTAATTGCCTTGTTTACGGAATGGTAGAATCCATCATCGCCAAGCTCTATAAGTCCCAAGTTGAGAAGGAGCTGGATAGTCTGCTTTGCCTGCGGGAGAGAAATTTTCGGGTTCAGGAAAAGCGCAAGTTCCTGAATATTCTTGTCGTTAATCTTCAAAACGGCAAGAGCTTCGCGAGCTACAACATAGTACCACTTGCTGTAGTATTCCTGCTGGTTTTTGGTCAAGTTCTTGATGGTACGCGGCAAAAGCGCCGACATCTGATCAAAGATCTGCTGCTTCGAAGACGCTGTCGTCGCATGCGTGAAATCAACCATCAAGGTAAAGTAGCGGCCTTCCCTTTCATTGAGTCCAAGAGCTTCTATAAACTTTGGAATCATCTGCGGGGTGAGAGATTTGCGTCCGCGAATCAAGTCCAGATATAGACCGGACGAGGAATACCCAGCCTTCTTTGCAAAAGACCGGTACGAGAAATACCTCTGCACGGACTTACGATATTCATAGTAGTCCTGAAGGTACTTTCGATAATTGTAGTAGGCATATACGTTCATCAAAAAGAAATCTAATTTTTTTTGAATTTTTTGGGAACACCTGTTTTTGAAAACATACCGAAAAAAAGCCCTATTCCATTCTAAATTCGACAAAAAAGAACACTTCGAGAACACTTTTTGTTTTTTAGGTGATACGCTTTCAAAAAAAATTGCTTAATTTAAAGGAACACCCAATCCCATCCCTCGGACTTCCGGTTGTACTCCACCGGAAGTCCTTTTGCGTTATAGGCCTACGGCCGTATAACGCAAAATGCTGGCCTCGGTCATGTCCATGCAAGCATGGCCGCGACTCTCGGCCTACGCATTTGTGTTTTTTGGCCAACCGGCATTCTTTCTACACTAGCCTTACGTGTTTGTGCGTTATAAATCTGCGACGCTCGCCTTACGCATTTGTGTATTTTTGCACAGCCCTCTTTCTAGCATCTCTCGCACTTTGCTAAGCGTTCTCGCGACTCGCCATGCGTTTTCGATTCTCGTCATGCCGAGGCGTAGCCGATATACGAAACTCGCAAGCTTGCTTGCCTAGTAGAGTTATACTCAAAGAGCATAACTCTACTAGGCCACTAAAGTGGCGAGTATCGTTTAGGTTCGAAGGAGCAGCATCCAGTTATTTTTCACCAGCGGCAAGACTTTACTGGATCTTCACTTTCGTTCAGGATGACGCATTCTTAATCGCTAACTACAGCTTACTTCCTACTGTCTACTTCCTACCGCCTATCAAGATCTTTTTCTAAATTCACTATTAGCTAATAACTATTGACTAAAGACTAACGACTTTTTATGAAAATAAAAGAACTCGCCCTGGGAACGCTCAGCCGCATCCTCCGCCTTACTGGCATCCTCCTTATTATATATGTAAGCATGATCTTTTACCTGGCGCTTACCGAGCGCAGGAACGCATTCCCGCGCGCAATCACCCACAACGAAGCTCGAACCGCTATCGCAGACAAGGCAAAAAACATCAATTGCACACTCGATGACGGCACTGTTCTTGAAGGCTTCATTGTCGGAAACGAACAGAACGACGTCCTCCTTTATTATCCCGACGCCGATGAAGACGCAGCACAGTTCCTCGCCGAACTTGACAGCCTCCCCGGCTATGCCGCAGCGACATTCAATTACCGTGGAAGCGGAGAAAACAAAGGCACACCTTCAGAAGAAACATTCGTATCCGACGCACAGATGATTCACGAATGCGCAACACAGATAAACGGAAGATCACCAAAAATCGTTGCTGGACGCGGGACAGGAGCCATTTTAGCGACAAAAATGGTCAAAAAGGAAAACAACATCCTTCTAATTGATCCAATTTGGAGTATTGCCGATGCAATTTCCGACAAATATCGCCTCCTTTACCCAAAATTTCTTGTCCGTGCTGACGTAAAGATCGAAAAAAAGGACATTTCCACCTCCAATAACGTAGTAATTCTGTCAGACAGGGCCCGTTTTAACGAGCGAACTAATACATTCAAGCTGTCATTTGAGGACATTAACTTATCAAAGCGAGGCTCTCAAACCCTGTCAGAAGCCATACTAAACGTGATAATCCGCAAATAAAGAAAAAATTTTTTCATTTGTTGCAACATTTTACTTTTTTATTATTATTTTTTATACAACAGATGTTATTGGTTACGAAAAAGCTATTTTTATCCTTTGTACATGCTTTTTTCGTGAAAATCTTTGACATTTGGACTATAAATTTTTATTTTATCGTCAATCAAAACAAAAAACAAACAAAAGAGGTGTAAATGGAAAACGTAATCGTTAAAATGGATGTTCGCGGCTTCATCAGATTCCCGGAAGAAGCTGTCAAGGCCCTCAAGCTCGACAAGCTTGCCACTCAGACCAAGACTGAAGATGGCAGAACAGTCGATGTCGGTCCTTATGTAGACGTCGAAGTCGATCCGGCAGGCAAGCGCATTGCAATCACGCCGATCAAGACCCCGAAGTCCACATCTTTCCGCTTCATTAACGGAATCATCGGTTCCAAGTCTAAGTTCCTTTACTTCAAGGGCGCATTCAATGCCATCGGTCTTCAGGTAGCAACCGGTGCTTACACTTTGGTCAAGGAAGGCAACAAGTATGTCTTCACTGCAAAGGGTTCCAAGAAGAAGGGCGAATGGACGACTCTCGCATGCCGTAACGCTGTGGGCAACAAGACCATGCTTTCCATCGACACCCGTGGTACCATCATTTTTGACCACAACACCAAAAATGCTCTGAATACTAAGGAAAACAAGACGATGGTTGCAGAATATGATGCAGCCAAGAAGACCTTTAAGCTGACCTTCAGCAAGAACAAGGGCTTCATCAACGTCCGTACAATCGCAAGCCATGCCAATGCATCGTTCATGGGTACGCTTTCCTCTCACGGCATCGCACTTCCGCTCAAGAGCTTCCGTACTGAAAGCCAGGTCGACAAGAACGTCCTCACGTTCAGCGTCGCAGCCCTCGTCGCTCAGCAGAAGGCAGCAAAGAAGAAGTAATTCCCTTTAGTTCCCAAAGAGAGGTGATAAAATGATTGAGGTTCTCAAAGTATTTTATCCGACTCACTACAATTTCGCAGCTCTATGTATATTACTGGTTCTCCTTTTAATATATCTGCTGACGAAAAAGAACTATAAGTGGAGCATCATCACCTTAATCCTGCTCTTAGCGTTTAATATCGGTATATATAAGCGCACCGTAGACCGGGAGTGGACAATAACAATCGATCCGGAACCGTCGTCCGATCCATTCTATACACAGCAACCTCAGACAATGACGTTCTCTGTAAAGAAAAATTGGACGATTACCGACGAAAAAGGCGTTGTTCACCATTGGTGTTGGGTAGAAGAATATTGGCAAAAGTTCGCCAGCGTGGATCTAGTTGCTAAGCTCTGGGGTACAAACTCAAGCAAGAAACTGGTCAAATCATCAGAAAAACACGCTGAAGACCTTGAGAAATAGATTTCTACCAGTCTTCGACTAAAGCGAAACAAGTTTCAGCCCGCCATTCTCCATACAGAGGATGGCGGGATTTTTTATAAACTCTCCGGGAGAAGCGACTACGCCATTGGGCGTATTCCAGATTCCCGCATGGTGGTGATGTCCGTGAATGCAGTAATCACAATGTTCCTTCTTCAGCATGCGGTCGCCCCATTCTAGATATTCATCAATCCGAACGACACGATGTTCGCCACATTTACGGCTGTTGCGCCCGACAAAACGGGCAATCCCCATTCCCCAGTCTGGATGAATCTGCTTAAATAGGAACCTATTTAACGGTAAATCCAGAATTTTGCGCATTAATCGATAACCGGAATCAGACTTGGGAACGCCATCGCCATGTGTAAAAAACACGCGCTTACCCTGAATTTCGAGAATCAAGGATTTATGGACAGGAACACCCAGATGTTTCGGGAAAAAGTCTCCATAGGCAAAATCATGGTTCCCTTGCAGGACGTGGACCTCTACACCAGATTCTACAAGTTCTGCAAAGGCGCGGTATAAATTGAAATGTGCCGACGCTATATAATAGTTGTACTCGTACCAGAATTCAAAAAGATCGCCAACCACGACGACATGACTGGCCTTGCCCTTCCACGAAGAAAGAAGCTGTACAAACATTTGCTCCCTGTCGGGGACCGCACCCGGCGGGTCGATTCCTAAATGGGCGTCACTAATAAAATAAGCAGGCAATTCCATAGGCACAATCTAAATAAAATCGATGACGTTCGTTTTTTTATATCTTTGAGACATGCGTTCCATCGTCAATTTTTCATGTTTAGCCGTCGCTTTAGCAGCATTTTTCTCCGGATGCTCCATGAAACTTACGCAGGGAAACCTCGAAGGGATCCCCCTGACAACCGAAAAACACAGTTTTTTCGGAAATATACCGTTCATTTATGGCAGTGATTCTCTTGAGCTATCACAAGATTTGCTGCGAGCCTACACGGAAGCTGCAAGCGCTACAGATTTTCCACGCGAAGCCTGCCGCGGAGAAGCGACCATCAAGGCGACAGTCCTGCAAAACGAGCCGAACTCAGCTTGGAATATCGGCGTTCTCATTCCGCTATGGCCGATTCTCCCAGTCAACGAATCATGGACTTACGCTCTTTCGGCAAGAATTTTCTGCAACGGAACACTTGTGCGCCATGTGGAATTCATTGAGCAGCAAGACGTTAAAGCAATCCTTTACGGGCGCATGCGCGCAGACCTCGTAAACAAGGCTTCCAATGAAATGCACCGCAAGCTCGTACAGCGCTTGGCATTCGAACTCAACGCAAACAGGCTCACCGATTTAAACAGCGCAAGCGACTATTAAATTCGGAAGTAGGAATTAGGAAGTTGGAATTAATTTTTTAATTCGGCGGCGCAGTTGGCAAACGTCATTCCGAGTCCGTGAGGACGAGGAATCCAGTTATTTCTAGCGAATAATTTTACTGGACGGATCCTCCTAGCGGAGGATGATTCATTCTTCCTACTTCTTACTACTTACTAACCACTAATCACGAGTTTTCTCTCGTCTCTCGTCTCAAGTCTCTCGTCTAAAATCTATTTTTATATCATGTCATACACTTTATACATCGTAGCAACTCCCATCGGGAACATGGAAGACATCACCTACCGCGCTGTGCGCATTCTTAAAGAAGTTCCCCTCGTTCTTGCCGAAGACACCCGCCATTCGAGAATTCTCTTTGACAATTACGGCATCACGACGCCCATGGAAGCCTACCATGACTTCAACAAAGAAAAGGTCACGCCCAAGTACGTCGACTTCTTGAAGAATACCGGCGACATCGCACTCGTTAGCGATGCGGGAACGCCCGGCGTTGCAGACCCGGCATTCAACCTCGTGCGCGAATGCGTCCGCGAAGGCATTGACGTCCGTGCCATCCCGGGACCGTGCGCGATGATTACCGCACTCGTCTCGTGCGGCATGCCAACCGACCACTTTACGTTCCAGTATTTCTCTCCCAAGAAGAGCGCCCAGCGCATCCACTTGCTCGAGAAGCTGAAAGACGAAGAAGCAACACAGATTTTCTACGCTAGCCCGCACAACATCGACAAGTTCGTCGAAGAGATCAAGCTTGTCTTTGGAGATATCAAGATTGCATTGATGCGCGAACTTACCAAGAAGTTCGAGGAACACCTGATCGGAACGCCAACGGAGATTTCCGCACACTTCAAAGCGCACCCGCCCAAAGGCGAATTCGTACTCGTGTTCAATCCCCAAGACAAAAGCGGATTGTAATTCGAGAAAGGCGATCCCGTGACAAGCACGGGATGACATGCACCAAACACTTCCTACTGCCTACCGCCTACTTCCTACTCAAACCAATGACTATTGACCAATTACTAAATAAGCTTAAAGCACTTCCGCGGGCGTACAAGGTTTACGTCGCGGTACTTGTTGCCGTTGAACTCGTACTGTTCCTGTTGCGCCCGGACACGCCGGGGCTTTACACGCAGCTTCCGCAGCTGTTGCCTATCGTTGCAGCCCTCCCGTTCCTGTTCTTCAAAAACGCCCGCCGCCCCTTCGCGCGGTTCATGAATACATATGGCATCATCGTCTTTACGTTCCTGGCCTTGGATTACCTCACGCGCAGCCATGCCGGGCTTTTCCAGATTGTAACGACATTCATCCCGATGATGCTTTACTGGTTTGCATTGTTCTTCCGCTGGAACGTGAAGCTCTTTAAGCAAAAAGACGCCCGTATCGCACTTGCACTCGCCACAATTTCGTGGGGTTTCGTCGCATTCGCATTCCCGCCTCTGCCGCTTGGCCCGGCGATACTCATCTTGCTTGTGCCGTGGTTCATCATGCTTAACAAGTACAACCGCGAGACAGCAGTCTTTGCCACATTCTGGGCAAGCATGGTCTACAACACCATCAATTACTACTGGATCCGCAATGTGATGAACGTAGAGACAGCCCCTTCGGGACTCATATTCCTCGGTCTCATCCTCCTCATCGCATACCTCAGCTTGTTCAATGTCCTCGCCGCATTTGCTTATTCCACCGCCAAGAATTTAAAGATCAAGGGCAAAGCTTACCTGCTTATCTTCTTCCCCATTTTCTTTGCGGGAATTGAAATAGTGCGCACAACAGGTGACTTCGCGTTCCCGTGGAGCCATCTCGGCTACACATTCGGTAACCACCTCGAACTGATTCAGTCTCTTTCCATCATCGGCGTATTCGGCTACACAATCCTGATTGTCGCCTCGAACCAAGCTGTCGCTTACGCATTCTTGCAGAAAGGCCGCAAAAAAATTGCGATCTTCGCCATTCCTTTCGTGATTTTCCTGACTCTTTTGATTCACGGATTTTGCATACTTTCAGCACCAGAAGCAGCCCCGTACTATAACGCCAACGCTCCTGAAAATCCGTCAATCGCCATGGTGCAGCCAAGCATTACGCAAGGCGTCAAGTGGAGCAAAACCCGCTTTGATTCCATAATCACCAAAACGTTTAACATGGCGCTGGACAGCGCTCAACCAGGCACCAACATAATCCTCCTCGCTGAGACCGCAATCCCAGACCACATCCGTAGGCAGCCGATCATTCTCAGACGTTTGCACCAAATGGCAGACATGAGAAACGCAAGCATCCTGACCGGAGCGCTGGACTACAAGCGTATTTCAAACGACATGAACAACCCGCGTCGCTTCGAGATCTACAACGCATCATTCCTGTTTACGCCAGGCGACAATGATTTTCCCAAGCGATACATCAAAAAACATCTCGTTCCTTTTAGCGAACGCATTCCTTTCGATGACGTTTTCCCCATTTTAAACTATGTCGATCTTGGCGAAGGCGACTTCGTTCCCGGAAAGGAAACTCCTGTTTACGGCCCATACAACTGGACTCCTTACATCTGCTACGACGCGATTTTCGGAGATCTCATCCGGGAAGCAATCCAGGCCGGTTCCCGCCTGATGGTAAACATCACGAACGACGGTTGGTTCGGCCGCAGCACAGCGCCTTTCCAGCACCTGAACATCGTACGCCACCTCGCCGTAACTTACGGCTACCCGGTCGCTCGCCTTGCAAACAGTGGCGTCTCTGCATTCATCGACCAGTACGGCCATTATGACCAGAACACAGGCATCTTTGAAACTCGAGTCATACAAAGAAAAATGCCCCTCAAGACGAGGAGCACCATCTACACATCTGTCGGTGAATTCTTTGAAAAGTTCTTGCTCTGGTTCTTTGCGATTTACCTTGTAGCACTGTTTGCGCTTGGAAAGTTGAAAAAAATCAAGAAGTGATTAGTGAAGTAGTCGGTAGGAAGTAGGAAGTTTTTATAATCGCGGCGAAGCCGCCTAGCTATTACTGTCAACTGCCTACAAACCACAGTCTACTTGCTTAAAGCAACAGCATCGGTGGCCAGTGGCCTGCTTTGGGGCGTTCCCTAAATTCAGCTTTGGGCAAAAACTCCTTGAGTTTCAGCGTCCATTCCGGCTGAACCGTCGCATCCAGTCGTCCATAAAGCACCTGAATATTCTCACTGTTCGGGATTACAGATTCTACGCGATGCGACGCCAAGTACATTAGTCCCTTAGCTAGAGATTCCGCATCATACTTTTTGGCTTCATTGAACCAGTCGTCCTGCCAGTCGCCAAAATCATCTTCAAACAGTTCCATGAACGCTTTGAGCGCAGGTTCAGTAGTGGTTTCCAGCTGGTGAGCCATAAAATGCAAGTTCGGCACAGTCCAGTTACCGATTTCATCACAAAAATCTGCATAAGGCGAAAGCAATATCCACTTTTGCCCCTTTTGAGGCCCTTCCGTAGAGCACATCAGCGATAATGCACCGAGTCCCCAGGCCACAACCGTTGAGCATTTCTTGAAATCAGGAATATTCTCCGGCTTTTCCAGAAAATCCGCCATCAAGCTATAAGCCACATAATTATGGTTTGCTGAAGGAGCGACGTCCATCAGATCATCCTCCCAAACACCCAAATTTGAAGCCCAATCTGGCAGCCAGATCCATTTTTCGCTCATTTTCAACCTCACTTTAAGTGAAGAATCTACCTAACACTCTCCAAACTACATAATTGTTAACAAATTTCCCAATATCAACGAAACTTTTTTAACAAACGTAGCTCTAATGGTATATATATCCAATTTTCCCTTTGATAGCAACTCTTAAAAAAAGTATTTTACAATTCGTATTATTTGTTTACTTTCGAAGGCAAAACATTGTATATTATCTGTATAAAAAATGTAGGAAACTCTTTAAAAAGAGATTTTGTAATATGAGACACTTGATTCCATCTCTCTGCTTAGCACTTCTTCTGGCCGAAACAGCCTGTTCCGCACCGCACGCTGTAAAGCGCGGCGATTCTGATGCACGTCAAAAGAACGCGGCTACACGTCAAAGAGCAGAAAGTGCCTACGACGAATTAAACGGCTATGGTTCCACAGCCGGAAGTAGCACCAAATCTGGGATCAACACAGCATCCAAGAAGGTCGCAGCAACGGCTGCGGCAGCCGAAACGTATATCAACCAGGATGCCGTACAAGGTGCATCCCAGCCCGTCATCATGGTTTCTCCAGTCTTAACCATGAAGGATGGCGTTCCGGACATGTCCGCTGAAAGCCCGTACTCCCGCACAACAGCAGAAGCCATCAACGGGTTCCTCACCAAGAAGAACTACGAGGTCAAGTCCATCGACGGCCAGTCCGAATTGAGCAGCATCCTCCAGATGCAAAGCGACATCGCCAATACCGAAGACGACTTGTCTTACCTTGCAAGCGTCGCTCTTGATGCCGACATCTATATCAAGTACGCTCCAGAAGTTACAAACGAAGAAGTTTCCGTTGAAGTTTCTGCATACGAGACCTCGACCGCCCGTCTCCTCGGTTCACAGTCCGCTGTCGTTCGCAACAATGGACACACTTCCAAGATCAACATCAATTCAAACATCGGCGCAGCGGTCCGCAAGGCAATGCCAGGACTGGAACAAAAGATCCTCAACTACTGGAAAATGGATCTTGCCAAGGGCACCCAGTATAAAGTTGTAGCAAATATCAAAGGCGAATACTCCGACAGCCAGACCGAAGATTTGCACGATGCCATCATGAAGGGCCTCAAAGGAAACTTTAGTTCCGTGAAGGTCAATGTCATGACTGCAAAGACACTGGACTTTGTCATCTATGCCAATCCCATAAAGTACAGGGATTCCCAGGAAGTTTACTCGAAGATCAGACAGATTTTCAAGCCAATCGCCGAGACAAAGAAAATCAACATCACACGTAAGCTGATTTTGATGGAGCTGAATTAGCAATGAATATAAAATCCCTTATCCTTTGCGCTTGCCTCGCTATAGTTCCAGCAATGGCAGGGAAAATCGTCACCTATACGGCAACGTCGAAAGTTTCACAAGAAGAAGCGAACAACGCGGCTATTGCAGGTGTTGCAAAACAAGTTAAATCCCAGGTTTCAGCAACACAGACGCAAACCAAGTACGAAGACATCACCAACGGGAAAAGTGTTCTTGGTGAAACTTACCGCGCAAAGAACAACGTGAAAAGCAATGTCGTTCTCAAGGGCGTCAAAGTCACTCCGGTCAAAGCCGATAAGGGATTCAAGGCAACTGCGACTCTTGATATGGACGAGTTCACAGCAAGCCTCCAATTCCGTTTGAAAACGCTACAGCAAGAAATTGCAAAGCTCGAAAAATCTGCAAGAAAAGCAATCGATACACGCGTTTACGTCAATGCGGCCAACGACCTTGAAACCGCAGAAGACAAAGTCAACGAATACAACTTCTACTTACTGCAGCTTGCCGATGTCTATCCGCTCAATGATAGCCACCGCTTACAGCACGGTCTCCCGGAAATCGAGAAAGTCCTCATCGAAAAGCTCTCTAGCCTAACAATCACGACTACAACTGAACCCAATTTTGAATTGACTCGTGCAGAAATGCCGTCCTGGAATGTGATTGTCAAGGATTCCATCGGCCCTGTACCTAGCTTCCCGTTAGTTGCCCGCCAGAGCAAGACTCTCTCTGAACGCCGCACACAGAAAAACGGCATTGCAACATTCAAGCTCCGCAACGTGAATTACGAAAAAGGTCCCTATGTAATCACCGTGGAACCCAATCTTCCTTTAGAGCTTCTGAAAAAAACAGGATTGAGGAACGCTCTTGAAGTTCCATACCGCGTGAAGCTTTCTCGTTGTGAAATCAAGCTTGAATGCGACATGATTGCAAACACTTGCAACGCTCTCGAAAATGCACTTTCCAAGAAGTCCATATTCGTCACCTCCGATGAAGAAGCAAACGTCCCGGAACTCAGCGTTGAAATTGACAACACATTCAGAGGCAGGCTCGGATTCATTTCATCTTTCGATTTCTCCATAGCCATCAAAGGTGACAAGGTAAACTTCTTCACGACTTCCAAAGGAGTCGGCAAGACTGAAGTCGACGCCACAATTAGCGCGATCAAGAAAACGGACTTTAGCCCGCTCCAGAAACAGCTGTTGCCGCTCTGTAAGAATTAGTTGGCAGAACTTCGGGCCTAATTGTTTTTATCTTTACAAAGCCGCTGGTTAGCGGCTTTTTTCTATGAGAAAAAGAGTTTTATCAATACTGTTCATTCTGTTGCTCGCAATCCCAGTTGCGGCAGGTTTTCGCGTAAACAAGGCGGGACTCCCGAAGCGCCCGCAGAACAGTTACGTTTACGATGAAGATCGTTTGATTTCAAAACAAGAAATTCAGTTCATCAACGCACTTTCTGAAGAACTTTACAAGAAAGCAGGCTTTGGGCTTGCTGTAGCGCTTATCCATGACATCGGTTTTGCGGACTTTAGAGATTATGCCTTGAACATAGCCGAAAGCTGGGGCGTTGGCGGCAAGACGAACGAAGGCGTCCTGATTTTTGCGGCGATGAAGCAGCACAAGCGCAGTGTCGAAGTCGGCTATGGCGCCGAAGGCTACTTGCCCGATGTGCTTGTGGAACGGCTCCAGCAAAAGACGATTGTGCCAGCATTCAGAGTTGAAAAGTACGGTCAAGGCGTCATGCTATTGGCTTGGGAAATCGCTCAAGTTGTCGCTAAAGAAAAAGGCATTACGATCGAGGTCAACACAGACCAGCTTCCGCAAGAAGAAGAAAGCAGTCCGTTCGGACTCGCACTCATTATTTTCGTGATTCTGTTCCTGCTCGTTTCGAAGAACGGCGGCGGACGCGGAAACGGATGCCTCTGGTTCTTGCTCGGAAACGCCCTTAGCAATAGCAGTCGTGGCCACCACCGTGGCGGTTTCGGCGGAGGATTCGGGGGATTTGGCGGAGGCGGCTTTGGAGGCGGTTTCGGCGGTGGATTTGGTGGAGGCCACTTTGGCGGTGGCGGCTCCGGCGGAAGCTGGTAATTTAGAGGTACCCTATGAGAAAGATTTTAAGTGTTGCAGAATTTCAAAATTCGGAATGGCCGAAGCTCTTTGAAGAAGCGTTCGGCGACAATCTCGTATCGGCATTCATTCACGGCAACTGCCTGATGGAAGGATTCTCCTCGCTGGAATCCACGTGGACCGTCAGCTTCATTCTAAAGTCCAATTCCATCGAGGACTTGCTTCCGTTACAAAAGCTCACGGCAAAGGCAAAGCGCGAGAACATCGAGTTCAACCATATATTCTCACGTTTTGAAATCAAGTCGTCGCAAGATGTGTTCCCGCTGGAATTTTTGCATATCAAAAGCCGAAATGTAACGATTTGTGGCGAAACACCGCTTGCAAAGTTCAGTCCAAATCTTGCGGAACTGCGTATGGAATGTGAACGCGAACTGCGCGGGTTGCTCGTGCATTTGCGCCAATTTTTTCTTTACCTCAAGGAATACCGCAATCCGCACGAGATTTACGTACGTTCAACAATAACGCTCCTTCCCTTGCTTTACGGGGTCTATTACCTTGCAACAGGCAATTATCCCGAAAATCACGAACAAGTTTACGAGATGTTCCCAGGAGTTCGCATTCCTAACATGACCAAGGACAATGATGTAATTGTGGAAAACATTAACAAGTACATCGAAGCCGTGACGACTATCGTGAATCAAGTCGATGCGATGAAAGTTTAAAACATTCACCTAACCGTCAATTATTTTTTCGGCAGCTCATACCAATAATCTAGTACGACATCTCCGTTTTTAAGCCACCAATCCCAAGCTTCATTTCTATTAGCAGGTTGGGTTTGCTCTTTTGTTTTTTCGTCAGACTTTTCGCTAGCTCTATATACGATCGCGACTGGCTTCCCGACTTCATCCCACTTTTTCCAGCCGGTTAGATGTACATCCATTTTACAAGAATCATTTCTTCTCAGCAATCCGTTTTTATCCCACTCCTTCCAAGCGCCATCCGGTTTGCCCGATTTATAAGCGCCTTCAAAACCCAACTGGCCATCGGCATACCAGACTTTCCACACACCATCCTTTTTGTGAGACTTGTAATTCCCTTCAAACACCAGTTTTCCATTGCTATACCATCCCCTCCACACGCCCTCACCTTGACCCGCTTTATAGGACTTTTCCACTTTCAGCAATCCATTTTCATATCGAGTTTTCCATATGCCGTCTTTACGGTCAGATACAAAATTTCCCTCATTTTTCAATTGACCATTTTCGTACCATTCTTTCCAAATACCGACCTTGTCTCCTGATTCATAAGTTCCTTCTTCTTTCAATTGCCCATTTGCATGCCATTCTCTCCAAATACCGACCTTGCCCCCTGATTCATAATTTCCTTCTTTCAATTGCCCATTTGCATGCCAAAATTTCCAGACTCCGACACGATTATTCGACTTGTATTTTCCCATTCTCTTCAATTGACCATTCTCATGCCACTCTTTCATAACACCATCAAGGTGACCAGATTTGTAATTCGATTCTTCCTTCAATTGACCATTTGCATACCATTCTTTCCAGACACCTATTTCTTCTCCTAATCTGTATATTCTTTTTTCCCTCAGCTGGCCATTCTCATACCACATCTTCCAAGCGCCATCAATCCCACTCGGTTTATAACAAATTTCTTCTTTCAGCTGACCATTGGCGAACCACTTTCTCCAGACACCTATTTCTTTACTGGACTTGTATCTTCCCATTTCCTTCAGTTGACCATTCTCATACCAAGTTTTTCCCAAGCCGTCTTCTGCTCCGGCTTTGTAATGTTTTTTCTCCTTTATTTGCCCGTTCTTATACCAAACCTTGCTATTGCCATCAAGCTTACCTGATTTATAATAAGATTCTCTTTCTAGCTGTCCATTCTCATACCACTCTTTCCAAACACTGACCTCATTTCCTGATTCATAAGTACTTTCTCTTTTCAATTGTCCGTTTTCATGCCAAAATTTCCATGTACCATCTGCTTCACCCGATTTATAATAAAGTTCCTCCTCTATTTGACCATTCTCATACCATGTTTTCCACAAGCCGTCTTTTACTCCGGCTTTGTAACGCTTTTCCTCCTTTATTTGCCCGTTTTCGTACCAAACTTTCCAGACACCATCATACTTACCCGATTTATAATAAGATTCTCTTTCTAGCTGTCCATTCTCATACCACTCTTTTCCCGAACCATCTCCGACAAGATCTTGTTCGACTTCTCCCGTCTCAGTAAAATGCATTATACCACTTAAGGATCTTTTTAGTAAAAGATGAAGAACTCCATGTAACGGACGATTTCTTTTCGGCAAGAGCCAAAGACTATCCCTGCCTTCAGAGAAAATTTCTTCCCGTTCAGGATTACCATTTAGATACCAGCTTTTATAGGCAAAGATTTTTCCTTTCCTGTAATCGATCAACTCTTTTTGTTGACCGTTTTCGTACCAAGTTCGCCAGATGCCGTCTTTCTTTTCGGAATTATAAGCGCCTTCCGTTGCCTGCTGTCCATTTGCGAACCATTCTTTCCAGACATAGCTTAGCGTATCGGCATCATAATACTTTTCCGATTCCAGCAGTCCCGCATCGTTCCATCTTTTCCAGGCGCCCTCTTTTTTGCCTGCTTTATATGCGCCTTCAAATTCCAGCACTCCATTTGCATACCAGTTTTTCCAGACACCTTCTCGCTTATCATCTTTATATAGCCCCTCTTCCTTCTTCGTCCCGTTCAGATACCAGAAGGTGTATTCCCCTTCTTTTACAAAAAGTCCCGTATCTTCTATTTTACGGTATGTTGTTCTAGATTTCAACTTGCCTTTGCTGTAATATTCTTCGCGTTTTTCAAAACCGTCGTTGCAGGCGGCAAGGAAGAATGCAACAACAACAATTACAATGGGGAAACAGATTCTGGATTTCATTGCGGAGGAAGACCGTGGTTGCAACATTGACGCTTCGTTCAAGATGACACTTCTAAAATAATTTACAACTTCTGCTCCCGATTGATTACTAGCAATCGGTTAAATCATCGTAAAAAAAAAGAATTTCCCGGGCGGGGCCGGGAATAATAAAATTTTTGATTTTACAGAATAAACTCTTTCGTCTCTCGTCTGTAGCGAGCAGAGCGAGCGTTCTTTCGTCTAAATCAATCTGTTGTTTTGCGGTAGGCTTTGGGCGAGACTCCGACGAGGCGCTTGAAGAACTTGCCAAAGAACGAGACGTCCGGGAAGTTCAGAATCTTGGAGACCTTCTGGATGTCCCTAGAAGACGAGCGCAACAGCACCTTTGCATCGAGTGCGATATGTTCGTCAATCCAGCGCTTGGCATTCTTGCCCGTCTGCTCTTCGGCAACAGCAGAGAGGTACTTCGGCGTAATGCCAAGTTCATCGGCATAATACTTCACGGAATGCTGTTCGCGATGCTTTTCGACGACGAGATCAATGAACTGCGCGAATAGCACCTGGCCACGGCTCTTGACCACATCCGTTGTAAGCGGTTCCTCGACAAAGCCGATACATTCATACAAGAGGCCAATCAGATGATTCTTGAGGACTTGCAAGCGGCATGAATTGTTTTCAGTCGTTTCAAACTTTTTCTTCAGGAATTCGAAGCTTGTATTCAGGCGATCGAACTCATCCTTATCCAGTTGCTGAAGCGGATTTTCCCGGAACCTTAAAATCAAGCGCGTATTGTCGTCAAAACGAATGATCAGTTCATCAATCATATTCTTGGAGCAAGCGATACAGATTGGATCAAAATCTTCTGACGCTTTCTTGGCCCGCAAGACCTGCTCTGGGAAAACGACAAACAAGGCTCCCGCCTCAAGATGATAGGTCTTAAGGTCTAGTTCAACGTCCACAGATCCTCGTTTCACCAAGAGGAGCACTGCCGCCTGTACTTTTACATAATTTTCAAGTCCGAATTCCTTGAGATTGCTAAACATGGCAATCTTGTCAGGCAACACATTTACTTGCTGTAAATAATTCAATATCGAAAAATCCGCCGTGCGGATATTCGCATTTTTATGAAAAGGAATGTCATTCATTATATGAACATCATAGAAAAAAGTAGAATGAATGTCAATTATTAAAAAAGGACTAATAACTCCATTAAAATAGTTTATAGCTGAAGTACATGGTGTACGCAAAGACGCCTCGGCTCATGGGTTCAAAGAACTCAGAGGAATATGCTGCAATCTTTGCATAAGTATCCAGGCGGCCTCCTACTGAAAAGACATCCGTCAGATCATACTCAACCGAGGTGTAATTCATCAGCAACATATCCCAGCCATCAGCGCCATAGTGCGGAAGCGAACCAGGAATCGTATGCAGGACATCGATAATCATTTTATTTTTCAAACGGAATTTTTTGCCGACCTGCACTTCAACACCTAAAACATATTTTGCACCCATGTTGTACTGGTAATTGTCCATATCGGACTCATATTCTGGATGTACAGCCTGGATCAAGTCATCATAGCCCATGTCCGTCGTTCCAAGCAATATAAAATAAATCTGGTGGTACATGCGGAAGCGGAGCGATGGCAAAAGCCAGAGCGAAAAATCGATACCCGTTCCGATAGAAATTGTGCCGACCGTTGCGAAGTCGCCATAGAATGTACAATAGTCGAGATAAGTTGCAAAGTCCACCCAGTGTCCACGACCATGAACCCCCACGTTTGTAAGTTTTCCAGTCACATCAAGCTGGAAAAGCGTACCATCGGGACCTACTTCGCCCATAGCAAATAAAGTAAAATAATCAAAAGGACGTTTGACCTTCCTGAATGGTTTGCCATATTCAATTTCGCCACCATACATGATATGCTTATCATCCCAGCGCTGGTCCAGATCATCCTCATTGCGGCCACCAAACCTGTAGATATTTCCAAAACGGGAACCAGCTCCTAAGAATAAGGACAAGTCCATCGGAGTGTTTCCTGTAATGCCATCGCGATTTCCAAACACCTTTCTTTGCAGATAAGCGGCATGGGCAAGTCCAAACGCACCGACTTGCTTATACCAGGAAGATTCGTCAACCCCATAAAATTTTCGCGAAAGCCTGTAAAGGACTTCGCCATAAACGGCTCCGCCAATAGATGTCGCTATAAGATCGTTCGGAGCCGGATATTCCGTTTCAGCAAACATTTCCCACGTGTAACTGCCAATTGCAGAAAACAGAAGACTTGCATAGAATCCATACCCTGCACCGCGAGCAAAGTTGTAATAAGTCGCTCCCTGATAAGGATGACCATAGAAATTGATGGCCCAATGATTGTGATCCCATTCCCACCCTTCCTTAAAATTGCGCTTCCAGAAACTCGGGCCAGTACGTGCATAATCCTTATCAAGGACATAGCGGTCCCAAGCCCACACAAACACGTTAAATCCCAAAATTTCGCTCAAGACAATAAACGGAGACAGCTCCTTGGGCTTGTTCAACGCCTCCACATCAAGAGTATCCTCAAATGTCGTATTTGTAATGGAATACTCGACATTGATGGAATCTTCGGATAATTTCTGAGATTGAACCGAAAACAAGGGTATAACGCCCAGCGGAATAGGGTTCGTCACATCAGGGACCATGCCTTTGGAAATATCTTCACCAAATACACTTACCGACAAAAATAAAAGTAATGGCAATAATTTTCGATACAACATATCACACTCTTTGCCGTAAAAGGTAGAACTTTGAGACAAAAATTTAAAGAGGAGTCTCGACAACTCCTCCAATTAAGAGATTGAATGACAAATATTTAAGATAAAAGGTTACTTCGTCTTGAGCAAGTTATCGAAGTAGACGATTGTCTTTTCGAGTCCCTGGCGGAGTGGAATTGTCGGTTCCCATTTGAGGGCGCTTTTCGCAAGCGTGATGTCCGGACGGCGCATCTTGGGGTCGTCACCCGGGAGCGGCTTGTAGACAATCTTGCTCTTGGAACCCGTGAGTTCAAGCACTTCCTTCGCAAGTTCGAGCATCGTGAATTCGCCAGGATTTCCGATGTTGACAGGTCCAATAATCTTGTCCTGGTTCATCATGCGGACAAAGCCTTCGATGAGGTCGTCCACGTAGCAGAAGCTGCGGGTCTGGCTGCCATCACCGTAGATGGTAATGTCTTCGCCATTGAGCGCCTGGACGATGAAGTTCGAAACGACGCGGCCATCGTTCGGGAGCATGCGCGGGCCGTACGTATTGAAAATGCGGACGATGCGGATATCAACCTTGTTCTGGCGGTGGTAATCCATGAAGAGCGTTTCGGCGACGCGCTTGCCTTCGTCATAGCAGCTGCGGATGCCGATGGGGTTCACGTTTCCCCAGTAGTCTTCGGTCTGCGGATGCACAGCCGGGTCGCCGTAGACTTCACTTGTTGAAGCCTGCAAGATGCGGGCCTTGACGCGCTTTGCAAGGCCGAGCATGTTGATTGCGCCCATGACGCTTGTCTTGATGGTCTTTACCGGGTTGAACTGGTAATGGATCGGGCTTGCCGGGCAGGCCAGGTTGAAAATGCGGTCCACTTCCAGAAGAATCGGCTCAGTCACATCGTGACGGATAAGTTCGAAATTGCGATTGTCGCGCAGGTGGGCAACGTTAGCCATACGGCCTGTGAAGTAATTGTCCAGGCAAATGACTTCGTGACCGTCATTCAAAAGTCTTTCGCAAAGGTGACTTCCTAAGAATCCAGCACCACCAGTAACTAAACAACGCATAAAAACTCCCATAAAGCGTCTGTATAGTGGAAATATAGTAAAGGAGCGACTTTGCCGCAGTTAGAAGTTAGAGCTTAGTAGACTTATAAATAGGAGATGCCCGATCAAGTCGGGCATGACAATTCAGCATCAAGCTTAACAGCTAGATGGCGGAGCAATGCCCGCCATGACAATATTCGAATTAAATTCTCATCGAAATGTCGAGGGCCTTGACGCTGTGCGTGAGAGCACCGACAGAGATGAAGTCGAGACCGAGCATCGCAATCTGCTTCGCACGTTCGAGCGTCATGTTGCCAGAACCTTCTACAAGGCACTTGTCGCCGCTTTCCTTGATGATCTTCAAAGCCTCGGCCATCATTTCGTTGCTCATGTTGTCGAGCATGATGACATCGACACCCTTGTTGAGGAGCGCGCGGAGCTGGTCGAAGTTTTCGACTTCCATTTCGACCATCAAGCCCTGCTTGTTGTTCTTCTTGACGACTTCAAGAGCTTCGAGCACGCCACCAGCAGCAGCAATGTGGTTGTCCTTCACGAGTACCATGTCAAAGAGGCCCATGCGGTGGTTGGAACCGCCACCGACGCGAACGGCGTACTTCTGCAACGTGCGGAATCCCGGAATCGTCTTGCGGGTATCGAGCACCTTCGTCTTGCCGCCCTTCAAGGCTTCCTGGAACGTGTGCGCAACAGTTGCCACACCGGAGAGCTGCTGGATAAAGTTCAGGAGCGTACGTTCGCCCGTCAAAAGTTCGTGCGTTGTTCCGTCGAGTTCTGCAATCAGGTCACCCTTCTTCACGACGTCACCATCTTTCTTGTGGAGCGTCACCTTGGCGTTTGCCTTGAGTTCCTGGAACACGAGTTCGATAATCGGGAGGCCGGCGAGCACACCATCTTCTTTTGCAATGAGGCGGGCATGCTGTTTCTGGTCTGCTGGGATGGTCCATTCGCTGGTCACATCGCCCGTGCGAACGTCTTCCGCCAAAGCGAGGCGGATCATGGTCAAAGCATCTTCGGTTGGGAATACTGGAGTAGAATTATCGCCGTACATAGGTAGATTATAAGTTATAGGTTTTAGGTTTTAGAAAGTTGGAAGTAAGAGGAATTAGTTTGTGGCTCGCCATTCGTTATTAAACCATTGGCGTTGAGTAAGCCAATACTCAGCAGCTTCAGCAGCATGCTTCTTAAAATTTTTCAGACTCAAGTCTGTTGAATAAATTCTATCAATAGAATATTTTTCCGAAAAAACATACATTCCATGCCATCCATTTGTAGGATGTTCAGTACTACCTCCATTCACCATATTCACAAATTTTTTGTTTTTTAAAAAATCTCCATCAAGAACTATAATAGAACTCCAAAAAAAGGATTGCATTGCAGCAATAGACGGTTCTCTATCTCGTGTTACACGATCTCGAATACTAGTCTTGCTTTGAATACATCCATAACAATATTTTTTCCCATTTTTCTTATTTGTTACAACCGCATACAAATCAAAAATAGCAGCATTGATCTGTTCCTTTAGCCAACTAATATCTCGCGGTTCATTTCCAAGAATTCCATCTTGAATCATTGTATTCAAGTCACGCTGTAGGACTATTTCAATTCCAGAATCAGATAACTCTAAATTTCCTAAATACTTTATTACCTCTTCAAATGCATGACCACTTGATTTTTTCCAACTTTGATCAGCACTAATAACCTTTTCTATTACCTCTGTATCATCAATACCGCTTTTCCGATGAACATGTGTTGCATAAATAATTTTCCACAATGTAGCAGGCTCTTCATCCGGATATCTTCTTATAACTTCAACAATAGCTCTTTTGATGGCTTCCTTTTGAGCAGCAGTTTCAGCATTGCTCTTTTGACTTTCCGTCACCCGTTTTTGATTTTTTTCTGTAAAATACTGATATTCCTCTTGGTATGTTACATTATAAATATGGCGGCAAAATTCAATAATCTCGGTTTTCATAAGTTTTCCTCAAAAATTTTTCTTATTTCAACACCCCATGCATACGCTAAAAGCGGAGGCACGGCATCACCAATCTGCTCATATTTATCTTGCACATCTCTATTAATATGCGGTACGATATAAGGACCGCCACAAAAATCATAGCTATCCGGAAACGACTGCAACCTAGCACACTCTCGCACCGTCAGTGCCCTATCAAAATAAGGATGAACAAATTCATCAAGACAATGACTTGTAACAGTTGGAGCTGGCTCACTAGGATTTAGCCTATAATTTCTTTTGATAAACATTTTTTTGGGAAGGACTCTCTTATTTTGCAATTTTTCTCGTTCCGCTCCCTGATATCTATCAAACAAGTCTTTCAGACTCTCCCCTTGTTTCAACAAGGAAAAGCGTTCCAAAGTACATTCTCGATGCTTCATAGGCATTTGGTAAGTTAGTTTACCCGTATGCAAATTTTGCCTATTCCAAAAGGAATCATCCTGCATCAATTTTGAAAAGTTAGATGAACTTTTCGAATATTTTGAAGCTTCTTCACCACTATTCGGAATTACATTTGGCAATCCAGCCAACGCATTTTTTACATTTTCCACATTTTTTGTCGTCGGCAAAGGAGCTGACAATCTCCAATTTTCATTTCTACTAGCAAGAATGAAAAAACGATTACGTTTTTGAGGAACTCCAAAATCAGTTGCACTTAAAACAATTTCAATAAAGTTCGCATATCCAGCATCTTTTAATTCTTTTTTTAACACAGTTACAATAAGTTCAGCCGAATTTTTCGCAACAGTTTTCGTCGTTATTGCAGGGACATTTTCAAAAAGAATCATTTTTGCATTTGCAATTTTCGCAATACGAATTCCCTCACGGAACAAAAACTGCCTATCATCATAAAAAGATCTGGATGTATTTCCTGCTGTTGAAAATGTCTCACATGGCATTCCCGAAGTAACCAAATCAATACCTTCTTTGGGAATATACGGAAGAATATCCTCAGGTAATACATTTCTAATATCGGAATGAATCACGTGGACTTCAGGATGATTCTTTTTATACGTTTCTACACAACTACCAATATACTCAATGGCAATTTTTGTATCAAAACCAGCCGCATGAAGCCCCGTACAAATACCTCCGGGACCAGCAAAACAATCTATGTGAGTTATTTTTTTCATCAACACAAATATAAATTACTTAAATGTCAAAAAATAACAAAAAAAGTTACGCGATTTAAATTCTAGCACTTGTTACCAAACACCCTCATCACTGCGCACCCTTGCCAGTTAGCACAACATAAACTGTTCGTACAAGAATCTGGAAGTCCAAGAGCAGGCTCATGTTCTCGTAGTAATACATATCGTACTGGAGCTTGATCTGCACATCTTCGATGCTCGTATCATAATGGTGGCAAACCTGAGCCCAGCCAGTGAGGCCCGGTTTCATCTTGAGGCGGCTGATGTAGAACGGGATCTGTTCACGGAGCTTGCCGATAAACACGGCGCGTTCCGGACGCGGGCCCACCATGCTCATGTCGCCTTTCAAAACACAAAGAATCTGCGGAAGTTCATCAATGCGGGTTTTGCGCAAGAAGCGGCCGATTCGCGTAATGCGCGGGTCCTTCTTGGTCGCCCACTGGGCACCGAACTTTTCAGCATCGGTACGCATTGTGCGGAACTTGTAAACCGTAAACGGCTTGCCGTAAAGGCCAATGCGTTCCTGAGAATAGAAAACAGGGCCATGGTCATCGAGCTTAATCGCAATGGCAGCAAACAAACAGACCGGGAGCGACAAAAGTCCGAGGAACAAGCCAAAAGCAATATCAATAATGCGCTTGACACGCACCTGCCAAGGCGGCATCGTAAACGCAAAAAGTTCCTGCAATTCAAAACCGTAAACAAGGTTTGCCTTGAAGCGTCCATTCACGACGCTATAAAGTTCAGGAACAATATAAATGTGGAGAGGGAGTTCGCAAATCCAGACGAGCACACGCATAATCTCTTGCGGAGACGTACTTTCGTGCGCAATGATAATGCCGCTCACCTTGTACTTCTTGACGAGAGCCGGCAAATCGGAATACTTGCCGAGAATCGGAACTTTCGCAAACTTTTTCGGCAAGACCTGGTAGCGTTCATCGACAAAGCCAACAACGCGCTGACCACGAGCCGGAGTCTTCGCCAAGTCTCGGGCAATCTTTTTACCCGCTTCCGTAGCGCCGAGCACAAGAATGTTGTTTGCCCCATAGCCCTTACGGAGCAAAGCCCGCAAGAAGATATAGATGAGCATACGGAACAGGCCCACAAGCAAAATTGCAAGGCCGCCGTAAATAAAAATCCACGGGAACCGAGATCCATAGAGATAGCCTTCGCTGAGCGGTTGGTTCGTGAAGACCTTCCCCATGAATTCAGCACCGAAAAGACAGACAATAATCAGGACCACACCGATTACGACGGCACGGAGGACTCGTAAAACCTGGTGCGTCCTTGATAACAATAGCCAGGAACGATACAATCCGGCAAAGGCAAATAGAGTAAGCCAGCCCACATTCAAAACGAGTCCGAACTGCCAATAGCTATCGAATGTCTTGGTCGGGTCAAACTTATCTACAATCCAGCCACTATGGAACTGAACCCAGAACGCCAAGGCGAAACAAATCGACAAAGCGGCAAAATCCGATAGGATTAACAGAATTCGTTCCAAAGTAGTTGCGCGAATCATATACGACCTTTAATTAAGCGAGGAAGCGGATGACCTGGCTCTTCTCAACAATTTCGGAGAGAGAGTTCACAGCATCGACAGCCTTGGAGAGCTTGCTATCGAGAGTCTTTTCCGTAATGACGACGATGGACACCTTGCCCGGGTCGTTCACGTTCTTCTGGATAATCGTTTCGATAGAGATGTTATTGTCAGCAAGGATCTTCGTAATCTTGGCGAGCACACCGCAAGCGTCACGGGACGTGAAGCGGAGGTAGTAGCGGGCGCTAGTTTCGGAGATAGGAACGAGCGTTGCAGAGTTTTCGACGTTGAACCAGCCCATCGGGAGTGCCTTGCGGCTGCCCTGGTCGGTAGAACGGGCGAGGGACACGAGGTCAGCCACGACTGCAGATGCGGTCGGGAGGCGGCCAGCACCGGCACCGGTCTGAACCGTTTCGCCGAGGTTGTCGCACTTGAGGTAAACAGCGTTGATGACGCCGTTCACGTTAGAAAGCAAGTTCGTGTTCGGGACGAAGCACGGATGGACACGGGCGTCCACGCGGTCGCCGTCACGGTGGTAGATACCAAGGAGCTTCACGCAGCAGCCAAGTTCCTTGGCAAATGCGATATCCTGGGCGGTAATCTTAGAAATACCGGTGACGTGGATCTTTTCGAAGTCCACGCGCTTGCCACTGCAAAGGCTAGCGAGGAGGGCGGTCTTGTGGGCGGAGTCGATACCTTCAATATCGAAAGTCGGGTCTGCTTCGGCAAAGCCGAGCTTCTGGGCATCCTTCAGGACGACGTCAAAGTCGAGACCTTCTTCGGCCATGCGGCTCAAGATGTAGTTGCAAGTACCATTAATGATGCAGCTCAGGCTTTCGACCGTAGAGCCAACGAAGCCTTCCTGGACGCTGCGGATGATAGGAATGCCACCGCCAACAGCAGCTTCGAACAAGACATGCAAGCCCTTCTTTGCGGCGAGCGGGAAAATTTCGTGACCATACTTGGCGAGGAGAGCCTTGTTAGCCGTCACCACGTGCTTGCCGCTTTCGAGAGCAGCGAGGATCCACTTGCGCGGCATGTTGTAGCCACCGGCGAGTTCCACGAGCACGTCGATATCGTCGCCAGCAATCATTTCGTCGGCATTGGTCGAGACCTTGTAGCCCTTAGCCTTGTACGGGGCCACTTCTTCTTCGGACTTAGCGCAGATGCATGCAAGCTGCAGTTCAACGCCAAGCTTTTCCTTATATTCGGCAATCTTCTGTTCAAGAATCTGAATGACACCACCACCAACGGTACCCGTGCCAATTAAACCAATACGCAACATATAGCGTCTCCATTTTAAATTTTACGCGCTATAATGTAGAAAAATCATTTCAATGTTTTCAACAGGGAATCCAGACGGTGGGTCATTTGCTCAGCACCAGCTCGACAGAGGTGGTCATCATCGTAGTTCATGCCATTGAGATAATCGTGTTCCCCCATCTTATGCTGGTCAAAGAAGGTGAAATTGTCGTATTTCTGGGTCAGCGCGTTTAAACGTTCAATGATTTCTGGAGCATCGCTATTGCGTAGCCCGTACTTTCCATAAGCATCAACATTCTTGTAATTGGGATTTAGCGGCATTTCTACACCGACCACCTTAATACCTTTTGCCTTTGCCAACAGGATAATTTCAGTCAAGTACCCCAAGGTCTCTTCAAGGCGCACTCGCCCCGTATCAAGCCACGCTACATCCCTTTCGGCGTAAACAGACGACCTCCAGTTGCTACATCCGCTTAAAGGCATATAACCCCGCTCGGTCAGGTTGGCCGAATACGAGGAGACCTTAGGAACATTCTGCGTGTGCTCCAACAAACCTTCGGGAACGCCCGACTTCCAGAAATCGTGATTGGCATCGTAAACATACCCCTTGATTTCCGGACTTTTAAGATAAAAGAAACTATTTAATTTTGTGAGCCACAGCCTATCAAGTGCAATTTCTATGATAATGTACTTCAACTTTTTATAATGGGGCAACACGTAGTTTACCGCCATATAATGTGAACTGTGAAGATTGCCATGTGCACTGGCCAGGTACACCACAAAGAACTAATCACTGAACAAGGCTGGAATAACACCATGATGCGGCCTGGAAGACCCAAAAACAACGACATCGGCCTGATCCATATAGGTCCAGACAAGTTCCATCTTGTAACTCCAATGCGCTTCCTGGAATTCATTGTTCTTCACATAAAATCCTGCGCTATCCTCATCCAGCACAAACTTTTCAACCAGATTTTCCGAAGAACTACTAGAACTTTTTTCGTCATTGCGAGAACTCGAAGAGTTCAAAGCAGTCCCTTCACTGCTGCTTGATTTTACGCTACTAGAACTCGATTTCGCGGAACTGCTGGAAACTTTTCCTGAGCTGTTTGATTTTCTGGAGCTACTGGAAACATCACCTGAACTGCTCGACACCTCGGAACGACCGATAGACACACTAGAACTAGAAAGCGCCTTCGTTTTCCCCTGGATCCAGAGGCACGGATGCCATAATTCTTCACCTTCAACAAGACTTGTAACAGAACTATCCGCCAAGTGGACAAGGACAATTTTCGTGTGAGCGCCATCTATATTCGTAAGAGTGGCCACAAGGTTCTGGTTTACAAACCCCGTAGCCCATTCGGAATGGTCAAATACAAAACCCGCAGGCGCCCTCACGCCTTGAACTAGCTTGCCAGAGCTGTCCGCAACAAGTAGATACTCGTGGACTCTGTATTTTTCGTGAACAAAAGCCTTGCCTGTTTCACCTCCAAAATCAAGAAAAGCCGTACGCTTACTATAATCCCTCGCAAGCGATACGTTGCACACTTGCTCCTTATTGTACCAGGTTTTCTCTTTTTTATGGACGCGAGCACGGAGAACCTTCGCCCCTGTAACCGCAAGCGACTCATCTTCACTGATTCCGCCATGGAACGAACCGTCGAACAGCTTTACCGGCTTTCCGAACTTTCCTTTTGCAAAGGGCACTTGCCATGTACTTGCACTTTTGAAGTTCTTATCGTTTGAATTATCGCCTGCTTTGGTCACGTAGGTAATAACCGTATCGCCATTAGCCAGTACGCTCCAGCGAGGAATAGCCGCACTTTTGACATCAAGTTTTACAAGATCGGACCCCTTTGAATCCAAGTTTCGAACATAAAGCCGGGAAGTCCGATCAACACCTTCGATACCCGTACAGAAAGCCACTTTTTTCCCATCCGGAGAAATATCGGGATGATAAGCCGGAATCGTATCCTCAATTTCCACGACATCGTTTTCTTTTGTATAATCTATATAGGTGAGATTGCCAGTAGCCTCGTTTTTGAAGACAAGCTTGACCTTAGAAGTCTTTGTGTAATCCCAAAGCTTCAGCGCCGATGAAACTTTTCTGACAGGTGATTTTTACTTGTACCCAATACAATGGTATCCTTGGAACCCTCGACAAGCAACATTTGCCTCTGCATGACCGAATACGGAATATCCTCACCTGGAGAACTCCCCCCTTCCGAATGACACCCCAAAAAAGATGCCGCAAAAAAAAGCATCCCCAAAAGCCTAATTTTCATTTTCTACCTTCTATGAAATAATCTAATAAAAAATTTTCAATTTGAAAACATTGATTTACAACGCCTAAAAAAGCACTCTTATTGAAAGCAATCCCCATTTTTATATATTTAGGCACATGGAACAGGAAACCGTCAATCCCGCAATTGGTTCGATTCTTAACGAACAGAAGTTAAAGAACATTGTGTATCCAGCCAAGCTCTTCAAAGCTAGGCTGAACGAAGAATTTTTGCGCGCGAACCGCACCCGAAAACCTTTCCTTTTCATCAAGATTTATTCACACCAGTTCGATGTTCTCGGCTGGGGCCGTCCTTCGAAAATTGTCGAAAATACCTGGAAAATCAGCGTCCTCACGATGTTTTCGCATCTGCGCTTTATCGACGTCCTCGGTTACTTGAGCGACAACAGCGGTATCGGCATTATCCTCCTGAACTCCGACATGAGTACGCTCGAAAGCATCCGCAAGGAAATCCTCCATAAGCTAAACGATGCAGGGCTTATCCAGGCGCTCCGCCACAAGCCAAAGGCCCCTATTTTCCAGGCTTACCTTTACACCGGCTATCAGGAAAAGGACAACCTCGAAATGGACGACAAGCTGAAGGAATTCAACAGCACGAACGGAAGCTTCTTCACACTCAACAGATTAAACCTTTCAGACATCTGGGTCCACCCGCACAAGATCCGTTTTAGGCACATCATCAAGAGGATCGTAGACATCACCTGCACTTCCGCAGCACTGATTGTGCTCTCCCCGCTCCTTTTGTTCTGCGCACTCGCCGTAAAAATCAGCGATCCTAAGGGTCCGATCATCTTCAAGCAGACACGAGTCGGCAAAAACGGTACACTGTTTACAATGTACAAGTTCCGTAGCATGTACGCCGATGCAGAAGAACGCAAAAAAGAACTCATGGCCATGAACGAAACAGGCGGCAAGACCTTCAAGATGAAGAACGACCCGCGTATTTATCCGTTTGGCCATATTCTCCGCAAGTTCAGTCTCGACGAACTGCCGCAGCTCATCAATATCCTTAAAGGCGATATGTCCATTGTCGGACCGCGCCCGCCAATTCCCTCCGAAGTGGCCGAATACGAACCGTGGCACCGCATGCGTCTCTCCGTGACACCGGGCCTCACCTGCATCTGGCAGGTCAGCGGTCGCAGCAACATCCCGTTCGAAGGGCAGATGCGTCTCGACAACGACTATATCCGCCGCGACGGCAAGCTCGGGGACGACTTCAAGCTCATCCTCAAGACATTCAAGGTCGTGTTCAAAGGCGACGGGGCGTATTAATTCGGAATTAGGAATTAGGAATTAGGAATTTTTTCAGATTCCTTAGTGAAATGCTCCATTCAGACTCGTCATGCTGAGTTCGAAAAACGAAGCATCCAGTTACTTCTAGTAAATAATTTTACTGGATCCTGATCCTTACGTGGTCAGGATCACATTTCGTCTAAATCCTAAGCTTTAAAATTCTTGAAACTCCTTGCTACTTTTAGTATCTTTCTCTCCCGGTGTATGGTATATCTTGGTGTGATATAAGGAGCGTTTATGAAAAAAATCATTACCACGGCATTGCTCGCTTCAAGTGCATTCGCCGCAACAATTTCAGTTGACCCAGCCACTACGGCTCAAAAGGTGGTCGGATTTGGCGCCGGTGCCGCCTATTACCAGAGCTGGATTACAGCAATGAGTTCTTCATTGCAAAAGGACTTCTACGACACAGCATTTACAGGACTCAACCTTTCGCTGCTCCGCATCGGCAACTGGAAACAGGAAGACACAACAAGCATTGCAGCCGATGCAGCCATAGTCAAAGCCGGCAAGCAACGCCTCGGCAACCACCTCAAAATCGAAATGTCCAGCTGGTCAGCACCAGGCCGTCTCAAGCCAAGTGGCAGTGTGAACGGTTCGGACGGTCATTCCAAGAGCGACAAATCGCTCAAGACCTCAAGCAACGACCCTTATGGCAAGTACGTCTATAGCGAATTTGCCCACTGGTGGAAGACCTCCTTGCAGTCCTATGAACAGATGGGAATCATCCCGGACTACATCAGCCTCCAAAACGAACCCGATATGGAAGCGACGTACGAAGAAACTCTGTTCGAACCCACCGAAACAAGTGAAATCGCAGGTTACAAGCAGGCCCTCCAGGCTGTGCGCGATTCCGTGAGTTCGCTCGCCAATCCGCCGAAAATTCTCGGACCAGAACCGCTTGGCATTGGCTACAACAACTTTGAAAAATACGCAAAGGCTCTCGACAACAACAATCTCGACGGCTACGCCTACCACCTGTACCATGCAGGCGATGGCAACGACAATTCCGGCACGAACTACCTGAATCCGGAAAACTTCCGCAAAGCGATGACCGCCATCGGCAAGAACTATGGCAGCGATGCAAAGCCAATCATCATGACGGAATTCTGCACGATGGAAAGTGCCGTACGCGAACAGGACATGCTCGGCCTTGCACACATCATGCAGGTCGGCTTTACAAGCGGCAAGCTCAACGCCTACATCGCCTGGGAACTTTTCTGGGGCGAACAAAACGGCCAGCTCATCGGCGTATGCCCGGGCAATGGCTGGAGCAGCTGTACCGAAGCAAAGCTCTACATCAACCCCGAATACCACGCCATGCGCCACTACTCCAAGTTCGTAAACCCGGGTTGGCGCGTCGTTAGCACAACAAGCGACGGAAGCGACCTCTACGCTGTAGCCTTCCGTAGTGCCGACTGCGACTCCATCTCTGTTATCGCCATCAACAAGGGTACCGCACAGAACTTGAACATTTCTGTCAATGGCTACACTCCGGTATCTGCAGTCCAGTCCGTTGAAAGCGGCGACAAGAGCAAGGCCATTACCGCAGGAACCATCATCGACGCCCCGGCAAAGTCCATTACGACGATCGTGTTCACAACGAGCAACACTGCTGCGCTCCAGTGCGAAGACTCCCCCATTGAAGACCCTTACATCGATCCTTCAAAGCAAATCGGTGATTCTCTCGTCATTGTCAACTATGCAAACGAATCTTCCGCCACAGGCTGGACAAGCGACAAGACCCTCGACGCCGTCACATTTGAAACAACGGCTCTCGATGGCGTTTCCAAGTACGTGAAGGTTCCGCTCGCCAATTGTGCTCAGGATGACTGTGGCTACCAACATGCTCTCTTTACAATCCCAGATGCAGCAGCCGTAAAGGATCCGCTGACCAAGTGCAAAGAACTTGTATTCACCATGCGCAGCATCGATACTGAAGACGCTTCCGTAAATATCGGCGGCGCAGGCGGCAGCACATGGCAAAACTACCAGTACGGCAACACAGCCCCCGCTGGTTCTTGGGCCGAAGTTTCTGTCCCGCTTGACAACGAAATTGACTCTACAGGCGCCCCGTTTGGTTCAACCCAGCTTTCGTTCAACAGCGACAATGCAGGCATTTACATTGCAAAGATTGTCGCAAAAGGCTGCGGAACATCTTCTATCAAGAACATCAGAACAAACTTTGCTGACAGAAGCAACGGCGAAGCCATGATTTTCGACCTGAACGGAAACCTTGTATGGAAGGGACTCAAGAGCGAAGCCCTTAATGACAACGGAACTATCAAGCCGAAACTTCATCAAGGCGCCTACATTTTGAAGACTAAATACAACGCACAGCGCGTCGTGAAGAACTAAAGACATAGCACAGAATTATTCATCTTAAATCCTTTGATTTTATTGTTATGCAGTTGGCAGACCGCATTTCAATAGTAATCAAAGGATTTATTGTTTTCAGCACCGCCCAAAGACTTCTTTAGAACCACCGGCCTAGCCGGTGTTTTTTTATACAAAAAGGCACCTGGAGGAGAGCCAGGTGCCTTGGAGCTGTATTATGTGATATTTATTTTATTTGTTGCAGCAAAGCTAGATCGCACCCTTGACGCAACGGATTGTATATGCATAGGCCTTGTTGGAAGTTTCAACAGAGCTATTATCATTGTCTACGATAACCAAGCCCCAAGCCTGTTCATCCGAATCAGCAGCATCGCTAGACCAGAAGTTAGCTTCAGTACCCATGGACTTCTTTTCGCTGATATTATAGTATCCCAAGAAGTCAACATTGAAGTTAAGAACCTTTTCAGTATTATCAAGGTCTGCAAAGCCACCCTCGGCCACATCGTTAGCAAAATCGCTAAGATCTTCGAGTTCAGCCTTAGTCGGCAATCTCCAGCCAGCCGGGCATGCACCCACAACCTTGTCTTTATCCTTAAGGCTAGTTTCATCAAGAACAACGTCACTTCTCATATCGCCGATACCCATTGCAGAGTTCCAGGTATAGTAGCGACCTTCAGCAGCCTCGAAGTTTTCAAAGGGGTCGTCCTCGTAATGCAGCACACCGCCTTTAACATCAAGAGAAGTACTTAAAGTATCGCCCGTTTCTTTGTCAATTTCATACACCTTCTTCGGCAACTTATATTTGAAGGCAAGGTTTTCAGTAAACCAGGTCACCCCGTTAATTTCCTTAAACGCATAGAGATGATTGTCACGAATATCGCAGAACTTCTTTTCTGGATTATAGGCAACCCCACCGCACAATTCAGGATCGGATTCAACACCACAGGTGGTCTTCAGCCCTTCAAGAGCTTCGTAGAACGATGCCAACTGTTCCGATGTAAAATCGTCGAGTTTTTCCCCAATCAAGCCGCCAAAGAAGCTTGAGCTAGAAGAAGCTGCTTCGACATCTTCCTCTTCTTCTTCAGGGAATAGACTTTTACCGATTTTATTATATGCAGTTTCAAGTTTTTCATCATCGGCATACTTACAGTAGTCCTTGATAGAGTCCGTTACACCATCATGCTTCTTGTCGCAGTACTGGTTCATGGAGAACTCCTCACCACCGCACTTTTTCGTAATGATGCCTGCCAAGCAGAATTCATCCGCCTTAGTTGCACGATTGGCGACCACTTCATAGCTTCCATCTTTTTTCAACTTAACTTCAGAACACAATGGGGCAACAACATTATCATTGCAGTATTCTCTATTCACAACGAAGGTCTTGCCATCGCACTTGTCATAGAGCTTGCCAAGGACGCAGAACTGTTCGGCAGGATCATAGGAATCGTCACCGCACATGGCCTTGTAAATGGTTACTGCAGATGCATCACCGCACTTCACCTCAATCTTGCCATTAGCCTTTTCCGTGCTAGTGCAGCTTGTACCCTCAGTACCGTTCCACACGGTTCCGACAGCTTCATCGCCGCAATACAGCGTGAAACCGGTCTTATCACCCAATTTCGCAGGTGTAGCAGAGCAGCCTGTACCAGTTTCACCATTCCAGACAGTACCGACAACTTCACCGTCGCATGTCACGACGATACCTTCTCGGCCATTCTTAGAAGTGGTTGAAGCCGTGCAGCTCTTACCATCAAGGAGGGTTGCTTCCTGATTACCGCACTTGACGACGGCACCTAAATCAGAACGATTTACCGTACAGGATTCACCAGCCTTGCCGTTAAGCAACGAACCAACAGACTTGTCGCCGCAATACACGTCGAAACCAGTTTTGTCTGAACGTTCCTTGGTGGTACAGCTTGAACCGGTTTTACCATCCTTACCAGTGGCACCATCTTTACCGTTTTTCAAGACGCCTACAGAGTCCCCTGCGCAAAGCACCTTATAACCGGAACCATTTTTCAGGGCCTTAACTTCGCAGCTTGTACCGTTTTTACCATCGGCACCATTTTTACCATTAAGACCGTTTACACCGTTGACGCCGTCTTCACCAGAACAAGCGGCGAGTCCAAGCATGAGAGCGGCACAGCCCGCAACTCCAAGGATTTTGTTTTGCATAATATGCTCCCTTGTTAATTTTCTCCAATCTTTGTGAATCATCTTCACAACACAAATCTTACATATTTTTTACAAAAAGTGCAAACAAAAACTTACAAAAAGCTATTCCTACTTGGAATAAGCTTTCAAAATTACGTATATTTTCTTACGAAAATACTATTTGATTTAAAAGCAAACTTTTATGAATTTTTGGCGAATTTTGAGTGATTTCGCCATTTTTGATTTTTAGCAATTTAAGACAAGAGAGCAGAAAAGAAATTCAGAAAACTTATAGTAAATTTTAGTTTACATTCGTGTTTTTCATGTTTTTTCTGTTTTTTTCGAGAAATAACTAGATCCTTTGGGCTTTTAGTCCTCAGGATGACGAGATAAAAAAGTCCCGCGGTCGAATCAACGATCGCGGGAATCATAAATTGTTAGTTTGTATTAACTAAGCCCAGTTTTCAGCCTTGAGTTCGCGGCCCCAGATTTCCTTGACCACGTCTTCGACCTTGCGGTTTTCGAACAACATCTGATAAACGGCTTCGACGATCGGCATTTCTACGCCGAGCTTCTTGGCGAGAGCGCGAGTGCTGCGGCAAGTCGGCACACCTTCGGCAATCATCTTCATGCCAGCAAGCACCTGGTCGAGCGTTTCGCCCTTACCAATGTGTTCGCCCACGTAACGGTTACGGCTGTGCTGGGAAAGGCAAGTCACGATGAGGTCGCCCATACCGGCAAGTCCCGCAAACGTTTCGGGCTTTGCACCAAGAGCCTTGCCCAAGCGGCACATTTCGGCCTGGCCACGCGTGAGGATTGCAGCGCGGGTATTGTCACCGATCTTGAACTTGCCGCTCGCTTCGAGGCCATAAAGCACACCGGAAGCAATTGCAATCACGTTCTTCACGGAACCGCAGAGTTCCACACCAACGATGTCAGTCGAAGTATAGACGCGGAGATAAGAGCAGCTCATGGCCTTCTGCACAATCTTTGCAGAGTCTTCGTTCACGCAAGCAGCAACAATGGCTGTGAGCACGTGGCGGCTCACTTCTTCAGCGTGAGACGGACCGCTAAAGGCGACCATCTTATCTTCGGTAAGCCAAGGCACCTTTTCGAGGATGACTTCGCTCATGAGCTGGTCCGTGCCTTCGAGAATGCCCTTTGTCGCACAGACGACAATCGGTTCTTTGCCCTTTGCAGGGGTCCAGGAGCCAAGATTTGCGGCAACGCCAGCCATAAACTGCGACGGAACAACGATAAGAACCATGTCACAGCCTTCAAGGGCCGCATGCATGTCAGTCGTGTACTTAAAATCAGCCGGGAAAATAACGCCAGGGAGCTTATCCTTGTACTGGTGTTCGGTGGAGAGAAGGTCTACTTCTGCTTGGGAATTGGTCCAAAAAGTGAGTTCGTTCTTGTTTTCGTAAACAACTTGACCGAGGGTAAGGCCCCAGCCACCGGTACCTAAAACTGTAACTTTCATAATATCGTTTCCTTATTAAAAGCTATGAGCACGGTCGCCTACGGCTCCCTTTGAGGTTTGAGCACGCAACGCTTTGGGCTTTTAATGCGACCTTTTCGCTATAATCTATATAATTCTGCAAGAAGAGGCTAATCAAGGCTTAAAAAACGCCTTCGGAACCGTGTAAGGCGACCCCGGAATAAATCCGGGGTGACGAGCGCGAAGGTTTCTCTTCCTACCGCCTACTTCCTACTGTCTACTTCTTACGCTTACTGCCGAAGCCGTTCTCGGTGCCGTTGAGGAGGCGCTTGATGTTCGACTTGTGCTTCACGATGACGAACACGGCGACAATCACAGCGAGAATCATCTGGCCAAGGTTGATGCTTTCGAAGTAGTATTCCGGGCAAACATAGCCAAACACGGAAAGTGCACCGAGAAGCCCGCACCCGAAGATGCTACCGACAGAGACGTATTTCGTAGTGACCGTGAGGATAATCCAGAGGGCAAATGCGCAAAGGACTGTCAAGGGAGAAATTGCAAGGAACACGCCAAGTGCGGCGAGTACGCCCTTACCACCGCGGAAACCAGCAAAGCAGGTGAAGCTGTGGCCGAGAATCACGAGGAGGCCAGCAACGAGCGGCACCCAAGCGCTATAATCGGCACCGCCAGCAGCAACCTGTGCTTCGCACATTTTCTGGGCGATAAACGGTCCAAAAAAGCCCTTCAAAAGGTCCATGAACACGACCGGGAGAGCAGGCTTCCAGCCGAGCACACGGAATGTATTCGTGAGGCCCGCATTCTTGGAGCCGTAATCACGAATATCAAAATTCTTACCTTTCGCGAGTTTTGCGATCCATATGGCGCTGGGGATCGACCCCAGCAAGTACGCTATTGGAAGACTCAGTAAACTGTTCAAGTTCTTCATCCTTTCTGAGGGTTAACTTTCTATCGAAATTCAGGCGGAGCGGAGCGCCCTGCAACTGGAATTCATCATAAAACTTTTTGAGCAAGTAGCGCTTGTACGATTCGTCGACAAGTTCCGGCGTACGGGTTTCGATGTCGATGACCGGCGGTTCCACCATGATCTGGCAGGCGCGGGTAAGCATGACGACACGGCCGTTGTGGCTCGGAGGAGCCTTCTCTTGCAAAAAGTTTGCAAAGCTTTCGGCAACGCGGTCACGGCCAAGCACACGGCGGCAGTTGGCATAGACGGTCTGGATAGCCTGAATCACACGGCCAACGCGCTGGCCTTCCTTGGCGCTGATCGAGAGAATCGGAACAAATTCAAGCATCGGTTCGCGTTCGAGAAGTTCCTTGACCATGTGGTCAAACGACTTGTCGTTCTTGTTCGGGAGGATGTCCCACTTGTTCAGCACGACAACGAGGCCCTTGCCTGCCTTGCGGATTTCCGTGATGATGCGGTAGTCCTGGATTTCCATGCCGCGTGTGCAATCGACAACGAGCACAGAGAGGTCTGAACGGCGGATGCTTTCGAGCGTACGCATGTTGCTGAAGACTTCCACTTCGTCTTCGACGCGAGCCTTTTTGCGAAGGCCTGCGGTATCGGTAACCACGAACTTTTGTCCGTCAACGACAAAGTCACAGTCGATGGAATCACGGGTCGTACCCGGGATGTCGGAGACCACAGCGCGGTCTTCGTTCAACAGGCGGTTGAGGAGCGTACTCTTGCCTGCGTTCGGGCGGCCGAGAATGGCAAAACGCACCGGGCGTTCTTCGCGGCGTTCGCCACGCACTGGAGTCGGGAGCACGGAGACCACTTCGTCCAAGAGCGAGAGGCAAGCGTAGCCGGTCAAGGCACTGACTGTACGCGGCTGGCCAAAGCCGAGCTTGAGGAATTCGTAGCTTTCCTGACGGTCGCCCTGCAATTCGCTCTTGTTTGCGACGAGGATGACCTTCTTGTCGAGCTTGCGGATGAGGCGAGCAAACTGCTGGTCGAGCTTGGTAATGCCCACGCGGATATCGACCATGAAGAGCACGAGGTCGGCTTCGTTCACGGCGTTGAAAATCTGGGTGCGGACGCTGTCCGCCAAGACGTCGATAGAATCATCGGGCAAGAATCCACCCGTATCGACGACTGTAAATTCGTGACCCTTGTAAATCGCATTCTGGTAATGACGGTCGCGAGTAACACCATCGCGGTCGCTCACCACAGCGGCACGGCGGCCAAGAATGCGGTTGAAGAGGGAGGACTTTCCGACGTTCGGACGTCCAATTATGCAAACGATAGGTAATTTCATTGGGCACAAATATAGAAATTATGTCTAGGGGGTGTTTAGACGAGAGAACGCCGCTATGCGGCTACAGACGAAAGACGAAAGCTTTCAAAATCATTGCAATAAAGAAGGAGATGCCCGCTCGGAGGCGGGCATGACAAGTTCTAGCGGGAATGGCACTTCCTACTGTCTACTAACCTCTGTTAATTTCTTATTGCATAATTTTTTATCTAGAATAATATATCTTTGTACTGTATTATTTAGAGTTTTTCCCCACAGGTGGGAAGGACATACGAGGTTACTTTGGCTTCCATAAACGGAAAGACGGAAACTCTTTGCATTTTTGGGCATCCGGTTGCTCACAGCAAATCGCCCGCTATGCACAATGCCCTTTTTGACGCCCTTGGCATCAATGCGGCTTATCTCCCCTACGCACCCGAACCGGAAAATTTCGCCCAGGCGATTCAAGGCTTCAAGGCGATGAAGTTCCACGGTGCAAACGTCACCATCCCCTATAAGACGGAATTCTTCAATGCAGACGGAACGGCCCGCCTGGTGGATGAACTTTCGGAAATTTCGAAGTTCACCGGCAGCGTGAACACGCTATACTGGAAAGACGGGATTATCGGCGGAACGCTTTGCGGAACGACGACGGACCCATACGGTTGCGTACGAAATCTCGAAGAGAATGAGGTCGATCCATCGAACAAAAAAATTGCACTGCTCGGAAACGGCGGGGCCGCAAAGGCTATTGCCTACACGCTCGTCGAGCAGCACAACGAACTCACAATTGTATGCCGTAGCCGCGACAAGGGTGAAGCTCTCGCAGATGGGTTAAATCAGGTTTTCACCAACAAGGCTCCCAAAGTAGAAGTCGCCATTTTCGCCGAATTTGCAGGTATTTCTGCAAACTTCGACATTATCATCAATGCGACTTCAGTCGGCATGAGCCCAAACATCGACGCATCCCCCATTACAGATGAATGTCTGCACAAAGGTCAGGTCGTCTGCGACATCGTCTACACGCCACCACACACCAAGCTATTGCAGATGGCAGAAGCTAAGGGCTGCAAGATCGTGACGGGCGAAGGCATGCTCGTACACCAGGGCCTCGAAAGCTTTAAAAAGTGGTTCCCGAAGGAAACCGAAAACAAAACAAACGAAGAACTTACTGCGATTATGCGCAAAGGAATGCAGGGCTAAAATGAAAAAGCATCTATACTTTACCGGATTCATGGCCAGCGGCAAGAGCCGCACGGGTCGCGCCCTTGCAGACCGCCTCGGACGCCCGTTTGTCGATACAGACAACGTCATAGTAGAACGTGCCGGCAAGTCCATCAACGAAATTTTCGAACAAGAAGGCGAAGCCGCTTTCCGCAAGATGGAACGCGACGTAATTGCCGAAATTGCACAATGCGAAAAGCCGCTCGTCGTTTCTCTTGGCGGTGGAGCACTCACGCAGGCCGAAAACTTGAAAGTCATCCGCGAAAACGGAACGATCATCCGCCTGTGGGCAAAACCCGAAGTACTTTCGGAACGCATCGGCCGCAAGAACACTCGCCCGCTCCTTGCGAACCTCTCGGACGAAGAACGCCTCGAAAAGATCAAGCAGATGCTGAAAGACCGCGAAAAGAATTACGCCAATGCGGACTTTAGCGTCGAAAGCTCGAATGACTATTCCGAAACGCACGTCACGGAGCGCATCATGCACATGCTCAAGTTCTGGGAAAGCCACGCACTTGACGTGCACCCAAGCGAAGGCGGCCGCTACCCGATTTTCATCGGCAAGAACATCGTGCCGGATGCAGCAATTATGCTTGAAGGCTTGCGCCTTGCACCGACATACGAATTCTTGATTTGCACGGACACGACAATTGCCAAGGAACAGAACACGAAGCTTTCGGAACTCCGCGGCCAGGCAGGCCGTTGCCCGATTTTCAAGTTCCAGGCAGGAGAAGGCCACAAGACGCTCCACAACTTGAACCAGCTTTACAGCTTTATGCTGCACCGCGGTTACACCCGCAAGAGCTGCCTTTTGCAGTTTAGCGGTGGCGTCGTAGGTGACATGGCTGGCTTTGGAGCCGCCACCTACCAGCGCGGCATTCCGTTTGTGCAGTTCCCGACAACGCTTCTGTCGATGGTCGACAGTTCCGTTGGCGGCAAGGTCGCCGTGAACCATGCCGAAGGCAAGAACATGATTGGCGCATTCTACCAGCCGAAAGCGGTTGTCTGCGACATTTCAGTGCTAAACACACTCCCCCCAACCGAATACCTTGCGGGTCTTGCCGAAATTGTCAAGTACGGCGTCATTTACGATGAAGAGTTCTTCACCTACCTTGAAAACAACGTCGAAAAGATCAAGGCTCATGACTTTGACGTGCTGAAGCACATGATTTTCCGCAGCTGCCAAATCAAGGCCGAAGTGGTCGGCATCGACGAAAAGGAAGCAGGTCTCCGCGCCATCCTCAATTACGGCCACACGTTCGGGCATGCGATTGAAAAGCTCACGCACTACGAGCTTTACAGCCACGGTATCGCCGTTTCCTTGGGCATGCGAGTGGCCGCTCGCGCCGCAGTGCTTCTCGGAAAGCTCACGAAAGAAGACGAACAGCGTCAAAACAAGCTGCTCGACGATCTCGGATTCCCGAAGACGTACAACACGGATGTCGAAGCGGCATGGGCTGCAATGGCAGTCGACAAGAAGGCCGAAAAGGGCACTAGAGTTTATATTTTGCCTACAAAGATTGGAAAGGTCGAAAAAGTTTGTAATATTGATAAGGGTATTATTGCAGAAGCCTGGAAAGCCATCCAGGCGAGTGAGGTTTAGATGAGCATATTGGTTACCGGGGGAACGGGATCACTTGGGTACAGTATTCTATCTAACTTAAGCGGCACCAATCACGAGCTGTACAGCTTCAGTGACGAACTTCCGCAGCCGTGGCAAAAGGTCGAAGGAGTACAGTACCTGACCGGTGATTTGCTGGACTTCAGAAATGTGCTGGAAATGATTCAGAAGGTTTCCCCGACGCACATTTACCATTTAGCAAGCCAGTCTTCTGTGGGGCTTAGCTACAAGAAGCCTTACGAAACGCTCAACATCAACTTGTTGGGTACGCAGACGCTTCTCGAAGCGGTGCGACAGGTTGTGCCGAAAGCAAAAGTCTTGCTTCTCAGCAGTAGCGAAATCTACGGCAGAACGGAACAGCAATTGACTTACTTGCACAAGGAAACAGACCCTCCTAACCCGCTCACCCCGTATGCCACATCCAAGGCATGCATGGAAATTCTCGGGAACCAGTTCCGCAACGCAAACGGACTCCATATCGTATTTGCCCGTCCGTTCCACTTTACAGGCCCGCATCACAGCCGCCGCTTTGTAATCCCTTCCATCGCTTACCAGCTGGTGAAGATAAAGTATTACGGCGCAGAGCCGGTCATTTATTCGGGAAGCCTCGATGTGAGCCGTGACGTAGTTGACGTGCGTGACGTGGCACGCGCCGCCATCCAGATTTTGAACACCGCCGAATCTGGCGAAGCGTTCAACATCTGCTGCGGAAAGTCCTATACGTTCCGCGAACTCGTGGAAATGCTCGTGGACATCTCCGGCGTGAGCGTAGACTTCAGATTTGACCCGGGTTACGACCGCTGCAACGACATTCCGCTCTTGATTGGCGACCCCACCAAGATCATGAATCTCGGCTGGAAGCCCATGATTTGCATGGAAGACTGCCTCTCGGACCTGTTCAACGAAATGGTCGTCCGCCGCCGCGTGGAACTCAAGATGGGCATGGGACGCGACCTGCGACTGTAACTTATTCCGTTTATCGGCAGTTCATTCCGCGATAACCGCCATTCAGCGAATTTCTAGAACAAGGCTGTTCCTCTGGAACAGCTTTTTTTTATTTTTTGAATATGAGATTACAAATAAAAAATATTGTTCTGGGGATTTGCACCCTGTTTGCTATTTCTGCGACCGCACATGCCGCAGAAGTTACAGGACCACAGGGTGACGACAGAGCCCTCACTGTAAGCGATTTTATGCCGCACAAGGCTCTCACCAAGGAATTCAACGAAACTTGGAGTTACCAGTTCGTGTTCGACAACGGCACTCGCGCCTTTGTGAACTATTCCGTGCTTCACGTGCCGGGTTCGGGCCGCAAAATTGGCTGCGATCTCAGCTTCTGGAACTTCAATGGTAAAACTTATTCTGTCGGTCGCCAGTACCCGCCTGAACGCCTTGTCGCAAGCAAGGAGAAGGCAACGATTGACATCAAGGGCGAATACATGCTCCAGAATAAGCCGGGCAAGGGCCACCGCGTACTTTACAGCGCCGACAAAGGCGGAAAGTTCCTCCTCGACGTGACTTTCGAAAGCGCCGTCCAAGGCATGGTTCCCGGGAACGGCACCTGGACATTCGGCAAGGAAAAGTTTGCCCAGTACATTCATATTCCTTACGGTCGCGTAACAGGCAAGATCGCCTATAACGAAGATACTTTGACAGTCAAGGGCTACGCCTACATGGACCAGACTTGGCAAACCGCACAAGCAACCGAACTTGCTTCGCGCACCATCAACTTTAGCACAAGCGACAAATCACCGATGCATGCCGGCCGCATCACGCTCACAACAGATGGGCAGATTATGGGTTACGCACTTTACAACGGTCCGCAGGGCATGAAGGTTGCCATCCCGACAAAGGTCAAGGAAGGCGGTTCCGATTACAACGGCAAGAAGTTCCCGAAGACCACGCTCTCCTTTGAATGGAAGAACGGCGTCCCAGCAATGGTGTTCCCCGTGAACAAGGTCTTGCAGAAGGCATCGCTTTTGGACAAGATTGACGGCTGGTTTGCAAAGAAGGCCATGAAGATTGCCGCAGGCGGCGAAGTGCTGTTCTACCGCGGCAGAAGCAAGAACGGTCTCGGCAAGAATATCGACTGGGCTATTACAGGGGTCAAGGACTAATGACGAAATTTAGGCCGTGCATTGACTTGCACGATGGCAAGGTAAAGCAGATCGTCGGCAGTTCACTCTCCGATAGCGGAGCGGGACTCAAGACAAATTTTGAAACAGACAGGTCATCCGCATGGTTCGCCGAACTCTACAAAAGAGACGGCATCAAAGGCGGGCACGTGATCATGCTTGGCAAGGGAAACGAGAGCGCGGCAAAGGACGCGCTTTCGGCGTATCCAGGGGGCATGCAAGTTGGTGGTGGCATCAACGCCCAGAACGCTAAGGAATATATTGACGCGGGCGCATCGCACGTGATTGTGACGAGCTGGATATTCCCGGAAGGAAAACTCGACCGTTCGCGCTTGGAAGAACTCGTGAATGCAGTCGGCAAGGAGCATTTGGTTCTGGACCTGAGCTGCAAACGCACGGGCATCGTCGATGGCAAACCGCAATGGAAAATTGCGACAAACCGCTGGCAGACGATTATCGATATTGAAATTACAAAGGAGACGCTCGAAGACCTCGCCCAGTACTGCGATGAATTTTTGATTCACGCAGCAGATGTCGAAGGCAAGCAGCAGGGCATGGACGACGAACTCATTTTCTTCCTTGCAAAAAACAGCCCGATTCCTGTAACATACGCCGGTGGCGCCAAGTCGCTTGAAGACTTGATTCATTGCAAAGAAATTTCGAACGGCAAGGTAAACCTTACCATTGGTAGTGCATTAGACTTGTTCGGTGGCAAAGGAGTGAAGTATGACGACTGCGTCAAGTTCAACAAAGCTCAAGGCTAGCGACAAGCTCGATTCACGCCCGGCTATTTTTGGACGCAAGGTCACAAGCACCTTCCGCAAGATGTTCTCATTTGACCACAGGCCGCCCGGAAATATCCGCACTTGCTGGATTCCGCCGCTTGTTGCCCTCACCCCGATTTTGAACTTGCCGAAGCTCTTGAAATTGCGTTTTTATTTGAAAAAAGAACGCAAGAAAAGAGACCCAGACGACGTGCGCATTCTGTTCTATTCGGACAATCTGGATGAGACGAACGGCATTGCAAACAACCTGAGAAACGTAATCCCATACATGCGCACTCACGGCATGAAAGCTTACCTCGCCGGAAGTGCGTTCAACACGCGCCCGTGCGGAGTCGTGGAAAACAGCTATTGCATTTTGTTGCCGCGCTTGTTCAGCATGGAACAGCTCGGCTACGCCAACAGCGAACTTGCGCTTCCGCGCGTTTCGCCGGCACTGCGATTGCTCAAGCGCTACCCCATCGACATGATCGAGCTTGAAACGCCGAGCCCTGGCGCATGGGTCATCTGCCTTTGCGGATGGCTTGCCGGCATCAAGGTCTTTAGCCATTACCGCACCGATGTTCCCACTTACGCAAAGACGCTTGTAAAGGCGAAGTGGATGCACACATACGTACTTTGGCTCATGCGCATTTTCTACTGGATGGCGCGACCGGTCATTAGCCCGTGCGATGACTATGCAAATATTTTGCAAAAGGACTTGAAGGTCCCGGCAAACCAGGTGCAGATTCTCCCCCGTGGACTTCCGCTAGAGCGTTTTTCGCCATCACTGCGCGGAAACGGAGCGTGGGAAAAATTCGGTAGCGAACGCGCCAATAGACCCGTGCGATTTGCGTTTATCGGTAGAATTTCCAAAGAAAAGAATCTGGAATTTTTGAATTCCGTGTGGAGCAAGTTCTCGGCCAAGCACGACGATGTGGAACTCATGTACGTGGGCTACGGCTGGTATCTTGAAGAAATCAAGAAGCAGTTCAAGGACAACCCGAGCGTTTGCTTTGCAGGCGAACAGGGCGGCGAGATGCTCGCAAGCCTTTATGCGAATGCGGACTTCTTCTTGTTCCCGAGCACGACGGACACATTCGGAAACGTTGTCGTAGAAGCGATGTCCACAGGTACACCCGCGATCGTAAGCAATTACGGTGGCCCGCACGACATTGTGCAGGACGACAGCTGCGGACGCATTTTGCCGATTGACGAAGCAAAATGGATGGATACGCTCGAAGAATGCCGAACCATCAAGCTCGAAAAACCGGAAGTTTACGAACAGATGCGCATTGACAGCCACAAGCGCAGCGAACGCTACACGCTTGCAAGCTCGACCAAGACGCAGTTCGAATTCTTTAGGAAGCTCAAGCGGGAAACGTACGGGATTTAGTTAGACGAGAGAACGGCGCAAAGCGCCTACAGACGAGAGACGAAAGACAAACAACTAATGACTCCAGATTCGTTGAAACGTTTGCGCGAGTGGTTCAGGGCGAATGCGGCGGAATTGCCGTGGAGACCTGCGGACTTAGATGCTATGCGCGATCCGTATGCCGTATGGATTAGCGAGACGATGTTGCAGCAGACGCAGGTTTCGACAGTCAAAGATTATTTTACGCGATGGATGAAACGCTTCCCGGATGTGGAAACGCTCGCCAAGGCCGAAGAAGCCGAAGTGTTCAATTACTGGCAAGGGCTTGGGTATTACAGCCGCGCCAGGAACATTTTAAAGACAGCGAAAATTGTATGCGAGGCGGATTGTATGGATCCCCTTCGCTCCGCTTCGAGGAAGACATCAAATGGCGATGTTCGGTCGAGACTGACAAAAATATGCAAGATGCCGGAGACGCGCAAGGAACTGGAAGCACTGCCAGGAATCGGAGCGTACACGGCAGGGGCAATTTTAAGCCTCGCCTACCATCAACGAGAAGCGATTTTGGACGGGAATCTGGTCAGGATTTTTAGTCGATTGTACGAACTTGATTTTTTGCCGACTGATAAAAGAGCTACAACAGATTGCCACGCCTCCTTGCAGGAGGCTCGCCATGACGTGAGCGCAAGCGAGATTTATTGGGAATATGCGCGGGATGTGGCTGATTCTCCGAAAGCGTACATGCACAACGAAGCGCTGATGGAGCTTGGACGAACGGTCTGCAAGACGAAATCACCGCTTTGCGAAACATGCCCGCTCCATAAAGAATGCCGTGCGTTTCTGAATGGCCGTACCGCAGAGTTTCCCCCTACAAAGAAACGCACCGAAAAAAGCTGGCACGGAACAGTGCTTGTAGTCGAAAGCACGGACAACAAGATTCTTGCAGTGAATGGCGGGCAAAAATTCCTGGACAAGCAGCTTGCACTCCCGCATTTTGAAAGTTCTCGCCATGCGACCGCTGGACTCCCAGCCCAAGCGGAAGATTACATTAACGCCGATGAAGTCAAATCCGTTGAGCACTGCGGAACATTTCGCCATAGCATCACGGTGCATAAAATCGAATGCGATGTGCTGCACGTGCGACTTTCCAAAAAAGCAAATGTCGCGCAATTGCCAAAGCAAATTACAAATAGCGACAAGCAATCCGCATTTGAATGGATAGAAAAAGCGAAAGCCCTTGAGACTTTCGCGAATAGCTTTAGCTTAAAAGCGTTAAAGAAGGTGCTCTAGAACGCCTTTTTAGCCGTGCAAAAGAAGCGCACTCGGCTATATTCACCGTTTGGAGCCTCCACCACTTCCTTGCCAAGAGCTTGGATAATGGTTCCAGTCAGAGAAATGCCCCACTTCGGGAACCTTTGCTCAAAAGTAGCATCCCAGAACCAGTCACCCTTTACTATGTATGGATCCTTGTAACGCAGGTTCCATTCGGCATCACTTCGATAGCGCAAGGAATGGGATATACGGAAAGATTTTTTGATGATCCAGTCGGCATTAAACGAAACAAAGAATTCTGACGGATTCACTTCAAAGCGTTTTTCATCTCCATCAATGCGTTCAAAGCCTGTAAGCGCCGTAAAGTTAAACAATTCCCCATACCGGAGCTTTAACCAAAATTCACCCGTAACGCCCTTGATCCAGGAATTGATGCGGTCAACATCGCCATGACGGAACGTGTAGATTTTATCCTTAACAAATTTTTCTGTTTTAAAAGTTTCGGCACCATATTCAGCCCAGAAACTGCCACGAGCACCAAAGACAAGAAAATTCGTTAGTGAATCTTCAAAGCGAACGTAACCTTGCATTAAATTCATACGGCCATCTGCAGCAAGCGAAATCGTATCGTCATCAAAATACTCATACGTATCAGCAATTGGATTCAGACGAGTTCCTGCAATATTTTTAGCGCCAATAGAAACATTTAACCGTTCAAAAGCAGGGATCTGGTATTCAATACTATCCTGAATAAGCCAATCCCTATTATTCACGCCAAACATTGCATCGAATCGGAGTTCATTCGTAGGGCGAATACTCATTTCAAGGAAAGGCCACAAGACGCGATCTTCATCAAGCCCTGTATAGACTGTACCTTCATCGCCAACAAAGCGGAAAGCAAGCCCCGCAGAAAGCTGGAGCATCCCGCGTTTGCAATTTTCACCACAGCTATAAACTATGGAACCATTTACTTCTTTACGTTCGCCAGTTTCCTTTTTTCGTTTATCCTGATAGTTTGCGTTTTCAAAAACTAATGTCGTAGAAAAATTCCAGAAATCCGCACGGGCTTCGATTCGAGGCGAATACTCCACCGGAATCCATCTCGAACTTTCGGAAAAGATCCATACATATTCCTTTCCCGCAAGAATAGATGCATTTATAAAATCGTTAGTAAATCCAAGTCCGCCATAAGCAGAACTGAACATCGGCCAGTTTTCACCAAAGAACGAGAATTTGCTATCAACTAAATTTTTCCGGTAGGAATAAGATGACGAATAACAGTAATGGTCATCCTGGAACAAGCGAAATGTTGCCCAGAATCCGCGATATTCAGGAGATCTAGCCCCCACTTCCAGGATTGGAGTTCTATTCACAGGACGTTCACTTGGATCCGTGATAAAGTCCTGATAAATCAAATCGCCCAATTCATTTCCCGTTTTCATCCACACCGAAGGAGTTTCAATGGGATCCCAGCTAGGCAGCACAGACAAACGATTAAAAAGCTGACGATAGCGCAACTTACGCGGCGTCCACAATTCGCTTTCGGAATGGATACCGCCAGCGCCCAAAGCACGATCAAAATAGAATGTCGGAGAAGCGATCAAGAAAGTACCGTCGTCACGGGAGACAACGTCCATACCTTCCATTTCGGCATCAACAGAAGCAAAGGCAAAACTTGCAGAAATTGCCAAAGCAGAAACAAATTTTTTGACAAAGGAGTTCATTACCAAATACTCCTTTCGAGAGTTACTCCCGCAGACAACATATTAGAGCGTTTAGGAAGAGTCCAAAGCTGTTCCCAAGCCACATGGAAGCCAACACTGAACTTTTCACGTTTGATTACAGGCAAGCTAATTCTTGCATACCAGCCAAATTCGGTTTCGTTATCCGTCAATGTTCCACCATAAGCTGAATAAAGGTGTTCTTCAGCATCGGCTCGAGTCCAGGAACATGTAAAGCCGGCACCCAGCGCAACGGGTTGAATGAGAGGCCATTTCCACTCTAGACCAACGCGTCCCATAAACTGGTGAACGCCATCATAATAAATGTCGGTCATCGGCTTGAAATATGTGTACTGGAACATAACGATTCCATCTACATTTTCCCAGTAAGTGTAGCGAACGCCAACGCCACCATACAAAGCGTTTTCGACAGCATCCATCAGGTCTCCCATCGGGTAGATTTCGCCACCTTCAAGGAAAACGGACAAATGTGAGAACGAGATATCGTTTGCAACCGCCGCAGAGTCGTTTCTAAACGCTAGCGGATCTTCAGCATGCAAAAGCGATACCAGGCTTATAGCTAGAATCGTAATGAGTTTTTTCATTTTTTGTATTCCAAAGCTTGTGCGAAAAAGCCGTCGAGGCGGGAATCCTTGAGGCCCGGCAAGACAGGCTCGCCAACTTTTACGAATTCGGGATGAGCCTTAACGAATCGGGCGATGACGCGCGTCGTTTCCGTCGGGTCGGGGCTGCATGTGGCATACACGAGGCGCCCGCCAGGAGCAAGTGCTGTCGATGCATTTTCGAGAATCCTGAATTGCAATTCAGCAACTTCGTTGATGGATTCCGGAGTCATGCGATAGACGGATTCCGGACGGCGAGCGATCACGCCCATATTGCTGCAGGGAACGTCCAAGAGGATACGGTCGAAACGCAATTCAGAATTCGGAGTTCGGAATGAAGAATTTGATGCAGAACGAGATGTTGTTGCCATTCGGGATTCTGCGGAATCTTGGGCTGGGGCGAGGTCGATGACTTCGGTCTTGATGTTTGTAAGGCCGAGGCGGTTCATCAGGTCCCGCATTTTTTCGAGGCGCGAGGCGGACGAATCGCTCGCGAGGATTTCGAGCGAGCTATCCATTTCTGCCATGAGAGCGGTCTTGCCGCCGGGGGCGGCGCAAGCGTCCCAGACTTTCAAACCAGGCTTCAAGTCAAGAAGTTTCACGACCTCATATGCAGAAGGATTCTGGAACGAGAATTCACCCTTCACAAATTCAGGAAGCGCAAGCAGGAGCTTCACGCCTACGTCGCGCGGGATTTCAATAAAGCGGTCGTAGAGAATCGAGGCGCCCGTAATGCCGATTTTTTCGGCAAGCACCGGAGCGCTCGTCTTTTGCAAGTTCACGCGGATCCATTCGGTCGGGCGCTCCAGTGTCGCCTTCGCCAAGGCTTCGGCGCGGTCGCCTCCGTACACGTCAAACCAACGACGCACAAGCCATTCGGGCACAGAATTCTCGACGCTTACGCGGCGAACGCGCTGCGGTGGAAGCGCAGGCTCGCCTTGACGGCGAGCAGTGCGAAGCACCGCGTTCACAAGCCGTGCAGTACTCTCGCCAAGATTTGCAGACTTCGCAAGTTCCACGCTATCGTTGATGGCTGCGTAATCCGGCACGTCCATGAAGAACATCTGGAAGAGGCCCATTTCAAGAATCACGCGAGCTTCAAGCGATGGCAATTTTTTCGTGAGCGACTTGACGAAATATTCGAGATACAAGTGTCTGCGGCAAACGCCTAGTGCAAGTTCCATCGCAAATGGAGAAAGTCCACTTTCCTTGATGAACGAGCCATCTTTTTGCCAAAGCAAAAGGACTCGAAAGGCTTCTTCACGTTCCGTTAGCAAAATTGAAGTCCCTCGCGCTTTTGAATGCCACGCATAAAGTCAGCCACAGGCATCGGCTTTTTGCCTTCAGCCTGAATTTCAATCACTTCGAGAGCGCCTTCGCCAGTGCCGACAAAGAGTCGATTATCCTTGAATTCGACAACGCCTGGAGCAAGCTTCGGACCGTTTTCGGGAGTGTCCGTCTGGCGCAAGTACACCATGCGGCCACCGAGCTTTCCATATCCACCCGGCCACGGATTGAACGCACGGATGCGATCGTGAATCGTACGTGCCGGCAAATTGAAGTCGATCAAACCTTCTTCTTTCTTGATTTTCGGAGCGCCACTTGCCTGAGCGTGGTCTTGCGACAAATCCTTTTCGCAACCGTTCTTGAGCTGGTTCAAGGCATCGTCCAAGGCATCGCAACCCGGAGCGACCATCTTGTCGAGCAAGCTTGCGGTCGTATCCTGATGGTCAATCACAACCGTGCGCTGTGCAAGAATAGGACCGTGGTCCATCTTTTCGTCCAGGCGGAAAACGGTCACGCCTGTTTCCTTGAGGCCATCGGCAATGGCTCGTTGCACCGGAGCGGCACCGCGGTACTTCGGCAATAAACTTCCGTGAACGTTCACGGCACCAAACTTCGTGATGCCCAAAATGTTCTTGGGCAAGATGGAATACGCCACAACGACATAGAGGTCGGCATCGTACTTGCGGAGGTCCGCTTCGAATTCAGGAGACTTCAAGTCCGTCGGCTGCAAGACCGGCAAATTGTGCTTGAGCGCAGCCTCTTTCACAGGCGGCGGCGTGAGCACACGGCCACGGCCTGCCGGGCGATCGGGCTGTGTGACAACAGCTAAAACTTCGTTATCGGAAGCAACGAGGTGCTCCAAGAATTGAGCCGCAAACGCGGGCGTTCCCATAAATACAATTTTCATACCGCAAAATATAGCTATTGAGAGGAGTTATGAGTTTTGAGTTACTAGTTACTAGTAATATTTAAATACGAAAAACACTAGTAACTACTAACTATTAACTAGTAACTTCAATATACCAATCAAGTTTCAAAAAGCTATCTTTGGGCGCATGCGAGTACTTTTACAACTAGCTCTGATTTTGGGGATTTGCTACGCAGGCGACCTCATTCATGATTATACGGGCATTCCCGTTCCCGGCAACATTCTCGGAATGCTAATCCTGCTCTTGTTACTTTGCCTAAAAATCGTGAAGCTCGACCAGATTCGCGAAGTGAGCGATTTCTTCTTGAAACGCCTTTCGTTCTTTTTCTTGCCGCCAGCAATCGGGCTTATGCTCGTTGGCGATGACGTCAAAAGTCAGTGGCCACTATTGCTCTTCCTCTGCATCGTGATTACGATCGTGACCATGGTAACGACCGGCTGGACCGTTCAACTTTTAAGCAAAAAAAACAAAGACAAAAACTGATTTAACGCGTTATGTTTGGAATCATTCTTACAATCATCGCTTTTGAACTTGGTGTCACCATCCGCAACAAATGGCGGAATCCGCTTTTGAACCCGATCCTCATCGCCACCATTCTCATCATCGGATTTTTGACCGTCACGGGCATCGAATACGAAACATACAAAGTAGGCGGCGATTACATTTCGTTCTTTCTTGGACCTGTAACCGTCCTGCTCGCCGTTCCTCTGTACAGGCACATCCAGGCGCTCAAGAACAACTGGCTCCCGATTTTGGCGGGGATTCTCGTCGGTTGCATTACGAGCATTGTTTGCGTGATCACATGCGCCAAGATTTTTAACATCAGCAAGACGCTCATGCTTTCGCTCATTCCAAAGTCCATCACCATTCCGATGGGTTCTGTGGTGTCCGAGCAGATTGGCGGTATTCCGTCCATCACAATTGTAGCGATTGTCATTACAGGAATTACGGGCGCCGTGACAGCACCGCTTGTTTGCAAATTTTTCCGCATCGGGAATCCGGTTGCGCAAGGTGTCGCGATTGGAACAGCAAGCCATGCGCTTGGCACGACAAAAGCCATGGAAATCGGAGAAGTTCAAGGAGCCATGAGCAGCTTGTCAATCGGAGTCGCTGGCGTGATGACCGTTTTTATTGCACCAGTGCTGCTAAAGATTTTTGGATAATGTGTATGAATCCTCGCCTGCATGAGGATAACGAAGGAAGCAACAGTACTTAAATCTAATCCACTCTAGTAACAGAAAGCAAATGAATCGAATTCAAATCAGCGCCCTTTGGACCTGGAACAAATTTATAAATAACACTTACTTGAGCTTTGTCAATTTTTGCAGAAAGCAACTGCGACGCCATTACAGCCGTTCCAAAAGTATTCGTATAACCTATACCAGGAATCAATGTCAAACGTAAATTATTGTTCGGATTACCTGGATCAATTTCGTTAGAGACCTTCTGCTTTGGATAATAAGTTGTCATTCTCGTTGTATAAAATTCACTACAATCCGCGGATTTTCCAAGCCAAAAAATAACTGCACCAGTAGATTCACTTGAAAGCCTGCACACATAACCTGTCTGTGCACAAGCATCCTCCGGCTCATAAATACCCTCGCTTAATGTAGCATCCGATGTATTACATCGACCATCATCATCATAAGTAGGTTCATCAGTTTGAGCTATTGTAAATCCAATAGCGATTGTAATTAGTAGAAAGATTTTTTTCATGGCATTCACCTTTTATTCAACACATCCTATTTTTTTTCGTTCAACATTGTCTGCACTTGGAACCCTAGAAAAATTAAAAGTTCCATCATACAGAACAACACAAGAACAAAACAAATAACAATCAATAGATACGACATTGCAAAATGTTTTGTATGAATTAGGTTTACTATAAACAAAATATTTCCCATAATTTATTCTGTTTTCGTAATCTACATAATTGGAAACAGGCTCTCGTTTCACGCTAACATCAAACTTTTTCAAGCAAAAAGCACCCGGCAAATTTGTATCAGAAATTTCTAGTTTTTCACACCCAGCGTATTTGATTGGATCTGTTTCTAGGATCCAAAGAGAATCTTTTGTAGTATAAGCATCACTATCATAAAACAAATAAAAACCAAGTGGAGAAAAAACTTTAGAATTATCAATCGGGTCCAAACCAAAATGAATAGGCCCCTTTTCTCCACAGCGCACAGAATCAGAATCAAATTCTATTCCAGCTATTTCAGTGCCCGATGAACAATCTCTATTCATAATAAATTCACTTATTTTATTAAACTCTTTTATGCTACTTGAAGATTTTTCAGCATCATCATTTTTCGAGCTTGAAGACAACATTATTTCTTGCGAACTACCTTCATTAGGTCTGGACGACGCATCATCACAGCCCCCAAAAACAATCATCAATACTGCAATCAGTATATTTTTTTTCATTTTTTCTTTCTCCTTACATCGTTAAGCAAGGGATACAATACCTCATACGGCATGTGTTCAACCTTATCTATTGCGTAACCCCACCCCTGTTGGTTATCGTCGTTGCTTTCAAGAACAACTTTTAACGTATTCGTCCCTACAGTCACAGTTTTCCCTGCAAGTCCAGAACCTGTAAAAGCACCAATCAGTTTATCGGCACTATCATAAAGATAAATCCAATCCCCCGGTGCCACGTACGTTCTAGAATCAAATGTAACATAATTTTCCAGATAATCGCCCAAAAGATGTACGCATGAACTCGAACGATTTTTCAAATAAGGATGTTCATCCTTAAAGCAAGTCGGTTCTTCTAATTTAAAATCGCTCACAATGGACGCCACCTGAGCAAAGCCATCAGTACTATTCCCAACTTTAACTTTATACCCTTCAACAACAACCTGCCAATCGCCAGTCTCAATATTCGCATCAGGAGTTTCCCCTTCAACATCGACAACTTCGACATTATTAAGATGATCAAAGCATGTATATGAATCTTCTGGATCCTTGCAATATTGATAGGCAGCTTCATTCGCTTGTTCTAACGTTATTTTTTCAAGACCAGATGTTCTAGTCAACAACCCTTGATCTTTTGATACCTTACCATCTTCATCTAACGCTTCTGTAGGAAGAGGATCCAACTTCCATGGATAAAAAGGCTTACCAGAAGGGGACACAAGATACATATCTAAATCGTTGACAAGCTTCGGCTTTTTAAATTTATCCACAGAAACAGCTTCAATCGAAGGAACAGCATCATCCCAAACAAGAGTGATTCTTGCCTTTTTTACCCTTGCATCTGTAGGAACATTAAAGGTCCACCTTTTTGTCATTCCATTATAAATTTCAAATTCGCGGAACCTATCAAATTTTTGAGTTGTTGCATCATAACCTTCAATAATATCCAAAGCCCCCTTGGCATTAACACTACCCCAACCCGTTATAAAATCAGGACCTTTTTTATAAAAAACACGAGCATCACCATCATTCATTGTTTTATTTACATCAATGATATTAAGAGACTTATACAAAGGATTTCCATCCAAAGGATTTTGATCATTCATATCAACAGCAGAATGAATCAACATCGCCTTGGTCGTTGAATTTCTCATAGAGAGAACATCCAAAGACTCCCCTGTTTTTTCATTAAACTTCTGGTACATTAAAGCAACAACGCCCGAAACAAATGGCGCAGCCGCAGATGTACCACACATAAAAGCATAATCGCAACCTTTTATTGTACCATTTCCAGTAGTTCCAATAGTTGTCGCAGAAATAAAACCTGATCTTTCTCCTTGAGCCATCAAATCAGGTTTTATACGTCCATCCCATGTCGGGCCCAAACTACTAAATTCAGCAACAGTATTATTCCATGTAGAGATAGCCCCAACTGTAATAGTATTTTTAAACTCTTTTGTAGAATGAAAACCACGGCTATATCCAGCAGTCGCAGCATCTTTGCCATTATTTCCTGCACTCTGAACAATAGTCTTTGTTAAATAGTCACCACCTTCCGTAAACAAGCTCCAATTTTTAAAAATATTTTCATCAACCTTTCTATTTTTTTCCCCATAATAAGATGTATTCCTACATGTTTCAAGATCTAAACATGTTAAATCATCTTCCAAAAAACCCGTTGAATGGTTTACCACTTGCCCATACTGATGACTCCTTACAGCATCATAAGAATAAAAACTCACTTTTGGAGCTATACCTCTAAACATGGAATTCGGGGAACCACCGCCATTTCCTCCAATAATTCCCGCAACCCTTGTTCCATGATCATTTCCTGCAGAAATGTGTTCCGAATCATATTTTTTATTTTCATCATTATACCAGGGAGATACTCTAGGAACATATTTTTTCTTTTCAACATCATACTCTCGAAAAGCAGGATGTTCAAAATCGATTCCAGAATCATAAACTCCAACTATTATTCCTTCTCCAGTATATTTATAATCATCACCACTCAACCATTTTGTCGTTTTTTTATCTTCTTTCAAAGCAGTTTGCCATGCCGGAGATCTTTGCAAAACAGCTAAATTCATCGCTTCATATACTGATTCATTAACATTCATTACTTCATCTATCCTATATTTCCCTAGCGCACAAGCGCCATCAGGTTCACCCACCTTTTCCGTTTCCAAAGTTCTCACATTTTTATTTCGCGACAGACATTGCACAGAATCCCTTGAAATAGTAGCCAAAACCACTTGACGGTCTATCAAAGCATCTGCACCGCCACACATTTTAACAATATCCTTGCATGCAAACATGCCCACATCGGGCCAACATATCACTTCCATCTTATACGAAAGTTTTTCTTCTACAATTTCCTCACACGAGCCGTTTTCCTGACAAACACGTTTTGCTTCATATAAATCATCGTTTCCCAAGATCAAGGAAAGGGATGTTGTGTCATCGACAGTGAATGCATTATAAAATCCAAGGAGCTGTTTTCGAAGAGTTTTTGCACTAATCGGGACAGACGCCTTACTGAATAAAAGAGTTTGCTCTAGATAAGTTGAGACTTCAACGACATCCACACCTTTAGCTTTTAAAGAGTCTTTTTCATTCTTCGTAAATACAGAATCTTTCAAAATCCAGAAACGGCCTTGAGGTATAACTTTATCATCGCCATCTTTGAATTTTTCTATTACCTGAAGCTTATTGCGACTACTCCAAACCACATTACCCGTCCGATTAGAACCATCAAGCGGATTGTACCCCCAAAGGATATTATGGTTACCATCATAAACCACCATGAAGCTATTCTTTTCTTTAACAGCTGCATTTTTCTGGTACGAATAATCCCTGCTACAATCCCACGCCTTCCAATCATCGCGATGCAAACGGAAATGCAACTTCACCGACTTACCAGGCAGCAACATGCCCTTCACTTCCAATTTCACCACAGTATATTTCCCTACAGATATAATTGCCGTATCTACCTGATATGACTTCGAAACAAAATCAACAGAAACGCGGAGCATTGTATCCAAGCCATAGTTTCCGATTTTCATGCCACTACAATCGGGCTTATTCATATTCTTTTCGCAATACTGAATATTTGTATTTTCTGCAAAATATTGGATTACAGGATTAGATATGGTTTTAGCCGAAACATTGGTAAGCGCCACCCTATACTCCACCCAGTTCCATTCAGTTCTATAGCGTTCACTAAGAAAATTTACAGACAAAGAATCTTTTGCCATCATCATAGAAGGCAAGAATAAAACTAATGCGATTAATTTTATTAATATTTTCAAATTTAACATTTTAGAGTTCACTTCAATTACAAATTAAAGCAATTACAGACAAAGATAAATTAATTTGCAAAAAAAGAACTGATTGTTAAGTTTTTTTACAAACTAACTTATTTTCAATAAACAGGCGTAATGACAGTCTTCGTGACGCCGGTGATGCTCAATATTTTAGGGTAACGAGCATACAGCAAACATATTTGCATTTATTCCCGGCGCAAAAGTGCAGTTAATAAAAATATTTTTTTCATGGTATTTCACCCCCTTTTAAAGAACACATCCTATCAGTTTTCTTTCTGCATCATCCGCATTTGGAATTTTAGAGAAATCATAAGTTCCGTTGTATTGAACAACGCACGAATAGCGCAAATAACAATCTATCGCTTCTACATTGCAAAACGCCTTATAAGCCGCATGCTTACTATAGATAAAATAATACCCACGATCATTATTCTCTGAATTAAAATAATAATTCACAGATTCTCGTTTAACGGTATTATCAAACTTATGTAAACAGAATGCACCTGATAAACTCATTTGACCAATATTCAATTTTTCACAGGTAGATATTTTGACAGGATCTGTTTCCAAAATCCAAATAGAATCCAAAGTCGATATCGAAGCACTATCGTGGAATAAATAAAAACCAAGTGGTGAAAACAGCATTGATTCATCAATTTCGCCCAAACCAAAATAGACATTACTTTTCCTTCCACAACGAAGCGAATCGGAATCAAATTCAAGTCCAACAAGATCTCCAATTGTACAATCTTCACTTACAACAATCTCGCGATCATAGAAATCGGAGCCGTTATCACAACCGTAAAACGCTATCATTACGATTATCATAATTATTATAAACTTTTTCATTTTTTCTTTCTCCTTGCATCTAAGAGTATCATACCAGCTCTATCATAAAGATAAATTAATTCGTAAAAAAAGAATCAATTGTCAAGTTTTTTAAAGAAAACATTGTTCGATAAATTGGCGTGATGACCGTTTTTGTAACACCAGTATTGTTGAAAGTGTTCGCGTAAAATGTGACTGGATCCTTCAGGCTTACGCCTTCAGGATGACAATGTGAAAATAACAGCTCCTCAGGATGACGAGAGGGAGGTGCCCGCTCGGTGGCGGGCATGACATAGCTACGAGATGGCTGGCATGACAAAGCAGAAACAACTATTGACCAATGACCATTGACCAATTGCCTACAGTCTAATTGCTATCTGGCTGGACTTTTTCCGATTACGACAGTCGAGATGATGCTTTCGGTTTCAGGAATTTCGAGAAGCTTTTTGAGTTCGTCGTGATAGAAGAAATGCTCTTCGCGGGCAGTCTTGTTGAGCAGACGCGCGGAGACGTAAAGCGATTCGGCGAGAACGCCGGCATTCAAGTTCATGTAGCGGTAGCCGCGATTCCCGAGCACCTGGCAAGATTCATTCAAGTTCGAAGTAAGCACTACGGCGAACATGGAATTTTGAACTTGTTCGGGAACAGCGAAGCACTTGTTAAACTTTTTCGGATTGGCAGAACCGCTTTGCATGTAAATGGACTTGCGAACAGGGATGTAGCGGTACACGCCAGCGTACACGAACATCACATCAAAGACGACCACCCAAATTTTTATTAGCCCCGCGCCAAAAGCGTTCAACTGCGCCAATTCCAGCCAACGCAACATCGACGAAAAATCATCTAGGTCTAACGTTCCGTGAACAAACGGAGCCGCGACTTTTTTATCGGTGCGTAAATACCACAGTTCACGCAAATAATACTCATTCGTGAACTTCGACGGAGTGAGCGGAAATTCATCGCCCGGAAGCGCCTGTGCATTCAAGCGGCGCACCTTCATGCAAAGTTTCAGATCGTCAATGTTTTCCAGACGGTTTTGCAGCATGAATCTCGACGGATAACGAGAAATTTCCATGCGGCATTCATCCTCGCCCGCATAGGCACCCATCTCCGCATGGTTCGAATACGCAAGTTCACCAACACCATCATCGACTGAATTGAACGCCACCATGCTCTTTTCCGGGAAAATCGCAATCGCAGCCATCGGCATTTCGGTCGCCCCAAGCTTGAGCGAAACCGCAATGGAATCATCGACAAATCCGCCTAGCGCAAAAACTTTTTGCCCACGAGACTTTGCCAAAAGGATCGTATTCGCGCAAGCCGAACCCACGTCCATTTGCACCTGTCGATACGCCGCCTCGCGAAACCGCCAAACCGCACGTTCCAAGAGCCCTGTGTAAATGAAAATCGTCTGCGCTTCGGTTATAAATTCCTGTTCCGGAAATGCGGCAAGAATCGCCTTGCGGACATCTACACCGCCGAGCTTTACAAGCTTTGAATCCTCGCGGTCCACATAGTAAACGCCATCGGGAACCTCTCCCCCATGCACCACGGCATAGACACAGACCGGGTTCAGGTAATCTGCGGAAACAGGGGCAAGGAGTGGCATAAAAGCCGCTGTAAAAGGATAACGGTTGCACCCTTCATAACGTTTGTCGGCATACGCCTGTTTTTCCCAGTGCATAATGACGGGATCCCCACTTCCATGGGGAATATACTGGGTCGATTCGTGGTAAATTTCCGAGAAAAAGCGCATCCATTCCAAAGATAAAAAGATTAATTCTCGCCGGAAGCGTTGCGTTATATAAATAAAACATTTTCCAACGATTTTCGTACAAAAAGTTGACTTTTCGACCAAAACACTTAATACACTTTTAACATCAATATCCCATTTTCCAGTATTTAGAGCCATGCCTCAAATATATTTTTAGGAAAAAAGAAAACACCCACAAGAGGGCATTATGCAACTCAAGAAATTTTACCCACAAATCAGCATTCTCGGCATCGCAACCGTGATGGCACTCAGCGCCTGCGGCGATGACAATACTCAAATTCCGCTTCCTAGCGATCCGGGTTCTGAAATTCGTGACTCCATTCCGAACAACAATCCGCAACCGGGAACAGACTCCATCCCGGCCATTGACACAACTTCGACTGACACAAGCAAAACTCTCCCGCCGACGGAACTTCCCGCAGAAGGCCCAATCACCTTGCCGCAAGGTCTTGGCGTTTTAGTGGACGACTTTGAAGATGCCAATCACGAAAGCAAGCTTGGCGATTTCTGGTACACCTACGACGATAAGAACAACGGCGGTGCATCCTCTATCGTGACTCCGCTCAACGACGACGGCGACAACATGCCGGGCCGTGTCAACAACGGTTCCAACTACGCCCTGCAAGTCAACTACACTCTCGACAGAGGCGAATACGAATACGATCCGTATGTAGGCTGGGGCCTGAAAATTACCGAAGATAGCGCAAACGGTCGTTTTGGCGGAATCACCTACTGGTACAAGGGTGGCGCACACGAAGTACACATCGAAGTCTCCGATGTCAAAGACTACGACGTGCATCTTGCCAAAGTGCCGGCATCGCGCTCCTGGAAACAGGCTGTCATCCGCTTCAAGGATCTTGTCCAGGGCGGCTGGGGCGAAGAAGTTGTCTTCGACGCCAAGCATCTCAATGCCATCAGCTTCCAGGCAAAAGGCAGCAAGAGCAAAGTCATGACCGACTCCCTCTTCATCGATAACATTTATCTGCAAGACACCTCTGAGGTCGAAAAGGACCAGCCGGATATGGAAATCAAGGATCCGGTCATTCCGACCGTAACCTTCACCGAAGCAGAAATCACCGTGACCAATCCGTTGCAAGAAAAGGCCATGAAGTACCTCAACAAGGGCGTCAACTTTACCAACTGGCTCGAAAACGCCGATGGCAAGTTCAAGTCCTTTGAATTGGGCGAAAAGGATGTCCAGATCCTCGCTGAAAATGGTTTCAAGAGCCTCCGCTTGCCGATTGACCTCGACCTCTACGCCACAAACCGCGATGCATTTGTTAAGGGCACCGATGCAGAACTGAAATTCGACGACGACACGCTGTTCCTGGTTCTCGACTCCTTCGTGGAATGGACCGGCAAGTACAATATGTCTCTCGTAATCGACTACCACGAATACGACAACAGCTACAACACCACGAGCGCAAAGGACACCAACTACATCAAGATGATGGCTGAAGTATGGAAGCATGTTGCAGCCCACTATGCAGAAAGCCCACGCGAAGACTTGTTCTTTGAACTTTTGAACGAACCGGACATGAGCGATGGAAAGGTCACCGCAGCCCAGTGGACTGTCGCAGCCCAGGCCATGATTGACGCCATCCGCACCGTCGATACCAAGCATACCATCCTCTTCGGCGATGCCCAGTGGTACTCGATCAGCCTCCTTGCCAAGCGCACCCCGTTCACCGACGACAACATCATCTACGTGATCCACACCTACGAACCGTTCGCCTTTACGCATCAGGGCGGTTCCTGGACGGACTATGCCACCATCCACGACATTCCGTTCCCCTACGATCCGGCAAAGTGGTCTACTGTTTCTGGCGACTTCGGCGTCAACAAGAGCACCAAGGCATATGTGAAGACAGCCATCAAGAACTACTACAAGACCGGCAGCAAGGAAGCCATCCTGGAGCAGGTTCTCACGGCCAAGAAGTGGGCTGCCACCAACAACGTGCCGGTGATCATCAACGAATTCGGCGCATTGAACCTCCGCTCCACCGCTGAATCCCGCATCAACTACCTCACGGCCATGCGCGAAATCTGCGACACGCTCCAAATTCCTTGGACGCACTGGGGCTACACCGGCAACTTCTCCGTGATCGAGAACGGCAAGTTGATCGAAGGCCTCGACAAGGCTCTCGGCGTCGGAAAATAAGAATCTCTCCTTGAAATCCACAAAAAAGCCGCGCAGAAATGCGCGACTTTTTTTTCGGAATAAGGATGTCTGAACCAGTCTACAAAATACGGTTGATACAGACATATCAAAACAGGCTGTTTTAGAAATATTTTGCGGTAGGCTTATTACGTATTTTTATTAGTGTAAAATAAATCCTCATCTCCTCCAAACAACCGCATGAGTAATCGTGCGGTTTTTCTATATGCTTTTATTTTTCCGGGCACGTACAAAATTCTAAATTACAATCATGAAGTTTAAGATCAAGAGCATTTTTGCAGTCTGTACCGCATTGTTGGCGGGAACAGCAAGCGCCGCCGGCTTTTACGGTAACCAGAGCGACATCAAGTGGAAAACCGCAGGCACGGAACATTTTCAATTCATTTACCCTGTTGAATACTCGACACATGCCGCTAAAGTTTCCGCTTACGCTGAAGCCGTTTACGATTCCGTCACAAGCCGCTACAACAAGCCGCTCCCGCGCATCAGCGCTGTCTTGAACAACGCTCTTTACAGCAACGGCAGCGCCATCCCGAGCGAAAATGCCATAAACCTCTGGCTCACCAACTGGGATTTCAAGATCCGCAGCAGCCATGGCTGGATTTCGGACGTAGTGACGCATGAATTTAGCCACCTCGTGAGCATCGAAAGCGGTGCAAAGATTGTCCCGAAACTTTACGGTTTCCAGTTCAACTATACCGACTATTATAACGAACGCACGAGAACGGATTTTCTCACGATGATTCCGTTTACATTGCAGCCGCTTTGGTTTGCCGAGGGAACGGCGCAATTTGAATCCTCGCGCATGGGATTTGACGCCTGGGACACGCATCGCGACATGCTTCTGCGCACCGCCGCCTTGAACGACAGCCTCATGACGCTCCCGTACATGCACGAGTTTTCCGACAATTCCCTGCTTGCTGAACTCGGCCCCTACACGCAAGGCTTTTCACTTGTGCTCTACATTGCGAAGCATTACGGCGAAGACGCCATTCCAAAAATTTGGAAAGAACTTAGCAAGCCCTACCGAGCAACGCTTAACGGAGCCATCAAGAGCGCTCTTGGCATCAGCGAACAGCAACTTTACGATAACTGGAAAAAAGAAATTACCGAGCATTACCAGGCTCAAAAGGATTCTCTCGGTACACTCGTCGAAGGCATCAAAATCACGAAGGACGCCTTCTGGCAAGACTTCCCGGTCGTGAGCGGCAAAAACCTTTACGGCATTTCGAACTTTGGCGGTCCATGGTTTGACGGCAGCGTATTCAAGATTCCGCTGGAAGATACTCTCAAGACGAAAGACGAGAGACGAGAGGCGAGAGAGGATTCTGCGAAAGTCGCGGATTCTGCGAAGGTTGAAATCGGCGATATCGAGGTTGAAGGCGCCGACAGCAGCCTCATCAACATCGCTGATTTTGCAAAGTCCGGCTTCAAGGCTAAAAAGCCATGGTTCGACAAGGGCATTGATGTTTACGACGACAGCACTCACGGTCCAATTCTTGCCTACATCAGCTACCAGAACCGCGACAAGGATGGACATGCGCACTTTGACGTTGCCGTAAGCGATACGAACAAGAACGAGGCCGCCATCACGTACCTCGTCGATGCCGTTTACCCGTCATTCAACAGGCAAGGAACTTCAATCGTATTCGTGAGACGTGAACCGTTCAGCACTAGATTCGTCCTGAGCAAGATTCCGTTCAATAGCGATTTGAAAAACGCCTCCACCGAAGAACCCATTGATATTTTCAAAGCAGACTCTTCCCTCCTCTACTACAATATTTACAGTCCCAAGTTCAGCCCAGACGGGAAGCACATCGCGTTCAGCTTCTTTGACGACAAGCAACGCGGGATAGCCGTTGTAGACACAAACGGATCAAACTTCAAAGTCGTAAGCACAGCAGGCTATGACGAACGCGATGTCAACTGGATTGACAACGACAAGATTATTTTCGCAAGCAACAGAAACAGCATTTTCAACTTGATCGAAAAGGATTTAAGCACTGGCAAGGAACGAGTCCTCACGAACGTGGTCGGAGGCGCATTCACGCCAACACTTGCCGGCGATACCATTTTCTTCACGCAGTACGACAAGGACGGTTTCTCGCTTTACAAGTTGCCATACGCAAAAGAAGCGGACCCCATATTCCGCGATAGCATTGTCGTGAGCATCCGTGATAGCGTTCTGCAAGTTGCCGATACCATTCAGGTCGCATGTGCAGATACCACGAAGCCAGCCGATTCGACAAATGCCGGGAATGATGCAGTCAATATCGCCGATTCCGCGAAATGCACACAAATAGTCTTGCGCAAGGACGTGATCCAGGTGGAAGTCCGCGACACCATCAAGGTTGCCACAGCGGATACGACACAACGAGAAATCATCTTGCACGGGACTCTTCCGCAAAAGCCCCACAAAGAGCTTGAACTCATCGACCGCGAATTTGCAGGCGCAGAACGCGATTACAAGCCTATCCCGAACATTCCGCTGTTCGTCCCGATTTTCAGCATTTCAGAAAACGCCCCAAGAGTGACCGTCTTTGGCGAGGGCGAAGTCAAGGCGAAACTCGGCCTTGCCGTTGTCATCAGCGACGCCCTCAAGAAAAACACAGTGCAGTTAGGGCTTTTACTCGAACTCGGCAAGGGCATCGACTACATCAACGGCGACGGACTTAACCCCAGGCAAGAAAAGGAATTCTTTATCGCATGGGACAACCGCAGTACGCCAATTGATCTTGGCATCTCGTACAGTTACGCGAACTACACGAATGAAGAAACCGTACGTTACGAAGGCGTAGGTTCAGACGTAGCAGATAGCGTCGGCACAAGCCGCTACTCTTACGCCATGCAAGCCATTACAGGAACCGCAGGCTACAGCATTTTCAAGAGCATCGACACATTGCAAGCCGCCATCAGTTACGACTGGGCAAACGTCAACTTCTACGACGACCGAATTGAATGGACGTACCAGAAGCGCTTTAGCGCAACAGTCGGTTTCGGGCTTTACGGCGACCACGAAGGCGAAGGCGGATCTGGGATTTCGGGCCAAGGGAACGGACTCTTTGCCTATTACCAGTACGCCAACAGCGACCTCAGCCGTCCGGGAACGCTCTACATCACCGAAAACGGCCGAATTGAAACGCACTACAGAAACTTTGCGCTCCACCAGTTCGGTTTGAACCTTTACGGAAGCATACAGACACCGTTCCTCCACGCCCGTCTGGCCGCAGGCGGAAAAATTTCCAGTTACCTCCACTGGAACACTGACGATGTAAGCGACACGCTCGATTCGTACTACTACACGCCAGTATTCCTCGATGGTTACCCGTACTTGAGAAGCGACGAAGACTATACGCTCGCCGGCACGAAGACCGCAATGGCAGAACTCCATTACCTCTACCCGATTTACGATGACTGGCGGCACAGCCTCTGGATTTTCTCGACTCGTAGTTTGTACGTAGACCTATTTGCACAAATCGGCGCAGCCTGGACAGGAAAGTTCTTTACAGACAAGCTTACAAAACATGATTTCTGGGACCGTTCCGTGGGCTTAAGCTTCCGCATGAGCAACAAGATATGGGACAACATTCCGTTCGATATTACGCTCACGTTTGCGCGCGGTCTCAGTCGCATTGGAGAGGACAAGGATTTGCATGGCGGTAAAAAGCTGACCCCGATTGACTTGCCGCTGTTGCACAAGAACATCTGCCCCACGAGAATCAAGTTTTCCATTGGGATGGGGTTCCAAAACAGTTGGCAATAAGAATTCCCAACTATAAATCAAAATAGTACTTCATGCGGGCGGGGCCCCAGCTCAGAGTTGACGCCTAACGGCGTCAGCGGCTTCACTCGGTTATGCCGGTCTGCAAGCAGCCCGTCGCAACACTCGTTTTGCACGCTACTGCGAAGGAAATACCTTGGCCGACGCTTATTGCATTATAAAACGTATCTGCAATTATAACTGTGTATGCAATTCTAGATTACTATAAACGAAAGGCGGCTTAAGGCCGCCGTTTTTAGTAGTTGTAACTTGGGGTTTTCTTGGATTCGCCGGGGAGGAGCTGGCCGGGACTTGTGCGCTCGGCGTCGCGACCTCTGAAGTTTGGATTGAGCTTCTTGATTTCGCGGGATTTCACCTCGGCCTGGACATCAAGCAAGTGGCGTTCCCATTCCTGAATGGCACCATCAAGCTCCTGGCGCGCATTAAGCATCAACTCCTTAAGCTGCATGAGTTCAATCATGCGTTCGCGCTTCATCACCCAAAGTTCTTCTTCTTCAGGCATGCGCTCGATATTGAACAGCAAGTTCAAATACTTTTCTTCGGCTTCGCGGTACGCCTTGTACGTATCTTCGTAAACGAGATTGCGATCATCGGCCATGGTTTGCTGCGACGAAACGTGCGTCGCGCAACCGATGAAGTTCAAAGCAACAGGGAGAAGGAAGAGTGGGATTGTTAAACGCATAGGATTAAAGTACAAATTGTTTAATTCGAAATTAGGAAGTAGGAATTAGGAGTATGTTTAATTTGGCGGCTTCGCCGCGATTATTTTACTAGCATTTGGTACTTGTACAATTCCGCATTCCTAATTATTCTATTCAGCGGCTTCAGGAATATCGCGCTTGGTGTTGTAAAGTCTTTCGTACGAGATGTGGCTCGTGAACGTGACGGAGTCCTTCGTTTCCGGGTGGATCATCGTGTGCGTTCCGACCTTGACTTCGCGTTCCTGGCACGGGAGGCCCGTTTCCGGCTCGATCATGACTTCGAACTCGGTGCGGTATTCGCCCTTGAGGCCAGCTGTGTAAGCCTTGAACTTTTCCGGCACAATCTTACTGCCTACATGCTGTTCCCAGATGAAGTAAGGGAAGCTTTCGGTTTCTTGCAAGTAGACAACGTAGTCCAGGCACTTGCGATGGTCGCGATTCTGGAAACCCTTGGTCACCACGGAGTCCACTTTGATAAGCGCGAAGTTCAGACGCCCCTGCTGCCTGAGAAGTTCGGTCACATTGCCCTTGACCGGCACAACGCCCTTGAGCAAGTGATCCATTTCCCAGCGGTGTTTTTCCAAACGCTTGAGGTGCGGCTTGAATTCAGGATTCAAGAGCTGGTCGCGCCAGCGGCTTGGCATCGGGACATGAGCCAGCAGCGTGTCGTAGCCATCGTCAATGCCGGTGAGGCTCGTCACATTGCGGTCCACGGCGGCAAGGTTCACTTCCTTGATGCGCCAGGCGAGTTCCGTCGGCATAAAATTCTTGAGGTATCCGCGAGACTTGTCAATCACGTAATTGCGCTTGACAAACGTCGTATCGCCTTTTGAAGAGTAGTTCAAATCGGCATACGTCGCTGTAATCGTCCCCATCTTTTCTTCGCCCTTCAAGTCCAGCGTCGCATAATAGCTTTCGGTGTACATTTCAAGCGTGACAGGTTCATTTAATTTATAATTAACAGATACTTCAGACTCGCCACAAGCGGTAAGCATTGCAGCGACAAACATTCCACTCAAGAATTTTATTTTATTCATCAAGATAACCAATTATTGATTGACAATAGATAACTGTTTCGAAGCAATCACGCCCTTTTCGGAAGAGACTTCGACAACGACTGTTCCCGGAGCCTTGAGCTTCGTCATTTCGCGGGCGGTTGCATAGCCACCACGGCGCGAACGGGCTTCAAGCGTAAACGCTTCCATTTTATTGGAAACATGGAAATCATGTTCCCAAAGTTTTTCACCCTTACTGGCGAGCGTTCCTTCGTAAAAGGCAAATTTCAATGTATTAAAGTCGAACCCCGTTCCATAACGCAACTGGATGATGAGTTCATCAGCCATCCTGAAGACGCTACCCGTATCGGCAACATACCCCACAGCCGGATTCCATTCACGGCCACAGGCGATAATGGGTTCGGATTTTGAGCAACCTGCAAAAAGCCCACCCAAGGCTAAAGTAGCAAGCATAACGACTTTCTGTTTTTTGTTCATTTTATCCCTCTCTTTTTTGCCCAACAGCACTTTTCAAAATAGCAAAAAACTATCTGTCAAGTACAAACATCATCTCAAGATGGGGTGTTTGAGGGTAAAAAGCGAAGCCTTCGGCGTGAGAAAGGGCAAAACCGGCCTCGGAGAACTTGGCGAAATCGCGAGCAAGCGTCACCGGGTCGCAAGAAACATAAACAAGCCGGTTGACAGAGCTTTTCACGATGGCAGTCAAAGCTTCTTTAGGGAGTCCCGTTCGCGGAGGATCTACGATAAGCGTGGCGGGAACGTCTACGACGTTTTCGACGAGCCAATCTTCGGCAGGGGCCGAGACGTTTTCTACAGCACAAGATGCCGCAGAATCTTTTGGGAACGCCGCCGGAACAGACAAATTAACTTCTGCATGTTTAAGGCAGCCTTCCTCGCGTTCGACAGTCGTGATTTTCTTGAACTTGTCCTGCAAAATGCAGGCAAAAAAGCCGACACCGCTGAACAAGTCGATCAGCCAAGCGTCTGAGGACTTGCCGATTGACAAGCCTTCATCCACGGCCTTGCGGACAGCATTGACTAGTTCCGGCAAAAGGCCCAGATTGCTTTGGAAAAATACGGAAGCGTCCGCTTCGATTTTGTGGCCCGCAATCTCGACATGGCTTACGGCATGCGCATCGAATTCGGACTTGTGCATTCCCGGATAATAGAACGAGATTTCGCCGTTGCCGTTATCGAAAATGTTCACGTCGATATCGCGAGAATATCTGCGAGAATCCTCGCGACCGCCCGCGAGAAGCGTCGCGGCTGGTCCACGTAAAAAATCATTCAAGCCATCCGTGAGCACAGGGCATTTTTCAAACGGGACGATGTCATTGCTTTCTTCGCCACGAAATCCAAAGACCGCGCGTTTTGCAGCTCCTTCACGATTTGCAGCACCGTAACTGGAATTGCCACGGAACACGACACGCGCGCGATTCCTGTAGCCCCAGGCGTTCCCCGTATGGATGACAAAATCTTCGGGCAGTTCCGCATGAGCGAGGCGCTTGAAATTTTCACGTTCGACTTTTTCCAGATATTCCGCCTGCTTTTCAGAGGCGAGATGTTGCAGGCTGCAACCACCGCACTTGCCGTACAGCGGGCAACGCGGCTTCACGCGATCGGGGCTTGCCTCCAGAACTTCGACAACGCGACCCTTGGTAAAGTCCTTTTTCTGGAACGTGAGGCGCACCTTGCACAGTTCACCCGGGAGCGCTCCCGCCACAAAGCACACGCGACCATCTTCCAATCGCGCCATGCCCTCGCCGCCTTGCACCATCTTTTCGATGCGAAGCGTCAAGCATTCACCACGCGTTCCGCGACTAGAGTCGTGGCGGTCGTTGTTGCGGTTCGGACGAGAATTGCCGCGATTAAAGCGGTCTTGATTCGAGCGATTGTTTCTGCGGAATTCTGGCATACCGCTATAAAATAGAATTTTTACAACGAGAACTTCACTAAATGCGAGACGAATAATCAACTGCAACATTTATTCGTTCGTCAGTACAATAAAAGCGTCGGCCAAGGATGGGGAGGGTGCAGGGAGGGGCCCGTGCGGCCTTCCCAACTCCGAGCTGGGGCCCCACCCGCATAACGTACATTATTGATTTTAAATATAGCCCTATGGCGACAAGCCAAATTTTTTCTAAATTGTCGCGCAATGGAAACGACA